>NZ_RHOG01000028.1 GCF_003946405.1 Lacticaseibacillus yichunensis | reverse complement strand
GAAGCCCCGAAGCCCGCAAGCCCCGAAGCCCTCTAAGCCCTCTAAGCCCTCTAAGCCCTCTAAGCCCTCTAAGCCCTTAAGATAACAAAAAGCCCCCTCAAAAGAGGAGACCCATAAAAGCTTAAAACATAAAACCAACACCATTTGACAAATTTCCTTTGTTATGGGCGTAATTGCTTGATCAAGGCTTCGACGGTGTGGCTGATCGCCGTTTCCGTCAGGGCCTGGTCGAAAAATAGATAGCCGATCGCCGCGCCGCCGACCGTTGACCAGATCAGGCGCAGCACCTCCTGGGGGTCCCATGGCACCATTTCACCCAGCGCTTGGAGAATCCGCAATTCATCGCGTACGCGGTCCCAGTAAGGCTTGGGCAGGCTTTTCATCAGCAGGTCGCGCATTTCCTCATGGTAAAACAGTTCGCCGATGAAGATCTTGACCACCCGCGCATTTTCGATCACAAAGGCCAGCCGGTCGCGAATGATGCCGTCAATAAAATCGGCCAGCGTCTGATTGTTTTTCGACAGTTGGTTATCGATCAAGTCGCGCAGGGTGAACGGGAAGATCTGGTCGATCACCGGATTCACGATGGCCTCGAGCAGGCCCCGTTTGTTGGTGAAGCGGTTGAAAATATTGCCCTCCGCCACACCGGCACGGGCCGCGATCTCCTTGGTGCTGGAATTCGCATAGCCTTTTTCGGCGAACACATCGATCGCCGCCGACAAGACCCGCTTTTGTTTTTCGGTCATGTCGTCGAGCAGGTGCTGCTGCTCATAAAGTTTCAAATTGGCATTCACTGCTTGTCGCCTCCAGGAATCCAGCCGGCGATGTCGGCCGCGGTAAATGGTGCGTCATAAGGGCGCTGGTAAGCCGCCTCGAATGCGGCCTGTTTTTGCTTGAAGTCCGTGGCCATCATCTGCTGACTATTTTCGCGCACAGACAGGCTTTCGTTTGGAAAAATAGGCGGTAAAATATGCGCCGCATAGCCGATCTGATAAAAATCGGCCGCTTCTTTTTTGGCCAAGACATGGGTCGAGACAAACATGGAAATGATCGGCACATTCGCCTGCGCCGCGTAAAAATAGGCCCCGCGCTTGGGCGGCCGCGGCTTGATGTAGTTGTACCACATTTCCTGTTCCGGATAGATCAACACCTTGTGGCCTGCTGCCAACACCTGGTTCAGATGCTGCGGAAACGTGCGCCCGAGATAGGTGACGTCACTGCCCAGGGGCAAGATGTCCGCGTAGTTCATGATGTAGCCGAGCAGCCCCGGCATCTTCAGATTAGTCGCTTGCGACACAATAAACAAGCGCGGCAGGCCCAGCCCTTTGCGCACCGCCATATTTTCATGCGGATTGAAGTGGTTGGAGGTGACGATGGCGCCACCTGGCACGTGGGCGAGGTTTTCCTTGCCGCTGACGGTCATGCCGGCGAATTGCACGCGCGTGGCGGTGTGCACCAGCGTCCGCGCCACCCAGTTATTGAGGCGGTACTTCGCCGTTGGGTACCGCTGCCAAAAAGCCGTCAGCAGCGCCGCTTCTTCGGCTGCGTCCAGGCCGGGATCATTGACTTCGACCTTCACATTGAATGTTTTTGCTTGAATGGCCGCGCGGATGTTTGCGATGACCGGGTCGCGTAGCCCGCGGTCGAGCACTTTGCTCATAACGCCACCTGTACCCCTTGCGCTTGCATATTTTTGAACGTCACCGGCACAGTCACGATGTCGCGGGCCAACTGCATCAATTTGGCCTGGTTAGTGGCATCGGTCTGCTCACCTGTTTGACCCCAAGCGGCTTGGGTCGCTTTCAGGCCGGCTTCTTCCGGTGTGCCCGCCGCGTATTGCCAGAAATACTGATCGTTGGCCACATTCGCGTAATGCCACGGCTTATCGTACAAGTTGAAATGCACGATATGCGGCTGATCGATACCTTTTTGCGTGCCCTGGGTGTTCCAGCTCGGGTCCAGAAACTGGATGCGGTGTTGCGCGATCGCGTTGATGTAGTCCTGATCCGGCGCGAGGCTGGCGAAGTGATAATCGTTGAGCAAGTTGAGAAAATGGGCGGAAAAGCCGGACGCCCGCAGCGCCTTGAGATCCATGATCAAAACGCCGGAATTGACGTAATGGCTGACGGGAATGCCGATCGCGTCTTCCGCATACCGCACCGTGACTGGGTCGCCGGCGATAAATGGATCTGGCACGGCGCCGAAAAAGTTGCCGTTAAGTGGCAGCTCAAAGAGGTCGGCGACATCCGTCAAGATCACGGTGTCGGCGTCCAGATACAGGGCCTTGTCCAGCGTCGGGAACAGCTCTGCGATAAACAGCCGGAAGTAAATGGTGAAGGTGAAATAATCTGCTCGCAGCGTGTTGCCCTTGTCGGTGATGCGTGCCTTCAGTCGATCCGTGATCGAATTGAAATCGATCTGCACGTTGGCGCTGGCCTCCTTCAGCAGTTGCGCCTGGTGCGGCTGGGTCAAGCCTTCCGTCAAAATAGTGACGTGATAGCTTTTCTGTGAATCGGTGTTGGCCACCAGGGACCGCAGCGCGATCGTCAGCGCCGGCACATAGTTATCATCAACGGAGAAAAAAATTCGGTAGGGTTCAGTCATGAGTTTGTCCTTTCATTTGCGCAAGTGTCGTCTCAAAGTCGGCCAGCAGCGCGTCCTGCGCATGGTAATTCAACTGGTCGTGGACTTTGGCGACCTCCCAGGGTTTCACCGAGATCGGGGTGAATTTTGGCAAGAATTTCAGTCGGGTGGAAAAATGGAGGAGCACGGTGTCCGCATGAGGGCCGTGCTGATCGTTGTACCGGCGCTTGACCACCCGTTTTTTCGAGCCAGCCAGCTTGTTCAACGCGGATTGATCCGGCATGAACATTTTCACCTTGGCGCAGCGCCGGCGACAGGCCGCCAGCAGCCCGCTGTCGCGCAGCGCCGCCAGGTCCATAAGCAGCACGCCGGAGTTCAGGTAGTCGAACCCAAACCGGGTGTGAAACGCCCATTTCCCGTAATGATCCAGCACCCCGATCACCTCGGCACTGGCGAGGTCTTGATGGTAAAAGTCGCTGGGATCGGCCGCCGCGATCACGTCGGTATCTAAGTAAAGGAGCCGGTCGGGCAACGCGCTGATTTGATCGGCATACAGCCGTAGCATGCAATACGGGGTGAAGCGCGTCGCCATATTCGCAGTTGGCGGCTCCCGTAAAAATTGAGTAGTGATGTCCAGCCGCACCACGCGACTGCCGGGGCGCGCCGCCTGAAGCCACTGGTCGATAAAAGTGGCGTCTGCGGCAGACAAAGGGGCATATGACCGGTCAGCGGTCTTGAGCTGCGCTGTTAATAGGAAGACTTGCAATTTTTCCGCGGTGTGCGCGACCAGCGACATCACTGAAAGCAGGACCCCCGGTGCCATCGACGCATCGCCGCAATATAAGATATTCATTCGCTGCGCCTCCGGTAATCGATGCGAGAATAAGTGCTGTGTTGACTGCGGCGAGTCATGCACCGGGCGATCTCGTCGCGCAATTGCCGCTGCTGGGCGCGCCGCGGCAGGTTCGGCTCGGGCCAAAATGGGCCGTCGACATAGACTGTCACGTGATGGCGTTGGTAAGTGGTGGTGAAGCAGAACGACGGCGCGTGCATCGCCACTGGATAATGAAACACGGAATCGGAAAAAGGTCTGATCTGCGTGTACCAAGGCCACAAGTGCGCCTCGGGGAAAATACCGACTGCCTTGTGGCTCGCGATGACCTGCTCGATCGCCGTGTAGAACTCGCCCATTTGATGGGTCGATTGCGGCAAGATCAGCGCGTTGCCATACGGAAGCAGGCCGCCAATCACGGGCATGCCCAAGTTGGCCGGCGACGCGATCGTGTGCACGATCTGCTTGCGGCCAGCCAGCACCATCGGCAGCAGTGGGTCGCCGAATGTCTGCGTGTGGTTCCCATAGAGAAAATAGCCGCGATCCGCATATGGCGTAAGCTTGGCGCGACCGACAAAGCGGGCGGCCAGCCGCGTGCGCCAAAATGCACTGCCGATGCGCCGCGCTGTTGGATAAACGAGGCGCTGGCCCAGGCGAAAGCCAAAACTATCCCGCAGCCAGCTGAAATCGGCGGCGAGCTGAAAGTCCTGATTCGCGCTCGTCACAATGTCATCTTGTAGCGTGTCGTAGTAAAGTACTGGTTTTTGCTGTGCCACGCAGACCCCTCCTTGAGTTGAGTAAGTACTCAACCAACCATGGTGAAAATTATAAACGAGTTCAAATCACTGTCAACAATTAAGCCTTGTGAATTAACCATTACAAGAAATAGCGGGTTATTTAATCTACGTTTTAATTATTTTCTGAAAGAATTTCACTCAAAATCGAAAATGATGCGGCGTGCTAAGAATATTTTTCCTCATTTCGTTTCATCGAGTCATCAGCGCCCGGCCATTGCATTCTTACCGGCAATTCGGCGGACTTTCACTGCGGCCTCAGGTGCCATCCATACAATGGACAGGCAACGGGTTTACCTGAAAGGATAGATGAAAATGGCAACGGAAAAACAATTGCGTTGGTACAACGTCGCCCTGATCGCCTTTGTCGCGGTGTGGGGACTGGCCAATGTGTTCAACAACTATGCGCAACAAGGCCTGGCGGTGATCACCTCCTGGGTGCTGATCATGGTGCTGTACTTTGTGCCATACGCCCTGATCGTGGGGCAGCTCGGGTCGGCGTTCAAGGACGCGGAAGGCGGGGTGTCCTCATGGATCGCCGCCACGTCGACAAAGCGCCTGGCTTATTACGCCGCCTGGACCTACTGGGTGGTCCATGTGCCGTATCTCGCGCAAAAACCGCAGACGATCGTGATCGCGTTCAGCTGGTTGTTCCAAGGCAACGGCCGCTTTGTGCAGGAAGTGCCGGCCATGACCACCAGTTTGCTCTGCTTGGCCCTGTTTCTGCTCTTCTTGTGGCTCGCATCTCGCGGGGTGGCGACGTTGAACCGCATCGGCAGCATCGCCGGGACGGCCATGTTCATCATGTCGCTTTTGTTCATTATTTTGGCGGTATCTGCGCCGTTCATGATTCGCGGCGTGCAGGTCGCAACGCCGGACATGGGTAAGCTGGCGACTTATTTGCCAAAATTCAATCTAAATTATTTCACCACCGTTTCCATGTTGGTCTTTGCGGTGGGCGGGGCCGAGAAGATCTCCCCGTATGTCAACAAGACCCATCACGCCGCGCGCGAATTTCCGCTGGGCATGCTGGTGCTGGCCGGGATGGTCGCGTTTTGCGCCATTCTTGGGTCGTTTGCGATGGGCTTTTTGTTTGACTCCGACCACATCCCAGTCGATCTGATGACCAATGGGGCGTATCTGGCCTTCGCCAAACTCGGCGGGTATTATCACGTCGGCAACCTCTTTGTGATCTTGTTTGCGATCGCCAACGTACTGGCGCAAGTCTCCAGCCTCGCGTTTTCCATCGACGCCCCGCTGAAGATTCTGCTCGGCGATGCGGACAGCCGCTTCATTCCGCGCCGCCTCAGCCAGACCAACAAGCGCGGCACCCCGGTCAACGGCTATGTGATGACAGGCGTGTTGGTCTCGCTGTTGATCATTGTGCCGGCGCTTGGCATTGGCAACATGAACGAGCTGTATAAGTGGCTGCTCAACCTCAACGCCTCGGTGATGCCGCTGCGCTATCTGTGGGTCTTTCTGGCTTACATCTTGCTGAACAAGCAACTGGCGAAATTTCCATCCGCCTACCGCTTTGTTAAAAATCGCAAGTGGGGGATGACCATTGGTGCGTGGTGCTTTGTCTTCACGCTGCTCGCCTGTGTGCTGGGGATGCTGCCGAAGATCGACATGGCGGCCGATCCGGCGACCTGGTGGTTCCAATTGACGCTGAATATTTTGACACCGGTGCTCTTTTTGGCCCTTGGGCTGATTCTGCCAGCAGTGGCCAAGCGGCAAAATCATCTCGAATCGTAAAAAAATAGCGCCACGGCCGTTTTGGTCGTGGCGCCTTTGCTATACTGGAGGCAGAAGAAAAATGGGAGGCCGCTTTTGATGAAAGTGATGCTGATCGGCAATGGTGGAACAGGAAAATCGACATTTGGGAAGGCGCTGGCCAAGCAGACCGGCTGGCCGTTATTGACGCTGGATTCGATCTGGCACCCCAACGACCAAAGTGCCGCCGCCAAAGCAAAGTTTCGAGCGGATCAGCGCGCGTTCATGGCCGAGCACAAAGACTGGATCATCGATGGCAATTATTCCAGTTCCATCGAGGTGCGACTGGCTGAGGCCGAGCTGATCGTCTGGTTCCGCGCCCCACGCTGGGTCAGCGAGGCCCGGGTGCTACGCCGCTCGCTGAAACACGGCAAGCCGCTTCCTGGCCAGACAGCCGGTTTTCACGAGCATTTTGACCACAGTTATTGGCACCTTTTGCGCGCGATCTGGCAATACGATAACCGCGCGGAACAACACGTCTCGCCCAAACTGCATCATCTAAAAAACGGTCAGCGCGTGATCATGGTCCGCAATGCGATGGATGAGGAGATCCTGCTCAAGGCACTGACAGAAGGCGCCAAATGAAGGTCCTACTGATCGGCAATAGCGGCACCGGTAAGTCGACGCTGGCGCGGGTGCTGGCGGCCCGCACTGGCTGGCCGCTTTTGGCGCTGGATCGCCTGTGGCACGCGGACGATTACTCTTCCGCTGCGAAAACCCGGTTGGCTGAGGCCCAGCGCCAGTTCATGGCGACGCATGAGGATTGGCTGATCGATGGCAACTACAAAGGCACCTTGCCGCTGCGGCTTGCGCAGGCGGATCTGGTGCTGTGGTGCCAGGCTCCGCGGCTGGTGTGTGAGGCGCGGGTCATGCAACGGTCCTGGGGCTTTCACCGCGACCCTGCCGCGCGTCCGGACATGGCGCCGACGTTTCGCGAGCATTTGGATCGCGATTACTGGGATTTTTTAAAATATGTCTGGCACTATGACGACGCGGCCATCCGTGCACTGGTTGCCGGCCACACCGTGATTCCGATGCGCAACGGCGTGGAAAAGGCCGTAGTGGTGCGGGCCTTGAGTCAGAGATAAAGACAGTAGTGGACGTTCTCGGGAAGCTGAGGACGTCTTTTTTGTCGGCGTCGTCGCGCCATCATTATTCTTCCGCCAATTCCAGCTCTCGCAACGGGCGGCCTGTGATCTTCACCCCAATCGTGCTGATGATCAGGCCCAGCGCCAGGAATGGGACGAAATCCATGCCGACCGAAAACCAAGGGATGAAGCGGGTCCCGAAGTCGATCAGTTGCTGGAAGAACCCGAAGTGATTCCACCCATATGGCAGGCTGTTGATCGCGTCGAGTAGGGCGGGGATGATGGTCAACCCGGTCGTGGTGGCGTAGATGACCCGATTTTTCCCAATAAAGGGATGCAAGAGGCCCAAGATGATCAGGCTGATTGCCAGCGGATACAGGAACATCAGGACCGGCGTGGACAGCGCGATGATCTGATCCAGGCCAAAATTGGCAATGACAAAAGCGCCAAAGCAGTCAAGCGGCAAGAAGAACTTGAACCCGAGGTGCGGGAACCGGCGGCCGAGGTCCTGCGACAGCGAAGTGACCAGGCCGATCGCCGAGGTCAAGCAAGCCAGTAGGGTCATCGCGGCCAGCAGTCCGGTACCGATCAGGCCGGTATAATGGGTCATGATCGCGTTGAAGGCCGGCCCGCCGTTTTCAGTCACTTTGGTAAAACTGAGGCTGAGTACGCCCAGCGCAATCAGCAGGGCATAGATGATGGCCTCAAGCCCCATCGCCAGCGCCCCGGTCTTGGCCACATCCTTCGCCCGTTTGGTGGCATCGCTGACGCCGAAGAACTTCAAGGCCGCAACGATCGTGACGCCAAAGCCGAGGCCCGCCAGCGCGTCCATGGTGTTGTAGCCCTGCAGGAAGCCGTTGATGAGATTGCTCCCGGCGGCAGTTGGCGTGCTCATTTTCGCCAATTGCGCGCCGTCACCGTGAATGAGGAAGGCCGCGATGAACGCCGCGGCGAGCAAGGCCAGCAGAACCGGATTGAGCATTTTCCCAACATAATCCGTGACCTTCGACGGATTGCGCGACAGCAAGTACGTCGCGGTGAAAAATAGGGCGGAGAAGATCAGCAGCGCCAGCGTCTCACTGCCTTTAGGAATAAAAGGCAACACCCCGATCTCAAAAGTGACCGTGGCCGTCCGAGGACTGGCGATCAAAAGGCCCAGCGTCGCATGCGTGGCGATCAGGAAAAATAGCGCAAAGCCATGCCCAACTGGCCGCGCCAAGTCATACATCGAATCGGATTCCGTCAGCGAAATGGCGAGAATGGCCAGCAAAGGCAAAAGCACAGCCGAGATCAAAAATCCAAGCGTCGCGGGTAGCCAGTTGGTCCCGCTGATCTGTCCGAGATGAATGGGGAAAATTAGGTTGCCGGCCCCGAAAAACAGGCCGAACAGCATGGAACCCAATGCCAGATACTGTTTGTGTGTGAGTGTTGTCATAATGAGCCCTCCAGATGAGTTGACGAATCAGTTGCGAGACTAAAAAAAGCGCCCCCTGCGATCGAAATGATCGCAAAGGGCGCGTGTGCGCGGTACCACCTAGCGTTGCGGCCACGTCACCGCAGTCGCCTTACAAGTACGGCCGGCAAGCGGCGATACTTCTGCGCTGTAATGGGCGCTTACCCAGCTGCAGCTTCCAGTGGTCGCAACAGCAACTCATAGCCTACTTTCATCGATCTTGTCAGGCCGCTTCACACTTTACGCGGCTCCCTGACTGACGCCATCGATTACTCTGCTACTCTTCGTCAGTGATATGATGTTGAGCTCATTTTATTGGTTTTTGATGAGAAGTCAAGAAAAATTTTTGCCGTTCTGCCATCGCGGTGTGTCGGCCTTAACCAGCGGGGCGCGCACTATTATCTGCAGGCACAGCAAACAGGCCGAAGCGTGCTCCGGCCTGCCAAATTTTAGGTTGGATCCCTTTCCCTCTTCATTTTCGAGATTCCTCCCGTCGGTGTTAGGGAACTTATTCAGTTTGAAATGCAGGTGGTACATTTTTCCGGTACTTCCCAGTACCGGGTCCGTTTAAGCCCTTTGGGTTACCCCCTTACTGCAGGTAACCGTCATTGCGTCGCTCGGGGTGGGTCGCGGGTTGGTTCCCGCCGGACTGACCGACGCTGGGAGAAAACTCGTGGCCAGCTCCTCCACGCCTCTCAGTGTCGAGATTATAATAACCCCGGTAAGCGGATACGTCAACTGGTTTGATTGTAAAAAGTTTGTTCCATTTGTGTAAATGATTCTTCGAGGCCTGAGCGCATTTATAGCGATTATTTGCCGTTCTTACAGCAACATATCGCAAAAGTAGATCGTATGGGATCGTCCTTTTGCTGGCGAGATTGCTTCTTAATTCTGGCATAAACGATCGCTCAATAAACAACAATCTTAGGCTATCGACGACGGCTTCAAATGTAAAGAAAAACCGAAGCGTCTGTGCGCCTCGGTCTAAGCTGCTTTTTTATCTGTTCGGCGCAACAGCTGGGGCTCTGAGACCCGGAGGAAGATCAGGTTGATGAGCAGCAACATGGCGGTGGAGATGAAGACGGTGTTGTAATCGAACCAGCCGGCCAACGCCCCGCCGAGAAAGGCGCCGAACATATTGCCGAGCGCCTGGAAGCTCTGATTCCAAGAGAAGATCGCACTGGTGGTTTCCGGTGGCGTATTTTTCGTCAGCAAGGTCTGAATCGTCGGGAACAGGCCGGCATCTGAAACACCGACGAACAGGCGCAACACGCCAAGGCCGATGATACTGCCGATGAAGCCCTGCGGCAGATAGACCAAAACGGCAAACAGGTAACAGCCGATGAGCACGCGGCCTGAGCCATGCTTATCCCCATACCGGCCAAGCCGCGGGGCGGCAAGGATGTTTGAGATGCCAGGCAGTGCGGCGATCACGCCTGCGACCACGGTGACTGCGCCTTGGCCATGCATCAATTCTTTGATGTACAGCGAGATGATGGGGGAGATCGAGGCGTTGCCGATCTGCACGATCATCGTCGAAACAAGCAAAATGATGATCAGCTTTGGATCTGCCACTTTTTTTAGTAGGCCGGTGCGTTTTTCACCTTTCGGATGCGCGACTGGCACAAAGGATTCCTCGACCATGAACGCGGACATCAGGCAGACCACGGTGAGCAGGCCGGCGGTGATAAAAAATGTGTTGCGAATGGAAAAGACTTGCGCCAAGATGCCGCCGACGATCGGGCCAAAAAGCGTCCCGGACACGGAGCCGGTGACCAGCGTCCCAAGCGCGGTGCCGGCCTTGCTGCGCGGGGTCTGCGAGGCAACTAGCGCCTGCGCGTTTGGAATGTAGCCGGAGAAGAACCCTTGGAAAAAGCGGCAGGCGAATAATTGCCAGATATTCGTGCACAGCCCCATCAGAAGCATCGAAACGGCGATACCCAGGCTGGCGCGAATGAGCATCACCTTGCGCCCGGTGCGATCCGCCAAGCTGCCCCACATCGGCGAGACGATCGCCGTGATCAAAAATGTGATGGCGTAGATTGCGCCGCTCCAAAAAGTCAGCTGTTGTTTGGAAAAATCGCCCATCTGCCCGACGTATAAGGAAAGGAAAGGCATGATCTCCGAAAAAGCGATGCCCGCCACGAAGGTACAAAACCAGAGGATGTACAGATTTTTCTTCCAAGGGCCTCGTTCGCGCTGCGCGTCATCCATGTTTGTCGCCTCCTGTGTGGGCTGATCGCCCGTTGTGCAGCCGCGGCCATGGCTGGAAAAAGTCGTGGTCGCGGCCAGTTACAAACTGTCATTATAGGACTTTGGCGGGCCGTTGTTAAATGCAGGCGGTCCGCTGCCTCTACCATAGCATATTGGCGCAAGAAAATGGGCTCGGTTTCACGTGAAACAAAGAAGCGGGCCGAAGCACTCAGGCCAAGTTAGCTGTTCCACCATCCCTCGGACCTCCGCACCCTCAGTCGGGCTCCGCGCGCCGCACCCTTAGTCGGGCTCCGCCGAGCAGGGGCGGGACATCTAGGTCATCAGTCACCCGAGGCAAGGAGCGCCTCACGCGCCTGATAAGCCTAGCTGCCCACCCCTAAACGCTCGGCTCCGCACCCTTAGTCGGGCTCCGGTCCGCATGGTGGAAACATCTAACTGTCCCTGTCACTCGGGGCTAAGACCGCCCCAAGCGCCAGGGCCAAGTTAGCTGTTCCACCATCCCGCGGCCCTCCGCACCCTTCCTTATTTCCATGGCCACCATTCTGGTGCTTGTGGGAGGTGGGGTTGGGGGATGCTGGCGCGCAGGGCGATGATCAGTGCGCCCAAGGCATGGCGCCAGTTGCGATAGACGTCGGGATCTTGGGCCCGCAAGCCGGTCAAGAGGCGACGCGCCTTTTGCGGCCAATCCTCTTTCAGTTCGTCAAATGTCTCAGCCTCGGTCTGGGTGATCAGCTGATAAGCGGCATTCAAACAGGCGGCCTTGGTGGCATCGTCGAGGTCGGCGACCCAGGCAGCAATGGTGCGCTGGGCGACTTGTGAAACAGGATCCAAGTGGGGAAGCCGGCGGAAATGCAGGCCGTCGATCGCCCAGGTGAATGGATCGTGCTGGCCGATGCCGTGGACGCTGCTCGCGACCACGTGGTAATCCTGGCCGGGATCAAACAGCGTCCCGATCATCGACGTTTGCGGCACCAGTTTGTGGATGCGTGGGGTCAAGGCCGAATCGACAACTTGCGCGATGCCTGGGCCATCCGCATTGAACACGCCGCGCACCCGCGCCTGCAACGTTGTATGACTATGCACAAACGCATAGGTGGCCAGGCTGCCGCCTTTGGAGTGCCCGCCCAGCCAAAAATCGCGGTCTGGGGCGGCTTCGGCCAACCGACGAAAATAATGAAGCGCGGCCTGCTGCGAGGGAATGGCTGGCAGATAGGCCATGTTGAAGTCTTCCTTCCAGTCGACAAACGCCGCGCGGGTGCCGCGGAAGGTGAGAAACTCGGTGTCATCCGGCAGGGTCAGGGCCAGCGCTGAGAACTGTTTTTCCTGGGCGAGGTCCAATTGGTCGACGCGGTCGTGGAAAATAATGTCAGCGTACCGGGGACTGCTGGCCATGGCGGTGAGCAGCGCCGCGTTTTTCGCCGGCCGCCAGGTCCCTTCAGTCAGGCGACTGCGGTCCTTCACCGACAGATCGCCGAGCCGCCCGCTGCCAGTAAAGTCAAAATAGGCAAGCTGGGCAAGCACCACGCCGTCGATAGTCGTGAGGGGCAGGCGCGCCAAGGGTTGTTTGCCAAATTGCAGGACATAGCCGATCAGATCTGTCATTTTTTCACCTCCATGACTATTATTGCACAGACATTTTTTAAAGAAAAATACGAAACTTGACCACCGTCAATTTTTTCGCAAAACACACCCTGTAAGATGAGTCTTGTGATGAAGGGAGCGATGATCAATGAAGGTTCAACGTTGGATTCAAGCCCACACGACGCCGATCACCTGGGTGGTGGCGGCGCTGATCGCGGGCGGTTATCTGAGCAAATGGTTGCAGGCGCCGCACCTGTACGCCGGGCTCTTGGCACTGGCATCGGTGCTGGCGGTCGTGCCCATCGCGATGCATGCCTGGCAGGCGTTACGAGTGCGGGTGGTGTCGATCGAATTGCTGGTCACGATCGCGGTGATCGGGGCGTTTGTGATCGGCGAATACAATGAATCGGCGATCGTGACGTTTCTCTTTTTATTCGGCAACTTGTTGGAACAAAAAACATTGGCCAAAACGCGGTCATCGATTCGCAGCCTGACTGAAATGGCGCCAACCACCGCGGACCGCTTGCGCGAAGATGGGACGACGGAGACTGTTGATGTTGATGAGCTAGAGAAAGGCGACGTGGTGGTTGTGCGGCCCGGCGCCGCGCTGCCTGTTGATGGCACGGTGGCGGATGGCGATGGATATGTGGACGAGGCGGCGATCACAGGCGAAAGTCGGCCCGTGCATAAAACAGTCGGCGCAAGTGTTTACGCCGGCGCCATGCTCAGTAATGGGTTTTTGCATGTGCAGGCCACCAAGGTCGGGGATGACACGACCTTTGCGAAGATCGTGGAACTGGTCGAAGAGGCGCAGGATACCAAGTCGCATGCGGAAAAATTCATCGATCGGTTTGCGCAGTATTACACACCGGCTGTGCTGGTGATCGCGCTGCTTGTCGGGCTGGTGACGCAAGATCTGCGCCTGGCGATCACGGTCCTGGTGCTCGGCTGCCCCGGGGCGCTGGTCATCGGCGCGCCTGTGTCCAATGTCGCCGGCATCGGCAATGGCGCCAAGCATGGCATTCTCGTCAAGGGTGGCGCGGTGATGGACGACTTTGCGAAAATTGACACATTTGTTTTCGACAAGACAGGCACGTTGACGCAGGGCCGCCCGGCAGTCACCGCGTTGACGACGTTTGCCGGTGATGAAGCCGAGGTGTTGGCGCAGGTCGCCAAATTGGAAAGCCGCTCCGATCATCCGCTGGGCCAGGCGATCATTCAGGCGGCCGAGCAGCGTGGCCTGCAATATGCCGCCTTGCCGCTTGCTGCCAGCGAGGTGATCAAAGGCGAAGGGGTGACGGGCACGATTGCTGGCCACCGCGTCTGCGCCGGCAACGCCAAACTCTTGGCGCGGCACGGGGTCGCCTTGACCGAGGCCCAGCAGACCGCCCTGACGACGCTGCAGCAGCGCGGCGCCTCCAGCGTCCTGGTCGCGATCGATGGGGCGCTTGTGCAGCTGATCGGCATCGCGGATCAACTGCGGCCGGAAGTTCCAGCGGCTCTGGTCGCCCTGACAAAAGCCGGCGCGCAGCATTTGGTGATGCTGACAGGCGACAACCGCGCGACAGCCACCACGGTCGCGCGCCAGCTGGGCATCGATGAGGTGCATGCGGAGTTGCTCCCGGCAGATAAGGTCGCCTATGTGAAAAAAATGCAAGTAGCCGGCCGCCACGTTGCGTTTGTGGGGGATGGCATCAACGACAGTCCGTCCATAGCGACGGCGGACATTGGCATCGCCATGGGCAGTGGCACGGATGTTGCGATCGAGACCTCGGATGTGGTGCTGGTGCAGGCCAATTTTCAGGCGCTGGTCCACGCCTATCAGCTGGCGAAAAAAACGGTCCGGAACACCCGCGAAAATGTGGTGATCGCGATCGCGGTGGTGGCCTTTCTGCTGATCGGGTTGATCGCCGGGTTCATCTACATGGCCAGCGGGATGTTCGTGCATGAGGCCTCGATTCTGGTCGTGATCTTCAACGCGATGCGCCTGATCGATTTCGGCGGGCACCAAAAAAAGCAGAGAATTATCGCGTCAGCTTGACCACCGTCAATTTTTCTTCGGTGAAGCGCCATTACAATAGAAGTAATTGATCAATAGGAGGTTATTCTGATGACAAAAAAATTAACCCTACAACTCGATGAGCTGACCTGCCCGTCTTGCCTGACGAAGATCGAAACGGCGGTCAAGAACCAGCCCGGTGTCGAAACGGTCAAAGTGTTATTCAATGCCGGCAAAGTGAAGGCGCAATTCGACGACAGCCAGATTGCCGCCGACCAGTTGACCCAAGTCGTGAGCGACCTGGGCTATGAAGTCAAAAGCAGCAAAGTCACCGAAGCGTAAAGGAGCGAAACGAAATGACGATTGAAGAACGTTATCAAGCGAGTGTGGCGCAGGCGGACCTGGATCATCACAAGCCGACTGCCGGGGCGATGACCAGCCACATCGTCGCCAATCTGTGGGTGCTGGATGTGAAATTTCACCAGGCGCGTTGGTTCGTCAGCGGCCCCCAAACCGCCAGTCTACAGGCGCTGTATCAGACGCTGATCGACATGGTGCGGGAACAGCTCGACCGCCTCGGCGATCTGTTGTTGGATGAAAATGAGCTGCCGCCTGCCACGACCGCGGAGATCGCGGCTTACGGCAAGATCGACGAGGAACCGCGGCTGATGTTTTCGCCGGCCGAAACGATCGTTGATGTCAGCGCCCATGACCTGACCATGGCCAATCTCTTCATCGACCGGGCGATCAAGCTAGCCCAGCGCGAGGACCGGCCCGCAATGGCGGTGGCGCTGACCACGGTGCGCGGAGAAAATAATCACGCGATTCGCCAGCTGCAGGCGATTCTAGGCAAAACGGCTTGGGAAGGTTTGCGCGACGAAGACGAGGACGACGAGGATTAGCGGCGGCCAGCGTGAGACGTCGGCCACCCGCTCGCACCAAAAAAGGACGTTGAGGCAGTCACTGCTGTCAACGTCCTTTTTGTAAGGCGGTCATTGCCGCTGCGCCTTGATGATCAGCATCATCGGCATGCGCAGCGAGGTCTGCATGTCCGGCCGGTCGCGCAGAGCGGGAGCGGGCTGCGGTTCGACTAGCCGCTGCAAGGTAAACCCATGCGTGAGTAGGGTGTCCACAAACGTCGTCAGGGTGTGGTGATATTTGGTGACGGTGCGGTCCAGAAAATGGGCCTCGCGTTTGCCCTCATCAAAATAATGATCGACGGGCCATTTCCACGGCGCGCCGTTTTTGTCGTACAGCCAGTCCTGACTGCCTTCCGCGGTGAAAATGGGGTGCTCCACAGTGAACAAAAAGACACCGCCCGGCGCGAGCCACTGATGGACATGCGCCACCACCGCCCCAAAATCTTCCAGGTAATGCAGGGCCAGCGACGACAAAACAAGGTCAAAACTGCCGGCTGGGGCGGCAAGCGCTTGGATGGTGGCTTGCTGATAGGTGATGGCCGGCGCCGCATTTTTTTCGCGGGCTACCGCGAGCATCTTCTCCGAAGCGTCGACGCCCAGCACCGCCGCCGCGCCGTGATCGGCGACATAGCGGCACTGCCAACCGTACCCGCAGCCCAGGTCGAGGACGCGCTTGCCGGCCACGTCTGGTAATAATTTTTCAAAAGTCGGCCACTCGCCGGCTGCGCTGAGGCCCGCCTGGCTGCGCGGCATCGCCTGGTATTGGGCAAAAAAGTCTGGATCGTCATAGAGTGCGGTCACAATGAAGCCACCTTTCTTGATGAGGCCAGTGTACCAGAAACGCGTTGTCCCGGTTAAAATAACTTTAATTATACGACGCCAGCCAATCAGCAAGCCGCCCAGACCTTAGCGGCATATCTCACCGATCGCGCTGGCCAAATGGCACGCTATCAAGCGCAGGGGCAGATTCCAATCGATAAACAGGCGCTGCAAACGTCTGCGTTGACCACCGATCCCGTCGCCGCTGCCGTGGTTGCGCAGGCCCGTCGTTCGGTCTTGATGCCGAAGATGCCGCAAATGGCGCAGCTGTGGGACAACGCACCGGCGCTGATGATCGGCGCCTTTACTGGGACCATCAAACCGGCTGACTATTCGGCCAAACTTGCGGCTTTTCAGCAGGTGATCTCGCAACCTTGATCGCACCGCTCGAGCACCCCTGGATTTTTTTGTGGGCAAGCCCACTTTATTTGGCTATGACCGTCTGGCAGAAGCTAACTGTCGGACGGTTTTTATATTGAAAACGGTCTCGCCCTCGGATAGAGTGGTGACTGTATCGATCAATTGGGGGAAAACAGATTGAAAAATTTTTAACGGAGCGCTGCCTCTGCCTTGGCGACCCTACTGCTGAGACTGACGCTGGGGGCCGCGCGCAGGCCGCGTCGCTGGATGGTGATTATCACGGTTTATCGTAGTGGTGATCTGTTTCGCGGCCATCTGCAGATCAAGGGCACCACGGGGACGCTAGACCGCAAGAGCCACGGCAATGGGGGCAAGGCGACCTTCACGATCGATACTGCCAAGCAAACCACGCAATTTAAGGGCCACTTTCAGCTGGGATACAAAGCCCCCTGCGCTGACTGTGCAAAACAGCTCGACCAAACTGCAGCCCGCCTACGTCGATACCAAACAGGGCACTCTTTTTAAAAAACAGTCTCAACAACAAACCGATAAGTGAGGGAAACACGAATGAACGAAGACATGCATGATGGCAGCTTGTATCTGCCGCGCGAGGAGCTGCTGGCCGCGCAAAGCGCCTGCTTGGAAAAACAATATGATTATAATCACAGTCGGCCCAGTGAAGTCGCCAAGCGCGCACAATTGCTGCAGGAGATGTTTGCCGAGATCGGGCCGCATTGCTACATTGAGCCGCCGCTTCACGCCAACTGGGCGGGCCATTTTGCCCATTTTGGCGACCACATCTACGCGAATTTCAATTTGACGTTGGTCGACGACACGCACATTTATGTCGGCGACAACACGATGTTTGGCCCGAATGTCACGATCGCGACCGGCGCGCACCCCATTTTGCCTGCCCTGCGTCGCCGTGAGTATCAGTTTAATCAGGCGGTGCATATCGGTGAAAATTGTTGGTTTGGGAGCGGCGCAATCGTGCTCCCTGGCATCACGATCGGCAATAATGTCGTGGTTGGCGCCGGCAGTGTTGTCACCCATGATCTGCCGGACAATGTGGTGGCGGTCGGCAACCCAGCGCGGGTGTTGCGGCCGATCAACGACCATGATAAGGAAGTTTATTTTAAGGACCGCAAGATCGACTGGAATCAGATCGACTAAAAAGGTTGCGGCGATTCTTGGCTTACATAGAAAAAGACGCTGCGGCTTTTCTCAGCTTGCAACGTCTTTTTGCGTCCTGGCCTGTCAGTGGTGCTGATACGCGCCCCACAACCCATTCAAGGCATCGACCAGCATGATCGCCGCCATCAAGATCATCGCGGCCATATTGTGCATCGTCAGGACTAGCCCGATCAAGATCACGTTCGCGATGACGATCAGCCACGCCAGCGTTTTTGGCATTGTTCCCATTTGGACCCCTCCATTTCTGCTTTCAGAAAAAGTGTACCACTTTGGCCGCAGCCCGAATAAGGAATGCCTAAAAAATAATCTTCCGTCCCTGCATCAAGGTGGTAAACTAGAACTGGTACAAAGTAAAGGGAGGGCATTAGCATGAGCAAAGTCTACTCGGATTACTTTTTTGACGAACCGGCCTTCAACACCCACGATGGCGGGTATGTGCCGCTTGAGGTCGCAGCGGCGCCGGCGCGGCCGCTGGCGATTCCGCCGCTGTTGAAGCCGGACAAGGAAACGGCGACGGATCTGTATTACACAGTCACCGCGCAGGCCGGCGAGACTCAGATCTTGCCTGGGGCTAAGACGAAGACCTGGGGTTATAATGCCAGCGTGTTGGGCCAGACGATCGTTTTTCCAGTCGGCAAACATATCCATGTGCATCTGCAAAACCATCTCAAGGAACTGACCACCTTCCACTGGCACGGGTTGGCGGTCACGGGACCTTATGTGGATGGCGGGTGCCACGCGCCTGTTTATCCGGGGGAAAGTTCGGACATCGATTTCACCTTGGATCAACCAGCGGCGACCACGTGGCTACACGCCCATCCGTGTCCGAGCACGGCCGAGCAGGTCTGGCACGGCTTGGCCACGTTGGCGCTGGTCACTGACGACCATATCAACAGCCTGCCACTGCCGCATGACTATGGCGTCAACGACATTCCGCTGGTGCTTCAGGACCGCCGTTTCCACGAAAATAATCAGTGGGATTACCGCGCGGATTACGATCCGGATGGGGTGCAGGGGCCGACTGCGTTGATCAATGGCACGGTCAATCCGTATTTTGATGTCACAACGCAGAAATTGCGGCTACGCATTCTCGATGGGGCCAACCGGCGTGAATGGCGCCTGCATTTTTCCGATGACCTGCCATTCACGCAGATCTCCGGGGATTCAAGCTTGCTGGCGCATCCGGTGACCTTGACGCATCTGATGATGACCTGTGCCGAGCGGGCCGAGGTGATCGTCGATTTCAAGGACTACAAGGAAGGCGACACCGTCACCCTATTTTCCGATGACGTGCCGATTGTGTCGTTTCGCATTCACGCGTTTGCGCCGGATGACACGGCCTTGCCTGCGGACCTGCTGGATGTGCAGGCGCCGCTTCCGGATCCGGTGATGCCTGTGCGCAAGGTCGTGATGAGCGGCATGGACGAGGCGGTCGCGATCGACGGCAAGAAGTTCAACATGCAGCGCATCGACGCCACGCAGCAGTTGGGGCAGGCCCAGTATTGGGATGTGACAAACACCAACACGATGCACGGTGGCATGGTGCATCCGTTCCACGTGCATGGGACACAGTTCCTGGTGGTCAGCCGCAATGGCCACGCGCCGTATCCAAACGAGACTGGCTTCAAGGACACGGTCGGCGTCAATCCGGGCGAAACGGTCCGCCTGCTGGTGCGCTTTGATCTACCTGGTGTTTACATGTATCACTGCCACATCATTGAGCATGAAGACGGCGGGATGATGGCCCAGATTCAGGTCATCGATCCAGCCGAGCCGAACAAGACATACAAGCTGATGGACATGGACACGCTCGTCCACGCCTTTGCTGAGGAACGCGGAATCAAGCCCGAGGACCTCTGGATGGCGGGGATGGATTCCTATATGAAAATGGGCATGAAGATGTAAGTGACGTGGCAGGGAAAAAGCGGCTGAGGAGGCCGCTTTTTTGGTGGGCGGAAGCGGCGTGGCAAGGTGTGATCAAGCGGACGGCCCGCACTTTTTCGTTACGGTGAAAAAGTTATTTTAAATAAATATATCGACCGCTGACAAGACAGTCGCAGAAATGCCGGTGCGACGAGAAGTTTACGTGTTTTAATTGTTGACAAATAAAGTTGACAAAACCGTTTACAAGGGAGTATATTAATCGACAGTTGAAGAGGTATCTGGCGTGGCCACACAGATTGCTTTCCTCCGAGACGGCGTGCCCGGCGAGGGAGTCCACCCCCGTCGCAAACCTAGAGCAGCCGCTATGAAGGGCATCCGAGTCAGTGGTGTCATAAATTAGGCGAGAGGGCGTACCACCAGTACCACCGTTGTCCGGCAGCAAAAATTGCACCTTGATCAAGCTGCCACGTTGAAAATCTGATCCCGCTAAGCCCCGCGGCAAGGCGCCCTCAGTCTCCTAATCTAAAGTCTCCAATGCACACTGGCCATGGCTGAAAAGACACGTCGACCGGTGTGTTTGTCGTACATAGGGGCCGAATCTTTTTTTTCGATTCTGATTTTTTTAAAAATGGAAGGTCGTATATGGTGCTTACGATTTTCGCCAGTGGTTGGATACAAAAAAGGTGTGCAGGCAAATTCGTCTGCACATCTTTTTTGCGTGATCATGTGATCAACACCACCGTGGCATGGGGCTAATCGCGAACGACCAAGACGGAGCAAGGGGCGTATTTCGCCATGTAGGCCGCCTGGCTGCCAAAATGCTTGGCGATGCCAGTCTTGGCGGCCGCACCGATCACGAGCAGGTCCGGCGAAACGGCGGGGATGATCGTTTTGACGATCGTTTCGCCTGCATCGCCTTCACCGATCACCGCACGGACCGACTTGATGCCGGCTTTTTCGGCCAGCGCGACATACTCCTTCAAATGTTCTTCAAGTTCCTCGCGCTCGCCGTGGACATAATCCTTGGTGAGGGCTTCATACACATTCATTTCGCCGGATTCGAGAATCGTGGTGATGATGAGGCTCGCCTCGTCGACGCGGGCGCGGTGAATCGCGTAACGGAACGCAGCCAGTGCGTCCTGCGAGTCATCGACCCCGACGAGGATGGTCTTATAATCTTCTGCCATCTTACTTCTCCTCCTTATTTGCGCGACGACGCTGATCTTCCTCCAGCTCGGTTGCGCGTTGGTCAGCTAGGGACATGTTGAATTCCTTGTCGGCGCGGTACATATCGATGATCGTCCAGGCCAACAAGGCGATGATCAAAACGATTGCGATGTAAGCCACAATATGCGCTTGCGTCGCCAGTGACGGGGAAACGAAATCTGCAAAGGCATCCGGCAGGTTCAGCATGTTCAGGAAGGTCAGGCCGATGACTGAGATCCAGCCAAAAATCTTGACCCACAGCACATTTTTGAACCGGTCGCCCATTTCAGTCGCGTTGTCGGTCATCAGTAGCAGCGGCAACATGGAAAATGGTAAGGCGAAGGCCAGGAACACTTGTGAGTTATTCATCAAGGTGTTGAGGGCCTCGTGCTGCTGGACTTCTGATTGCCGGCTGGTCATGGCCACGCAGATCAGGACGGGGATCACGGAGATCAAGCGGGTGACGAGCCGCCGTGCCCACAGCGGCATCTTCATGTGAATGAACCCTTCCATGATGACTTGGCCGGTCAGGGTGCCGGTGATAGTGGAATTTTGGCCAGAGGCGAGCAGGGCGACCGCAAACAGCACGGACAGAACGCCGGACTTGGCGACGCTGATCAAGATGCCGTTGGACAGGGTCGAGGTGTCAGAAAGCGCCTGGAACAGTCCGAAGAACGATGGATCCTTGACGGCGCCTGTTTTGAAAACAGCAACGCCCATGATCAACAGCAGGGAGTTGACGAAAAACGCGCAGGTCAACTGAATGTTGGAGTCCCAAGCGGAAAAACGGACGGCCGTTGCGACATCTTCTTCGTCGTTGTGGTCGATCTTGCGCGTTTGGGAGATTGCGGAGTGCAAGTACAGGTTATGGGGCATGACCGTCGCCCCGATGATGCCCAACGCACCATTCAAGGGGGTCATGCCGCCAACTGATGGGCTCGTTGCGAATGTTTTTGCCGACGGGACCAAACCGTACAGGACGGCGGACCAATCTGGGCGTGACAGTGCGACTTGGTAAACGAAAACAAAAAGAATCACGAGAATCAGGCAGACCACGATTGCTTCGATCTTGCGGAACCCGATACGTGTCAAAAGCAATAATAGCAAGACGTCAAATACAGTGATGAAGACCGCGATGACCAGCGGAATGTGGAACAGGAGGTAAAGCGCGATGGCCGCGCCGATGACTTCCGCAATATCCGTTGCCATGATGGCGAGTTCTGTCATGATCCATAACACAATGCCGAGCGTTTTACTCGTCCTGGCGCGAATCGCCTGGGCGAGGTCCATTTGGGTAACGATGCCAAGTTTCGCCGCCATATATTGAAGTAACATGGCGATCAAACTTGACATTAAAATCACTGACATCAGGAGGTACTGGAAGTTTTGCCCACCGGTGATGCTGGTCGACCAGTTGCCTGGATCCATATAACCGACGGCAACCAAAGCCCCGGGACCTGAATAAGCAAATAAGGTGCGCCAAAACCCTTTGCCATGGGGAACTTCAACGGTGCCGTTGATCTCCTCCAGCGAGGGGCCGTTCGCGTACTCGATCAATTTGTGTCGAGGCGCCTGCTCCGTGCGTGGTGTTTCTTTCATTTTGTCCCTTCCTTTCTGAAACCACCACTCAGTATACGACCGATGTCTTGAATGTAAAGTAAAAGTTTAGGATTCCCTAAGACAATAATTGAAGTGACTGGTGCCTATTGTTCGGCAAAAACGCAAAATAAAAGCACACAACCAAATGACGGTTATGTGCTGGCTAACAAAATTTACCTGGGTGAAAAGGAATGTTTTCATAGAGTGGCTGAAGAGACTTGTGATAGGATATTTTGTTATTTTTATGGCAATAACAGAAACTTGCGACGGACCTGCTCGTTCGCGAGCTCACTCGCAAGAAGCCCTGTTGGCCTAGTTATGTTGGATTAGATTTTCTCTTGCGAATGCCAACATGGCCCATAATAACAGAAACTTGCGACGTACCTGCTCGTTCGCAAGCTCACTCGCAAGAAGCCCTGTTGGCCTAGTTATGTTGAATAAGATATTCTCTGGCGTATGCCAACATGGCTTCTTGCTGCCAATTCAGGAGGGGTGGGAGTTGGTCGAGGGGCCAATAGGCGAGGCCTTCTGTTTCGTCTGTCATGTGGTCTAGCAGGTGGCCGCCGATCGGTTCGCATAAAAAGAGCTGGGTGATGCATTGGGCCACGTCGCCGTTTGGGTAATGGACATCGCCTTCATCAAACAGGTGTAGTGGGCGAATAACGCGGACGTCCAAGCCGCTGTCTTCTTTCATCTCGCGGATGCAGGCTTTTGCGAAGGTCTCGCCATATTCGAGGTACCCACCTGGCAAACTCCAGTTGTGGGTGTCGGTGCGCAGGTTGAGCAGCACCTCGTTTTTGTCGTTCAAGATCAAGCCGGCGCTGGTGTTGAGAATGATCGGCATATGTCCGACCAAGCTGCGAATTTTTTTGATATAGCCGTATGTCATGAGGCCACCTCCTTGCTTGATTCTAGCCGCGCCAAGGGAAAAAAGCGAGTATCTATAATTTGACCACAGAATCCTTGAGTGCCTCACTGGCTTTTCCCACCCGAACCGGTACACTAAAGTTGAAGGATTCTGGCGGTATCTTGAGGAGGGCGTGTCATGGCAGAAAAGCAACGTGGTGGCAACTCGCCGCTTGAGCAAGTCGGCCGCAGTCTCGGTGGTCTTGGGGCAGGGCCGACGCAGCGAAGCGACCTTGCGAAGGCGAGACTCGAATCGGACAGAAAGCAGACGACAGTACCGACCGATTTTCACCTGCCGGAGATGAAGCCGCCAAAAAAACAGTGGAAATACCGGCGGCCGGTGTGGGTGATCGGCGTCGTGCTGGTATTGGTCGTTGCGGCGGCTGTGGCTTGGCATAATCTGACTGTTTCGCCGATGGTCGGCTTGACGGACCCGAAGCAGTATTGGTTTGAATACACCCAGTCTGCGCTGACGCAGCCATCCTCCAAATTCGAGGCGGAAAATGTCCTGCCGCTGTTTGACAACGCGCACCCGAGCAAGCGCACCAAAGCCGCCGCGGCCAGTGTGCGGTTCAACAAGGACCACACTGGCGTCCGCGTCGGCACGGATGGCACGCAGCCCTTCACCTGGACCTATGCGCCAAACAAGCTCATGGTCAAGTTCAAGGGCCAACCGGCGGTACATTGGGGCTTGGCCAAAGTGAGCAACAATTTAGAGAAACAGAAGTATTCGGGATTTTCCGTCAGCGTGGATGGCGGCGGCACAGCATTTTACCTGTTGCACAAGCGCTGAGCGAGCGCATTTCCCGGGAAATAGAAATGAGATGAGTCGATGGCAGAAGATGAAAATGAGCGCCGCGATGCGCAGCGCCAGCAGCCGACTGGGATGCAGCGGCTGGGCAAGGCGGTTGGCAACATGTCGACCGGCCTGCATGATGGCAAACAGGCGGCGCCGCAAGAGGAAGATAAACCCAATATTTATATCCCAAACACGATGGATATCGAGCGGCCCCAGATCGCGCCACCCAAGACGCCATGGAAGTACCGGAAATTGGCGATCAGGCTGGGCATCGTAGCCGTTTTGTTGCTGGCATTTGGCGGGTTCTGGCTCTATGTCCGGCGCTCGCCGATGAAGCCGTTGACGAATTCTGCATACACTTGGTATCAATATGCAGGGTCGGCGCTGCCGGAAGGGAATCAAAGCAACATGACGACCCAGCCGGATCGCCCGCCGCTACCGAAGCCGCTAGCACAAGTGGTTTTTAAAGCAGATCACACCGGTTCGCTTCAGAATCGAAAGACTGGCGATAAGCAGACCTTCACCTGGACCTATTCCGCGAATAATTTACGGGTGAACCTCGCCAAGGCGGGGCCAGAGCGCTGGACGCTGGCCTGGGTCACGACCAACGCGGGCAACCACAAGTACAAGGGCTTTCGGGTCGTCTTGCCAAGCGGGAAGAAGTTCTATATTTTGCGCCGCGCCTGACCAGGTCATTCGGTCCCGGCGGTCGCATTTAGCCGCGATTCGTCTTAGAAAACGTATTCATCGGTCAAAATACTTCCAATTACGCCGATTTTCTGTCATGATGTTTTCTGTCAAGACACCTCGGCTGCAGCTGAGGAATACAGGAGGCGTTTGTTCATGAAAAAAAGTTGGTTTCTCAAGGCAGCTGGGGTGGCGGCCATGGCATTGCTGCTGGTCGGCTGCGGCAAAAGCGCAACGACCACAAACACAAAGAAGGCGGCAGAGCCGGTCAAGATCACGTATTGGCACCGGATGACGGGCTCGTACAAGACCGCACTGGATCACTTGATCAAGCAGTTCAACGATTCCCAGAAGCAATACAAGGTGGTCGGTGTTTCTCAGGGCAGCTATGATGCGCTTCAGCAAAAGATCATGGCGGCGGCGAAGTCCAAGACCCTGCCAACGCTGTCCCAGACGCCGTACACGAACATCGGCGATTATGTTAAAAATGATTTTCTGATTCCGTTTGACGACCAGATGCTGAACGGCGATAACAAGTTATCGGCGGCACAGCTGGCTGACATTTACCCGAGCTTCCTCGAAAGTGGCAAGTACCAGGGCAAATATTACGGGCTACCATTTTCCGTTTCCACCAGCATCCTTTTTTACAATAAGGACCTGATGACCAAGTACAATGTGCAGTTGCCGAAGACTTGGGATGATGTCGCAACGGCGGGCAAGATCCTCAAGCCGCAGAAGCTGACGGCGATGGCCCTCGATAATTCATACGACGTGACGCTGGAAAGCATGGCGCAACAAGCCGGCCATCAGCTGATCACCAAGGATCTGAAGGCCAACCTCAATGCGCCGACAACGCTAGCGGCGGTCAACAAACTGCTGACGCTGCGTAAGGACGGGTATCTGCAAACAGCCGGCCAGGATTGGTATTTCGATGTGGCCTTGATCAATAAGAAGGCGGTCTTTGGGGTCGGCTCGTCTGCCTCCATTCCAGACATGGCCCAACACGCACCGAAGGACATGAACTGGGGCACCGCCACGATTCCCAGCTATAACGGCAACACTGGCACGCCGCTGAACGGCAATGACAACGTGATGTTCAAGGGCGCGACCAAGACCCAACAAGCCGGCGCCTGGGCGTTCAACAAGTTCTTGCTGAAGGCCGAAAGCACCGCGTACTGGGCGGAAAAAACGGGCTACGTGCCGGTCACCAAGAGTGGCACTGACTCGCAGTCCTACCAGGATTATCTCAAGCAGAACCCAGCCTACCAAGCAGCGGTCGATGCGGTTCCGGCCAGCTTTGGCTCGACCATTTTTGCCGGCTACAATGATTACCGCAATCAGCTGATGAGTACTGTCGACCTCACGCTGACCAAGAACAAGGATGGCAAAACGGCCTTCGATGAGCTCCAAGCGAAAACGGAGCCGATTCTGAAAGCAGCGAAGTAACACGACTCGAATCAAAGACCCGGCCTGCACCGGTCGCTTCTCAGAAATGGGAAGTGACCGGGCGGACCGGGTCTTTTTTTGGTTAAGGCTGTGGGGTAGGCGAGGGGTCGAAGAGCGAAGCGACACGCACGCGCATCGCCACACCCTAAAGTTAGCTGGCCACCCCTAAACACTCGGCTTCATACCCTATGCTTTCAGCACGTCATCGATTGCTTTCAACTCGTCCTCTGTGAAGTCGAGGTGATCGAGCACTTTGAGGTTATCTTCCAACTGGGAAACTTTGGACGCGCCAATCAGAACGGTCATGACGGCGGGCTGCTGAAGATCCCAGGCCAGCGCCATTTCTGCGAGGCTCTGGCCGCGCTGCTGGGCAATCGCGTTGAGCTGGTGAATCTTTGGCAGATGCGCCTTGACCTCCTTTTGCATCCAATCGCCTTCGCGCACCGCGCGTGAGTCGTCTGGAATACCATTGAGGTAGCGGTCGGTCAGTTGCCCCTGCGCCAGCGGCGAGAAGACGATCGCCCCTGTGCCTTCTTTTTCAAGGAGGTCAAACAGGCCCGAGGTCGCCGGCTCCTGATGGAACATGTTGTACGCATCCTGGTGAATGATATACGGGGTCTTGAGCTCGCGGAAGATCTTGGTGATTGCCGCGGTCTCTTCGACGCCGTAGTTGGAAATGCCGATGTACAGCGCCTTTCCTTGGCGAACGAGGTGATCGAGGGCCTCTGCGGTTTCCTCAAGCGGGGTGTTCGGATCATAACGATGGGAATAAAAGATATCGAAATAATCTAGGCCTGTGCGGCGCAGGCTCTGGTCGGCGCTGGCGATGATGTATTTGCGCGAGCCGTATTCGCCGTAAGGGCCTGGCCACATGTAGAAGCCGGCCTTGCTGGACAAAACAAGCTCGTCGCGATACGGCTTGAAGTCTTCCTTATAAAGCTGGCCAAAATTCGACTCAGCGCTGCCGGCAGATGGGCCGTAGTTGTTAGCCATGTCAAAATGCGTGATGCCATGGTCAAAGGCATAGCGGAGCAAGGCGCGTTGATTGCTCAAGGCGTCGATGTCGCCAAAGTTGTGCCAGAGGCCAAGCGCAAGTGGGGCAACGCGCAAGCCGGAGCGGCCGACATGGTTGTAAGGCAATTGTTCATAGCGATCACTCGCTGCAAGATATTGAGTCATATGATTATCCTTCCTATGTAAAAGTTGATCAGGTTTCCATCTAACTAGTTTACGCAACTTTGTCCGGCTTAGGCCGCCTCTTTTGCCTGGGGTCAAAATAAAATTGGTATATCCGTTTAGACAAGTGGTAAAAGCGGCCGGTTCGCCTTGCAATTTGAAGTCAGTCCGCTATCCTGTTAGAGGTTGAGAGCGCTATCACATTTGGTGCCAGGTCAGCACCATCGGAGGGGTATCTTGCTTAAAATATTGGCAGTGGGAAACAGTTTTTCAAACAACACGACGCATTATCTTTACCCGTTAGCCCAAGCTGCGGGAGTTGCGTTGAAGGTGGTGAATCTCTTTGTTGGCGGCTGTCCGCTTGAGCGGCACTGGCATAATATTCAGGCGAATAATGCTGAATACCGTTATGAGCTAAATGGTGACGACAGGGATGACGCGCACCTTGTCAGCATCGATCAGATCTTGCCTGAAGAGCGATGGGACCATATCTTTTCCCAGCAGGCGAGTGGCGACTCGGGACTACTGGATACTTACCAGCCTTATGCGGGATTGGTCTATGCCCATCTGCGGCAGGCACAACCACAAGCGCATTTTTGGATGCAGGAGACTTGGGCCTACGATCGCGCCAGTGACCACCGTGATTTTGCCTTTTATCACCGCGACCAAGATGAGATGTTTGCGCAGCTGGAGGCGGCTTACACCCAAGTCAGCCGGCAAGTCGGCGCGACGCTGTTGCCAACGGGGACGTTGATACAAAAAATGCGGGCACTGCCGTTTTTTGCGACCCACCCGCTCAACGTTGAGGATGGCTATCATCTGAATGATTATGGAAAATACGGGGCGGCGCTGCTTTGGCTTCAGGCGTTGGCCGGCGTGCCGGCCGACCAGGTACCGATGCCGGATGTCGCGGCGCTGCGCCAGCTGGATCCAGACGTTTGCAAGCAGATCGCGCAGGTCGTTGCTGCGCTGGAGGAATAAGACATGAACCATCATTTTACGATCACTGGCTTTGCCGATGAGATCGGCCCAAGTTTGACCGAACAGATCGCGGTGCTCCAGGCAAATGGCATCCGTCACATCGAGATTCGCGGCATCGATGGCGTGAATGTGGCTGTTTTTTCCGATGACCAGGCGCACGCCTATCACGAAACGCTCACCGCGGCCGGCATCCAGGTGTCCAGCCTGGGCTCGCCGATCGGAAAAATCACGATCACCGATGACTTTGCGCCACATCTGGCCAAATTCAAGCACGTCCTGCACCTGGCTGCGCTATTTGAGGCGCCATATGTGCGGCTGTTCAGTTTTTACGCCCCGGCCGGCGAACGCATCGCCTCCTATCAGGCGGAGGTGATCACGCGCTGGCAACAATTTGCGGCCGCCGCGAAAGCCTATCCGCAGATCACCCTGCTGCACGAGAACGAAAAAGAGATCTTCGGCGAGACACCGGAAGCGGAGCTGGCCCTCTTTGACGCGCTGGCGGATGACCAGGTCCAGACCGCGTTTGATCCAGCCAATTTTGTCCAAGGTGGCGTCACCGTTTTTCCCCATGCTTATGACTTGCTGAAGAACCGCATCGCCTACGTCCACATCAAGGACGCAATCGCCTCAGATGGCCATGTGGTGCCGGCTGGTTTTGGCGATGGTCAGGTGAAAAAGGTGCTCGCCGCACTGGCCGCTGCGGATTATCACGGCTTCTTATCGCTAGAGCCTCATCTGGCCGAATTTGGCGGCTTTGCCGGCTTGGAACAAACGCGGGTGTCGCTGCCGCCTGCTGCGCAAGGCGATGGTGCGCAGGCTTTTTCCACGGCTGCCGCGGCGCTGCGTAAACTATTGCAGGAACTTGACGAAGCGTGGCAATGAGCCACGGGAGGTTAGATCAATGACACAAGTACGCTTTGGCATCATCGGCATCGGTAACATGGGCTCGGCGCATGCCACGTCGATCACCGGCGGGCAGGTGCCCGAATTGCAACTGGTCGCGGTGGCGGATCGGCGGGCCAGTCGCCGGCAGTGGGCGGCCGAGACGCTGCCGGCTGATGTCACGGTTTTTTCAGAAGGGAAGGAGTTGATCGCAAGCGGGCTGGTGGATGCGGTGCTGATCGCGGTGCCACATTATCAGCACCCCGAACTCGCCGAAGATGCCTTTGCTCATGGCCTGCACGTCCTGTCGGAAAAGCCGGCTGGGGTCTATACCAAGCAGGTGCGCGAGGAAAATGCGGCGGCGGCCAAAAGCGGGCTGACGTTTGCCATGATGTTCAATCAGCGCACCAATAGTGTGTACCGCAAAATGCATGACATTGTGCAAGGCGGCGAATTTGGGGCGATCATGCGCGTCAACTGGATCATCACGGACTGGTTCCGCACGCAGGCCTATTATGACTCCGGCGATTGGCGTGGGACCTGGAATGGCGAAGGTGGCGGGGTGCTTCTCAATCAGTGTCCCCATCAATTGGACTTGTTGCAGTGGATCTGCGGCATGCCAAGCGAAATTCAAGCCTTTGCCCAAAATGGCCACTGGCATGATATTGAAGTTGAAGATGACGTGACCGCTTATCTGAAATATCCAAATGGCGCGACCGGCGTTTTTGTGACGTCTACCGGGGATTATCCCGGCACCAACCGCTTCGAGGTGACGATGGAACGAGGCAAGATCGTCTGTGATGGCGGGCGTCTGACGCTTTTTCGCTTGGATGAAAATATCCGTGACGTTTGCCAACACAGTGAGCAGGCCTTTGCCCGACCGGTCGTGCACGCGGAGCTGGTCGAGACCGATGGCAGTAATCCTCAGCACGTCGGCATCCTGCGCAATTTCGGCCAGCACCTACTGACAGGCGCGCCGCTGATCGCCCGCGGGGAAGAAGGCATCAATGGCTTGACGGTGTCGAACATGATTCACCTCTCCTCTTGGCTGGGTCGACCGGTGACGGCGCCAATCGACGAGGACCTGTTTTTGGCTGAATTGAATGAGCGGCGCGCGGCCTCTCACGCAAAAAAGGCCGGAAGCGACGTTGCAATCGATCTGACGGATACGTATTAACGCAGCGCTGGGCAAAAGATGTCGCATCACCGCCAAAATGATACCAGTCGCTTGCCCACCCTTTCACCTTGGCCTGCAGACGCGTATGCTACAGAGGACGGCCTTGTGCCGTGATCTTGCGGAAAGTAGGCTTTCTTTCAATGAATCAGACTTCGATCAAATTACCCCTGCCAGAGCTGCTCGGCTATTTTGCCTTGTCGCTGGTTATCAATGCGCTTGGCAATGGCATCACAGTTGCGCTGAACCTCGGCTCGGCTTTGTGGACCGCCTCGGCGGTGAACATCAGCCACATTTTGCCGATCGATCTGGGCACCGTGATGATGGGACTGGGCGGCCTGACGATCATCGCCAATGCGCTGTTGCTTCGCAAATGGGAGTGGCGGCGGGTGCTCGGCAATTTGATCTTCATGTTGCCATTTTCCTATTTGGTCGGTGGGTTTTCGGCCTTAGTCGCCCGCCTGCCTTGGGGGAGCTTGCCGCTGTGGGGACGCATTTTGTTCGACCTGCTTGGTATTTGCCTGATTGCGATCGGTATTTCCTTATACCAGCGGGTGAATCTGATGCTGCATCCCAGCGACGATCTGATGCAGATCATCCGCTTCCACTTTTTCAAAGGCAGTGCGGTGCGCGCACAGTTGGTTGCGTTTATGCCGCCGCTGGTGCTGATCTTGATTTGCGTGGTGATCTCGCATCATATTTATGCAGTCAATATCGGGACGATCTTCTCGCTGGCGTTTTCCGGCAGCGTGGTTGGCTGGGCGGATACGCATATTTTTCCACGACTGAAGCACCAGCGAATCTGAGTGCACAGGAAGCCGGGGAAAACAACAACAGGGCGCCGAGATATCGAAATCTGGGCGCCCTGTTTGTGTTTTCACCCGCGGTCGCGGTAGGCGCGCGGGGTGCAGTGATAGGTCTCGCGAAAATGCTGGTCAAACGCGCGCATGCTGGTGAAGCCCGAGGCAAACGCGATCGTTTCGATGGCGCTACCGCTTGTCTTCAATTGCTGGGCGGCGCGCGCCAGCCGCAACTGGGTCAGATATTGCTGAAATGTCAGACCCATTTCCCGGGAAATAAACGTCTCAAACGAATGAAATTCAGAATCGCGGTGTAAACTGCCCTTTAGGACACTTTGCTAAATCAATATTATATAATGTGCTGATGGAATGTGCCACAAACGTGCCACCCCACGAAAAAAGAGAAGCGTGTTGGCTTCTTTTTTTTTACTAGCAAAACGTTATACTGAGTTCGGGCTTCTTGTAACTCCGATTTTAACTTGATGTCAATGGCAATTTAAAAATGTAGGTTTGCTACATTTTACGATTGCCATTTACACTTGAAGTGCAAAAGCTGATAGACTAGGCCAAAATGGCCATGATAACCTTGCTTATAAGCACCTTATGCATATAAGAAAGGAGTCATCATGACCCACTCTCAGATTAGCACGACAGGACAACATCAATAACTCAGTTTAGACGAACGGGGGGAAGCTTTAAGCACTCCATCAAGCTGCTTTTGTCATCGTTCAAACCGCCGAGCAGATTTATCGCAACAAGTTTACGGTTAGCCGTGAACTCAGGCGTGGCAATACCGAACAGATCCGTGGTGCTGGCAGACACTACCGGCGTTACTTTGCCGAAATCGGTGTTGCCGTATACGAGAAGAACAGTGCTTCGTGTTGCCCAAGCACACACTTAGAGCAGTGCTCAGAATTCTACGCAGAGCTTATGGTGGTGCTCAGAGTGTCTCCTCGAATCCGCAGCGTTGATAGCTTTGTGCACAGATATAAGCGGGTACATCCAGAACTGCCATGCCGGTTTAGCGCGACATCGACAAGAGCCTCTTAGAGGTGCTTAACGGTGATCTACCGATGAAGCCACCCATCATTTTCCAAAATTAGGATGGAGCCAAACCTTTTCGGATGCTTTGCGGCATTTTTGTATACGCTATCCGTAACATGGCTACTCTTTGTGAATTAAATTTCGTGGCAAACAAGCTTCCAGTTCTTTATCCTTTGCGAATGTCTATAGTTTTGATTTTTTTAAGCAGGTCCTTAAATTGTTAGATGGCCGTAAGCGTGTTTGGTTTGCAGCTTTCAATCGATGCCGTTTAAGTCGTGGGTGCTGTTGCGCCTTTTGGACTTATACTGAATAACCAGTTTTTCAGTCGAACACATGGAGCGTCTGTTTTTAGGTTACGTTTGAACGCATTGTTATACAAGTGGAATAAGCGGTGGAAGCCTGGTATATTTAAAGTGTGTAACCGTAGTCAAAACCACATCAGGTTAGTAATATAAATTAACATATGGTTAGACGCGGAAACTCGAATTTCAAGAAAGTGGGGTGTTCACATTATCATGTATAAATTGAGGGGTAGAAACTCAATCATGGAAAGAGGTAAAAAACATGGATAAAAGGAAAATTGGACAGCAAATATATGCTTTAGTTTTAGTGCTTCTGCTGTTCTTACAATCCTCGGCACAAGTTGTAGGGGCGGTGACGGATAGCTCTGGCGGTACTAATGATTCCAAGACTGTTCAACTTTTAAAGGCTACCCAAGAAACGCCTGGATCGCGAACAATTGGGCTGAAACTTTCACTAAACAACTCAACGGATGAAATTGTTCAAGAGCAAGTTTCAGTATCCTTATCAGGTGATCAGAAACTGAAAGAGACGAGCAACTCTAATATTCTCGATGCCAGTCAAAAAGTTGTTGGAAAATATACCTATTCGGCCAACAAATTACAGTTAGAGGTTTTAGGTAATGTTTCTGGAACAGCAACGATCCAACTAGGCCTCACAGATACTTCATCCTTAGAAGGATCTATCAATTTCTCAACGGATGGTCAAAACGTTACTGCAAAACTGTCTGATACTACTTCAACAGCAAAAGCTTATATGCCTTCAGCCAATGTTAGCAGCAAGGATGCTTCTAGTGTTGCTTCGAAGAGCCAAATCGTAAAGACAGTATCTGAGAGTGCTGAGGGCAATGATATCTCACAATATTTGCCAGATGCCTCCAAAGGAACAATCATTACCGGAGCAAATATTGAATTCACAGATAGCAAAGGTAATACTGTTGATCCTACACAAGTGACAAAAGATACCAATCTTAATTTTCAATATACGTGGGCAATTCCGGATGAGCTGAAAGACGGATACCAAATTAAAGATGGTGACTATTTCTCATTTAAGTTACCTGAAGGAATTACCTATAAACCAGGTACGGGAACTCTCGGTGACTATGGAACTTATAGCATAGCTGCTGATGGCACAGTTAAGTTCACCTTTAACAGTGATGTTGAAAACGTGAACCACATTGAAGGGACATTTAGTTATACTTCTACCATCAGCAGTGACTCATCGTCTGGCAAAGAAGGCATTGTCATTGACACGACTACTGGACCGGTAACGATACCAATCGTTGTTCAGCCATCAGGTGGTAACGACATCGCAAAGACTGGTCAACTAACTGGCGCTAACACATCTGGAAATAATCCAACCGGGATTACGTGGAACGTCACAATTAATACCAATGGTCAAGAGCTAAAGAATGCAACAATTTCTGACCCAATGCCAAGTGATACTACTAACACTGTGCCAACCACGCTGAAATCGGTTAGTGTATATCCCTTGACAGTTGATCTGAATGGGAATGTGACTAAAACTGGCGATCCTCTTAAAGAAGGTACAGATTACAAGGTTGAAAATGGAAAAATCACGTTTATTGGTGCATATGCAGATACCTATCAGGCTTTTAAGGTTGAATACACTAGCGATATTGATTCGAGTAAATTGCCAGATAATGGTGGAAAATTAACCTTTACGAACAACGCTACCTTAACTAACGGTGATAAGAACTATCCAGCTAGTGCGACAGTCAACGCTAACTACGGAAAACTTTTAAACAAGAGTTTTGACGGTCAAGATAATAATGGTAGTCAAAAGTATAATTGGCATATTGACTACAATTATGGCGAAAAGACACTTCCTGCTAATACTAAATTGGTGGATACGTTATCACCGGGTCAAACATTCCCTGAGAACAATAAGATTTCATTAGTTGATGAGGCTGGTGGCCCTATTAGTCCCGATCAGTATAAAGTGACTTACAACACTGATAGAACGGAAATGACTATTACTTTCCCCAATGGGCTGAACAAGGGAGTCAAAATTTCGTATCAGTCACAAGTAACAGACCCAATTGGTGATAAAGGCCAAGAGATTAGTAACTCGGTAACTAGCAACGGCAAAACCTCGAATTCTGGAGATCATTCAGTCGGACAGCAGGGACTAACTAAGTCACTCGGTAGCGTTGACTACAACGCTAAGACTGTTTCGTGGAACTTTGATATCAATATGGCTCGGCAAGATATGAGCAATTGGTCAATGACCGATCCAGTCCCGAATGGGCTGACCGTAGACTATGATTCCTTTGTTTTAAAGGATAAAGATCATAATACAACTCTCAGTGAAGGAACGGACTATGTGATTAGCAAGCAGGGAAACGGGTTTACCATATCCTTTGCTAATGCTTTAAAGGAACATGCCACAAGTTGGTATACACTAAGTTATAAAACTGCCTTTGAAACGAATAGCCTTCCAGATGGGGGCAAGTGGACTAACACTGCGACGGCAACTTGGACTGACAAAGACGGTCACGATCATACAAACAAGGGACAGGCAGACTTCACTCCTAAGACTGAGTTTAAAAATGATGGCAGCAAGTCAGGAAGTTACAACGCCGTTTCGAAGCAAATTACTTGGACCGTGGTTACTAACTATAATCAACGTAAACTTAGCAATGCCTCCATTACTGATCCAATTATTGGTGACCAAGACTATGTAGCAGATAGCGCCAAGTTGTATGAAGCTTCTATTAACACAAATGGCTCATATGTTTTGGGGACACAAGTTGCTTCCGCTAATATTTCCTTTGACAGTACTAAGAAACAGCTTACTGCTAAATTACCAAATGATAGTTCTAAAGCTTATGTATTGATTTACCAGACTAGTCTCTCTGGTAAGGTCATTGATCAAAAGTCATATGACAATACAGCAACCTATACAAATAACGAAAAATCTAGTGATTTGACGGCTAAGGTGACAGTGCCAAACAGTGGTAATGTTCTGGATAAGAGTGGTAAACAAGATCCAACGAACTCTGCTTATGCGTTGTGGACAATATGGGTCAATAAAGCACAATCAACTTTCAGCGATGCAGTTGTTACCGATGAGCCTTCTGACAATCAGATTATTGATCAGAGTTCTATTGTGATCTATCCAGGAAAGGTAGCTTCTAATGGTAACTTTACCGAAGATACGAGTAATCCATTAGTACTTGGTAAGGATTACTCTGTGGATTTGCAGACTGATAATGCAACTGGTAAGCAAACGATGAAGATTTCCTTTACAAATGAAATCAGCTCGGCTTACTCGATACACTATCGCTCACTGATCAATTCGTCAAAGATTAATGATACGCTGACAAATACAGCTTCAATATCAGGAAAAGGCGAAAAAGATGTTGATAACAATACCAGTGGATCGACGGCAGTAGTAAACAATAGCGGGTCAGCAACTGGTAAGAACACCAATCTTGTTCTCACTAAGAGTGATGCAGATACCAAAAAGTCAATTGCTGGAGCTTCTTTTGAACTTTGGTCGGATGTTTCCGGACAAAAAGGGCAGAAGCTTCGTACAGGGACGACGGATGCTGCAGGCAGTATCACATGGAGTAATCTTAAATCTGGAAAATATATTTTAGTTGAAACAAAGGCCCCAGATGGCTATGTGATTTCTACCAGTTTGGCAAATGGAAAAGAAATCAATCTTCAGTATAATGAAGCAAATGCTGATAATAATATCTTGGTTTCTGCCACTAATCAAAAAGGCAAGGTCACGATTGAGAAGTCTGATGCTGATAACTCAAGTCCTTTAGCTGGAGCAATATTTGATCTTTATAAGAAAGACGGGACTAAGGTTGCTTCGAATCTTAAGACGGGATTAGATGGCACTGTAAGTTATACCGGTCTTAATGCTGGAGACTATTATATTGTCGAAACAAAGGCTCCTGATGGATATAAGCTAGATGATACTCAGCATGCCTTTACAATTAATGGCGATAGTATTCAATTAAAAGTTCCAGTCACAAATGATAAAGCATTAGGGAGCGTTCTTCTAACAAAGACAGATGGTGATACTGGTAAAGTTCTTTCCGGTGCCGTGTTCGATCTGTATAGGAAGGACGGCACAAAGCTTGCTAGTGGTTTGACGACAGATGCTAAAGGTCAAATCAAGGTCAATAACTTGAAGCCAGGCGACTACTATTTTGTCGAAACAGCAGCACCAGCTGGTTATGAATTAAATGACAGTAAGCTGAACTTCACGGTTGAGTTACAAACAACAACCAAGGTTGCGACCGTTTCCGCAACCAATGCTGAGAAGACAGGTTCGGTCGTCTTGAACAAGACAGACGGCGATACTGGTAAAACTCTTGCTGGTGCAGTATTCAATCTGTACAAGAAAGATGGCACTAAGATTGCCAGTGGTTTGACGACAGATGCTAAAGGTCAGATCCAAGTCAATGATTTGAAGCCAGGCGACTACTACTTTGTCGAAACAGCAGCGCCAGCTGGCTATGAATTGAATGACAGTAAGCTGAACTTCACCGTTGAATTACAAACAACGACTAAGGTTGCGACCGTTTCCGCAACAAATGCTCAGAAGACTGGTTCCGTTGTCTTGAACAAGACGGATAGTGATACTGGTAAAACACTTGCCGGTGCGGTATTCGAACTGTATAAGAAGGACGGCACTAAGGTTGCCAGTGGTTTAACCACAGACGCTAAGGGTCAAATCAAGGTTAATGACTTGAAGCCAGGTGACTACTACTTTGTTGAAACAGCAGCGCCAGCTGGCTATGAATTGAATGACGGTAAATTGAACTTTACGGTTGAATTCCAGGCAACGACCAAGGTTGCGACCGTCTCCGCAACAAATGCCGAAAAGACCGGTTCCGTTGTTCTGAATAAGACGGACGGTGATACAGGTAAAGCCCTGGCGGGCGCCGTGTTCAATCTGTATAAGAAGGACGGGACGAAGGTTGCCAGTGGCTTGACCACCAATGCCAAGGGTCAGATTAAAGTTGATGACCTGAAGCCAGGCGACTACTACTTTGTTGAAACTGCTGCCCCTGCTGGTTATGAATTGAATGATGGTAAGCTTTCATTTACTATCGACCTACAAGTTAGTGGCAAACAGTCTGTAGTTACGGCTAAGAATTTTAAGAAGAGTTCATCACAAAGTAACAACGATAAGCACAAAGGCGACCAAAACATGCCTGCTACAGGAGATGGCAATAGTTTAGTAACGACACTGATGGGAGTGGCTTTGTTGCTCAGTATGTTCACCTACAGTCTTTTCAATCTTTACAGACGAGAACGCCAGTAGAGATAGAAAATAAGGGCCTCTGGTGCTGAAGGATTGTTTTAGTGAAGTAAAAGAACTGCGACTCAAATTTTTAGAGCGTCAGTAAACCGCTAACAATTAGTAATCACCTAATATTCGACCATACGAAGGAACCCCACAAACTTGTTTTTTGAGATTGTGGCTCTTCGTCAAGTAGAGTTGATAATTTTTTTATGAAGCACTTGGGCCTTAACTGGTCTAGGTGCTTTTCTTATGCCCTTTCATTCGTAAGCACCCAATAACTGACCGCATATGAATCCCGCTCGTAAGGTAGGCACCTAGTAATCGACCGCTGAAATAGGCCCGCAATCTCGTCTTTTGAGATTGCGGGCCTTCGTATGAAGGCGGCGAAGCGAATTGCCCAACTCGGCGATCTTTTTTACCCCATTCGGTGCTAAAATTGACACCACTCGGCGAAAGAATTGACCAAGAATTTCAAAAGTGGCATCGCTGAGCGTTTTCAGCGATGCCACTTTCAGTTTTACGGGAGCTTGTCTCCTCGGCACTTACCCAGGTATTTCACGATGACTTCTTTTCCATATTCGAAAAGCTCGTCATCCGTCAATTTATCGTTATTTTCCCAGATAATGTCCACCAGTGCGTCGCCAAGCACGTTTTCCCAGTCTTCCATTGCGTCTGTATGTGCATAGAACAGCGCCAATCGTTGTTCCAGTTCTACTGAAATCATGCAAATTCGCCTCCGATTCCATACCGCTCGCGCATCGATTTGTCGCCTTGGATAAGGAGCTTGTAAGAATCGTGGACGATTCGGTCAAGGATCGCATCCGCAATCTGTGGATTTCCCAGCTTACTATGCCAGCCTTCCGGCGCGAATTGAGTACAAAAGATTGTTGAACCACGCTGACTTCGATATTCGATCAACTCAAGAATAGTCTGAGCTTGTTCATCGTTGATCGGCGTCAAAAGCCACTCATCGATGATCAAGAGTTCAACTTTCTTGTACCGTTCAATAATCTTATGAAAGTCACCGTTTGCCTCATGCTTCGCTACAATCAAATCATCAATCAGTTCGGGAAGACGCACATATTTTACTTTATGAAACTGATGGCAAGCCTCAATCCCCAAAGCTGTCGCCAACCATGTTTTCCCGTTACCTGAAGCACCCATTAAGATGACGTTATGGTGCTCTTGAATATACGTGCCAGTCGCAAGGCGTTGAATCAAGTTCCGATCCAACTTACGATCCGGCAAGTAATTGATATCAGCTATACATGGCTCATTCGTCCGAAAATTTGCACTCTTGATCAGTCGATTCAGCCTATTTGACTGAAGGCTTGCGTAAGCCGCATCAACGAGTAACTTGAACCGATCATCAAAGTTCATTGATCGATATTCTGGGTTGCTTTCCTGTGCTTCCAAGGCATTTGCCATAGAGGTAAGCTTCATCTGCCGTAACTTCCGTTGAGTTTCGTCATTTACCATTAGTCATTTCCTCCAAAGTATGCTGCACCACGAGTAAAACCGTAGTCGGGTTCGTTAATCGTCTTTGGTGCTGGAATCTTTTGACTTTTCATAACCCGTTCAACTACGGACACCGTCGGTGCGGTCGCAATTTTCATCACGGTCGTACACGCGGCTTCGATTTCAATAGCTGCGTATTTTCTAGCTAGTGGATACTGAATATTTGTAAGTGCCTTGTTTTCATGGGAACCGTTCCGTTACTGTCGTATAATGAATGCAGAGG
>NZ_RHOG01000027.1 GCF_003946405.1 Lacticaseibacillus yichunensis | reverse complement strand
CCTCTGCATTCATTATACGACAGTAACGGAACGGTTCCCATGAAAACAAGGCACTTACAAATATTCAGTATCCACTAATTAAGGACGAGTGGTCAAACTGCTGTTGATATAGCCAAACCAGTTGCCGTCATCATCGTATAACGAGTAGTAAGTCGACTCATTATAATGACCGTACGCGTATTTCGCGATGAAGCTATCACCGACAAGTGACCGCGTGGTGGCTTTGGCGATCCAGTTAAAACTCGACCAGACCGTACCATTTTCGCCAGTGATCGTCACCCGTTTGTCAAACTTCACACCGGTTCCATATGGTCCGTTTGCCTCGGTCGTGCAGGCGCTGTTGATGTACCCAGCAAACTTACCATTTTTATCATACAGCGCGTAATAATCGCTGCCGTTGTAATGATGATACACATAACGTGCGCGATAGGTCTGACCATAGACGTCGGCCATCGCGATTTTTTTGACCCAATTGAAACTGCTCCAGATCGAACCACTATCTTTCGTGACCGTCACGTAGCGATTGAAGTCCGTCCCTGTACCCCAGGGTCCTGTCGCGAGGTCAACACTGGCCGAGTTAATATACCCGACCCAGGTGCCATTGCCGTTATACAGGGATAGATAATCACTGCCGTTTGCATGGTGATAGATGTATTTGGCATACAGCGTATCGCGGTAAAAACTGGATGAGTTAGCACTCTTCACCCAGTCAAAACTCTTCCACAGCGCTCCGTTAGCCGTCGCCACCGTGACATAGCGGCCGTATTCAAACGCACTGCCTTGTGGGCCTGCGACATCCGCCGTCAACACAGAATTTACATAGCCGACCCACTTATTGTTCTCGGTGTAAAGCGAATAATAAGTCCCCCCGTTAAACGCCTTGAACATATACCGGGCATGGTAGGTCCGCTGATAAAGACTTTTCGTGCTGCTCAACGCGGTGCCGGTAAAGTTCGCCCAAGCCGTGCTGGTACTGCTCGTCACCCGCACATACTTATCAAGGCCAAAGCCGATGCCTTGACTGCCATCAGCAGTCTTTGTCAGCGCCGTGTTGATATAACCGACCGACTGGCCATCTCGGTCGTACAGCGAATAATAGGTCGACCCATTTGAGGTGTAATAAATATACTTGGCATATAGCGTCTGGTCGGTGTATGATGCGACCTTTTCCCGTTCGTCCCACGCAAAATTCCACCAGATCGAACCCTTACTGCTGGTCACCGTCACGTACTTGCCGTAATTGATTGCTGTTTCAAGTGGCTTGCCATCGTATGTTCCGACCAGCAACCCGTTGTAATCATGAGAGATGTCTAAGACCTGATTGTCTGGTGAGGCACTGGAGAGCCGCCCATCCGAGGCAAACTGCCACGCGCCGTAATTGTCATGCAACATGCTATTTTTAGAAGGATTGATTGGATAATCCGCGACCCAGGTACGGGCCTCGCCAACGGTCGCCACCATTGCGGCGGTACTGGAATAGCCCGCCGAGGTATACAACCCGAAGTTGGTATACCCAAGACTTCTGAGCGTCGTCCAGTATTGATTCAAATTTGCCTGAACACCGCTGATAAAAATCGTGTCTGGCTCTTCCATATCGGCAAAGATCAGCGTATTTTTCGCCAAACCAAGCTTGACTAAACCGGCTGCAGTCTGTTTAGCTTCGCTGACTGCCTCACTGTTCGTAGTGAAGTGGGCGTAATGATAGACCGACACATGCATGCCGGCAGCCTTTGCGTACTTGATCTGATTTGATGCAGCGGGGTTCAGATAAGTCGTGCTTTCCGTTGTCTTGACAACGACAGCGTTCACGCCCAGTTTTTTCAGCTGGTTGTAATCACTTTGTTTCATCCAACTTTGGTAGCTGGAAACATCGATGGCGGAGACGGCCGGAATCGAGGTCGACCCGATGATGATCGTGGGGACCGTCGCCGCGAGCCGAACGATTTTTTGTTCGCGGCCGGTCTTGAGATAATCTTCTGTTGCGGCGGCCTTGGCTTTAACCAGCCAGCTGTCTGATTGCGCGGGGGTCAGGCCCGCCGGTTCAAGAATCGTGTCGACCTTCGCATCATCGCTAAAGGGAGTGAGCGTCACCTTTTCTGCGGCCTGTGCATCGCCGTTGTCCTGAATCACATAGGCAAAACTATTAGCCGGTGTGAGGTTACTGTGGCTGTTGATCACCGTACCAGAAGCAACGGTCGCCTCTGTCGGAGTCGGGGTGAGTTGAATCTTGTTGCCGGCAAGTGGGGAGCCACTTTGTTGAGCGACCTGTTGTGCAGCAGGCACCGCGTCTTCGGCGTGTGCTTGCTGTGTCTGGCTGGTGCCAAGCACGGCCCCGCCGAGCATTGACACCGCAAGTACCGTCGAGGTCAATGGACGCGAGTCGCGCAGGCGTACCGGTGGTTTCGCGGCGCGTTTGATTACATTGTCTGTCATGAAGCGATCCCCCTGTCTGATCCATGCACGGACCGAGTTCTGTCTTGATGATACCACAGCCAACAATCGCGGGTTTTCAAGATTTAATAGGTCCTTTGTATCAATTTGAACTGTTGGTTGTCAACCTGCCCGCCGACGAAAAAAGCGCCCCACATGATGTGCAAGCGCTTTCCTTTTGAAAAAGACAACCTATATCGGCCCATTTGATAACGTGAAGACGCCCTGGAGCGTGTGCTTTTTTTGACAAACCACACACACTACTTAACCGAATCAAGTAGGTTGAAGCGGTAGGTGACAATCTTGCTGTAAATCGTCTGCGGGTAATTCACAGCAGTCGCGTAGCGCGTCAGCCCCTGCGTCGCGATCTGTGCGGTCGCGGCATTTTCGCGCCACAATCCCGGATAGTTGGTCCGAATCTTCGCCGCGTAATCGCGCAGTGAATCACCGAGCGTCGAATAACGGCGGAACTTCGCAGTCACCGTCACGGTTTGGCCGTTGATCACTTCCTGGGTCTTGGTCGAATAGACCGCGCCTTTCCACGTCGCATCCGCTTTGATTCCAAACAAGTTATTCGCGCCCTTTGCAAGCGTACTACTCCCCCAGCCGGATTCTGTGATCGCCTGGGCAAGCATCACTGATGGATACAGTTGGGCTTGCTGAGCAATCGGCACCGCATAGCTGATCAGTGTTTTCAAAAACGTGCGCTGAGCCGCCGTGAGCGGTGTCGTGTTGACGCCATAAAGGTTACTTGGCACCGTGATCGGCGCTGCATCGTACATCGACAAGGTCGGTGTCACAGGAGTTGCGCAGACCCACCCGATGCCCGTGACGTAATAGAACTGAAGCCCGGTCATCAAGGTGACGCGCTTGGTCGCCGTGACTGTTGCGCCGCTGGTCGTCCTGTTGAGATTCACGTAACCAGATGGGCCAACGCTAAAGATACTTGTCCCTGCGGCATAGCGGACCAAGGTGTTGACGGTCACCGTTTGTTTCGGGCGATTGGCAACAATGAAATCGATGCCATTGAGCCACACGGTATAACCGCTTGCTGAGATCTTGAACCAGCGCTGACCATCCTGAGTGATAGCCAAGGCACTGGTCTTGATCGTCTTGCCGAACAATTTCTGTGCCGCAAGCAAGGCTTTGCCCTCCGCTGGAACAAAGGTCTTGCCCGTCTGCACATAGACCGGCTGTTCAGGAATTGTGCGGAAGATCGCCGTGACGCCAGATGCCGCGGTCGAGGAGATGGTTGAAGAGGAAACTGGATTCCCACCGACCCAGCCAAGTGCCGGCACATAGTAAAGCGTAAAGCCGCTCTTCAAAACAGCGATACGGGTCGCCGTCACCTTCTGTGTTTTCGTCAAAAGGCCGATGTTCATGTAGCCACTGTGGCCAACATCCATCAGACTGGCACCGGCCGAGAGTTGAAGCGGCACATCAACGGTCTGTGTGGTTTGGAGTGGATTAGCAAAAACGAGATCATGGCCACTGACCCACCACTCACGTCCTTTGTAAGTGATTGCAAAGTATCGCTCGCCTTTTGTGGTGGTGATCAGCTTAGTGGTCTTGAATTTATCACCCGTGATCGCCGCACGAATCGTGGCGCTGTTTCCAGCTCTTGCCAAGCCGCCCTGCGCCGCCACATAGATGTCGCGGGTCGGCGCCACGCGGAAAATGCCGGTCGCATTAACTGTTTGTTGCGTGGCGGTCATTTCCGTTGCCACCGGATCTGCGGCGACCCAGCCGACGTTTGGAATCTGATACAGCGTGAACCCACTGTTCATTGTTGCGACAGCGGTGGCGGTCGCCGTCTCGCCCGTGGTCGTCGCGGAAACATTGGCATAACCCGAAGCGCCGATGTTGAAGATGCTGCTCCCAGCGCCGTAAGTTACCTGCTGCGCAAGGGATGTCTTATCAACAAGCGGGTTATCTGTGATCGTGTCACGACTATTGACCCAGTAGACCTTGCTGTTGTAGGTGAATTGTTGATAACGTTCGCGATCCGGGCCGACTGCCATCTTGGTGAGCACAACGCGCGCGCCCTTGGCTTTGGCTGCGGCCGTCGCCACACTGCCAGCCACAGGAATCAGGCGCGTGCCGCTTTGCTGATAAACGTCGCCATCCGCCCACTTCAGATAAAACGCGGCCACTTTTTCAGCCGTTGTTTTCGTTGGAATCACCGCGGTGGTAGCGGTAAATTGGGTCCCCTCGACGACCCGCCCATCGACGGTTTGATAAAGGACCTTGCCGCTGTCCAAAGTGTAGCGGCGCGCCACGGCCACCGTGTCACTGGTGGCTTTCTGCGTCTTCAGCGTATATCCGCTTTGGGTGACCGCATACGTCGGGGTGTTCGCCGCCGTCTTGATTGTTCCACTGACATCCGTCGTTGAAGCGATAGGGTCATTGAACGTCAGATCTCGGGCATCCGCCCAAATAGTCGCGCCGCCGTTCGTCAGACCGACGAAATAGCGGCCGTCTGCACCAGTCAGGATCTTCGTTGCGGTGTAGCTATTCCCCCGGAAATACTGCGCGCTTCCAGTGCCAAGGCTGATGGTCGAGCCACTCACGGCATAAAACGGCCACTTGGCTTTATTGGTCAGGTTCGCCTTCGTATTAGCCGTCACCGTTGCAACTGATTTCTCGCCCACGGTTGGTAACAGCTTTTTCACTTCAGCCAAAAACGCGCTGGTCGAATAGCCCCACTGCGCCAAATACGCGTCCGGATCCGTGTGGTCAGTGCCGCCCAGATAGTTCGTCACATCATGGTGCGTCCAGATGGAGCCGCTTTTGCCCGCAGAGGCGCTGGCCAAACTTGGAAACCAGCCATACTGAAAATGCATTAAGGCTGTATAATACGCCGCATTGGCGATCGACCGGGCGAATTCATCCCGGTTACGCGCTGTGACCAGCTCAAACTGCACGAAGCGCTGGTTGGCATATGGACCCGCCCCCCAATCCCCGTAATTGGGGTCGTGGATGTTCAAGATGGTTTTCGCATCAATGAACGTGTGTACGAACGCATTCACCCACCCGCCGTTGATCTCGTAATCCGCTTCACTTCTCGCGCTGAAATTAGTCGCGTTGGCCGTGTAGTGAAAAACGATTCCATTTGGCAGCTGATCAGAGGTCCCGTAATGAAACATTTCGAAGGTATGCCATTCCTTGGTCACGCCCACCGGTTTGATGTTATAAGCTGTAATATAATCATTGATCGTCTGCGGCAACGTCCGCGCCGCCGCCATCATCGTCCGGACGGTGGCCGACGAGTCGTCCGCGGCATGAACCATTTTGCCGGGCGTGCCCATTTGCAGTCCGATCACTGCGATCGTGCCGGCCACAAAACTGGTCAAAATGTACTTGTGTCGATTGATCGTCAATCCCTTGTCCTCCAGGTAATAGGATGTATTCGTTAAACCACAATAAAAGTTAAAGTTTTCACGAATATTTGCTTATTGCTAGCGTAGCACGCCTTGGGGGTTCAAGCCAACAAAAAGTTAAAAAAATACCTGTCAAAATTGACAGGTATCCCGAATATTACGGATGCATCCCCAGCTGTTGACTGTATTGTTTGCCAACCGTAATGTCATATTGAATGATCTGATAATCGTTGAGTAGCTGTTTTTGCGCCTTCGTCAGGGCCTCATAATGTACCAACGACCCGTTATTATTGATAAAGCGCATGCCATAGGTACTGCTATCGAGGCTATTTTCGATCTTGATCCACGGCGTTGGCAGCTGCTGCTCGACCTCGGTCAACAGCGCGGTGTACGCGTTGACCTTCACATTTGCCTGAGTCAACGCCATCGCGATGAAGTCGTTGGTCCCGGCAAACGGCCGTGTCGTCAGCTTACTCTTTGCGCCATGCGCCCTTGCATACTTGTTGCTATAGACAAAGTACACAGTCTCATGCATCTGCACGGAAGTCTTCGGACCCATGACCGCATCATAGATACTTGCCGGCAAATGATCCCCGTAAAAGACCCAGGTGATGGGTTTGTCGATCTTATCAAGGGCGGCCATAAACTTCACGACCTCATTATCCGTATAATGCAAACCTTTTGCATAGGTCGCGATCTGCGTCTTGCTTTCGTCACTGAACGGACTACCACTAGCGGAAAATTGATTATCCGGATACATACCAGTTGGATAAGGGTAATGATTCTGAATCGTGATCAGGTTGAGGAACTGGCCACCATCACGCGCTTTGAGTTGCTTGAGCGCATTGGCATAGGCGGTCTTGTCGGACAGATATTTGTTGCTGCCGTATTTTTTCTGATCAATGATCTTATAGCCACTGCCCTGATACACAAACTTGTTCAGCCCGAACTTCTTATAGACGCCGATGCGATTGTAGAACGTGCCCACAAACGGATGGACGGCGCTGGAATAATCGAACCCTTGGCTGATGTTCGGCACCGTCTTCAGGTTCTCGACAAGCTGGGAATACGGCGAGGACAGCCGGGTATCAAAGTTGCCCAGCGACAGGCCGGTCAAGGATTCAAATTCCATATTGGCCGTCCCACCACCATAGCCGTAACTCATCATGTAGCCATAGGTTGTCGTGTCGGCCAACGCCCGAATCTTGCTGATTGGGTCCTCGTTCAGCTTCAGTTCTGGCACGTGCTGGGGATCGGAGAAGGCTTCGCTCAAGTTGAAGATGAAGGTCTGGTCCTTCAGCGAATTGGTGCGGGTCTGATTTAGCGAGCTCGCAAGCGCCTTGTATTTTTCATAGATTCGTGTCACAGCCGCCTTTGAATATCCTTTAGGCTTCGCCATCACGACAACATCGATGTTGTAAGCGAATTGCAGGTATGGCCCATTTTCTTGCGATGCAAGCAACTGGTTTGAGAAGGAGCGATACGTGTTGAAGTTGATCAAAAGATTATGCATCGGGGTCTGCGGGTGACCGGCATTTTGAAAGCCAAGGAAAAAAACGATCGGCAGCGCGATTCGCCAGATGCGCACATACCAAGGGCTGTGATACCACCCATGTTTGCGTTCCAACACAATGATAAGCCCGATCAGCACGACTAACCCGACCGCTACAACGGCCAACAACACCGGGCTGACCATCTGCAAGAGCTCACCAAGCGAGGTGATTTCGGCAAGGTCGGCTGGAATGATCGGTTCAGAGCGCGCCCCGATCTTGATGTTAGTCGCAATGGACAATACGATCGAGACCGCGGAGACCGTGATCAGCGACAACCAATATCGATCTGTCACCGCGAGAATGAACCAGAAAACGAGCAAGATGATCGCACTGGAAAAGAAGATCGTCAAAAAGCGCAAGATAAAGGTGAACCAGAAGATCGACATGTGCGGCGTCTGCATCAGATTATCCATCTGCAGGGACTGATGCGTGCTCAACACCGCAATGGCCTGCAAAATTGCGATCACGCAGGTCGCCACAATGCCATGCCGATATTGGTGCCAGAACCGTTTGCTGAATAGTCCAAGATGGGTCCAGACGTCTTCAAGCGCGACAAGCAGGGTTGCATTCCCCCACCGCCGATCAGCCAGCGCAACCGTTTTTGAGGCGCTGACCATTGCGCCAAGCAGGCCCCCGACAACCAGCCCCACGCCAGAGATCTCCAGTGCCCACAACATCAGATTGCCAATGTTGTTCGAACTCACGGTCATCGAACTGCCATCCAGCAGTTTGCGCAGTGTCTCTTGAAATGGAATGGCAGTCGTCAACACAATGGTGGCCAGACTGATCGGCACAGCCAAGCGGTGAAAGCCAAGCGGTGCCTGGTTAGTAGACGCGGTGCCTCGCATTAGCAAATAGGCAAGGCCGACCGCTGGCAGAATCACAAACGGTGAGCCGATGCCGATAAACCGCGCCATCGTCGCCAGATCGCCATGGTAACTGCTAGAGAACCACCCCATGTACGCCGTCATTAGTGCCCCGATCAGCCAAGTGCCGATCAAAGCCAGCGCCTGCCAGTATTTTTGAATACGGCGAACCAGCAACCCAGCGGTGCACAGCAAAATCACGCCGCGCAGGGAAATGCCGTTGCCCCACAGAAATAGATCATGGTTGCCGATCAACGGAAATACCAGAATCGCGAGGTACGCAATCACGCCGGCCGGCCTTTCTAGTAAGCGCGTCAGGTAGGGCGCCAGCGCCACAAAGATCAGCAGGCCCGTGACCATCGGAAAGGCATTGCGGGACACGATGAATAGCGAATCAAAGACCCGTGCGCCACCGACCTCGTAATTCAGCGTCATGGCAACAAGGCTAAGCGTGAGCAAGATCGCAATCGCGCTGAGCCAAGTCTTGACCAACGCATTCGTCCGCAGACGATGGGCGCCGATCGTTGCCCCAAGGTAGATAAAAATCAGCGCCTTGAGAGTCATGAACCCATCGCGTGCCATCCAGAATGAAAATGATTGCCAGGATAAGACCTTGCCAACATTTGCCCCATTGAGCTGTCCCAGCGAACCCACAGTCAGCTGGCAAAGATTGAAAACATACAGCAACCCCAGCAGTAATAACCAGCTCAACACATCACGTCGAAACCTAAAACGCACTTTTTCTCCCATGTTCACTACATTCTCCATATGTTTCAGATCCGGACTAAGAAAAAAGGACGGCTTCCCGTCCCCGAATATTAAGCCAGGTCGACGAACCGGGCTCGGAACTTGATATGCAGGTGGCACCCGATGAACAACAACAACAGTGTGATCAGCCAAAAGATCGCCATGTCGACCGGATGTTGCCAGAACCAGCTACCATTGAATAGCGATTTGCGGAACCCGTCGATGACGTAAAAGACCGGGTCAAGTTGCAAGATTGCGTTGACCTTTGGCGGCAAGGCCGTGGTCCGGATGTTCCAGACTGCGCCTGACAAGTAAAGCAGCAACCGAATCACCGATTGAAGGACCATGTGATAGTCGCGAATCAGTACTGTCATTGTCGCGCTAAAGATTCCAAGTGCAAACATGAAGACAATCATGCAGAAAAAGAAGTAGATGACTTGGAACCAGCGGACCGAAACGGGCAATCCCAGTGAGAAGATTGTGAGCATCGTGACCGCAAGCATGGCCCAGAAACTGGTCAGATTGCTGACGATATTCACACTGGGCAAGGTGCTGACTGGAAAATTCATTTTTGAGACTAAGTATAATTGGCGGTAGATGCTCTGCGACGTGCCCAGCATTGTCGCAGACATATAGAACCAACAGGTCAGCCCTAACATCATCCAAGCAATGAAAGGGACCCCTTCCACTTCTCGGCCACCATAGAGGCCCATCCCAAAGATGAGGTAGTAGACCCCCACTTGTATGATTGGGTTTAGGATCTGCCAAATCAGGCCCAGATAGTGGCTCTGATAAGTCGCCTTATCGTCATAACGGGACACCCGCACGATCATCCCAAGATTAGTAAATTGTTCGCGTAAAACAATAAATACGTCTTTCAAACTCAACCCTCAAATCTTCTCGATGTTAATCATCGTATGGAATGTAGATGATGCGTCCCGTTGTCAATGTGTCGTCTTTCAGATCATTGGCCGCCTTCAGCCGCGCAGCGGAAACATCATACTTAGTTGCGAGATCCGCCAGCGTGTCATCGGCTGTCACCTTATGTTCGGCTTTGATCTTGTACTGCCCGTTTGGCGTGCTGAGCGCCGTTTTTTCCCTGTACTCAGCCGCCCGTGTCGCGGCCAGCTGCGCAGTTGCGGCCTGCTCGACCACCTGCTGATGGTCCAGCGTCCGCACCGACCACCGCGCCGCGAAGAACAACGCCACAAGCATTGCCAGCATGATCACGATCATGCTGAAGCTCATCTTGTCGCCGACCCGATTGCGCTGAAAGATCTTGCTCGCCTGCGCTGGCGTCACGTCGTTTGCATCACGCGTTTGCAGTTCTTCAAGCGAAAAATCCTTCTGGTCCTCTTTTTTCTGGGCCTGATAGGCTTTCTTTTCTGTCGCCGACAACTTATTGAAGCGGGTCGTAAATTCCCGGTAATGATCGAGAACCGTTGCCGTGTCCCCTTGTTCACGCACATCACCGTAATGCATCCAGACCACGCGATCACAGAATGTTTCGACCTGATTCAGGGCATGGCTGACAAAGATGATTGTCTTGCCTTCCGCCTTGAACTGCATCATCTTTTCCATACACTTCTCGTAGAAGGTCTGGTCCCCAACAGACAGGGCTTCATCGACGATCAGGATATCGGGCTTTTGGTGAATCGCGATCGCAAATCCCAGCCGAGACCGCATCCCACTGGAATAATTCTTCACCGGCTGATTAATGAAATCGCCAATATCCGCAAAGTCGATCACATCTTGAATGATCTGGTCGATCTCCTTATTGGTCAGGCCAGACATTAACGCCTTCACCCGGATGTTTTGCAGTCCGGTCAATTGAGCCTTGAGCCCTGCCCCGATCGCGATGATGGAGACATCCCCGTTGACCTCAAGCTCGCCGGATGTTGGCGGAATGATGCCCGAGATCACATTTGAGACCGTTGATTTGCCGGAGCCGTTGATGCCGATCAACCCAAGCGCCTCGCCGGCATGGGCTTCAAACGACACCCCTTTCAAGGCCCAAAATGTTGGGACCTTCGAGCGGCCCGGTGTCAATAATGCTTTGATCTTGTCCGAGCGCGTTTTATACATCTCGAACTCTTTGGTGATCTCCTTGACTCTGACTTTAACGGGAGTATCCAAAATGTTGCCTCCTTGTGATTCCATTACTTCATAAAGCGTTGATCCTCAGCCGCCTGTAACTTCAGCAAGTTCGGTGAGCTGAGCAGATACTGATTCATGAGTGTGACTTGCTCGATTGTGCTATTGGCAGAGACATCCGGGTGTTTTTGGATGTGATCGTCGAAGACGTGATAAATATGGACCAGCGGTGAGTCAAGTTTCAGATACTCGTCATAGTTGACGCGGACCTGAGGCGTGCCGATGATCGTTTTTTCGCGTGTGTTCGGATATGCAGTCAAGGCCGCTTGATAGGTCGCAAGCAACTTCTCAGGCAAATAGCCTTGGGTGAAATGCACATCATGGTCGCCCTGCCAATAATTCGTCTGGGAAAAAATCGGATCGACTACGACCGCATGATAATTACCCAAGATACTGTGATAAAGTGCCCCGGAGCCACCTTTTGAACCGCCGTAAAGCACCACGTCATCCGCATCGATGTCATGGTCGGCCATCACCTGAAGAATGATGCCTTGAACATCATCCTCAAAGGTGGGGTAGTTCTCCGTGTTCATATAATACGTGCCGAAATTCCGATTAAGATCCATGATGCGCAAAATTAAGGTATTCTTCACCAAGTGTTTGGCCAAAGACGGATAATTTTGTACAAACATCCGTTCCGCCACATTCGGCGAGTAATATTCCTTAGGCCCTGGCATCGAGGAGAAAATCACACACAGCCGCAGTGGGGCCAGCTGATTGACCTTATTCGGGGCCACCGGTGTCACGGTGTAAAAGGTATCCCCGTATTGGACCAGGTCCGTTCGCTTCCAAATGGTCTTGATCAGCGCCCGGCGAATGAAGTAACTCTTGCCTAAACTATGCATATAAAAGATGTAATCCTTACTCAACAGCTGCTGATAGGCGCTTTTGATATGTGGGTCGCGGCGCGCTAATTGCAGCAGATTCGTCTCCGAACCCGTTTTGACAACGATCTTATCCGCTTCCCAATCAAAATTGAGCTCAGTTGTATCAGTCTGGCTGATCGTCATTGACGGGTCGTTCGACTTGACTGCTTTGCTCAATGACTGTGCGCCATATCTCTTGGCTCGATCCCATAGACTCATTAGTTAGTAGACGCTCCTTTATGAGGTGATCATAAGTGCGATCTCCGTCATCATTCAAAATTTCGTCCGCGAGCTCAGTGCTCGTGTAGGCATGCCCCTCTAACTTACATTCCTTTTTGATATCGAAATACCAGCCGATTGTCTGTGCATATTGATCCTCATCCTCCTGCAGGACGATGATCTTTTTGTTTAGCAACGCGAAGTCGAAGATCGCCGAGGAGTAATCCGAGATCAGGATATCAGAGAGAATGTACAATTCCTGAATATCGACTAATTCATTGTAGAAACAATGAATACGCGGATCCAGGTCACTGTATTGTTTCCGCAACGACCCTTCATTCGGATGCAGTTTGACGATGATCTCATAATTCGCCGGCAGTTCCCCCACAACTTGAACTAAGTCGACTTTAGAGACTTCTTTCCGCTTGCCCTTGCGCCAGGTCGGGCAGAACAAGACGAAATGTTTGTTGGCATCATACGGACGGTTGAAGTATTTGCGGAAAAGACGCTCCCGCTCAGCTTCATCTGCACCATGCGTCAACAAGTATTCGTTCTTCGGTGTCCCATTATCCAAAATCGTAAGATGATCATTGGCGTCCAGCGCAAACGCGGAACGAAGCAATTCGACATTATACGCCGAACTGCTGGTCAAGTAATCCCATTTTTGCATGCGCGGCGCAAAAGCTTCGGATTCGATCTTTCGCTGCTTCTCATCTTCCAGATCATTGACCATCTTCTTCATCGGAAAACCATGCCAGGTCTGAATGAAGACTTGATCCGGCAATTTGCCAGCCTTGTCGAGACTGTTGCCGTTGATCACCACGTACTTGCATTGGGTGAAGCGATAGACGTAATTACGGCTCCCCGTCCGAAGGGGGATGAACCCATAACTGCGTGCCTCCATATCAACCAGCGAGTTCCGCGAGCTGACAAAGATCTCTGCATCCGGATGTGTCTTTTTATAAGCAATCGCCAGATATTTGGGATCACCAGAGAAGTTGGAACCGTGGAATGATTCAACAAAGAGCTTTTGGTCGGTCACATTGCCGGTCAATTCGATCTCGTCATCATGCTCACGTGTGTATTGGCGCAAGAACTTCTGAGCCGTGTTCTTGATCCACTTCTGACGAACGACCCAGCCAATCACAGGGGCCTGCTTCAGGCGATAATAGACATGGCGGTATTTTTCCAGTCCATCATTGATCACCTTCAGCTCCAATGTTTGCCGCAGATCCAAGAAGGTCATCGCAGGCACATCCGCCGGTGGAAACGCGTCCGCCGGTACAGGCTCTGCCACATGCGCGGCAAATGTCTTCACATAATCATGATCGATGCGCTTCAGGGCTTCAAGATCATGTTGGTAATCGGCTCGCTCATGCGGGCGATCCGCCAGCTCCGCCAAAACCGCGGCGTCTGTTTCGACGTTTTTGGTCAGCCAAACACAGTCTGTGAAATCCGCAAAATTCTCTTGAACAACACCATCGTCGCCGCCATACATCGCAACAGTATGACCCGCGTCGATGGATTCAGCGATTGAATAGCCAAAGGATTCAAGATTCGAGGTCGACAGATAGATATAATTGGTTGGCTCTTCCTCGTTGATAAAGACATTATCCTCGAGGTGATAGTACTCCACCAGGTTATGAAGCAGGCGATTGCTTGGGCCATAGCCGGTGATGTAAAAACGAAATTCTTGGCGACCGAGATAATGAACGAGATAATCCATCAAGCGCAGCGAATACGGAATGTCCTTCGAAGCCTCAAACCGCGAGCGCACCAAAAAGTTCACGAAGCCATCTTGATCATGATGGCTCGTGAAAAACGGCTCTTGTTCTTGCAACTTCAGGTGATACAGGCTCACAGTCTGCACATACGTTCGATTGAAACCACAGTATTGGTCAAACTTTTGCTGGGTCGATTCGGTCGCAAGTCGTATGTAGGAGAAGTACGGAACGAATTCCCGCAATTCTTCCAGATCGACCAGCGGCAGAGCTGTGTTGACCTCGCCGATAATATTCGCGTTTGGCACGATGCCGCGCAAGTATTTGGCGATGGGGAAAAAGGTCTCCCGGGTAATGAAGATATAGTCGAAATGATTATCTTTCCGCAGTGCCTCGAACTGTTTGTAGGTGATCGCAGCTAAGCTCGGATGAGCCTGTTGGAAAGTATGCAGATCACGGCGCGTAAATGAGCGGTAATTAAAGAAAGTGATCGCATATCCCGCTTTTTTGAACGCGTGCATCATGTTCATGTTTGCGCGGGAAGTGCCGCCTGGCGCAAAAAGATTGAAGCCGATAATTGCAATGGTTTTCATCTTCTGCTCCTAGTTCATGTTCAGATCATGCTTGATCTTCGTGGTCGAGATCTCCGGCGTCCGTGGCAGGTAGATCACATCGACCCCGGTATCTTCGTGGAGAAAATCGAACTTACCCTTCCAGTCATCGCCCATCACAAAAGTATCGACTTGATAGAGTTTCATGTCGTTATCCTTTTGATCCCATGAATTTTCTGGTATCACCAGGTCGACATAGCGAATCGCCTCGAGCAGTTGCTTGCGTTTTTCGTATGGGAAGTAGGCTTTTTTCTGCTTGTCGTCCCAATTGAACTCATCGGTCGAAAGCGCCACGATCAGATAGTCCCCGAGCGCCTTAGCCCGCTTGAGTAATTCAATATGGCCATAATGCAACAGATCAAACGTTCCGTACGTAATCACACGCTTCATAATGATTTCTCCATTCTTTTCAGCTGTTTGCCAGTCTCAGATACTGGTCGATCAATCGCCGGGTCCGTGTTTTTACATTCCCGTCATTGTACTGATTCCAGCGGTTTGCAAGAGCATCCGTCGCCTCAGAATCAAGGCCGAATCGACTGTTAACAATTGTATCATAAAGCTGTCCACCGTCAACCGTGAGCGGCCCAAGCTGCCCGTTTTCAAAGCTTTCTTGCAAGCCGGGCCGCGTTTGATAGGCCAAAAGGTCTGGACAAAACAGAATCGTTTGCGCATGCGCGCGCACCAGAAGATAATCGAAGATCGCCGAAGAATAATCAGTGATCAACACACGAGCTCGCCCCAACAGCGAGTTCAGGTTCTCCTCAGTAACTGAGACGTTTTCTGGCAAATGGAGAATCGCATCTCGCGAAACAGAGGGATGCAGCTTCACAACGAAATGATGCTGCTTGACCCGCTGGAAGACAGCGAAGGCCTGGCGCAACACCTCTTGCATCTCCCCCGGCGCATCTCGATACGTCGGCGCATAGAGAAAATCGATCGGCGCGCCATCGCTTGGTGCCGCGTTGACCAACGTGTCTGAACGCAGGAACCCGATCGGTCGAATCACCGAAGCAGGCACCGCAAAGCTCTGCTGGAAGATCTGGCCCATGGTATCCGAGCCCGTCAAGATGTCCGTGTAACGGCTGTAAACTTGTTTGAAGCGGCGCTGATCACCGGCCGGGCGCTCGCGATTGGCAGGGTCCTGCCAGCCGAAGCGTTTGATCGCACCATTGGCATGCCACAGCAGAATCACCCCACGGGCCTGTTTTGCAAGGACTAGCTCCGGAAAGTAGTCATCCGTGATAACAACAGTCGCTTGTTTGAGGTAACTGATCGCGTTTTGCAGCAACAGTTTTGAGCGTCCGAGAAGCACCACATGAACCCCGCTTGCGGCCAGCGCGCTGGCCTGTGGCTCGGCTTTCGGCGTGGCAAACACCACAAAGTCCTGGCCGAACTGCTTGGCTAGGTCCTCTATCAACCCCGCATCATTATCCGCAAACGTCATATAATAGACAATTGTCGCTTGCTTACGCCGACTTGGCGGCAGCAGGCGCATCACACCCAAATAGCTTTCCTTCACGGTCGTGGCCAGAAGGACTTTCAATGGTGACATCCAGTTCCCAGCTCCCAGCTTTCTGCACTTTTCATGAAACTAGCATTATCTTTGCCCAATGCGGCCGCCAGCGCTACTGCTTCGGCAGACTTTAGCGAAAACTTAACCGAACCCCCCCGCGTCCCGATGCCCCACCCTCATCACAAAGAGGAGACGTCTCCCACACAAAAAGCTCCGGCCGACCCTGACGCTACGCAAACTGCGCGCACCAAGGTCGGCCGGAGCTAATGGATTCGCAAAGACATTAGACTAACGCAGAGATGCGCTGCAGGTACTTCATCAGCTTATCGGTGGCTTCATCTTGGGCCGCCTCAGCACTGTTGAAGGCCGCGACATCCAAGTCCGCTGGGGCATCCCCGAGGCTGGCCGTCATTGCCTGACAGCCCGCCACAAAATCCGCGTAAGTGTTTTTCAGCAGCACATGGTTGCCCATCAGGCGCGCCGGGGCAGCCAAGGACGCCAGTTTGTCGCTGAGCCCGGCATACACCGCCGTGCCGGCTGTGAAGGCCGTCTTGGTCTCAGTATAGGTCTCGGCATCAAAGGCCTGTTCGGTACCTGCGTCAATCGCACTGCGCAAGGCCTCAAACAATGGGCTAAGCACCTCTTGCTGAGCTTCGGTATCCTTCATCACTTTGTCGATTGTGGTGCCATAGTGCATCATTTTGAGCTGATTTTTATTCATGTCAGAACCTCCAGCCAAAAGTTTACGCCTTTTTGACGTGGCGCTCCACCAATTTGACCAGCTCGACAATGATGATCATCAAGAGGCCCGCGCCAAGCACCAGCGCCCACTGGAAGCCATCCAGGCTCGTCACATGGAACAGCGAGTTGAAGCCCGGCACGAGGATGGTCACGGCCAGTAGCAGGAACGACACCAAGATTGCCCAGTTGAAGGCCTTGTTGCGGAAGGCGCCAACTGTGAATAAGCTTTGGTGAATGGACTTGACGTTGAAGGCATGGAACAGCTGAATCAGCCCCAGCGTTGCGTACGCCATGGTCAAGGCGTCTGCGTGAATCGCGGCGCTGCCTGTGTGGACCGGCCAGGTAATGCCGACAAAATAGACACCCAGGGTCAGGAGCCCTTCCAGCATCCCCTGCCAGATCACGGCTGGCCCGACGCCACCGGAGAAGAAGTTCGAGGCACGGCCACGCGGTTTTTGCTTCATGATTCCGGGTTCGGTCGGTTCAACGCCCAATGCGATTGCCGGAATGGTATCGGTCACCAGGTTGATCCAAAGAATGTGGACCGGCGCAAGGATGTCCCAGCCCAGCATCGTCATCATGAACAGCGTCAAGACTTCCCCAAGGTTGGCCGACAACAGATACTGAATCGCCTTTTGAATGTTGGAAAAGACTTTGCGCCCTTCCTCCACGGCGACCACGATGGTACTGAAGTTATCGTCAGCCAGCACCATGTCCGACGCCCCCTTGGACACTTCCGTCCCGGTGATGCCCATGCCGATGCCAATGTCGGCGGCTTTAAGGGCCGGCGCATCATTGACGCCATCGCCAGTCATGGCAACGACCTTGCCGCGTTTTTGCCAGGCATTGACGATGCGGACCTTATGCTCTGGCGCCACCCGGGCATACACGGAATACTTCACGACATTTTTTTCAAATTCGGCATCACTTTGCTGGTCGAGCTCGGCCCCGGTGATCACCGCGGCGTCATCGCCAGGTTCAATGATTCCAAGCCGGCCGGCGATCGCCTCGGCGGTATCCTGGTGGTCCCCAGTGATCATCATCGGGCGAATGCCTGCAGCCTTGGCTTCCGCCACCGCTTGGGCAGCTTCTGGGCGTTCCGGATCGATCATGCCGACCAAGCCGGCGAAGATCAGGTCTTGCTCGATGGTGTCCGTGTTTACTGGGTCCGGAATGGCATCAATGATCTTGTAAGCCATCCCGAGTACCCGCAACGCCTGCTTGGCCATGCCGGTGTTCGCAGTCAACAGTGCCTGTTTACGGTCCTCATTCAGATCTGTGACGATGGTCTCGTCGACGATCTGCGTGGTGCGCTTGAGCAGCTGATCCGGCGCACCTTTTGTGGCCACGAAGAAGGTCCCGTCGCCGAGGTCATGCACGGTCGACATCAGTTTGCGCTCGGAGTCAAACGGCACCTCCGCCACGCGCGGCATGTTGGCCAATTCGGCGTCGATGTTATAGGCGTGCGCCTTGCCAAACGCGACCAGCGCCGTTTCGGTCGGATCCCCGAGCATTTTGCCATTTTCTTGGATCTTGGTGTCGTTGGCAAAATTCATGATCTGCATCAGCGGATTGGCGCCTTCAACGCCAGCCTTCGCGTCATGCAGCGTGCCATCGTACCAGGTCTTTTCAACGGTCATCTTGTTTTGGGTCAAGGTGCCGGTTTTATCCGAGGCAATGATATCGGTGGACCCCAGCGTCTCGACGGCAGGCAACTTGCGGACCAGCGCGTTACGCTTCGCCATTTTCTGCGTGCCAAGGGCCAAGATGATTGTGACAATGGCGGGTAACCCTTCCGGAATCGCAGCCACCGCCAGCGAGATCGCAGTCAAAAACATTTCCGGCAAGCTGGCTGCCTGGCGCCACATCCCAACGGCAAACACAATCGCCGCAATAATCAAGATCATCACCGTCAGCTGTTTGCCCAACTGGCTGAGGTTCTCCTGAAGCGGGGTGCTGGTCTCTTTGGCCGAGTTGATCATGCCGGCGATGCGGCCGACCTCGGTCTGCATCCCCGTCGCCACGACGACACCGGTGCCGCGGCCATACGTGATGTTCGAATTCATGAACGCCATGTTGGTGCGATCGCCGATACCAACTTCATTTTTCGAGATGACCGCGGTGTCTTTTTCAACTGGCACGGATTCGCCAGTCAATGCGGACTCCTCGATCTTCAGGTTCGCGCTTTCGATCAGGCGCAAGTCGGCCGGTACCACATCGCCAGCCTCAAGCAACACGATGTCCCCCACGACCAATTCGTTCGACGGAATCGTGAGCACCTCGCCGTCGCGCAACACATGGGCATTCGGCGTCGCCATTTTCTGTAAGGCATCGATTGCCTCTTCGGCTTTGCTTTCCTGGAAAACACCGAAGATTGCATTGATGATGACCACAGCCAAAATAATGCCGGCATCGGCCCATTCATGCACCACCAGCCCCGCGATCAGCGCGGCCGCCAGCAGCACAATGATCATAAAATCCTTGAACTGGTCCAAAAAGCGCTGGGCAAGCGTCTTTCGTTTACCCTGCGCCAAGCGGTTGGGGCCGTTGGTCGTCAGGCGGGTCTGCGCCTCGCCTTTCGTCAGGCCGCGGGCGATGTCAGATGACACATCCGCCACCACGGCCTCTGGGGTCTGGGCATAAACAGGTTGATCGGTCAATTGAACTCCTCCTCTGGGTGGTCGCTTGGTTGCGCCACCGTTCTTTCTAGCCATCAGGGCCGCCTAGCGGTAAAAAAAGAGACTCATGCCTGCACATGCAGACATAAGTCTCACTAATTAAGACAACACCAGATTAACTCTCTAGTTGGTGGCGTTGCCGCGGTTAGACCGCTAGTTACTCCCTTATGCGTTATGGACATTATAACGGACTGACACGGGATGCACAAGATGGCCGCGGCGGAAATATGACGTGCTGGCCCTGTTGCAGGCTTTCTAGAGGCACCGGTTACTTCCAGAAATCATCAAACACTGTGATCGGCAGGTGGCGCTTGTGTTGCGTGCGCTGATACCAGCCCTCGATCGTCTCGGCCGCGTTCACCTCGATGTCTTTGCCTTCCAGATAGTCATCGATCTGGCGGTACGTGACTCCCAATGCGACCTCATCAGGAAGCGCCGGCCGATCCTCTTCAAGATCCGCAGTCGGGGCTTTTTCATAGAGATGCGCTGGGGCGCCAAGCGCCTGCAACATTGCGGCGCCTTGCCGCTTATCAAGCCGACTGAGCGGTGTGACATCGGCACCGCCATCGCCGAATTTGGTGTAAAAACCGGTCACAGCTTCGGCAGCATGATCTGTCCCGATCACCACGCCATTGGTCGCCCCGGCAATCGCATACTGGGCGATCATGCGGGCACGGGCCTTGATGTTACCTTTATTAAAATCGGAGATCTGCAGGCCATTTGCGGTCACGGCGGCCGTCATGGCATCCACACTGGCCTTGATGTTGACGCGCATCGTCTCATCGGCCTTCATGAAGTCGATGGCGGCCATGGCATCCGCTTCATCCGCTTGTTCGCCATAGGGCAGGCGGACGGCGATGAAGCGAAGTTCCTGCTGGCCCGTTTCCGCGCGCAATTCGGTCACCGCGCGTTCCGCCAAGGCCCCGGCCAAACTGGAATCCTGGCCACCGGAGATGCCCAGCACATAGGTCTTCAATCCAGGATAGCGCCGCAAATACGCCTTCAGAAAATCGACACTGCGACGAATCTCCGTCTGCGGATCGATCGTCGGCTGCACCTGCAAGGCCGCGATGATCTCTGCTTGTTTTTCTCTCATAGAATTTGCCTCCATTGATGATCGACGCAACACCTAAGCGCGATGCTGGTTGACCTTCGCGCGGATCTGATTTATCAGATTCATCTTGTTGTCCCATGCTTTTTGCGACAGATCGACGGGGTAATCTTGCGGATTGAGGACGCGGGTATATTCATCCCACAAAGAATCCACACTGTGCATCCCAAATTCGCGGATGTCGGTCAGCGCTGGCAACTGATAAACCAGCTTGCCGTGATCAAAGATTGGCTGAAGCACCGGCCGCGCGTCAAAATCCGTCACGGTTTTATTAATGTACGGATAATTGGGATGGAACATATACAGGGAGTCGAGTTCGCGCGGATCTTCATCCGCCAAGGCGATCCAGTCGCCTTCTGACTTGCCGTTGCTGTGGCGGGTGATGCGCCAGACCTGCTTTTTGCCAGGCGTGGAAACCTTTTCGGCGTTGCTGGACAGCTTGATGGTGTCGACCATCTCACCATTTTCATCCTCAATCGCGACCAGCTTGTAAACCGCACCCAGAGCCGGGTGGTCATACGCGGTGATGACCTTGGTGCCCACGCCCCAGGTATCGATCTTGGCGCCTTGCATCTTCAAGTTCTGAATGGTGTTTTCATCCAGGTCGTTTGACGCGATGATTTTCACATCTGGGAACCCGGCTTCATCAAGCTGTTGGCGAACGCGCTTGGAAATATAGGCCATATCGCCCGAATCGATGCGCACGCCTTGGAAGTTGATTTTATCGCCCATTTCACGCGCCACGCGAATCGCGGCCGGCACGCCAGAGCGCAAGGTGTCATAGGTGTCGACAAGGAACGTGACATCGCGGTTGGCTTCGGCATAGGCCTTGAACGCGGTGTAGTCATCGCGATACGCCTGCACCAAGGCATGCGCATGGGTACCGGAGATTGGAATCCCGAAGACTTTGCCGGCGCGGACGTTTGAAGTCGCATTGAAACCGCCAATGTAAGCTGCCCGGGTGCCCCACATCGCCGCCTCAGTTTCCTGAGCGCGACGCGTGCCAAATTCCATCAGCGCGTCATCGCCGACAACTGCGCGGATGCGCGCCGCCTTGGTGGCCACCAATGTCTGATAATTGATCATGTTCAAGATCGCCGTTTCAACCAGTTGGCACTGCGCCAGCGGACCTTCGACTTGGAAGATCGGCTCATTGTTGAAGACAAGGTCGCCTTCCACCGCCGAGCGCACCGAGGCCGTGAAGCGCAGGTCGCGCAGATATTGAATGAATTCCGGCGGATACGTTGTTGTCGTTTGCAGGTAAGCCAGATCGGATTCGGAAAATTGCAGGTGGGTCAGGTAATCGACCACGTGCTCCAAACCCGCAAAAACAGCGAAGCCACTGCCAAATGGAAGGTCGCGGAAATAGCATTCAAACACAGCATTTTTTTCCGCAATGCCTTGTTTCCAGTAAGTCCACATCATATTTAGTTCATAAAAATCGGTATGAAGCGCTAATCCATCGTCTGGATAAGTCGTCATGATCATTCTCCTTAGGCTACTTGTGAGCTTGGCGTTCAGCGCGCCGCTGCTTTCTGACAGCAAAAACAAATTGCGGCAGGACCATCATCCGGCCGAGTCGACTGGGTTGTTTGATGAGCCGATACAACCATTCAAGATGCGCGCGCTGCATCCAGCTTGGCGCGCGCTTGGCGACGCCGGCCAGCACATCAAAGCTCCCGCCGACCCCCATCAACAAGGCATGTGGCAGCTGCGCGCGCAATTGGGTCAAAAATTGTTCCTGTTTGGGCGCCCCCAGCGCGGCAAACACCATGTCCGGGCGCGCAGAGGCCACCGCCTCAATGACGCTGGTGTCGGTCAGGTCGAAATACCCATCGCGGGCTCCGGCCAGGACCAGTTGCGGATACGTGGCCTGCACCTTGGCCGCGGTCTGGGCAATCACCTCGGGCTTGGCGCCGATGAGGAAAACGCGAAGGTGCTTCTCATTGGCCAGCCCCAGCAAGTCCACAAGCAGGTCGTAGCCAGTCACGCGTTCCGGCAGCGGCCGACCCAGCATCGCGGCGCCTTGCACGACCCCGATGCCATCTGCGGTGACCAGCTCCGCCTGCTTGACCAGCGCGGAAAAATCGGGATCGCGCCGCGCCTTCATCACGATCTCCGGATTGGCGGTGACCACAAATGTCCCTTCACGCGCCGCGAGTCTGTCCGCGATCCGGGCCAGAATCTCCTGCTTTGTGCCGGCGTCAAACGTCACGCCAAGCACCTCGATCTTTTTCACACCCTCACCCACCTTGGTCGCCCGCCACGCACGGGGCTATTTGTGAAATATTATACCAAATTCAGCGGGCAAGCTCACCTTTTCTGCAAGGAGTTAGGAATACTTTGGGATACCCCGGGCAATCTCGCGCGGATACCCAGCTATGATATACTGATGCATGGAGGTGCAAAGATGAAAAAAACTATTTTACTAGCCGTCGCGGCAACGTTGATCGTCACACTTACAGGGTGTCGGCAAAACGACAATGGGCTTGCGTCGACAAAGAGTCAGCTGACCAGCGCCTTGACGGAAAAGAACTATCAACAGGCATGGGGATTGAGCCAGGCCGTACAAAACTCGGACAGCTCAGCGAAAAACAAGGCGCGGACCACCCAGCTCAAACATTTCGTCGCAGCAGAGACCGCAATCGCCCAAGAAGCCTTTGACACCGCCACAGATCAGTTGAACGCGGTGGTCGCCACAAAAAACGGCAACGCCAAGCTCATTGCTCAGGCGACGAGCCGGCTCAAAACAGTCAAAAATTACCAGGACAATATCGCCATCGCCAATAAAACCCTGACGAATGCTGAAGCGGCACTGACCCAAGACACAGCCTCGCTGACCAAAGCTCGCGACGCCCTTGCAACTTTGAAAAAAGCGCCATACACTGCCGCCCCTTATCAGACCCTGTACAGCCAGATTCTTAGCCTCGATACCAAACTGGCTGAGGCCCAAACATCCGCCCAGACAAAGGCTTCATCCTCACCGACAAGCAACGGAGCCAGCGATAGTCAAAGCGGTACCACCGCAGGCTCCTCAACAGATCAGAAATCTGGTAGTACCAGCACCTTGGATATCACGGCCGCGGACATCACTACTGCCCGCCAACAGATTCGGGCATTGGGTGAAAATCCTGTTTATTTCAGCGATAACGATGTGCGCGCCGTCATTCAGCACATGCGAATCGCCGGCCGCACCACGATCATCAAAGACGATCTTCCTTGATCGAATCGAATCAAAAAGCGATGCATGGCAGTCGACAACCGACTGTCATGCATCGCTTTTCCTTTCTTTTGCCTAGCGTTCCAGGAAAAATTCAAACCGTTCGCCCACATACTGGGTCCGGACATATTCAAACGGCCGGCCGTCCTGCAGAAGCGAGATCTGGCGCAAGCGTAAAATTGCCTCACCGCGCTTGATGTCGAGGTATTCGGCGATGCGCTCACTGGCCAGCATGGCGGAAACAGTCTGGGACGCGCCGCCAATGTGGAAGCCACCTTTTTTCTCCAAGGCGTGATAAAAGGACTTGGTCACTTCGCTTTTACTGAAATCCTTGACGAGATCATACGGCACCGTGGCGACCTCAAAACAGATCGGCACCTCATCGGCAAAGCGAATCCGCTCCATCCGCAAGATCTGATCGCCATCGTTCAACTTCAACTTCTCACTTTCGGACAAAGACGGCTTGGCGACATGATACGAGATCGTTTTGCTCGAAGGGACTTTGCCCTGCGCGAGCATGAGGTCCGTGAAACTCGTGACCCCGGACACCCGCTCCTGTACCTTCTGGTTGGCGACATAGGTCCCAGCTCCGATGCGGCGCTCGAGAATGCCTTCATCCACCAGCGTCTGAATCGCCTGCCGCAGCGTCATTCGCGAAACGCTGAACGACTGGGCGAGGTCGCGCTCAGAGGGGATACGATCACCGATCTGCCACTTGCCTGCCTCGATGTCCTGCCGGATCTGATTATGAATCTGAATATAGACTGGAGATTCCACTGCGCTCGTCCTTTCCTACTTGCTCTGCTGATTACCTGTCCAGTATAAATGGTATAGACCAACAAAGCAAGCACCGTTGTTGACTCACTTAATCACTCTCATGATCTTTGGCGATCGTTGCGTCGACCCCGGCCACCGCCGCCGTGGAAAAGCCATGCGCCTCCATTGCCAAAATGCCTTCGACCGTCGTGCCGCCAGGGCTGGAGACCTTATCGATCAAATCAAACGGACTTGCCTCGCTTGCCAGCACCATTTGCCCGCTTCCGGCCAGCATTTGTGCGACGATCTCAGTGGCCGTTTGCTTGGTCAAGCCGTGCTTCACGCCGGCCCGCGCCAACGCGTCGATGAAGAGATAGACGAAGGCCGGGGCACTGCCTGCCAGCGCGCCAAATGTGGCAAAATCCGCTTCTGGCAACTCGGTCAACCCGCCAAGTGGGGAAAAGAGATCGATCACCTGCTGGGCCTGCGCCGCCGCGACCTGGTTGAGCGCATAGGCCGTCATCCCCGCGTCGATTGCGACGTTGAGGTTTGGCATCAAGCGCACCAGCGGCAAGGCGGCATCCCCCAACAATGTGGCGAGTTTTTCCAGCGAGACTCCTGCCATCAAAGAGATGATCATGGGGCGATGTGCCTGCACCGCCTCTGCGATCTCAGCAGAGACCGAGGGGGCCAGGGTGGGTTTGACCGCAAGAATCACGATCTCACAGCTAGCGGCCACCGTCGCGTTATCCGGCGCGACCTGCAGGCCATGTGCCTCGGCGTATGGCTGAAAATGCGCGGCGTGCCCGCCGTGAACTAGGATGGTGCCTGGCGTCAGGGCCTGCGCCTTGAGCAAGCCCTCGATGATGGCCTGGGCCATGTTGCCCACGCCGATAAAGCCGAGTTTCATAGACATTTCCTCCAATGACGACTGACGGGCCAAGCAGTCCGCTGCGAAAGATAAAGTTTGCGCCCAGGTTTTAGCGATGCGCCTCAAACCAATCGGCGATTGCATTCAGGCGGGCGATGCGCAAATGCGGCATGCCAGACCGCGACAACTCGTGGTTCGAGCCAGGGAAGCGCATGAATTTCGTGTCAACGCCGTGCATTTTCAAGCCCGTGTAGAACTCTTCGCCTTGCCCGATCGGACAGCGCTGATCTTCTTCGCCGTGCAGCACCAGGGTCGGCGTCTTGACGTTGGCGATGTACTTTAGCGGGGAAAAATCCCACAGCGTCTGCACGTCTTCCGTGTCGCCCGACCAGGTGCCCTGCAATTCCCACGGCGTGAAGTAATAACCGATGTCCGAGGTGCCGTAAAAACTGATCCAGTCTGAGATGGAGCGCTGGGTCGCCGCCGCCTTGAACCGATTCGTGTGGGTCACGATCCAGTTCGTCATGAAACCGCCATATGAGCCGCCGGTGACATACACATGGGTCGGGTCGATCTGTGGATCCAGCCGCAGCGCCTCATCCACCCCGGTCATCAGATCTTGATAATCATCTTCGCCGTAATGCTGGATGACGGCCGCCGTGAACGCTTGCCCATAGCCGGCCCCGCCGCGCGGATTGAGGCAGATCACGCCGTAGCCTTTGCCCGCCAGAAACTGCATCTCATGGAAGAACGTGTCGCCATAACCTACCTGCGGGCCGCCATGAACATACAGAATCGCAGGATGCTTTTCAGCGCTGGCCGTGGCAGGGGCATAATACCACCCCTCGATGTTGAACTCGCCGCGGTCAAAATTGAACTCCTCAGGCGCCACCAGCGCATGCGAATTTTCATAGCGCGTGTTCGGGTCGGCCAGCAGTGTCTCGTCTTCGGTGATCAAGTCAAAATAGCGCAGTTGGCTTGGGACAACGGGGTCGCTGCAGGTAAAAATTAGGCCGTGTCCATCCGGGGTCAGTACCCAATCCGTGATGTGCCGGTCGCCGCCCAAGAGCACGTGAAGCGGCTCATCCGGCCCGCCGACATAAAGGCTCGCGCGGCCATGGTCAAAGCCGGTCGTCACATAATAATCGCTAGTCGCAAAGGCGGCGCCGCGACCGGACAGCCCGCGCTGAATATCGCCAGTGATCATCCCGGTGATGTCCAGATCGAGGTCCGTGGTTGTATCCGTCAGCTCGCCCGTCGCAAGGTCGGCGTGCCAGAGATGATTTTGCTGCACATTCGGCAGTCGGCCTTCATTGCCAAACAACAAGAGTTGGGTGCCATCCGGACTGAACGTCAATGCCTCCAGCGCGCTTTGCGGGGCCTCAAGCGCCAACAGTGTCACCTTGCCTGTGGCCAGATCAAACAGACCCACCTGCGAGCCAAAATTCTTGTCATCTTTTTCATCACGGCCAAGCGCCAAGGCAATCATGTCGCCTGTCGGAGAGACTGCGGCCAAGCCGAAGCCGTCTGGGTTGGTGTACAGCGTCTGGCCTGTTTTGTTGGTCAGCACCTGTTGCTTCAGTGAGCTTGTCAGCCCTTCCGGCAACACGCCGGCGCCGTTGAGCTTGTACTGCGCCTTGGTCACTGTTTTCACAGCCGGCCGCTTTGGGTCAGGCTTCGCCGGCGTCGTCTGAGTCTGGTAAAAAATAGAGGCATCATCGGCCGCCCACAGAAAAGCGCCAACCCCTTCTTTTTCATGGGTCAGCTGGCGCGCCGAGCCGCCGTCTGTCGCCTGCACGAAGACTTGGGTGTGGCCATCCTTGTCCTGGCTGAGGAAGCCAAGCGTCGTTTGGGAACGGTTCAGCTGTGGGGCGTGGTCGTGTTGCTGGTCGTGGCCAAATGGCAGCTGACGGCGTGTGGCACGGTCCAGCTTCCGCAGCCGCGAGTAATAGGTATTGTCCGTCTCATCTATCCAATTTTCCTGATAAAAAATCGTCTGCCCGTCGCCCTGCGGCTGGCTCAACGTCTTGATCTTGAAGATATCGTCTGCTTGTACGTTCATCGATATCGCCTCCTGAATAATCTATAGTTAGCGTATCTTTTGGCCAGGGGCGTGTCAATCATGCGTCTGCCTATCATCTCGGCCGATGATACCGTATACTTAAGAGGATCAAGAAAGGATGGAGCACATGAAAGTTAGGAAAGCCGTCATCCCGGCAGCTGGCCTCGGGACCCGTTTCTTGCCCGCCACCAAAGCGCTCGCGAAGGAAATGCTGCCGATTGTTGACAAGCCAACGATTCAATTCATCGTCGAAGAAGCCAAGGCAAGTGGAATCGAAGATATCCTCATCATCGAGGGTAAATCCAAGCGTTCGATCGAGGATCATTTCGACTCGGCCCCTGAACTCGAAGCCAATCTTGAAAGCAAAGGGAAAACTGACCTGCTCAACCTCGTCCACCAAACCACCGATATCGGCGTAAACATGTTTTTCGTGCGCCAGCCTTACCCACGTGGGTTGGGCGACGCGGTGCGCCTAGCAAAATCGTTCATCGCTGGCGAGCCATTTGTCGTGATGCTCGGCGACGACCTGATGAACGATGAGGTCCCGTTGACCCAGCAGTTGATCAACGAATACGATAAGACCCACGCCTCGATTCTTGCGGTCAAAAAAGTGCCGCACAAGGATGTCTCTTCCTATGGTGTCATCGACCCCGGCAGCGAAGTCGCCCCGAATCTTTACAACGTGCGCAAGTTTGTCGAAAAGCCGGCGGTCAAGGATGCCCCAAGCGACCTGGCGATCATTGGCCGGTATCTTCTAACGCCTGAGATCTTTGACGTGCTTGAACACACCAAACCCGGCAAAGGCAATGAGATTCAGCTCACCGATGCCATCGACACCCTCAACCAGACCCAGCGCGTCTTCGCCCATGTGTTCAAAGGCGAGCGCTTCGATGTCGGCAACAAGGCCGGCTATGTTGAGACCAATATTGAATACGGCCTGACGCATCCGGAAGTCAAAGACGAGCTGCGGGCTTATATTTTGGAGCTAGCTGATCGACTAAAAAAAGAGCAAGCTTCATCAAAGTAACAAAGAAAGGGACGATACACTGCGTGGTTGCAACTGCAGTGTGTCGTCCCTATTTGATTCAGCGAACCACAACGGCCATTTTCCGAGCATTGTAGATGCGCGAGAAAGTCGTCAGTGGCAGCCAATATTTGCCATCGATTGGATCGGATACGTACACCGTTCCTGCTGTTTTATTGAACCCAGCCAAAACAACGGCATGGTTATTGTTGGGGACCCGACCAAATGGCCACTGCGCCCAGGCTGGTGTGGCAAAGTGAATCGTGACATAGGCGACCACCGGATTTCCCTTTTCGACCTCTGCAAGTAGCTCATTGACCAAAGACCCAGAAATATCTGCGACATCCCCGAACTGACGACCCCATTTTGCCAGTGGTGCAGCAAAAATCGCCGTGTATTGACCGCTCGAGACAAATGGACTACCGACGAATCCCGCATATGGGGAACTCGCCTTGGGAATCAAGGATAAGAACTGGCGCGGGGAATAATTCAAGGCGTGTCGCTTATACTTGAGGGCTTCCAGCAAAGAAACGCCTTCACAGCCTTCCGGAATGCCATTTGCGTACTGGCTGTAATTGACGACATCCAATTTTTTGTACAACAGGACCGGGTCCTTGACGCAGCTCGCATTCAGGTAGCCGACCCAGACCCCATTAACGGTGTAGAGCGAGTAATACGTGCTACCATTAAAGTGCTGATAAAAGCATTTTGCCAGCAGCGTTTGCCCGTAATAAGTACTGGCGGCCCCTTTTTTGACCCAGGTAAAATTTCGCCACAGGGAAGCGGTCTTTGAGTTGATCACGACTTTCTTCGCAGGCATTGCGATCGGCGCCCCTTGTTGGCCATCCCCGACCCGCAACGCGGTCAGATTGACGATACCGACAAAGCCACCATTATTGTTATACAGCGAAGCAAACGTGCTGCCATTGAAGCCATGATGGAGATATCTGATTTGGAACGTCTTTTGATAATTCGCGGCCGTTGTACTTATTTTCACCCAATCGAAATTCCGATATAACGTGAAGTTGCGACTGCTGATGGTCGCATATTGATCGACCGCCAGTCCCGCGCCCCAGACGCCACTTCCCGCCTGAAGTGAGGTGAGCGGCGCATAGCCTACCCACTGATTTGTATTGTCATACAGTGAGGCATAGGTTCGCCCATTGAAGTGGTGATAAAGCCCCCGAGAGCGAAGCGTCTGATGATAATATTTCCCAGCGGCATTGAGCACGACGCCATCAAAATTACGATAGAGCGGCGTGTCATCGATCACCGTCAGATAATCGGTGCGCATCTCTGCCCGTCCCTGCGGCGCGTCAGTGACTGCCACTGTCAGCGCGTTGATGTAACCAATCACTTGGCCTGCAGCATTGCGCAACCGATAATACTGACTGCCATTTGAGATAGTTCCAACTTGGTCGATCTTTAAGGTCTGATTCAAATAAGTTCCGGCCGATTGAGAAACCGAAAAAGTCAGGTCTACCCAGATCTTGACCCCGGCCGAAATGATGGTTGCATAGCCAGTTGCAGGCTCATAGGTTGGCGCATCAGCAGCAGGTTCCGTGAGATTTGGTTGATCTGGGGTGACTGAAGACGCGGCCGGCTGTGAAGTTGAAGCGTCTGACGCCGTCTGACCGCTCGACGCCTCAGATGATTGAGCTGATTGGCTGGTGTGAGTAGCCGATTTCTGCGCCGACTGGTCTTGCACTGTGCTTATTGGCTGCTTGGTCGCGTTCGTCTCGTCTGTCGATGGTTTGGTCGCAGTGTCGGAAGGCGCTGAGGCGCCATTACCTGTTTCAACCTGGGTGCTCTCATCTGTAGTCGTTCCGGGTTGCTGAACGTTCTTCTGTTCGATTCCAGTGTCCGGGTTTGACGGCGACGGTTCCGCCGAGAGTGCCGGATTGCTTGATTGACTGCCCATCGCCGTCCCTGTTTTGGCGGCAAGCACAGTCTGGGCAGCCTGAACTGGTACCGGTAAAACAGCGCCAACTAAGCTAAGCACACATGCAACGCTGAGCGCGACCGTTCTTCGTTTTGATCTAACCAATTTATTTAACTCCTCGCTTTATTGGAAGGGTCTGGCGACTCGACTGACCCAGTTACGATGACTATTTTTAATGGGCGCCACCATAACTTTCGGCGGCCACGCTTCGATGACCTGGTCATGCCCGAGATAGATCGCAACATGCCACACCAGCCCAGTTCCTGGCTCCTTATAGAAGATCAAGTCGCCACGCTGGCGTGCACTGTAGGCGACCGTCTTGAATTTACTGCTGGCCGCTAACAGCCGTGAGTTCCATTCATTGCCAGGTTGGGCATGCTGAATCGAGGACACTGGTACTGGGCTGATGCCCGCGGCGTAAAGTGCCTGCATCACCAGTCCTGAACAGTCCACCCCATATGAGGGCGTGGACGAGGCCCCTACCATATATGGGTTGCCTAGATACTCATAGGCGGCAGCAATTATCGCTTCAATGTGTTCAGAGCGGTCGTTATACCACTGCGCTCCAAGGGGATGAACATAACGATCCAGACTCGTCCACAGTGAGGCGCTTAACCCAAGTTTTTTCCAGGTGGCAAGATCGACCACCCCATTCGCGGGCAGTCCATGGCTTGCTTGGAAGCGGCGGACTGCTGCAACGGCAGCCACGCTCATGTTATTGTAGCTGCGACTCAGGCCCAACTTACCGAGTACGAGCCAGGTCTTCACACCTTCATAGCTATAGCCTAGATTATAGCCGATCTGACCGACCGGCTGAATCTTGTCATAAAGAACTTGGAACACACCGGCGGGATTTTGATACGGCAAGACTTCATAGGCTTGAGTGCGCCGCACCCAGCGATTGATCCCAATCTTGAACCACATTTCATTTTTGAATACGCTGCGATTGGAAAAAGTCGGAATCGTTTTCGTGCCCAAGGTGTCAACTCGGTGCCCACCAGGCGCATCATACACAGTGGCCGACTTGCCTGCATAGGTGCGAACGCGATTGCGTTTAATACTCGTCGTATACCCACGCGATTTATTAGAAACAGTCAACGACAGGTAGATATCATTCGACCACAACCCATTCGTCAATTGATACCACATCCGCGAGCCGATCAATCGCGCACGCTTTGTCCTGAGACGTGTTCCGTTCGTGTAAAGTGTCGCAGCTTTCTGGCCATTGGGGGAAGTCCAAGTGCTTGCTTTATTGCCGGTAGGAATCGCCACATAAACATAACTGTTGAAAGCCGCACCAAAGGCCGTCTTCAGCAGATCAGAAGTCGTCGCCGCCGCATTCACATAACCGGCCCATTTGTCTTGGCTGTCATAAAGTGAGTAATATGTACTGCCATTGAGATGGTAAAATGCACATTTTGCCGTCAGCTGCGCATCTTGATACTGCGTGGCTGACGCGAGCGGCGTCCAGGAAAAATTGCGCCAAAGTGTGGCCTTCGTGTTGGTCAAAACAACTGGGATATTGACCGAACGCGGCGCACCCTGGGGACCAGCGCCTGCTTTTGTCGCAAGTCGGTTAACGATACCAATATAACTATCAGCCGCATCGTACAAGGACAGATATTCTGATCCATTGTAAGCACGGTGGCTGTAGCGAACATGATACGTCCGATCCACATAGCTAGCGGCGCTGGCTTTCTTTGTCCAGAAGTCTCGATATAACGAAAACCCAGAATTCGTGAGCGTGACATAACTGTCTTCACTCAGGCCTGAGCCCAGATTGCCTGAGCCCTCTTGAACGGCCGCGGAGTCAAAATAGCCCAACCACTGACCCATTTTATTATAGAGGGAGTAATAGGCTTTCCCGTCAAAACGGTAGTACAAGCGTTTTGCAAGAAGTGTCTGATGCAGGTAGGACCCTGTCGTGCTGACCGGGGCGCTATCAAATCCTTGATAGACTTCCAAATTGTCGGCAGTGACCGTCAGATACCGGGTGACTGCAAGTGGGGCACCTTTCGAGGTGGTCGCGCGCTGCGTCAGCGTCTCGTTCAGATAGCCAAGACGTTGGCCATACCGATCATAAAGTTCCAGATAACGCGAGCCGTTGGCAATCGTTTTTACCGAGTGGACTGCCAACGTCCGATGGTAGACGGGTGCGGCACTCACGGAGTCGTCAAAATCGAGCGACTGCCAGATCCTTGCCGTTTTCGTCATTACCGTCGCGTACCCCTGAACCGCGTCGTTGCTTTCAGTCGCTGCTAAGACGCGGCGTCCCGGTTGCGGCAAGGGCATTGTGATCACGACCAGAACACTCACCAGACTGCCCCAAAACAACTGCCAGCGCTGACGCGTCCTTCTTTCAAACCCAATTTGATTCATATTTGCTTCCCCTTGTAACAACCCAATTGTCTTACTTTTGCTGCGGATACCCGTATTATAGATGAACCAATTTACCAGTTCAAAATATAAAGCCGGCAGTTATTTGATCTCTCGCGCAATATACAACGGCCGCTGCTTCGTCTCAAGGTAGATCTTCCCGATATACCGGCCGACGATGCCCAGCGCAAACAGCTGCAGACCGCCAATCATCAAGAAGATCGAGACCATGGACGGCCAGCCAGGCGTCGGGTCACCGAACAGAAGCGCCCGAATGACGATAAACAAGAGCGCGATGCCTGCCCCAATAAAGCTGGCGAACCCGATCCAAGACACAAAGGTCAAAGGCGCCTCCGAAAAATCGATCAACCCATCGATCGAATAGCGAAACAGGCTGCGAAACGACCAGGAGGATTCGCCGTGCTTGCGAGCCACATTTTGATACGGAATGTATTGTGTCCGAAAGCCGACCCAGGCAAAGATGCCCTTGGAAAAGCGGTTGCGCTCCGCCAGCGACAAAATGGCGGCCACAACCGCGGGCGTCATCACGCGAAAGTCCCGGGCGCCAGGCACGATCTGCGTCGCAGACAGGCGGTTGATGATCCGGTAAAAGAGATTACTGAAAAACGAGCGGATCTTCGGCTCACCGGTGCGGTCCACGCGCTGGGCACCCACCATGTCGTACCCCGCCTCGATACCGGCGATCATCTTGGGCAACATTTCCGGCGGGTCCTGGAGATCGGCATCCATGATCGTATACAGGTCGGCCTTCGCGTTGCACAAGCCCGCATACATCGCGGCTTCCTTGCCAAAACTCCGGGAAAAATCGATATAGTGGACTGCCTCATCGCTGGCCTGCAACTGATGAATCGCAGCGAGAGTCGCATCGGTCGAGCCATCATTGATGAACCAAAAAAGCGGCTGTTCCTGACGCGTTTGAAACACGTCAGAAACGGCGCGGTAGATCAGCGGCACGTTTTCCTCTTCATTTCGACATGGGATGATGATCGCGATCGTTTTGCGCATCTGATCGGCTCCTTTCTTCCTGGCTCGACTGCTTTGGGGACGCGCCGAACACAAAATGGACACTGAGTAAATAATTGAGAATCACCACGATGACCTGGGTCACAAGCTTCGCGGTGAGGTCACTTGTCCGAATGCCTTGAACAAGCCCAATCATACACCCCATATCGATGACAAGTGAGACGCCTCGGGCAAGAAAAAACCGGCAAAGTTGAATCGACGTGGATTCTTTTTGCGCAACGCTTCCCGTGAAGACCCAGCGGCGATTGGTCTCAAACGCGAACCAGACAGATAGCACCCAGGCAACCAGATTCGCCACCAGGTAATACCAGTGCAGCCAGTTTGTCCCAAGCCAAAAGGCCGCGATGTTGACGAGGGTCGTGAGCCCGCCAAAGACGAGATAGAAAATGATCTCTTTGAGTTTTGCCTTAACGCGCTGCGATTGCCAGTTGATAGCGAGCCTCCTGCCTTGGCACTGAGCCAAAAGCGAATCGGGTGAGCATATAGAAAAAGCGAATGCAGATGCATTCGCTACGATGGAGGATCTAGGATTCGAACCTAGGAACCCGAAGGAACGGATTTACAGTCCGTCGCGTTTAGCCTCTTCGCTAATCCTCCAAAACGTGACCTAAGTCAACGTTAATCAGTGTACAGGGATTTCACGAAAGAATCAATAGAAAGAACAAGGCTGCGGCGCCGAGTACTTAGGCGGGACTAGGTCTAGATGTCCCTACCCGCTCGGCGGAGCCAAACTATTTGGGAAGAAGGTTGCAAGATGCCAACGTGACTGGGCCTTGCAGCCTTACACATCCAACACCACCAGCGTCTTTTCCCATTCCGTGAAGAAGTCATGGCTTTGCCACTCAAACCGGCGTCGCATGCCATAGCCGACCGGTTGGTGATAATAAGTGACGCCATCCAGCTGCCAAGGCGTATCGCGCTTGTGTAAATGACCAAACGCCGCCGCCCACACACCATATCGCGCAAGCAAGGCGCCGAGCTGCGCGGACCCCATCAACGCGGTCGCCATTTGCCACATGCGATGCCCGGTGAAATAGATATACGCGGGATGCGGGACAAAATGCGTGAGATACAGCACCCTTTTTCCTTGAGCGGCGAGCAGCGCTTGCTCAGTCGTGGCCAGCACCCGCGCCATGCGCTCACGGTCGCTTACCGGCTGGGGAATCTGGCCATCGATCCAGTAGGCCCGCTTCCAGGTGGCATAGGCGGCATCGCTGCGCTGCGGGGGTTCGGCAAGGGAATAATCATACCACCCATTATTGCCGATCACGACGGTCTCGTTGCCCGGAATGCGCAGCGTTTTTTCATGCAGATAAAGCGGGTCGACGTCCGATTGCGCCTCTTCATAGGAAATGCCGTTCACCAGGTCGTGGTTGCCCGCGATGAACCGGACCTGCGCGGCGGTGCCAAGTGCTTCTTGCAGCCGGCGAAAATAGGCCAGCGTCTTGCCAAAATCGTTGTAGGTATCCCCTGCATTGAGATACAGGGCGACCCCTCGCTTGACCAGCAGTTCCGCCTGGCGCGGAATCAGCTCATGTTCGTCGACTTTGTTGATATCGAGATGATCATCGACGCTGATCGCAATACGCATGCCCGCCGCCTCCTTGGTAAAAGTACCGTCATTCTAACACGACAGCGAGGCGGCGACCAGCGATGTTAATTGACGCCGGCCATTAATTTTTCAATGCGCGGCGACAAGAGCCACAGCACAACCGCGAAGACGGCTGTCACAATGGCGATCACGGCAAAATAGGCGATCTCCGTTTGCGGCGTGTACCAGCGAACGATCTGCGCGTTCACCGCCTGCCCGGCCGCATCGGCGAGGAACCACATGCTCATCATCTGCGAGGAAAAGGCTTTGGGCGCAAGCTTCGTGGTGACGGACAGGCCGACTGGCGAGATCAACATTTCAGCGACCTCGACGATCGCCCAGGACAGCACTAGCCACAGCGGCGAGACTTTTTCATAGGGACCAAATAGCGCGACTGGCGCGACCATCACCAGATACGACAAGGCGGTGAAGATCAAGCCGTAGACGAATTTTTTCGGCGAGCTGGGCTGGCGCTTGCCAAGCCGCACCCACAGCAGCGCAAACAGCGGGCCATACACGAGAATGAAAAATGGGTTGAGCATCTGGAACCAACCTGGCAGAATGTGGAAACTGCCAATGTTCAGCCGCACCTGGGTGTTCGCAAACGTGGCGAGGACCGCCGAGCCTTGCTCTTCGATCGCCCAGAAGATCACCGCCGCGATGAACAGCGGCACATAGGCCCAGACCCGCGAGCGTTCGACTTTTGTCACCTTTGGACTGGTCAGCATCATCACAAAATAAACGACCGGCACGGCCACGGCGATGATTGTGATCAGTAGAATCACATTTTCGATGGTCAAGCCGTGAAGCCCTGCCATCGCCGCCAGCACGACCACCAGCGCAGCCAGGCCCAGGCCGACTTTTTTCAGTAGTGGCCGCAGTTCTTCTGGCCGCAATGGATCAGGCGCCAAGTTGTCGATCGGATTGATCGTCTTTTTCCCGGACCAGACGTAATAGATCAAACCGATACACATGCCGATCGCCGCAAGCGAAAAACCGGCGTGAAAATTGACCTTATCCTGCACCCAGGCCACGATCAGCGGGGCCAACAGTGAGCCGAAGTTGATGCCCATCACGAAAATGGAAAAGCCAGAATCGCGGCGAATATCTTCCGGCGCGTAAAGGTCGCCCACCATTTCCGAGACGTTCGGCTTGAGCAGCCCGGTCCCCAAAACGATCAACGCGATGGATACGAACAACCCGGTTGCGGCTAGCGGCAAAGCAAGCACAATGTGGCCGAACATGATCAGCACACCGCCCCAAAAGACAGTCTTGCGCGGGCCAAGCAGACGATCAGAGACAAACCCGCCGATCGTGCTGGCCAGATAAACCAGCGAGCCGTAGATCGACATGATCGACAAGGCGGTCGGCTTATCAAACCCGAGGCCCCCTTCGCTGACGGCGTAGTAGATGTAATAGATCAAGATGGTACGCATGCCGTAGTAACTGAACCGTTCCCAGAATTCAGTGAGCGACAGGGTCAAGAGGCCGCGCGGATGGCCCATGAACTTTTTTGGCGATTGTTTAGACATGAGAAGCTCCATTCTAAGATGCCTTAGCACCGGATTTTCCTTAAAAAACACATGTTAAAATTATAGCCGCATTTCACTGGGACCGCAATTTACATGAGTTTTATTGCCATTTAACAACCGCTATCAAAAGAGAACTCTAATCTCAACCAAACGTTTCTTCATTTTTAATCAAAAAAGCCAGTCGGTGATTGTCGTGATCACTGACTGGCCCCTGCGGCTATTTGCCGTTCCGTTGCTTATAATAATCTTTGAAGGCTTGTGGTAGCCGATTATTGAAATGCTTTTTGGCAATCGCGCTTGTCTGATCGACAAATTTTTTGATCGCCTTATCATACGCGCTTTGGCTTTTCCCCTGCATTTTCGCCAGGGCGTCATTGCTGAGTTTGACATACTCGATCAAGGTCTTGGTCAGCGCAGGCTCAGTCTGATTGCCTTCAAGCTGGGCGCGCGTGGTGGCAAGCGTCTGCTGACTCTGTTTCGCCAAGTCATTGACTTGTTGGCCGCCCTTGCCATCCGCCGCAGCGGTGATCGGATCGATCACCGCCTGAGCCGTTGAGTCGAAACGCTGCTCGAGCTCATTTCTGGTATACTTTTTCTTAGTGACGACCACCTTCGTCGAACTGCTACTAGAACTACTTTCAGCCGACTGCTGAGTCGTGTTTGCGCTACAGGCGCCCAATCCTAAGATCAGGGTCAGCACCAGCGCGGCGCGTTTTATTTGTTGCATGTGATCCCTCCGCTCATATGAAGTCGATTATACACCAAAGGAGATGACCTCGTTTTGGCGCTTTGGCACCTTATGTTTCATAAACCCGCATTTGACATCCGCCAAGTCAAACACTTGGTGTGGTACATCGATCGTCAAGGCAATTATGGCGGCTTTCCCGTTTCACACATCGGGCTCGTCCGCGACACCGATGAGATCAGTTACGTCGATATGGCGTTCGTCCAGGAAGTCGGGCTCACGCAACCGCTATTTGAACAAATGGTCAAATACATCTTCGTGATCACCGCAGGACTCGAGGACGCCCCGCGACCGCTGTATTTCGCAGTCATGCAAAAAGACCTGACTGAAATGAAAGTCGATTATTACACCTACCCCGACCACAGCATCGACTTAATCTTTTGGCAACATCTCAAGGATGTGCCGCATGTCGATCTGCCGAAGTTGCGGTTCAAAAACTAACGCAGTAGTGGCGATAAACGCGTCCGGTCGAGTCGGCTGGCGCGTTTTTTGCTTGCCGCAGAGATGAAAAAAGCTCCCGAAGTACCACTTCGGGAGCAAGGGTGGTCCAAGGGTGGTCAATGGCTGCTGTGTCACCGGTGCGCTGGGCCTTTGCGGCATACTTGACGGGTTACCCGGTCGTGTTCAAGATGGCCTCTAGATAAGGCCAAGAAAAATGAGCGTCGCAGTCCGCGTATGCGATTGGCTTGCTAGTCCTCCTCTTTGACGACGACCTTGTTATCCACCACGCTGCGCCCTGTCGCATAGTCATACCGGATACCATTTTGCACGTTGAAAATATACACATTGAAATCGAGGTCGCCATCTGTCGTCAAGGCACGCAGCCAGTAACCACGCGGCATGAGCTCGTTGCCGCGAAAGACCGTGGTGACCTCATAAATCAACTTCTCCCCACTGGCGATTGCATCGCGTGCCTGTTGCTCATAGGGTTGCATTAGGACCTGATTCGCGTATTCGGTCTGGCTGGCAAGATTTTTCGGATTATCACTAGAGCCCATGTTACCAGACGCGTATTGCCCGTCGTTGTTCAGGTTGCCTGAAAGCGTGTAGGCGATCAGATGCCCGCGGTTCTGTCGATTGACCTGCTTGCCATCGACATAGCTGGTTCGATTATGCCATCCCGTTGGCTGCCACGTCTGGCGGGGCCGACCGGCAGACTTGATCAGTGTCTGCCGGTTTAGATAGCCGATATTCGTCGTTGTCCGGTTGAGTTGATCGAGATTTCCATACACAATGCGCGGCCCATTCCAGGTGGCAGCGTCAAGGCCGCTCTTATTCTTTGCGAGCTCGATCACCGGCTCACTATTATTTTGATAATCGAGTTTGGCGAGGTAAGCGTACTCCTCTTTATCGCTTCGGTTCTGCGTTTGCCCTGTAGTCGCAGTCGTGCCGGCCGGTGCGGCATTTTGCGACCCGCCCGAATTCAGAAGGTGCGCCCCGCCGCCGACCAACGCCATGATGATGACCACTGCCAGTCCAAGTATTGAATTCTGCCGCCCTTTACCCCGTTTTGCCATGATCTCTCCCCCAGAAATGATGCCCTGCATCAGGCATCGTATTTGTGCCCGCCCAAGTTGGCCTTGGGCTTATCTACTGTGCTTGATAGATTACGCAGACCCTTCCAGTCTCTGGTTGCGCAAAAAATTGTTTTTAACTGGCGTCTCGTTGACTGGTTGACCGGCTACGCAAGAAAAACGCGCATGTGGTCTACATCGCCTTGAACGCACACTTTTCCTCAACAGAGGTTGTCGCATTCACGATGTGTTTCTGAAAAGGTGGCCGCTTCCGTTTTTATAGTATCACAAAGGCGACAGCCGGCCATGTGTTACCGGGCTTTTCTAATAATGAAATCAACTGAAAAGCCTGGCGTACTCGTCCGACAACGCTGCTTTTCTCATGGAACTAAAAAGCCTGACCCACACGCGCAAAACGCCCTCAAAAAGGCCTTTACAGCATTTTGAGATTCCTGTATAATCATTCTTGTTGTTGCGACAACGAAATGCCGGCTTAGCTCAGTTGGTAGAGCATCGGTATCGTAAACCGAGGGTCGAAGGTTCGAGTCCTTTAGCCGGCAGCAGAGTTTTTCCCATGAGTGCCCCGAATGTTGATTGATCAGCATTCGGGGCACTTTTTGTTTGGCATGCTTCTGTCTTGTAGACAACAGGACTCTTCGATCCACAACTGCAACGTGTGTTTCAGCCCACACCGGCTGGGCGCTCGTAATCCTTTCCCAATGAGCGTGCTTCTGATGCTAGTCTTTAGCCTCAGAACAATGGCATTCGGTAACGCCGGTTTCGTTGCCTGCATCAATTTCTGTTCGATGCGCCTTCACCCGGATCATCTGCAGTGAAAATTTGCAAACAAAAAAGCCAACCTCGAAAGGCTGACTTTGTTAGCTCCGGTTGTCAGGCTCGAACTGACGACAACCTGATTAACAGTCAGGTGCTCTACCAACTGAGCTAAACCGGAATAAAGCGCGGCGGCTTCCTACCCTCGCAGGCAGTTACCCACCAACTACTCTCGGCGTAGAGAAGCTTAACTTCTGTGTTCG
>NZ_RHOG01000026.1 GCF_003946405.1 Lacticaseibacillus yichunensis | reverse complement strand
TCGCAACGCTCCAAACGTTGCTTTCAGACCGGCCAGATGCGATTTCATGTCCCAAATACCGAGGTGAATAATCCAGGCCGTCATCAACGTGATCTTACTGCTGGCAGTCAACTGGATCTCGAAAAAGACCACAGATACGACACTATTTTGATAAGGAGGGGGAAAAATGGCAATGTCGCTTTCTAAAAAGCCGCGAGAAAAACACATGCACGTCAAACCGGCCGGCAAAGACTTGGCCTTTCAGATCATCATCTACGTTGTCGCTGCACTCATGATTCTCGCGATCATCTACCCGCTCTGGTTCATCATCATTGCGTCGTTCAGTAATCCTGCTGATGTGGCGAACGGTGAGGTCTGGTTCTGGCCGCGGCAATGGACGTTTAAAGGGTACAACGCGCTGTTTGAACAACCGATCATTTGGCGCAGTTATCTCAACACCATTTTGTACACGGCGATTGGCACCTTGTTCGGCCTGCTGGTCAACATTCCAGCCGGCTACGCACTGTCTCGCAAAGATCTGAGCGGGCGTAAATGGTTGAACGTGTTTTACGTCATTCCGATGTTCATCAGCGGCGGGTTGGTCCCGATCTATTTGACCGTCAAAAGTGTTGGCTTGGTCAACAACTTCTGGGTCATGATCATTCCGTTCGCTGTCTCACCTTACAACATCATCGTGGCGCGAACGTTCTTCCAGTCCAGCATTCCTGACAGTCTCTGGGAAGCGGCCCAGTTGGATGGTTCAGGAACCTTCCGCTATTTTGCGCGTATCGTGTTACCGTTGTCTAAGGCGGTGCTTGCGGTCATCGGGTTATGGACGGCCGTTGGGATCTGGAATCAGTGGTTCAACGCGTTGATCTATTTGCAAAACGAGAACCTGCAGCCATTGCAGCTCATCTTGCGGCGCATCTTGATCTCCAATCAGCAACTGGCCGGCAACACCACCGGGCAGCTGGCAGCCGAGCTTCAACAGTTGTCAGACATGATGAAATACGCATCGATCGTGATCTCCACCTTGCCGATCATGGCACTGTATCCATTTTTGCAGAAATACTTCAACCAGGGCGTTATGTTAGGTTCAGTTAAAGGGTAATTAGGGAATTTCAATTAGGGGAGGAAATACAGTCATGAAATTGAGTAAGAAATTGCTCAGTGCCGGTCTTTTGGCCGCTGCCAGTGTGCTCATGCTTGCCGCTTGTGGCAACAAATCCGCTGACAAAACGACCACTTCCGGTACGCCATCATATACGATTGCCACAGTCCGTTGGTCCGATTGGGGGAACGACTTCCTGAAGGGCTTCGTCGCCAAGACGGAAAAGGACTCGAAGATCAAGGTTAAATGGAATACTTATTTGAACTCCGACTGGGGCGACAAGAAGTCCGTTGTCATGTCCGGCGGTGATCTGCCCGATGCTTTCTGGGGCGATATCTGCTTGACTGACGCGGAAGTTGCGAAGAACCAGGACAGCTTCATCGCACTTGAAGATTACATCGACAAGGATATGCCGAATCTGAAGAAGGCTTTTGAAAAGGATCCGGCTTTGAAGGCCATGGTCACCTCACCTGATGGCCATATCTACAGCCTGCCAAAGAAGTCCCCGATGCGGCCAACGATCACCAACCAGCTGTTCATCAACAAGACCTGGCTTGATAAGCTCGGCCTCAAGATGCCTGACACGTATCAAGACTTCATCAAAGTCCTGACCGCGTTTAAGAACGACGATCCAAACGGCAACGGCAAAAAAGACGAGATTCCTTATGGCGCCGGCAACGATGACGCGATCTTGAACTTCATCCAGCCATTTGGCATCACTTCACCAAACACCTCTGCGCAAAACATGGTCATGGATGGCGACACCCCTGTTTATCAGCCGACCACGGATAACTACAAAGAGGGTATCTCCTGGATGGCCTCTGCTTATAAGAACGGTTTGATCGATCCACAGATCTTCACGGAAGATGTTTCTCAGGCGCAAGCCAAGGTTCAGGCCAAGACCGCGATCGTTGGGGTTGCAGCCGGCTGGACCGCAGATGCGATCTTCGGTGCCAACGCGAGTCAGTATGTCGCATTGCCGCCGCTGAAAGGCCCTGATGGCAACCGCTACGTCAACTCAGATCCAGATCACTGGAACTATTCTCGCAATGAGTTCCTTGTGACCACGCATGCCAAGAACGTCGACAAGCTGATGAAGTGGGCCGACAAGTACTACACCAACGATGCCACAATTCAGACCTACTACGGTTCGTTCGGCGTTGGGACCAAGAAACTCGACAACGGCGACATCCAAGTCCTCACCCCGCCAAAGGGCCAATCCAGTGATATTTTTGCCTGGACCAACTCCTTCCGCGACTTTGGGCCGAAGTACTCCGATCCTTCATTTGACAAGAAAGTCATCCTGCCAAAGGACAACGGGGATTACACCAAGCTTCAGCTCGATGCGCAATACAAGCAATATGCGCGTCCGGCCTTCCCGAATGTCACCTTCTCGCCTGAAGAACTGCAGACCACGTCCCAGCAATACACCGATATCAGCAGCTATGTCACCCAGATGTCCTCGAAGTGGGTCACCAAGGGCGGCGTTGATAAGGAATGGGATGGCTACATTTCCAAGCTGAATCAGATGGGTCTCAAGGACTTTGTCAAGATTCAAAAGACGGCTTATGACCGCTACGAAAAGACCATCAATAAGTAAACCAATACTGCTGTAAAGCGGACAGACTGGCGAGGCTGTGGACAAAACATTTTTGTTTTGAACCCGCCTCGCCTTTTTGCAAGGTAAAGGCAACACCCCGCTCCGCACCCTTTTCAAATAGGAGATCAATCATGAAACAGATTCTTTCATACAACAGCTCTTTCATGCGGCTTCTGGAAAATGTCACCAACGTCTGGCTCCTGCACTTCTGCATGCTGCTCACCAGCTTGCCAGTTGTGACGATCGGGGCCTCGCTCATGGCTGGCAATGCCGTGATGGCGCGCATTTACGATAATCAGGAGACCAAGGTCATCCATGATTACTGGCACTATTTCAAGGCCAATCTGAAGCAAGGTGTTGCCTGGAGCCTGATCGTGGCGGCGGTACTGCTTGTTTTGTTCTTTGACCTGAAATATCTGATCAAGTTGCCGGTCGTGCTGCATCTCGTGTTCGGCAATCTCTTGATCGTCCTTGCCATTTTTGCCTTGGCGATCTTGAGCATGCTGCCGCCGTATCTCAGTCGATACACCGAAACGATCGGCCACGCGACGCACAATCTGCTGATCATTTTGCTGCATCACGTCGGCTGGTGCGCGCTATTGGTGCTTGCGTCTGTTTTTCCACTGATCTTATTGATGGCCGGGAGCGTTGGCATTTGGACGTTGATCTTTTGGTTCACGTTCCTGGGCTTCGGCGTTTGCATCTGGCTGCAGTCCCTGATCTTCAAACAGATCGTCGCGCGCGTTGAGCCAAATGCAGTACGGGCTGCATGAACCTAACTAGGAGGAGACAATGAATTCGGATTGGCTATTTACACAGACCGGTTACGACCCCGAGGATCTCAATGGCTTGGGCAACCGGTTCATGCTCGCCAACGGCTATATGGGCTACCGCGGCGTCCTTGAAGAGTATGGCAAAAAACAACTGGTCGCCTTGAACCTCGGCGGCGTGTATGACCGCAATGGCGACAAATGGCGTGAGACCGTCAACGCCCCGGACCCAATGGCGATCACCCTGACGCGCGGCGATCAGGCCTTCAGCGTGCTCAAACAATCCCCGCTGACGCACACGATGACCCTGGATTGCCAGCATGCCAAGGTGAGCCGCCACACAGTTTTCCAAGCCCCTGAAGGTACCGTGACGATCACCAGCGAGCGCTTCTTGAGCGCCGCCGCCACGCATTACGGCGCGCTGCAATATCACGTCGAGGCGGATTTTGCCGGGGACTTCACCTTGCGCGCCGGCATCGATCACGATGTGTGGGACATCAACGGGCCGCATTTATTCCACTACGCCCAGACCGTCCAAGATGACACGTTCTGCGTCTTCGCCCGGACCGGGGAAAAATGTGTCCCGATCGCCGTTTGGCAGAAGCAATTCCTGGATGCGCCGGCTGAATCCAGCATCGAGCGCGCCACGACCGGCTTGTTCCGCAATTATCAGCTACACCTGACGGCAAACGTGCCGGTCACCCTGACCGTCTTTTTCGGCGTCAGCGAGACTGAGCGCGACGACAACGCGATTGCCCTGGCGATGCGCGGGGTAAAGGCCAGTGATTTCGCCACGTGGCAGGCGGCGCATGAAGCCGTTTGGGCCAAGTGGTGGGCGCAAAGCGATATCGCGATCGACGGCCCGGTCGATGATCAGCGGGCCCTGCGCTACAGCCTCTATCAGCTGCTTGCGATCGCCCCGCATGGCGTTGCGGATCAGTCGATTCCCGCGCGCGGCCTGTCCGGGCAAACCTACAAAGGCGCCATTTTCTGGGACACGGAAATGTTCATGTTGCCATTTTTCCTGGCGACGGATGCCGAAACGGCCCGCAGTTTGGTGGGCTACCGGATCCGCGGGCTGCAAGCGGCGAAGCAAAAAGCGGCTAGTTACGGTTTCCAAGGCGCGTTTTACGCCTGGGAAAGCCAGGAGAATGGCTTTGACGCCACCTCCGATTTCAATGTCACCGATGTATTCACAAAGCGGCCGATGCGGACGTATTTTCGGGACAAACAGGTCCACATTTCCGGGGCGATCGCGCTGTCGATCTGGCAGACTGCCCAGTGGCTGAACGATCCGAAACTGCTGTTGTCCGGCGGCGCCGAAGTGATTCTGGAATGTGCCCGTTTTTACCTGGATTACGTCAAACAGGGCCTGCTGGATGACACGATCGTTTGCGATGACGTCATCGGGCCGGACGAATACCACGAACGCGTCAACAACAACGCCTACACCAACAAGATCATCGAGGAGACCTGGCGCGCGGCGCTTGCGGTGATCGCTTGGCTGCAAAAACAGGCCCCGACCGCCCTCAAGACAATGCTCGACCAGCTTCATTACGCCGCCTTGCCACAATTGATCGCGGCCAGCCTGCCGAAGTTGAAACAGCCGCTGGTCAAAGACGGCGTGATCGCCCAATTCGACGGTTATTTTGGCCTCGAAGACACCACGGTCGAGGCCGTGCGCAGCCGGCTGCTGGATCCGCGTGAATATTGGGGCGGCGCGTATGGCGTAGCCTCGCAGACACAGGTGATCAAGCAGGCCGATGTGATGATGATGCTCGCGCTTTTCCCGCAAGACTATTCCCCTGAAACCCACCAGCAAAATTATGCCTACTATGAGCCGCGCACCGAGCATGGCTCCTCGCTCAGCTGGAGTATGTACGCGATCGAAGCGGCGCGGCTTGGGCTGGGGGACGCCGCCCACGACTTTTTCGTCAAAACGGCAACGGTGGATCTGACCGGGCAGTCCAAACACTGGGCTGGGTCGATCTACATCGGCGGCACCCACCCCGCCGCAAATGGGGGCGCCTGGCTGGTCGCGATGCGCGGCTTTGCCGGGATGCAGGTGCGCGATGGGCAGCTTGAATTCAAGAACCAGCTCCCGCCGCAGTGGCGCGCGATGCGTTTTCACGTCGGCTATCACGGCCGGCATTACAGCGTCACGATCAAAGCAGGACAAGAACAACCCGAAGTGGAGGAAAACTAGGATGGCAAAAATTGCAGACCGCTACTTCACCGTCGATCCCTGGACCGTCAGTGAAGCCGGTTTTGATCCAAAACATGGCCGCGTGGCGGAGTCGATTTTTTCACTCGCCAATGAATACAGCGGGGCACGCGGCTTTTTTGACGAAGACTACACAGGCGATTCGCTGATCGGCAGTTACTTCAACGGTGTCTATGAATACGGCGCAGAGGACCCGAGCATTCAGTACGCCGGGATTCAAAAACGCGGCCACTTTATGGTCAATGCGGATAACTGGCTGGCCATGAGCCTTGAGATCGATGGCGAGCGCCTCGATCTGCACCAGGCGACGGTCAGCGACTTCACCCGCCAGCTCGACCTGCGCAACGGCGTGTTGACCCGCAGCTTCGTTTGGGAGCTGGCAGACGGTCGCCAAGTCCAGCTGACCTTTACCCGCTTCATTTCCATGGTCGATGCCAGCAGCGCCTATCAGCAAGTCACCCTCACGCCGCTGAATTTTTCCGGCAGTGCGACGCTGACCTCGCGCGTCGATTTTGACACCCGCCATGGCGCCGATCCCGATCCACACTGGGAAGATGTGCGCGACTTCAATGAGCTGACGGCATTTGGCATTTTGGGCAAGACCCGCACCTCCCGCAAGCGTGTCTTCACCCTCGCCAAGGTCAGCTTCACCGGCGCCACGCCGACGACCAGCACACCACTTGACCAGACGCGCGTTGTCGGCACCGCCTATGAACTGCCACTGACCGCCAACGAGCCGCTTACCTTCACCAAACAGGTCACGAATATCGTTGAAAAAGACGAAGCGGTCGCCAACGACGCGATCTGGCAGCGCGGCCTTACCACCAGCGCGGCCCAGGCCGACTATGCGACGGCGCTGAAAACGCAGACCGGGTACTGGGATGATTTTTGGGCGAAAAATGACATTCAGATCGAAGGCGATGTCGCTGACCAACAAGGCATCCGCTACTGTATTTTTCAAATGGCCCAGACCTATCATGGCCAGGACCCGACCAACAACATCGGCGCCAAGGGCCTGACCGGCGAGGCATATGGCGGCCTCGCCTTCTGGGACACGGAAACGATGTGCCTGCCATTTTACCTGTTCAACGACCTCAAGGCGGCGAAAAATCTGGTCGAGTTCCGCTACTCGACCCTGGATGCGGCCAAGCGCCGGGCGAAAATGGTGGATTGCGAAGGGGCCAGCTACCCGATCTCCACGATCAACGGCGACGAATCCACGTCTCTGTGGCAGCACGCCAACACCCAATTGCAGCCCAGCACTGCAGTTGCCTACGCGATCTGGCATTATGCGCACCTCAGCGATGACACGGCGTTTCTCAACACCCATGGCATCGAGATGCTGGTCGAGATCTCGCGCTTCCTGTACTCGCGCGGCGCCTGGAACCGCAAGCATGAATTCAGCTTCTATGGCGTGATGGGGCCCGATGAGTTCCAAGTGATGACGAACCACAACGCCTACACGAATTACATGGCGCTCAAGACTTTTGAATTCACCATTGAGACCGCCCAGCGCCTGGCAAAAACAGATCCGGCAGCCTATGCCGACCTGGTGGCAAAAACCGGTGTTTCCGATGAGGAGCTCACCGACTTCCAAGACGCCAGCGATCACATGGTCTTTCTCGGCGACACCAACGGCATGATCGAGCAACAACAGGGGTTTTATGATTTGCCACACATCGATGTCGACAAGATTCCGGTCACTGATTTTCCGCTGTACGATCACTGGTCCTATGACCGCCTGTTCCGCAACGACATGATCAAACAGCCGGATGTCCTGATGTTCCAGTTTCTTTATAACCAAGACTTCACGGCGCGGTCCAAGCGGCTCAACTACGATTACTACACCCCGCGGACCATCCACGAATCCTCGCTGTCCCCTTCCATTCACTCGATCTTGGCGCAGGAATTGCACAAGTTCGATGACGCGATCAACTTCTTTGGCTTTGCCACGCGCATGGATCTGGACAACTTCAATCGCAACACCCGCGATGGCCTCCACACGACCTCCATCGCGGCGGCCTGGTTGAACATCGTGTATGGCTTCGGCGGCCTGCGCTCAGACGGCCCGGAACTGATCCTGAATCCGGGGCTGCCGGCCAGCTGGCAAGGTTATCAGTTCCGCATCAACTATCGCGGCGCGAACATTCAGGTAAAGGTGACCGCAGAGACCGTCACCCTGACCGCCACCAAGCCGACGCCCCTGACGTTGTATGGCAAGGAGACCACGCTGCAGGAAACACCGCTGAACGTCGCCTTACCAGCAGCTTGGCGGGCAAAATAGAAAGGAGAAACAAATGCTCAAAGGTTTTGTCTTTGACCTCGACGGTGTGATCACCGACACCGCCCAATATCATTATCAGGCGTGGAAAGCTTGCGCCGCACGCATCGGCATCACGATCGATCCAACAGTCAATGAGGCACTGAAAGGCATCAGCCGCATGGAGTCCCTGGAAGTGATCTTGCGCCATGGCCACCGGGAAAATGATTTCACCCCGGCCGAAAAAGAGGCGCTTGCCACGGAGAAAAACAACGAGTATGTCGGGCTGCTGGCGAACATGACCCCGGCCGATATTTTGCCAGGCATGCAGGCCTTTCTCGAGGCGCTCAAGGCGGCGGATTACAAACTCGCCTTGGCCTCTGCCTCGAAAAACGCCCCGACGATTCTCGCCCGCCTTGGCCTAGCCGACTATTTTGATGCGATGGTCGACCCCGCCACACTGAGCCACGGCAAGCCCGATCCGGAGATCTTCGTGAAAGGCGCCGAATTAGTCGGCATCAAGCCAAGCGAAGCAGTCGGGCTGGAAGACGCCGTCGCCGGCATTCAGGCGATCAACGCGGCCGGTGAATTTTCCGTCGGCATCGGCGATCCAAAGATCCTGCACGAAGCGGACCTGAACTTTACCTCAACATCTGAAGTCTCCCTCGCCGCAATCGAAAACGCATTTGAATCAAAAAACGCCTAGGGTGCGGAAGCTCGCGGGATGGTCGGGCGGGTAGCTTGGCTCGGGTGCTTGAGGCGCCCTTCGCCTCGAGTACACGAGACAGCTAGACGTCCCGACCATGCGAGCTGGAGCCCGACTACAGGGTGCGAAGCGGGGCGTTTAGGGGTGAGCAGCTAACTTGGGCCTGGCGCTTGGGGCGCACCTCGCCCCGAGTGACGGGACCAGTTAGATGACTCACCCCTGCCCCGCGGAGCCCGACTATAGGGTGCGGAAGCTCGCGGGATGGTGGAACAGCTAGGTCGGCTCAAGTGCTTGGTGGTGTCCCCTGCCACCGAGTGCTTGAGACGCCTAGATGTTTCCACCATGCGAGCTGGAGCCCGACTACAGGGTGCGGAGGTGCGCGCTTATGGTCGAGCAGGTAGGCTAGCCAAGCGCTTGGTGGTGCTTCTTGCCACCGAGTGCTTGGCGTACCAAGTTGTCTCAACCATGCGCACCGGAGCCCGACTACAGGGTGCGGAAGCTCGCGGGATGGTGGAACAGCTAGGTCGGCTCAAGTGCTTGGTGGTGTCCCTTGCCACCGAGTGCTTGAGACGCCTAGATGTTTCCACCATGCGAGCTGGAGCCCGACTACAGGGTGCGTCCCGCCTCCCTAAGCGGCCGCATCCTCAGTTGATAGGCACCCGTTTCTCCCTAATAAATAGCGCGTCGTCACTTGTGCAAAAGCACAGGTAGCGGCGCGCTATTTTTGCTAGCTAGGTGTTATGTTTCACAAGAAACAATCCGGCATGATCAGCTGCTTTGGGCCACGCGATCCGCGGCATTATGCATGCGGCGATACTCGCCCGGTGTCACCCCGGTCATCTTCTTGAATTTGCGAGTAAAGTTGGCCACATCGTAGTACCCATTTTGCTCAATGATCGATTTGATCGGCGCCGTGGTGGTGATCAAGGCGCGCTGAATGCTGAGCAGTCGGTGTTCCGTGACGAAGGCCGTGAACGTCTTACCGGTGATCTCCTTGATGTAGCGGCTGGTGTACGGCACCGAAAAGCCAAAATGATCCGCCACATCGACCAGCGACAAGGTCGGCGAACAAGCGTGATCAGTCACATACTGTTTCAGCTGGCTAGCCACATCCTCCTCGGCGCTCGACGCGCCGGAATCGGCTGTCGAGGCAGAGGTAATGTCTTTGATCGCCGTCAGCAGAATTCCGTGCAACTGGCTCAACGACGAGATCGTGCGCAGGGAATGCACCAGGGTTTCATTGACCTCTGCGTGTTTTTCATAATCGGCCTTGAGCACCCGGGAGATCAGGTTGGAAATGCCGATGTCGAACCGGTCCTGCGGGTCATAACTTTGGCTCGCCAAATTGAACAGCACCTCAAACGCCTCACGTGCCGGTTCAAAATGACCCTGGAGCAGGCTGTTATCCAGCTTCAGTTCGTTATTGAAATCAAACGGGTTCTCCGCATTGGCTGTCACATCGGCCGTCGCGGTGTAGCGCACATTGTCCCCTTCGGCCGGCCGCGCGGTGACTTGCATGGAAACCACTTCGATATAGGCTTCATGCAGATCCGCCAGTTGGTCGATCGTGCGACTGATAAACAGCGCCGTTTTGGCATGGACAAACGGGGTGCGGTCCCGGATCTCGTCCAGCAGCGCCACCGGATCCTCGCCGCTGGCAAAATTCAGCAAGACCACCACCTGCGCCTCACTGACACGATGCATGAACAAGGCGGTGAAGTTAGTCCCCGCCAGCGGTTCGTCGCCTTTGCTGTTCCACTCGGCGGGTTGATCCGCCAGCGCGACAACAAAATGCGGATATGGCAGGGCGATCGCACCTGTTTTCAAGAAGCGGCCCACGACTTCTGGATCCGTCACCCGCCCGTTCAAGATCAATTGCAGAATCTGATTGCGGACAAAGGGCAGTTGCGCCTTTGAGGCCGAGATCAGGCTTTGGTGATTGTTGATGTAATTCTCGATCGCCAGCTGGAGCCGTTTTTCCTCAGTCGCATCGCCTGCACCATCGCCATTGAAGCCTGGGGTCGGCAGGATCTTTTCCAGTCCCGAGATCACGGCGTATTGGCGTTTGGCGAAAAATGAGATCAGCACGAGGCCGCCGGTCAGCAGAATGCCAAACAGCCACAGGTAATGGATGAAAAAGCCGCGCAATGGCACCCACAAGGACGGCGGCAAGGTATACGAGACCACCTCAAACAGGCCGGTACTGCTGGCCTTGCGGTGCACGCTGAGCTGATGGCCATCCGCCAAGCGGTAGGTCTGCTGGTATTTTTGCCCGAGCAGGCCCTTCAGCGGCGTCTCCGCGAGCGTGGGGCTAGAGAGCTGGAGCGTCCGGTCGTTAACTGTCAGGCCGATCACCTGACTGTCACTGGAGGTCCCACTGGTCAAAATGTCGTGAATGTCGACGGGATTCAGGGAAAAATACACGACCCCTTTTTGCTCGCCCGACATCGGCATCAGCGGCACCATCAGGGTCATTTGATCCTGTTGGCCTTCCGCAAGCGCCGGTGTGATAAACAATTCGGGATTGGCGTCGCGCATCATCGCCTGTTTTTGCCGGCTCGACAAATTGGTGGGCATCAGGCCGTATTTCGCGGCCGCGTCGTCCAGGCTATAGGTACCCTTGACCGTGTACAGCGTCCCCGGCGTGCGAAACACGTTGACCCAGGTCTGGTCGATCAGGCTGGACGACAGGTTATAGCGCCCCAGCGCATCCTGAATCGCCTGATAATCCGTCACGTTTTGCGGAATCTTCGCAAAACTGGGGTCCAGCGCGATCTGATGGGCTGCGGTGATCAAATGGGCCATATTGTTATCCAGATTGCCTGCCACCTGATTCAAGGCGCGGTCCTGGGCGGTAACCACTGCATTTTGCTGGCGCCGCGTTTCAGTGACGACCCAGTTGATGGTCAGTAGAATCACCGGTAGCAAAAAAGCCGCGACGAGAAAGGCCCAGTACATCGTCATCAGCTTTTTTGGCTGCCATTGGGGCAAATGCTTAGACATTTTCATGAGCGGCACTCCCGATCACGGTCTCAACATACTGGCACGCATGCAGCGAGAACCAAACCATCGGCGTCAGATACAGGGGCACCAAGGCCACCAGCGAAAGCGCGGGAAACAGCGTCAATAGCGCGGTCGCCACGACGGTCCCAACGAGAATCGCAAGCGTGTCACTGAAATGCGCGATCGAGATCACGAAGGCCTGGCGAAAATACTGCCAAAAATGCAGCTCATAGCGCCCGTAGATCGTCAAAATATACAGTGTGTAGATCATCGCCATCACAAGGAGCACGATCAGCCCATATTGAAGCGGGGCGGATTTGATCAAAACGCGATTGACGCCAAGGTCCAGCCACAGCACGGCGAGCACCCCAAAATCCAGGTACAACAGCGCGTTGGCCTCTTTGAAGGAGGCGCGCCAAAAGCCGCCGAATTCCGTATTCAGCGCCTTGAACGTCGCAGTGGGCCCCGTGAAATGGGTCATTGGTTTGCCCCCTGCTTCAAAGCGCCGAAGCAGAATCTTCACGGCACTGGCCAGCGCTGGAAACAGCCCGGCGACGATTGCCCCGCGAAGCGTGTACGCGAGAAAAAGCACTTGCACCTTGATTGCAAACAGCAGAATGGTCCCCAGATTCAACGAAAATTTGACAATACCACGCGGCTCAGTCGTATGCATTTTGTGCGCCCCTTTCCCCTCAAACACATCAGACATTATTTATTGATAACATTTAGATTAATCGATAACCAGTTCAGTGGTCTATATATCCGGTTTCCGCCACTGAGATGAGGTCATAAACCATTTTACTGTGGAAACCTTTTCAGTGTCAACTTAGAGCCTCGCAAAAATTTTGTCGCGATTTTTCGCGCCAGCGATCAGACCCCGGAAAGCTTGCTGACGGTGACCGTATCGGCGTACAACCCGCGGCCGACTGAGCTTGCGGTTGGCTGACCTAACAATAATTGCGGCTCGTCCAGCTCGGCCAATTGGGCTGCCTGGCCGTCGCACCACTGCTGAAGCCGCCAAGCCGCTGTCTCGCAACTGAGAATCAGGCCGCCATACCGCACATCCATCACTTCCCAACCAAACGGCGAGTTGATGTTGAACCAAACGGCGCGGTGGGCCTGCTGCAGTGTGCGGTACTGGGCGGCCAATTCTGGCAGGCGGGCTAAGACAACCCGCATCGCCGCTTTGTTTCCAGCTTCATAGGTTTGCCGAATCTGATCCATCACCGCCACCTTCGTCGCCAGCACCTGCGCCAAGGCGCGGTAAAACGCGATCAGGTCGTCATCATCTGGGGTCGTCGAGGCCGCCGCCAAGGACGCCGCCAATTGGGTGTAGTGTCCAAGCAGGTCCACATTGGCCAGATTTTTGGCAAAAAGCGGATGCAGTAAGTCTTCGTAAAGCACGACCTTGCTGGGATTCGTGGCATCCGGATTGCCGGCCGTCAATTCTGGCAACTGATCGAATTGATCCAGGAGCAGGTAGGTGGCCGCCGTTTTTTGCTGATAGGTTGCAAAGGCCGTGGCCAAAGCGGCTGCGCCCGGCGCCGCTTGGTGATAGATTTGTTCCGCAAAATACTGAATGCCCAGCGCGCCTGCGGTAAATGGTGTTTCCCCGCCGTCGTCGCCCCACATCGTCGCATAGACCGTATCCAGCCCCACATTTTTCGCGGCGGTCATGCCAGCCTTCATGGTCTGCATGGTCTTGCCGTAATTCGGGGCCAAGCCGTTCCACGTCCAAACGCCGGTGGCAAAGCTGACCGGCACGCCCAGCTGCTGGTGCAGGCGGAAAACCGTTTCATAGTTTTCCTGGGAATTGTTGTAATAATCCCAGTACATCAAATTGACGTTTGGAATCTGATCTTTGACCTTCGCCGGGAAAACAGTTTTTGGATCGCCGTAGCCATACCCGGCGGCATTGAACCACATATCGCTCCACATGATCGGCTCAAGCCCCATTTTTTCCGTGAGAGCGATCACCCGATTCACATGCTCGAGCATGATCGTGGTCTGATCGACAGGGCCATGTTGATCCTGATAGCGGCCACGGCCCAGCGCATGGGCCTCATCCATGCCGATGTGGATCTTCTTCGTGCGAAACGGCGCCATGGCGTTTTTCAAAATGGTGGCCAAAAAATCGTACGTCTTGTCCTCGCCGACCAGCAGGATGCCCGGCATGTCGATCATCTGATTCATGAACGGCCAGCGCATCGGGTTGAGCAAATGACCCAGTGTTTGAATGCAGGGAATCAGCTCAACGCCCAGCGCATCCGCATAGTCATCGGCGGCCTTTAACTCGGTCTGCGACAGGCGGCCCCGCTGGTAACCCCAGTACGGATAGGCTTTGACCTCGTAAACATCTTCCATATAAAGCAGCGATGAATTGAGCCCAAGCTTGGCGGACAGGCGGATCATCTTTTTCAGCCCGCCCAGCGACAACGCGGCGTTGCGCGACATATCGACCATCAGGCCCGTCGTCGTGAACTGCGGCGTTTCGTCAAGCGTCAGGTCGGCCCCGGTGCGTGCAGCTTGCACCAAGGCGTTCAGCCCGCGGAAAAAGGCGGCGCGGAAGGGGTAGCCGATCGCGGCCTGCCCGTTAGTCAGCTGAACCGTCAGCGTCTGGGCCGAGGTCGCCGTAATGGCCAGCCCGGTCTCACCGATCTGAAACCCGATTTCATCCGCTAATTCGGTGGCGCCTGTGCGCAAGTCTTGCGGTAAAGCATCAATATTGATCGTGACCATGAGTGAACTCCTTTTATTTTGACAAAAAGTCGAGACAATAGAATGCAACTGAATTCGGCCTTCCTTTCAGTGACAGCAGTGTCGTGGGCCAAAAGCGACAGTTGTCCCACTCCGTATCAGTTCGCCTTAATGAGATTGACCAGCAACGATTTTTTAATGTACCAAGCCCCGTCCTGATTGACGAATTCAATTGTCGATTCAAGAATCTGTTTCTTGCCTGTTTTGGTGGTGGTCTGCAGTTGATCGACCTTCGCCATCAGCGAGGTGCGCGTCTGCTTTTGCACTTTGAATTCCTGCAGTTTCAGCGTCGCATCGCGCTTGGCCAGGGCCTTTGTCATTTGGGCCGCGGTTTCGGTGCGTTTGCTGGGCGGCACCGTCTCCAGATACTCAGAAACGCTGCCGGCGTTGACCGCATCGATATTTTTCACCAAGACCTGCCTGGCCTGGCGCCGGGCCTGCGTCGCCTGGGCGTCTGTCATGCCTTGGACCACCACCTCGCGATCGGCGAAGGTGTAGACCAATCCCAGGCCCATAAAGAGCGCGACCAATAGTAAGGCCAAAAGTTTCGTTCGTTTGCGCATCCCAGCGCCTCCTTTCTACCGCGCGGCGGCAAAGACTGCTGCCGCCGCATCGACCAACGTGCCGGTCAGATCCAATGAGGATTCCCAAAACATCAGGCCGCGCAAGCCATGGACGACCACGTATTGCGCCTTGGCCGCCATGGAGCGGGCATCATCATAGGAAGAAAAGCGTTGGCCGTCAAAATAATACGGGGCCTTGGCCTCCTCATCCCAATACACGTTTTCCGGATGGGCCGCAAGTAGTGGCGCGAGCTCATTGTAGTTGCTGGTGTGATCGCCGAGGCTCTCCGCCGGCGTGGCCAGTGGCGCCGCGGTGCCTGCCGGAAACCCGGTCCAATTGCGACTGTAAAACGCGGACCCGAGCACCAATTTTTCAGCCGGCACCCCTTTGGCCAGCATGTAATTGACACTTTCCTGCGCCGACAGGGTCCCGTTTGGTGCGGTATAACCCAGCAGATTGCTGTGGTGGCTGGCTAAATGCGTCCAGCTGCCGCGCATGTCATAGGTCATCAGATTGATGTAGTCGCAATACTGCACATAATCAAACGCGCCATCCGGACTCATCGTCTCTAGCAGCGCAGGGGCCGCACCGACTGCTACCGTCAGGCGATATTCCCGCGCATCTTGGGTCCCCGCTTCATCCAGCTGGCGGCGCAGTTCTTTGACAAAGGCCAAAAAATGCGCGGCATCGTCCGGCGTCGCCTTGATCCCCGCGGTGTCCATGCCGGGATATTCCCAATCCAGATCGACTCCATCAAAATCATACCGGCGCATGTAGTGGATAATATTTTTCGAAAAAGTCGTCCGGGTCTCGTCCGTCTGCACCGCATCGGAAAAGCCATCCGCCGTCCAGCCGCCGATACTAATGCAGGTTTTCAGTTCGGGGCGCGTCGCCTTCACTTGGTTCACGAGGTGTATCTTTTTGAGTTCGCGCGTCAAGTTCAACCCGTCGATCTTGGCGAAGGCGTAATTGATGCAGTCAAGCTTGTCGATCTCAAGCTGATCGATCGTCCATTCTTTCCCGTCATCCAGGTAGGCCATCAGTTCATTCATACCCTCAACTCCAATTTAAAATTTTACTTCCGTTATATAGGTAACCGTTTACATTTTTGACTATACCCCGCGCGGCAAATTGTCACAAGCGAACCATAAGAACCACATACTTGAAAATCTCACATATTGAAAGCGCTTAATTTCCCGGGTTATAGTCGGAGGCGAAAGGGGGCACACAATGACTGAAGAAACGACCCCGCGAGCCGACATTGAGACCGCCAAAACAGCGGACTGGACTGAAGCCGACTTCGCGGATTATCCAGAATTTCCCACGCTGCAAAAGCGCTGGGATTGGTTCCAAGATCAAAAGATCGGGTTATTGATGCATTGGGGCTTGTATGCCGTTGCGGGCATCGTCGAGTCGTGGCAATTGTCCGACGAAGACACATGGGCGCGCGGCAAGCATCCGTTTCGGCCGAATATGAAGCAGCTCAAGCATGACTACTGGGGGCTTGCCAAGCAGTTCGATCCGGAAAACTATGACCCGGCCGCCTGGGCCAACCTGTTTAAGGAAGCGGGCATCCGCTACACCATTTTGACCACCAAGCATCACGACGGCTTCACGCTTTACGACACCCAGGAAAGCGACTATAAGGTCACCGCGCCTGGCATGCCGTATGCCACCGGGAAATATGCCGATCTGTTCAAGGCTTACGCCGAGGCGATGCGGGCGGCCGGCATCACGCCCGGCGCTTATTACTCCAAGGCGGACTGGCACCATGACGATTATTGGCGCCACGATGACAAGCCAAAGGGGCGCGGCGCCGATTATGACCCCAAGGACGATCCGGCGCGTTGGCAACGATTTGTCGATTTTGTCCATGCCCAGCTGCTGGAGATCGCGCGCAATTACGGCCCGCTTGGCATGTTGTGGCTGGATGCGGGCTGGGTCAACACCGACCGGGAGCCGCTCGACTTTGACACCTTGATGCCGAAAATTCGCGAGGCGCAGCCCGATATTCTGATTGTTGATCGCACGCTCGGCGGCCGCTACGAGAATTACGTCACCCCCGAGCGCGCGATTCCGACCTTGGCCACGCGTCCCACGATGCCGTGGGAAAGCAACATTCCGCTGAGCCACGACTGGGGGTATGTGCCGCATGGGGATTATAAATCGATCAATGAGATCATTGACGATATTCTCAAAGTTGTCACGCTGGGCGGCAACATCGTCTTAGGCATCGGGCCAAAGCCAGATGGCACCCTGCCGCGCGAAGGGGTGCGGCTGCTTAAGCAACTTGGCGGCTGGCTCGCAATCAACGGCCAAGGCATCTACGGCACCCGCGGCGTGGCAGATGCCCTTGTCGAAAACGCGCAGGCCCAGCGCCTTTACATCACGCAGAACCAGACGCATTACTTCCTATTTCCACAGCGCAAGGTCCCGCAGCAAGCGATCGACCTCAAGGCGCTGGGCCTGGCGGATACGATCAGCGCCGCCCACCTGCTCGGCTACGCGGAAGCCGACCTGGTGATCAAAGACGGCCTGCTATTTTTGCCAGGTGGCCTGCGCCAAAAACTGACACAAGGCATTGCACTGATCAAAAAATAATTTATGAAAAGGGGTTGATCGCATGGCTGCAATTTCTCCTGCTGAAACGCTCGAGTTGCCGCCAAAGGGTGGGGTCAAAAAGTCAAAGAGGCTCTTTTCTGTCAAACGGCTCAAAGAGAACTGGCAGCTCTATGTCCTCATACTACCGGCATTTCTCTGTATCTTAGTCTTTTCCTATTTCCCGATGTACGGGGTGATCATTGCCTTCAAGAACTACATGCCGTCCCTGGGCATCTGGGCCTCGCCATGGGTGGGGTTCAAGTATTTCAGCCAATTTTTTAATTCCTATTACTTCTGGGACCTCATTCGCAACACCCTGGGCATTCAGATCTATGGCCTGATCGTGGGCTTCCCGCTACCAATCATCTTGGCCCTGGCCCTCAACGAAATGAAGGATGGCTTCTGGAAAAAATTCTCCCAGACCATCACCTACGCACCAAACTTCATTTCCGTCGTGGTCATGGGCGGCATGCTGATCGCCTTCCTGGATCCTTCGACCGGGATCATCAACCACGGCTTGGGCCTGCTGGGCATGAAGCCGATCGCGTTCATGAGCGATCCGCGCTGGTTCAAGACCGTGTATGTGTTGTCCGGCGTTTGGCAAGGCACCGGCTGGGGTTCCGTCATCTACCTCGCCGCACTCGCTGGGGTCGACCCGGCGCTGCACGAAGCGGCGATCGTCGATGGCGCAACCAAGCTCCAGCGGATCTGGCACATCAATTTGCCAGCCATCGTGCCAACAATGGTCATTCTGTTGATCATGAACGTCGGCTCCCTGTTTTCGATGGGGTATGAAAAGATCTTGCTGTTGCAAAATCCGCTGAATCTGTCCTCTTCCAACGTGATCGCGACCTTCGTTTATCAGCAGGGGCTGATCAACGGGGCGTATAGCTACGCGGCGGCAGTCGGCCTGTTCAACTCATTGATCAACGCGGTCTTACTCATCGCCGTCAACCAGCTGGCCCGCAAAGTTTCCGAAACGAGTCTTTGGTAGAAAGGAGGCACAGTTATGAACACAACGCTTGTCAAAGACACCAAGGCGGATAAGATCTTCAAGATCTTTCTGTATATCTTCATCGCGTTAGCCGTTTTGATCGTCATTTACCCGTTGATCTACATCATCAGTGCCTCAGTCTCCGACCCGACCGCCGTGAACTCAGGCCAGATGTGGCTTTGGCCCAAGGGCTTTACCATGCGGGGCTACAACGTCATCATGGATTATAAGGACATCTGGCGTGGCTACGGCATGACCATCTTTTATACCGTCGCCGGCACGATTGTTTCCTTGGTGATGACCATCCCCTGCGCGTATGCGATCAGCCGCCCAGACTTTTCCGGGAAAAAATGGTTCACCATTTTCATGCTGATCACGATGTTCCTGTCTGGCGGCTTGATTCCGAGTTACTTGTTGATCAAGGCGTTGGGCATGCTGAACACCGTGTGGGCGATCATCATTCCAGGGGCCGTGTCCGTGTATAACATCGTGGTCACCCGCGCCTTTTTCCAGTCCAATATTCCCTGGGAAATGCAGGAAGCGGCCAAGATCGACGGCGCGTCTGATTTCCAGATCTTCTTCCGTATCGTGATTCCGCTGTCCGCCCCAATCATCGCCGTCATGGCCTTGTTCTATGGCGTTGGCATGTGGAACGGGTATTTTGGGGCGTTGGTCTACTTGCAAGACAAGAGCCTGTATCCACTGCAGATGGTCCTGCGCCAGATCCTGGTCCTTCAGGATATGCAACAAGGCGCATCCACTGGCGGCGGGGTGACGGCATCCACGGCCGAGCTGATGAAACAGCGCGCCGAGCTTGCTGCGATCATCAAGTACGGGGTGATGATCGTGTCGTCGCTGCCAGTCATTCTCATTTATCCATTCCTTCAGCGCTTCTTCGTAAAAGGCGTGCTGATCGGATCGCTCAAAGGTTAAGTCGTTCATTAGGGGTTTTACACAAAAAAGCGTTGAGAGGAGCATTCACATGAAGTTATCAAAAGCAGTACGCGTCGCCGCGATCACCGCAGTTTCTCTTTTGGCCCTGACCGCTTGCGGCACCAACAAATCCGCCGACACCACCACGACGAAGGCGAAAACGGACAGCAACGTGACGACCGAGGGCTTCCCTGTCGTCAAAAAAGAGATCACCATGTCGATGATGGCGCCAAACATGGGCTTTGCCGAATATAAAGACATGCTCGTGCTGAAAGACTATGCGAAAAAGACTGGCATCAACTGGAAGTACAATACCCCGCCGCAAGCGGACTATGCGACCAAGTTGAACCTGGCCTTTGCCTCGCAGGACCTGCCTGATGTGATCTATGCCTCCGGGACCTCAGTCATGACCCCGGCCAACGAGACCACGTACGGCAAGCAGGGCCTGATCGTGCCGCTTGAAGGCCTGCTGAAGAAATATGCACCGAATTTCTACAAATTGATGCAGGAAGACCCGAACATCAAAAAGAGCATCACCACACCGGATGGCCACATTTATTCCTTGCCAATGATCCAGCGCGGCGCAACGTCGAACTGGTACCTTGGCCCGATGTGGTACAACGGGGCCTGGCTGAAGAAACTCGGGGTCACCGAGCTGCCTAAGACCGTCGATGAATTTTACGATCTGATGGTCCGCTTCAAGAACGAAGATCCAAACGGCAACGGCAAGAAGGATGAGATTCCATACGCCGACCAGAAGGATTTCTGGAGCCGCACCTGGATCATGTCCGCGTTCGGCATGCTGTCCAACGACGTGCAAAACAACGGCGACAAGGTCGTTTACAACCCGATCACCAAGAACTACAAGGCGTATCTGACCTTCATGAACAAGATGTACAAGAACGGCCTGCTCGACAAGAACACCTTCACCCAAAGTGGCGATCAGCTGACCGCCAAGCTTAAGAACAGCCAAGTCGGTTTTGCCCAAGGCTACGGCCCAGGCTTCAACGGCGAAACAACGCCTGAGCAAAACGCCCAGAACCCAATGTGGCAACCACTGACCAGCTCCGTTTCGAAAAAAGCGGTCCTGCCTGGCAACCCACGGATCAACCGCGGTAATTTTGTTATCACGAAAAACGCCCAGAGTCCGGCCGCTGCGCTGCGGTGGGTCGACTACTTCTACACCCCAGAAGGTGCCACGTTCTTAGGCCAAGGCCCGGAAAACGGGATCTGGCACTACGAGACCACCGCAGATGGCAACAAGGCCAAGGTCTACAACAAGGGGATCGATGCCTCTAACGCCGGTGAAGCGACGGCCAAGATCACTCCGAACTACGGCACGACCCCGCCAATGCTGGCTGGCGAAGAAATGAAGGACCCATACGCCAACACGATCTTGGAAAAGAAGACCGACGATCCAACCGGCGATGTATACTCCAAATTTGCGATCTCTGAAACCGAAAAGAAGATCGATCCATATGTTCGCGTCCCATATCCGCTGGTTTATCTGACCAACGACGAACAGGACCTCGTTTCCCCGATCGCCAACGACTTGAAGACCTATGTGCAGCAGATGGAAGCCAAGTTCATCACCGGCGTCGAGCCACTGGCGAACTTCGACAAGTTTGTTTCCACCATCAAGGGCATGAACATCGACCAGTATGTGAAGGTCTACCAAGACGCTTATAATCGCTGGAACAACGCGAAATAAGACGCACTACCTTTCCTGCGCGAGCCAATTTTAGAAAAAACAGTCATGTGTGCCCGTCCAACATGGCTCGCGCACGATCATTGCTGACGCCCCCTCGCCAGACATGAAAATAGATAGATGCAGAAAGGGCCGAGACTGGATAACCGTCTCGGCCCTTTTGCGAATAAGGGTGCGCAGCGGGGCGCTCAGGGCTGAGCAGATAGTTCGGCCTGGGCGGTTGATGGCGCACTTGGCCATCGAACGACTGGGACGACTATCTGTCTCAGCCCTGCCCCGCGGAGCCCAACTGTAAGGTGCGCAGGCCCGCGGGATGGTGGGTCAGCTAACTTGGCTCGGGTGCTTGAGGCGCACTTCGCCTCGAGTGCACGAGACAGTTAGATGAACCCACCATGCGGGCCGGAGCCCAACTGTAGGGTGCGCAGGCCCGCGGGATGGTGGGTCAGCTAACTTGGCTCGGGTGCTTGAGGCGCACTTCGCCTCGAGTGCACGAGACAGTTAGATGGACCCACCATGCGGGCCGGAGCCCAACTGTAGGGTGCGCAGGCCCGCGGGATGGTGGGTCAGCTAACTTGGCTCGGGTGCTTGAGGCGCACTTCGCCTCGAGTGCACGAGACAGTTAGATGGACCCACCATGCGGGCCGGAGCCCAACTGTAGGGTGCGCAGGCCCGCGGGATGGTGGGTCAGCTAACTTGGCTCGGGTGCTTGAGGCGCACTTCGCCTCGAGTGCACGAGACAGTTAGATGGACCCACCATGCGGGCCGGAGCCCAACTGTAGGGTGCGCAGGCCCGCGGGATGGTGGTACAGCGAGGTCGGCTCATGCACTTGGTGGCGGTCCTTGCCACCGAGTGCATGAGACGCCTAGATGTTTCCACCATGCGGGCCGGAGCCCTACTATCGGGTGCGCAGCGGGGCGCTTAGGGGCGGCGCCGGGCTGTCGCGGAAGCACGGCCCGCCGCGCTCAACACAAAAAAACAGCCGGCACCACGTTCTGCCAGCTGCGTTTGTGTTACCCACCAAATGTGACCCGATTGACCTTTGGCAGTGGCGCCGGATGATCCACCACTGGTTGATTCGGTAGCGAGATCGCCGGATGCTCCTCATCTTCAACCGGCTGATAATCCGCGCCACACGACTGGTACCCCTTCAACAGTCCCAAGTGAATGAAGACGGTCTGCTGATACGCGATCTTCGCGTTCCATTCCAGCGTCTCAAGGACCCGCACCGCGATATGCAGGTCCGTTGCCGTGATCACGACCCCGTGACTGTTGAGCAGAAAGACATTTTCCATCGCTCGGTCGCCCAGTTCTGCCAGTGCGTCGCTGACTGTTTTCGCCAGGGCCATGCTAGTCGCCGGCGCATATGGCAACGTGCGGATGCGGCCGAGCTCCCGCGTGCCTTCAGTCACATTGGGCATCTCCAACCCGCTTGTGGCCCAGAACATCGACTCGGGGGCATGCGCGTGGAAAACGGTGCGGATGCCTGGATTGGCGCGGTATGCACCTTCATGCATGTTGATCTCGCGGGTCACAGTGCCCACGCCGTCCACTTTTTCGCCGGTCGCCATGTCGACCACCAGGATCTGGGCAGGCGAAAGCCGCGCGTAAAATGTCTCAGACATAAAACTCGGGGTGATCAGAATGTAGGCCTTCCCCGTTTCATCAAATACTTTCATCGAGACGTTCCCGCCCGCAATATTGGTATCTTTGCGGTCGAACATCAAGCGGACCGTCTCAGCCAGATCTTGGCGCTGGGCTTCAAACATCATCAGCATTGTTTTTTCCTCCCTGTGTTGCGTCTTCCCTTAATTATAAGATGGTGCGATGCCGCGCAACCGGCTGGATGGCGTTTTTGGCGATTCGTCACCAAGCCGGCGTCAATGCGCCGCAATTCGCCGATTTCTCACGCTGATTGCCCACCTGATGGGGCTCCGGCCCGCGCGGCTTTCTCCGCCGGCGCAACCAAGTCAAAATCCACCCGAATCGCAAGATCGCGTGGTACGCTAAAGCTAACTATGAAGCGTTTTCAAGGAGGTGGTGCCATGCTTCAAAATGAACGATTAGAAATGATTCTTCAGATTCTTCAGCGCCGCAAACAGGTGACGACCGGGGAGCTTGCCAACTCGCTGTATATCAGCTCATCCACCCTGCGCCGGGACCTGATGGCACTGGAAAAATTGGGCAAGATCACACGCCGCTATGGCAACGTCGAACTGGTCAGGCCAGCGACAGTCGAGTTTCCCTATCTTTTTCGCCAGCAGGAAAACGAAAAGGCAAAGCGCGCGATTGCAGAAAGCTGCTCGACTTTTTTAGGCGATGGCCAGGCGCTATTCATCGATTCCAGCTCGACGGCCTCGTTTCTGGCCACGTATCTGGAGCGATTGGACAATATGGTGGTGATCACCAACGGCCTGCGCCTCGCCGAAAGCCTCGATGGCATGGCCGGGGTGAAGACCTTTATCACCGGCGGCCGCCTGCGCCCCGGGTCCGGCTCGATCTTGGGGGAGGTCGCCGTTGATTTTCTCGATAATTTCCGCGCGGATCTTGCCATTATTTCCTGCACAGGCATCACCGCAGACGGCATTTTCATGTCCAGCGAAGAGCAATCCAGCATCAAGCGCAAGATGCTCGGTGCCGCCAAGTCCACCCTGGTGCTGGCGGATCACACCAAGGTCGGTCAGCAAGCCTATTACCGCTTATGTGCCCCAGGCGATGTCAGTGCGATCATCACCGATGTCAAGCCGCCAGCCGACATTTTGGCCGCCTGGGCAAAAGCAGACGTCGAGACCCTATATTAGGAGGAAAAAATCATGACCACATTTCCAAAGATCGGCATTCGTCCCACCATCGATGGCCGCCGCCGCGGCATTCGCGAGTCCCTTGAAGCGCAGACCATGGCCATGGCGCACAGTGTGGCGGACCTGTTAGCCGCCACCTTGACCTATCCAGACGGAACCCCCGTCGAATGCGTGATCGCCGACACCACGATTGGCGGCGTGCACGAGGCCGCGCTGGCCAAGGCCAAATTCGACAAGGAAGCTATTTGCGGCACCATCACCGTCACCCCGTGCTGGTGCTACGGGAGTGAAACGATGGATATGACCCGGGACATCCCCCATGCGATCTGGGGCTTCAACGGCACCGAGCGGCCAGGCGCCGTTTACCTCGCCGCGGTCCTCGCCGCCCACACGCAAAAGGGCATCCCGGCGTTTGGCATTTACGGCGAAGATGTGCAAGACGCCGATGACACCAGCATTCCAGCGGATGTCGCGGCGAAACTGATTCGGTTTGCCAAAGGCGCGCTTGCGGTCGGGCAGATGAAAAATCGCAGCTACCTGTCCATCGGCAGTGTCGCGATGGGCATCGGTGGGTCGATCGTCGACGCCGACTTTTTCCAAGATTACCTCGGCATGCGCAACGAATATGTCGACATGAGTGAGCTCGTGCGCCGCATCGATGAAGGCATTTATGATCCCGTTGAGTTCGAGCGCGCATTTGCCTGGGCGAAAACCAACACCCCGGTTGGTCCAGACCTCTACAACGAAGGTGTATCCGGCCAATTTTCCGCAGCCGACAAAGAGGCGCAGCTGGCCTTTGCCGTGAAAATGACGCTCATCACCCGCGACCTGATGAGCGGCTCCAAGCGGCTCAGCGAACTCGGGTTTGAAGAAGAAGCAGGCGGCCATGAAGCGATCGCGGCGGGCTTTCAGGGGCAGCGGCAATGGACAGACCATTTTCCAAACGGCGATTACATGGAGGCGCTCCTCAACTCCCAATATGACTGGAACGGCCAGCACGCCCCACACATTCTCGCCACGGAAAATGACGCGCTGAACGGAGCCTCGATGCTGTTCAACTACCTGCTGACCAATACCCCGCAAATCTTCGCGGATGTGCGGACTTATTGGAGTGCCGACGCCGTCCAGCGCGTGACCGGCACCACCCTCACCGGAAAATTGGCCGGTGGCTTCTTGCATCTGTCCAATTCCGGTGCCCAGACGCTGGATGCGACCGGCGCCGAGAAACGCGACGGCCAGCCTGCTATCAAGCCGTACTGGGAGGTCACGGAGGCCGAAGCGCAGGAAAATCTGGCGCGGACCCGCTGGATTCCGGCGAACATCGGCTACTTCCGCGGCGGCGGTTTTTCCAGTAATTATGTCACGGAAGGCGGTGCGGATGGCATGCCGGTGACGATGACACGACTGAATCTGGTGCGTGGCGTCGGGCCTGTTTTGCAGATCGCGGAAGGCTATGCCGTCGATCTCCCGCAAAATGTTTTCGACACCGTCAACCAGCGCACCGACCCGGGCTGGCCATCGACATTCTTCGTGCCAACGTTGACAGGCAAAGGCGCGTTCACCAGTGTGTATTCGGTGATGAACAATTGGGGCGCCAATCACGGGGCGATCTCCTATGGCCACATCGGTGCGGACCTCATCACGCTGGCCGCCATGTTGCGGATTCCCGTCAACATGCATAACGTGGCCGATGCGGCGATCTTCCGCCCGCGGGCCTGGAGCAGTCTTGGTACCAGCGAGCCGGAAAGCGCCGATTTTCGCGCCTGCAACACCTTTGGCCCGCTGTATCACTAAAGGAGGCGCCTCATGAACGAGACAACGCTGATTGCCGTTGACCTCGGCGCCAGTTCAGGCCGCGTTATTTCAGGCCAACTGACAGAAACCGGATTGACGCTCAAAGAACAGTTCCGCTTCTCCAATTTTCCAGTGACGACCGGGCGTGACCTTTACTGGGATGTGCTCAAGATCGCCCAAGAGATCAAGTACGGTCTGCAGCTCACCAGCCAAGATGGCGTCGTGCCGGAGTCGCTGGCTGTGGATAGCTGGGGTGTCGATTTTGGCTACCTGACCAGCCGCGGTGAATTGCTCCTGCAACCGCATAGCTATCGCGATGAGCGAACGGCTTTTACCGTGGGCCAGCTGAATGAGAAACTTTCCGATTGGCAGCAATTTCGGCTCAGCGGCAATCAACCCAGCCCTATCAACACATCCAGCCAGCTTTTCGCCGATCGACTGCGCTATCCAGAGATGCAGCCCCTCACGGACAGGGTGGTCATGATTCCTGGCCTCGTGACCCACTTACTGGCTGGGAAGGCCGATAACGAGTACACGATCGCCTCGACCAGTGGCCTGCTGACCGCGGGAACAACCAGCATCTCACCTGAGATCAGTCGCGCATTGGCTATTCCCGCGATGTGGCTCGCCCCGGTCCGCCTCGGCGGTGAGCACTTGGGGCCGCTTGTGCCCGAAATTCAGCGCGAGATCGGCTATGACAACCGGATGCAGGTCGTGGTCGGCGCCGGCCATGATACCGCCGCTGCTTTGCTGGCCCTACCGAGTGCGCGCGACGAGGACACAGCCTTCATCAGCTGTGGCACCTGGTCCCTGATCGGCCGCCAGCTCAGCAAGCCTGTTTTGACACACGCCGCATTTAACGCCGGCCTGACCAACGAAGGCACCTTCAGCGGTCACACCCGCTTGTTGAAAAATCTGACCGGGCTTTGGCTCATTCAGGAGCTTCAACGCGACTGGTCGCTGGCCGGCAACATGGTCGATTTTGGCAAAATGACGATGCTCGCCGCCGCCAGCACTTGCACCACCTCCTTTATCGATCCAGATGCCCCAATGTTTGCAAGCCCAGGCCACATGGAAGCGAAGATCCGCTTTTTCTTGCGCCAGACCGGGCAGGCGCTGCCTCAAACGGCCGGAGATCTGATTCGCATCGTGTTGCAAAGTCTCGCTTGTTCCTACCGACGGACACTGGGTGCGCTGGCCGAAACGACCGGCAAGCCGATTCGGCGCCTGACCATGTTTGGCGGTGGCATTCAAAACCAACTGCTGGTCCAGCTCACCGCCGATCTCACCGGGCTGCCGATCGACGCCGGACCGGTTGAAGCCAGCGCCATCGGCAACATGATCAGCCAACTGATGGTGCTCCAACAATCAGCCTTTGATCGAGACGCGCTACTGGCCCAGATCTATCACCCGCAACGCATCCTGCCCGCTATGAATCGAGACGCCGAATATCACCAATTTGAAGTTATCGTCCAGAACCATGATGGCAAGGCGATCTCGTCGACCTTTTCTCGATAGCCCGCGAATTGTTGGCGGCTGCGGCCGACCGCTACAACACAAAGACCCCCATTCAGCATTTTCGCTGAATGGGGGTCTTTTGCGCCTCAACGAAGCCGATTTCGCGTGGGCCACGTGCCGATGGCTGGCCGCGGTTAACTACGCCTGATACTGCACTTCCAGGACCTCATACCCAATCAGGCTCGGGACCCTGATCTGCAAGAGGCGGCCAATTTGTTACCAGGCGATGCCCGACCCATTGATCAAGCCGGTCACCGCTTTGACCGTTTGGGTGCGCACGGTCAGATCGATCGTCAGCTGGGCAGTCAGATAGGCCGGATCGACCGTGTAGAGCTTGCTGGCCTGCTTGACGATCACATAATTGAGCAAATGCACATGGCTGACATGCCGGTCCGCATTCCCGTTCACATATACCTGAAGCGTCGCCGGGCCATCATGATGAACCAATTGATTGGGCAGCGCCAGGCGCAGGAGATCCCGGAACATCACCTTGAGCCACGCGGGCCGATACTGCGCATAGATCGTGAACAGTGGGTGCGTCAGCGTAAACGTATTTTCATATCGCCACAGCGCCGGTTGCCCCGCCTTTTCCGTGGCTGGTGCATGCTGATGCGAGATGAACGTCTTGCCTTCGCGGTTAAAATACGGCCGCCGCGTTTCCAGAAGTGGCGTTGCCCCTGCCGCTTGGACGGCGATCGCCTGCAGGTACATGACCAGCGGCTCTTTTGGCAGGGCCTGCCCGATCACATCATTGGCCACGATGAAGCTGCGTTGCCAGCGGTCATCGCCGTGCCGTGTCAGGCCAAACAAGGTCGAGCGCTCGTTCAGCATCCCCCCACCGCTGCTGATGAGCGCCCCGCCCGTTTCCTTGAAAGCGCGCAACTTCAGCGACAGTGCTTTTGAATATGGCACCCCTTCCGGTACAATGACCAGCCGGTAGTGCGTCAGCGGCGTGTCCGCATCGATAAAATCGAATTGCACATTCAGCTCCGTCAGCAGGTTTTTGACCCCGATCACCGCCATGGCCACATCGATGCCTGGCGGAACCGGCGGTATTAGCACCGCCGTTTCCACAGTTGGCACATCCCCTGCCAGATGCGGTGCCAACGCCGCGACCTGATGATAGACCCCGCCGATCAGGTCATAGGCAGCCGGCGAGAGTTTCCCCGTCGGATCCATCTGATCGCCGATCGACACAGCGTCGACATTGAGCGCCAACATCAACTGCACCTCATACGCGAGCGCACTTGCCTCCTTTAATGAATTAAAGTCCCCCCAATACGTGTGAAACTTGCCCGTCATGCCCACCAGCGGCTTCCCCAAAGTCCGCGCATAACGCGCTGTCACGGGAAAATGATCGTAGCCCCACCCGCCACTGGGCAGACTTTCAATCTCCAGGTGCGTGGTGGCCGCAAGATCCTGTTTCACAGCCGGCGAGATCGTCGAGCTGTTGAAAAAGATGCTGGCGTCCTTCACCCGGGTCTCAATCAGTTGATACATCTCTAGTTTAAACTCATGCAGCATCTCGAGGCTGTAGGCAAGGCGCGCCTCCGCGTCCGTGTGGTCAATGCCGCGACGTGCCATCTGCGCCTGGCAATAGACACAATCACACGGCACCGGCAACACGATGTCAAAGAAAAAGCCATCCACGCGCTCGGCGCCAGCCACATCGATCACATCATGGACGAAGCGTTTGAGATAATCCCGATATGGACTACTCAAGCAGACAAAATCATAGAAATTTGGCTCCGGGGTGTTTTGCGTATTGATCGGCTCGCCGTCTGGATCCCGGCACAGCCACTCGGGATGCTCGCGCATGATCACATGGTCCCACTGAACCGTGACATAGATCGGCGCCCGAATGTCGCGGGCGTGCAGGGCATCGATCTGCTGAAGCAGCAGGTCCCGTTGCACCAGATGTGGGTGCACGATCTCAGCGAACCGCTCGGATGGATAATAGATCCAGCCGTGATGATCGCGGGCAAAAACGGTGACCGAATTCACATCCGCGGCCTTGAAGGTAGCCGCAAATGCATCCGCATCAAAGGCCGCGCCGACTTCAGGAATATACTGACTCGTGTGAAAATCCAGGTGAATCTGACGTTGATTGAGCTTCACCACAGTCTCATCCCCTTACCCTTTGATGGCGCCAGCCGCGATGCCATTTTCGATGCGCTCCTGGAAGAAAATATACAGAATGAACGGCACCGAGATGGTGATGCTGATCGCCGCCATCATGGGTCCATAATCCGTCCCGTGCTCGCCGCTAAAGTTCAGCAGCCCAAGCGCGACGGTCTTCATCGACGGATCATTGATGAAGAGCAATGGGAACATGACGTCATTCCACACCGACAAGAAGTTGAAGATTGCGACCGTTGACAGCGCCGGCCCGCTCATCGGCAGAATCACCCGCAGATAGATTGCAAACTTCGAGGCGCCATCAAGCACCGCCGCTTCCTCGATCTCAACGGGAATCGCCCGCATGAAGTTGGCCAGCACCGCCGTTGTGAACGGCATGGCAAACGCGATATACAGCAGCATCAACGCCCCGATATTGTTTTTCAGATCCAAGTTACCGATGATCCAGGAGATCGGCACGATGATGGCATGCATCGGAATCATCATCCCCATCAGGAAAAACGACAGCAGTAGCTTGTTGATGCGGAAGTTGAACCGCGAGATCTCATACGCCACCATCGACGCGACGATCAGAATCAGCGCAACGGAGCCGATCGCCAGGCCAAAACTGTTGAGCAAGTACCGCGACATCCCGGCCGAGCTCCACGCGATCTGCCAGTTCTCAAACCGCCAGATCTTCGGCAGCGAAAATGGCGCGGAAAAGATCTCATTGTTGTTTTTGAACGACGAGATGAAGGTGAACAGCATCGGTAGCACAAACGCCAGCACCATCAGATACAGAAAGGCATATTTGATCCACTTCAGACTACGCATGCGTCTTCACCCGCTTTCGCGCGATCCATTTCGGCACATACTGAGTCAACAGCGTCAGGGTCATGGCCAGCACCAACAGAATCACACCTACTGCCGAGCCTAACCCGTAATTGTCATACCGAAACGCCTCATAGTAGACCAGTGTCGTCGGCAGATTCGTCAACCCATTTGGCCCGCCGCCGGTCATCACGAAAACCAAGTCAAAGACCTTGATCGTGCCGATGATGTCCAACACCAAACAGAGAAGGATGGTCGGTCGCATGATCGGCACGGTGACCCGGAAAAAGATCTGGACCGCCGAAGCACCATCGATACGCGCCGCCTCGTAGACATCCTCTGGAATATTTTTCAAACCGGCCAACAAAATGATCATGTAGTAGCCGATCCCGGCCCAGATGTTGACGAAGATGATCGTCGGCATGGCCGTGCCCGAGTCAACGAGCCAGCCCCGGGCCCAAGAGCCCAGGCCCAGATTGGTCAGCGTTGTGTTCAAGGCGCCAGTCGGCATGAAGATGAAATACCACAGCAGCCCGGTCGCGATCAATGGAAAGATCGTCGGCACAAAGTAGATCATTTTGAAAAATCGTTTGCCCCGCACCTTGGTGTTCAGCACCGCCGCCAAGACCAGCGCGATCGGGGTATGAAACAGCACACTAACAGTCACCATCAGCGCCAGATTTTTCATAGACGTCTGGAACAGCGGACTTGCAAAGGCGCGGGCAAAATTCTGCCAGCCAACATATTCAAGCGGCGCGCCCTTGATGCCATTCCACGAGTGAAACGAGAAATACAGCGCGATGAAGATCGGAATGACCAGAAAGGCCGTATAGATCACGATCGCCGGGCTCGACATCGCGACTAACTGGACCTTGTCGCGCGTCGTCAACAGCGCGTGTGACCGTCTTCTGGGATTGGGCTTTAACGGCTTTGAAGCGGCAGTTGCCTCCATGCATGACCCTCCTTTTATTTACTGTTATCGATCTCCTGTTGAATCGTCTCGGCTGCCTTTTTCGGCGAATCGCCTTGAAGGACGCCGACCAGCGCATTACGCGTCACATCCTGCATCGATTGCAGCGGATCCATCCCGAAGACATCGACGCCGACATTAGTGGATGTCTTTGCCAATTCAACATTCTCACGGAACAGCGGGGTGGACTTGTCTGCGGCCACCGTGTAATCCGTCCGCGGGAAGATCTGGTTGGTCTCGTTTGCCATCTTGGAGGCATAGGCTTCACTGCTCAACGCCTTGGCCAGCTCGATCGCCATCTTCTTCTTTTCACCGGTCAGATCGCCGCGAATCTGGATGGCTGAGATTGCCTGCATGTCATTGTCCTTGAACTGCGGCTCATCCTCGAAATACGGGAACTTGGCAAACGCGAAGTCCGCCGTCAGCTTGGTCTTGCTCTTATCCTGCATATTCGGGATATCCCACGGCCCGGTGATGAACATCGCGGCCTTCCCTGTCAAAAAGTCGGTGAAGGCGGATTCACGGCTGATTCCGGCTGAATCTGGGGCGAAGGCCTTCATGTCGTTGAGTTCCTTGACCTTTTCGATCGTCGCGACGATCTTCGGGTCGGTCCACTTGATCTTGCGCTCGCCCAGTTCCTTAGCCGCATCGACGCCAACCATGTGGTAGAAGATCAGGTTATGAATGTGGCCAATACTGTAGGAGTCTTTTGCCCCCAGGCCGATCGGGGTGATGTTGAGGCTCCGGATCTTCTTGATCGCTGCCTCAAACTCCGAGAACGTCTGCGGAAATTCGTTGTAGCCTGCGCGCTTGAAGATCTCCTTGTTGTAATACACGCCGACGAGCCCGGATTCCTGCGGGACGCCCCATGTGCCCTTGAACCCTGGGACCTGCAGATAACTCAGCGCGCCCTTGCTGAGGCCGTCGCCCCATTTCGGGTCCGCCTTGATGATCGGGTCGATGTTGGTGATCAACCCGGCCTTGATATATTCAGAAAGATTCGCGACCCCTTCCACGCGGAAAATATCCGGCAGATCATTGGAGGCGCGGCTCGTCTTGAGCAGATTGTTGTAGGCATTTTCATCGGCGATCGAGCTGTCGACGATCTTGACATTCGGGTGATCTTTTTCAAACTGCTTCAGCGCCGCAAAATAGATCGCGCTGGTCGCAAACCCTTTGCTGTTGCGCGTCATCGTGCGCAACGTGATCTTGCCATCGCTGGAAGTCGTGCTGCTCTTGCCACTGCAGGCCGCCAGTAGTAATGCCGCGGCCAACGCAGCCAGACTGCCCAGTAGAAGTTTGCCAATTTTCATTGTGTCTCCTCCTAAAAATGTGTGTGTGCCACTGAGATGGGGTCATCATATAGGACGAAAAATCAGAATGGAAGCGGTTTCACTTGAAATGGTAATTAGTCAACGCGAGGTGGTCGAAATTGCCCAAACTGCGTCAGGAATGTTCACTCTGGAAAAAGGACCTCAGCCGGTGTCTGATTCCAGGCGGTCAAGATCTCGGGCTCCGGTTCGCGATCCGTGATCACCGCCGTCAGCTGGGCAACGGGAATGAGCCGATAGTAGCCATCCACGCCAACCTTAGTGTGGTCGGCCAACAGCACCGCCTGCTTGCTGAGGGCCAGCATCTGCTGTTTCACGCCCGATTGACTGGTGCTCGCCATAAACACCGTTTCGGCGGTCACCCCGGAGCATGAGATGAAGGCCAGGTCGGTCTGAAACTGATTGAGATACGCCTCGGCGCCAGTGCCAAGCAAGGCGCCGGTGCCCGCGCGAAGCTGGCCGCCGGTGACAAATGTCTTGACCGCCGGCATTTCATCCAGCGCCACTGCGAGCCGCAAGCCATTGGTGATCACGACCATGTTGCGCAAATTGCGCAGATAAGGCGCCAAGAATGAAACGGTGGTGCTGGAGTCCATGAAAATCGCCATGTTGTCCGCCAAAAAGGTGCTGGCGATCTCTGCGATCTGCTTTTTTTCCTGTTCATTGTTCTGTTCGCGAAACAAATAGGACTGCTCCTGTGTGTTACTGGTGACATACTCGATCTGCCCATAGCGGTGAATCACCAGGCCCATTTGCTCGAGTATCATCATGTCGCGGCGTAGCGTTGACGTGCTGACGAACAACGTCTTGTGAATGTCATTGATCGACATCAGCTTACGCCGTTCCAAAAGTGCCATGATCTGCTTGAGTCGTTCGTTGCGGAGCAAGTCATTCCCCCCTTTGCCGGCGACAGGTGCCAGTTCCCGATTCCCCCAACCCAACGCATCCCCTGCGTCGATTCGAGACTATAGACCGGATGGAAAAACTTGTCCACGATAACGACTTACGCGGCGGCCGGGCGCCATCTTGAGGAATTTAGGGCCTTGAAGTTGTGTTCCGGCCACCATCGTGAAATTGGGCTTCATCCCGCATGCCGACGCACCGTGAAATTAGGCGCCGGCCCGCACGGTGGAAACATCTAACTGTCTCTGTCACTCGGGGCTCCGAGCACCCCAAGCACCACGGCCTAGTTAGCTGTTCCACCATCCCGCAGGCCTACACACCATGAATCAAAAAAGACCCGAGATTAAAATTTATCCCAGGTCCTTCATCGTGCATCGCTGACATGACAGTGGTTGGCCTACCGCCGTAGCCATCCCGCCGGCAATTCCGTCAGTGAGGCCGGCTGTTGATAACGCTGGCCATATGCCGCCAGTTGCGCGGCCAGATTAGGCGCCACCTGGCCATGCACGTCCGGATTGATGTTGAGCATGAAGTTCACATTTTGCCGATTATACTGGTCAGCCAGGCCCAGCGCCCAGTCGACCGACTTCAGTGGCTCAGTGGCATAGCGGTCCTTCCAGAACCAGCTCGTGGTAAAGAGATTGCAGGCGATTCCAGGCCCGGCGAACGACGCCGCGGTTTCCTGCCCGGCCGCATTTTCAAAAAAGAGAATGTCCGTGGTCGACAGATCGTCCACGCTACCAATATTCATCAGCAGGCAGTTCGGCTGGAGACTTTTGACCCAGTCATCAACTTCGGCAAATGGGAGGTCTTGATAGGAAGGGCCACCCCACGGCGCATTCCAGCCATCCGTGATCAGAAACGGAATCTCACCGTAATTGGTTAAGAGTTCCGTCAGCTGCGCGTGAATCATCGCCTTATCCGCCGACGTGCAGTGCGTCGCGGTGATGTCGTGCTGGAGGTCCAGCATGGAAAAATACAGCCCAGCCTCGATGCCGGCCGCCCGAAAATCCTTCAGGTAGCTGCCCACGACATCCGTTGTCACCTGGCCGCTGGTCACACAGTGCGTGGTGGTCTGCGTCGGCCATAGGCAAAAGCCTTCGTGATGCTTCGTCGTCAGCGCGGCGAACCGCGCGCCGGCCGACTTAGCCACCGCGGCCCACTGCGCCGTATCAAGCCGATCCGGATTCCAGGTCGCAGGATCAAATGGATGCCGGCGCGGATCGTTTTTGCCCGTCACCCCGTAGTCCCAGTCGATAATATCGGACTCATGATACTGCGCGGTGCCGCTGTTGAAATGAATAAAAATACCGTTGCGCTGATCGATAAACGCGCGTTGCAATGCCTCAAGTGATGTCATCGGAATCCTCCTTAGAAAAATGCGCTCTCATTCATATCATAGCAAGATGCGCGATTTAGCAATAGTGAATGCTTGCGAAATAGTAGCGTAAATTTTACCTTCGTGGTAGCCTCAAAGGGTGCGCAGGTGCGCGTTTATGGTCGAGCAGGTAGGCTAGCCAAGCGCTTGGTGGCGCCTCTTGCCACCGAGTGATTGGCGTACCTAGCTGTCTCGACCATGCGCACCGGAGCCCGACTAAAGGGTGCGGAGCGGGCCGCTTTGGGCTGCGCAGTTAGCTTGGCCCTAGCGCTTGATGGCGCATTTGGCCATCGAGCGGTGGGGACAGCTAAATGTCCCAGCCCTGGCCCGTGGAGCCCGACTAAAGGAGGTGGCGTTCGATGGAGTATCAGAAGAAATGGTTTGGGGTAGATGACCACATCAGTGTGATGGCGTTTGATAACTTCAGCTATCCGCTGCATTTTCACCGCTCACTGGAAATGATCTTGCTTCAGGTCGGGACGTTGACGGTGCTTGAGCCGCATCAGCAGACCCTTCTCAAGGCCGGCCATGCAGCGCTGATTTTACCTAACCAACTGCATGGCTACCAAAGCGGGCCGCGCAGTCATTATCAGTGTCTGACCTTTGCCCCAAGTGTCGTGCCGACGTTCATGGCCGCATTGGGGGAACGCCACGCCTCAACGCCGGCGTTGGCTTTTGACCTGTTTGATCTCACCGATCGCCCGACCATGAGCCGGTTGCTGCACCGGCCGCTGATGGTGCGCGGACTCATCGCGATGCTGTGCGACGCCTATCTAGACCAACCACTGGTCGCCGCGCCTGCGCTGGGCAGCGAGCGGCTTGGCCGGATCATCGATTATCTCGGCAGCCACTACACAGCGCCACTCACCTTGCCGGCTGCCGCGCGCGCTTTGGGTTACAATCCCAGTTATCTCTCTCGGCTTATTTCCCGGGAACAATGGCACATCTCGCGCCCGTCCCGTGGTATCAAGGTTTCTAGCACCACCGATTTTACTGTGGCACAGTTTTGACCCTTTTCAAATTATTTTGGCTCATCGGGCACCTCCTTGGAGAATATCCCGTTGAGCTTTTTTGCGACTTCAAAGTTACTGTTGGGGTAAAGATGACCGTAAGTGCCGAGCGTCGTTTCGATGTCCTCATGTCCCAGACGTTCTTTAATCTGGAGCGGGTTTTCACCGAGACTGATCAACAGCGACACATGCGAGTGGCGGAGGCCATGCACGGTAATCCGCTGAACTTTGGCGAGTGTACTGTACGCGTCCACAATATCCAAAAATTGCCCGTCAGAGCACGGAATCCCATCACGTGAGAATACCCACTCGGACGTCACCATCGCCGCTTGTGCGACCTGCCACGCATCTAAGCACGCAATGGTATCATCATCAAGCGCCACGGTACGGCGACTGGCGGCAGTCTTTGGCGCTGGAGTTTCAAACCAGTTGCGGTTGTGATAGTCCATGGTCTTATTGATGTTCACCGTCTTAGCTTCAAGATCAACGTCTGTCCACTTTAACGCCCGTGCTTCACCGCTACGCAAGCCAGACATGAACATGAACCACAACATCGTGTAATCAAAGCGGCCAGTGTACGTGTTGGTGTTCGTCTTGGCGAGTACCTTTTGGAAGTCGGCTTGCGTCCAGAAATTGATCTTCGCTTTCTTCTTTTTGATGAGGCCAACGACCCGTACTGGATTCTCGTTGATGATACCAAGCGCCTTAGCACGTTCAAGCACTTGGCCTAACATAATGTTGATGGTACGCGCATAGGATTGCTTACAGTCTTTGAGTACGCTGACTTGCCAATGTTGCACATCAATCGGCCGAATTTGGTCAATGATGATGTCGTTGAACCTAGTCAGATACTCACTGTTCATCAAGACTAGCCGCTGACGGTAGGTGCGTGGCTTTACTTGGGTTTTGTACCAAGGCTTGAACACGTCTTCCATAAAGTCGACAAACTTAGTCTGCTTGATGTCCTCATCATCGGCGATCCCCGCCGCCAACATTGCAACTCTTGCTTTTTTCGCCTCCGTTTTCGTTTTGAAGCCGCTGGCACGTTTTTGAATTCGTTTGCCAGTTCGTTTGTCAGTTCCTAAGCTTACGCGGAAGCTAAAAGTGCCGTCCGCCTGTTTGGTAATATGGTCTTTCGTAGTCAAGATAGTTCCTCCTTAACTGCGGAAAGGCCACTTGGTGCACCCTCAAGTTGGCTTAGTTTCAAGCCTAATACTGCGTCTACTGCTTCCACTGGAACACGGTCTACGCCTTTCTTACCGTACCATCCAAGGCCACGTTTGAGCAACAACTCTTTTGCCATTTTGATGATACGGCTTGCTTGCGATTGACTGTACCCCAGCTTGATAAGGTCAGCTCTAGTCATCGTCAGGAAGACTGGCTGTTCTGGTACGTTAATATTCAATCAAATCACTTCCTAAAGTTTGGTGGGAGTGAGATAATCAAACCAGATAGAACCCATATTTTATCTGTGAAGGGTGACTACTTGCTTTGGTCGGCGTAGTCGCTCTTTTTTGATTTCTCACGTTGCTTTGAATCGGTCATAACACCGTTGCGTTGGTGCTGAAAATGGTGGATCACGTCCCAGTGGCGTTGCGTCAACTTACCACTGTCGATGATGGCTTTGAGTTCGTTTGTGTTATTGTACTGGTCAATCAACTGCAACATCTTGAGTGAGGGTGCGACTTGCTTTCTCAACCACCGCGTAATATGGTCATAGTTTAACGGTTCTGGATTAGTGGAAAGTCGCAGCTTATCCCGATTGTTACCGATGAACGCCGCCCAACGAGGATCTAACACCCACTCACTTCTGGGTTTATGACTTGGCGTCAAGAAACGCAGATACTGATTGATGATGCCGAACACGACTTGTTCGGGATCGCGCGTCGCCAATAGATGTTCAACCGCTGTGGCGGCACGTTCGCGGCGTAGCCGCACTTCAAAGCGAGTACGGATCGGTTGATCTTCAATGGCGATTTCTGGGTGTTTCTGATGTTGCTCAAATGCCTTGTCGTAGATACAGAAATTGACTTCGCTTTGTGGCGAACCAAGGTACAAGGTGCGCCCAGAGGCGTGCCACTGTTTGGTGCGGTTGTCCCTGAACCCGCGAAAGCGTGAGCTGAATTCATCATGGTCGCACTTCTCAATTAGTGTTGGCACATCTAGTAATCCGTTGCGGTCGTTGATGGCTAAATCAAGTCGGGTAAAGTGGCAATCCAGTTTGAGACAAGTTTCGAGAAAATCGTACCAAGTTCGATGTTGCGATTGCAGATACGATTCGACGTAGCGACAACCTTGACCTTTCAGCTCAATCATTGTGCCACTGTCGTCTTTCGGGTTGTAATCTTCGGCATCCACATCTTGGTAAGGTGATAACATCATCTTGATCTCACCGCATGTTAAGGTTGCTGAATAGCCGTAGTGAGCGCCGTCGTGGAGATTGAAATGGATCGGGCTGATTTGGAACAGTTCGTTAATCAACTCTTCGTAGTCGTGCGTCTTGAAGGTGACGCTGAGATAGTCGATACAGACGTCCAGATTATTCTGACCGGTCAACGCACGCAACGCCAACGTCAGTTCTAGTCGGGCTTTATCGTTGAGTGGCTTCTTACGACCCAGCAGTTGATTCAGGTGTGACCGACTGTAATTTGCCGTATCAGCAAGCTGACCTTGTGTAATATTGTTATCGCGCATTTCGTCGTGGACTTGATCAAGCCAATCTTTGTTGGTCATGCCGCCAATTAAGTTTAAGTCTTTGAGCATGTTAGCTCCTTTCCAAGCGTCCTAACAGCAATTTGGCGTTCTACCTATGCGGTAAGGCCGTGCCACAGGCGCTTTATGCCTACCGTCGGATTTCTTGTTACTTGTATTTGCCCCCCTATTAGACACTGGGGGCTGATGGCGGTCGGCTAACGCCGACCGCCGCCGCTCGCGCTAGCGGCTTTCGCGCTGCACGCCGCGCACGGCGGCAAGGCTACCTCCTTTCAAAAAGATTTGAGAACTTTTGCTCTCACCATATACAGACAGCTTTTACAGCGTATTTGAAACCAAAGCTCTGAAATGTAATGGTTTCCTAATATTTAAGGCACTTTACGCTCCTCAAAAATTCTGAGCCTCCACTAATCACCAAGTCACTAACCGTCTTTGTAGAACACCTCGTAAGCAATTCCGATTTATGCCAATTCAAATTTCTGCTTACATATACACGGAATGTAAGTCCTATAACGCATTCGAAGTGAATAACATGGATTAAAAGGCTTTATTACTACCACTTTTCGTAACAAGTGCTCGGCGTTCTTTATCTGCTCTAGTCAGTGCCAGAGATTCGGATCACGGATTTGACGCTGTTGAGGTCAACCTAGGTCCGTTCAAGTTCAGACTATTAAGGATTTGGCAAGCATATGGAAGACCCGCTATTTGTATTGTGAGGCCCAATGTAAGGCAATTAAGGTATGACGCCACAACTACTTGTTGCCGGAAATTCGAAGCCTTCTGAAATCTTCTTATTGATTTAATTTCCAAGCTAGTTGTTTGGGTGTTGACGAAATATCGCCTTGACTAAATAAGCCAATCAGGATATTCCTAACTCACTAAAAGAAAGAGACGAAGTATAATGACTAAAATTACGATTTGTGGAAAAGGGAACATGGAGCAAGCAATCGGTAATGCCTTTATATCGGTGGACAACGCTGTCAACTACATTGATGTTGGGGATTCGGACGACAATATCGGTGATATTGTCGCAAACTGGGCAACAAAGCGAAGCAGTAACAGATGATGAACCGCAGCAGCTAAGAAAGCCGAAATCTACTCGGCAGCAGTTGTTGGCGAATGATCTACCGGTAAGAACCACCTTTGTTTCCAAAACCGATGAACACAGTGAACATGGTCATGAATTGAAATTGGTAGGCACTCACTTTGTTCGCGAGGTCGTTCATCGAATCCCAGGGCGTTTGTTTGTCGAGAAAATCTATGAGAAGACCTACAAGTGCTCGACTTGCGAACTTGAAGATGGATGTAGTCATATCTATCGTGGTAACGCGCCGAAGGCATTAATTGCCCACAGCATTGCGACGCCTTCGTTGATCGCGTCGATTTTGCATCAAAAATGCATTCTCGGGACACCGCTCTATCGCCAATTAAAGGATTGGCAGCGTGCAGGCGTCTTATTAAGTGAGACCACAATCTCAAATTGGGTCATCAAGTGTGCCGAGTTAGTGAAGCCAGTTTATGACCTGATGCGTAGCCACTTGATGAGCCAAGGTTTTCTCCAAGGCGATGAGACCCCTTATCAGGTACTTCAAGAGCCTGGCAAGTCGGCGCAGAGCAAGTCGTATATTTGGGTAGCCCGTAGTATCACGCGGTGCGAAACGCCAGTCGTCATGTATGCCTATGCGAATACTCGCTCCGGGAAATTCGCTCAGAACTTATACAGTGGCTTTCCTGGTGTCCTACAATGCGACGACTACGCCGGCTACAATCTTCTGGGTGATTCAATCACTCGCGTTGGTTGTTGGGCGCATGTACGGCGTAAGTTCTTCGATGATTTCAAGAACACTAAGAAGATGACGCTGGGCTTGAAGCTACTCAATCAGATGTTTGAACTCGAACGGAATTGGGCAGGCTTAGATAGTGGCTGTTCAACTAGGCCACCATATTCTTGGTGCTGGTAGTAAATTTGTACCGGAAACGATAGGTTTGCCCGTC
>NZ_RHOG01000025.1 GCF_003946405.1 Lacticaseibacillus yichunensis | reverse complement strand
AGCCGGCAAAACATATCAAATTAACTATAAAGTCATCACTGAACGGTCAAAGTCAGCAGCCTAGTTCAGTACTGACTACTTATACAACGGTTGGCGATCCGCTGACGACCGATGCGACGGATGGTGATGGCTTGACCAGTGCCACTCTTGGCACTGGGACTAGTGCAGATGGCTACTATCTCGTAACCGAAGTGGCATCAGCGGCTGTTGAGTCGCCATCTGATCCTTTCGTCGTGCACGTGCCACTTACTGTGACCGATGCATCTACTTCGAGTCAGAGCCTGGCTTATGACGTCAATGTTTATCCGAAGAATGATACGAAAGATATCAACCTCCTGCCAAACAAGACCTTGACTGGGACGAATGGCAGCAGTGATACCAAAGTTGAGTCTGTAAAGCCTGGTTCCGAAGTTTCCTGGAACTTGCAGGTCAATACGCCTGCAGATATCTACACGGCCGGCAGTAAGGATGACGATTCGGATGCTGTGTATGCGACGAATCTGACGATCTCTGATCCTATCGATAGTAGTACCCTGACATTTGTTGACGGCAGTGTTGTTGTGAATGCCCTGGCTTCTGATGGTACTAAGACTGCCTTGACCGTTGACGATGACTATACCGTCACCCATTCCACCGCAGTCAGCGGTTACGATGTCGTTATGATCTCTCTGACTCAAGCTGGGATGAAGAAGGCGGCCGGTTCTTCAACGATCGTGGCTCAGTTGACCACCACGATCAACCCGGTTACCACTGATACGTCGTCTATTGTCAATACATTTGACTCGTACTACACGCCTTCCACTGGCGGCGATCCGAAGCACGAAACGACCACCCCTGGTGACCCGATCGATCCAGACCCTGATGATCCTAACACCCCAGATCCTGACGACCCTGGTGATAACCCACAGATCGTTTATGGGAATGTTGATGTCCTGAAGACGGATGATTCATCCGCAGCAACACCACTGGCAAACGCAACCTTCAAGCTTGCGGCGACCGAACAGGATGCCAAGGATGGCAACTGGATCACAGATAACGATGGTAATGCTATCTCTGTCACCACTGGCGAAGATGGTAAAGCTGAATTTAATGGCTTGGTTGTTGATCCAACGACCAAGACCCAGAAGTACTACCTGGTTGAAACCGACGCACCAGCCGGCTACAACGTTGACGGGACTATTCATGAAGTCACCGCGCAAGCCGATACCACCCTCGATGCGACTGTCAAGGATAGCGACAACCTGCTTCCAAACCTGCCTATGACCGGTTCCGATGCCCGTCTGTTGATCCTTGTCACCGCGTCTGTGCTGATCGTTGGCTCTGGCTCGATGATTTACATCAAGCGTCGCAAGGACGAAAAGAACGCCTAAACACACGTATTTTGAATAAGAGCTTCGAGCCGGGCTCGGGGCTCTTGTTCTTTCCCGGAATAATATGTACCGGGTAAAATGTGGCATACGGAGGTGAAGACGATGCGCCATTTGTCAGATCGAACATTCTATCTGTTTTTCGGCTTCCTGTTTGCGCTGGGGCTGATCTTGCTACTGCTGCCGTTTGGCTTTGACGTGTATCACGACTACCAAAGCAAGCAGGCGACGGTGGTTTATGAAAAAAACGCCAAGTCGCCGACCTCCAAGCAGACAAAAGACATCGAGGCGTACAATGCCATGATCGCCGCTTTTCAACAAGGCCAGCCGCCGAAGCGAAAAGTGAAGATCACTGATATCCAGCCGGATCTGCACGACCCCATTGGCTTCGTGCGGATTCCCGCCATTCACATCGCCGGCCAGACCATGTACTTCGGCGACTCGGATTGGGTGCTCGACCGCGCGATCGGCACGATGCCCGGCACCTCTTTGCCAAGCGGTGGCACCAACACGCTCACCGTCATCACCGGGCACTCGGGCCTCGCGAACCGCATCGTCTTTGACAACATTCGCTACCTGCAAAATGGCGACATCTTCTATGTCACCAGTTTCGGGCAGGAAAAAGCCTACCAGGTCTACCAGCAGAAGGTGGTCGACCCCAATGCAAAATCAGCCATCAAGGCGACCTATGTGCAGCCGCACAAAGACATCGCCGTTCTGTTGACATGCACGCCCTTGTTTATCAATACGCATCGGTTGATGGTCTACGGCAAGCGCATCTCGCTGAAAACAGCGGCGAGCCACACCGTCACCACCCGCGATGGCTGGGGCATCGAGCGCCTCTGGATCTTGATCGTGATCTTACTATTATTGCTGATACTGATCTGGTTCCTGATCAAACAGCACCAGCGGCGAAAGGAGAAGGAAAAGGCCAATGCCGAAAAAGCAGCGCAAGAACAAGCAGCCCGCGAAGCAGGCGAGCGAGACGCCGGCCAACCAGGCGAACTCGGAACGCACCAACCAGGCGAACCCGGAGAACCACGACCAGGCGATCCCGGACACACCGACGGAACCGGAGACGCTGACTAGCGCCGCCGCCCCGTCAACAACGGCGATCCCAGCCGAGGCGCAGCCAACCGCCCAGCCGCCTCGCAAGGTCAAGCATCACCGCGTCTACTATGCCTTTTTCACCCTCACGCTTCTGCTTGGGGTGTTCCTGTTGCTACTGCCGCTGTTGTTCAACTGGCGAGAAACGCTCCAGCGCCAGCCGAAGATGCGTGAATACGAGGAGGCGTACATTCCGCCGACCGACAAGACGCTGGACTTGATCAACCGCTACAACGCCATGATCGACGCCAAGCAGCACAATAAGTCCCACGAGAACATCGACATCACGCAGATCCAGCCGGACCTCAAGTCGCCGATCGGGTACATCAACATTCCCAGCATCCACATCAAGAACATGTTGATCTACTTTGGCGACTCCGACTGGGTGCTCAACCGCGCGCTGGGCACCATGCCGTGGACGAGCTTGCCCACCGGCGGGAAAAACACGCTGGCCGCCATTACCGGGCATTCCGGCCTCGCCAATAAGATCTTCTTTGACAACATTCGCTACCTGAAAAAAGGCGACGTGTTCTACGTCAACGCATTCGGGCGCAACCGCGCGTATCAGGTGACCGGCCACAAAGTCATCGCGCCATCGGGCAAGGCCGCCGTCCAGTCGTTTTACGTCCAGCCTGGCAAAGACCTGGTCGCCCTCATGACCTGCACCCCGCTGTTCATCAACTCCCACCGCCTGATCGTCTACGGCAAACGCATTCCGATCAGGGCGGCGAAAAAAGTGGTCACGACCACCCGCGACCGCTGGAGCCTCGAACACATTTGGTATCTGACCCTGTTCATCCTGATTTTGCTCCTGCTGATCTGGTGGCTCATTCGCCGCTACCGCAAACGCGGTCTGGAAAAGCAAAAGAAACGCATCGCCGAAGAACAGGCAAAGGCCGAAGAAGCGGCAAAGGCAGCGGCCGACGCAAAGGCAGAAGCAGACGCAACTGCCCAAGCCCCAACCGGCACACCCGCCGACCCCGCCACCTCCGACGACACACCGCACCAGACTGAATGATCCTGCGAAAAGGGGGTGACCGCCATGAAGCGGCTGCTCAAATGGTTCGCGCTGCCGGCCATCGTGATCTTCGGCAGCCTGCTCCTCTTGATCCGCGGCTACCACGTGTTCTTGACCCAACCGGCCAGCACCATGCCGGTTGCCTTCCAGACCACCGCCGCCGCCAACCTCGCGCGAAGCGGGCAAAACTCATCGGATGAGGCCATCCAAGAGGCGGACCTCAAGCTGCTTTTGGCCGCGCGGCAACAGAGCACCGGCTTGACCCAGCGTTACGGGGTGGGGCGGCTTGCGATTCCGAGCTGCCAGATCAGCCTGCCAATTTTTGGCGAAGCCACGGACCTGACCCTCAGCGCAGGCGTCGCGCTCTATTACCCCAAGCGCGGGCTCAGCGGTGGCAACATCGTCATGGCCGCACACAACTTCTGGGGTGCAGGCGACCTGCTTCTCAACAAGGTCGACCGCGCCAAAGTCGGCGACCTCATTCTCGTCTCCGACCTCAAGCAAGTCTGGCAGTATCGCATCGCCGTCAACCAAGTCGTCAAGGACACCCAAGTCGATGTCCTCGACAACACCCGCGACGACCGCCTGACCCTGATTCGCTGTGAAGGCGGGGCAGGAACCCAGTACCGCCGAGTTGTGATCGCGAAGCTGCAGAAAACACGAGGCGCCGAGCCCACAGAGACAGCCCTCGGCATTCAGCCAACGACTCCAACCACCAGCGGCTTCACCCAATTTGAAAATCAGCTCGGTTGGCTCGTTGCCCAGTCGCTGAGTCGGCGCTGGCTCGTTTGGCAATTATGGCTCCTCGCGCTGGTCTGGCTCCTCATGTGGGGCATCGCCAGCTGGGGCTACCTGCGCCAACGCGACTGAGGACTGTCAACTGAAACGAACCAGTGCTGAGAAAACTCTGTCAACTGAAACGAACCAGCCCTCAGCGCGCCTTGTCAACTGAAACGAACCAAGACACGGCCGGCACCCCCAGTCGGCCACCAGAAAAGCGGATCCGCGTCCTGCCCATGCAGCGCGCGGGTCCGCTTTTGTGTCCATTTCTTTAACCAATTTAAATTGTCATCAATCTAGCCACAAGACATCCGGTATGGTACAATCTATCTCGTGATGTAGAACACAAGCATCGTTTGAGAGGAGACTTTTTTGATGAAGATCATCGTTATTGGTGCCACCCATGCTGGCACATTTGCCACGCAACAGATCCTGACCGAGCATCCAGATTATGACGTGCACGTCTATGAACGCAACACGAATCTGTCTTTCCTGTCCTGCGGGATCGCCTTGTGGGTGGGCGGTCACGTCTCGTCGCCCGAGAAAATGTTCTACTCCTCGCCTGAAGCCTTGAGCGCGCTTGGCGCCCATATGCACATGCAACATGACGTGCTCAGCGTCGACACCAAGGCCAAGCAAGTCGTTGTCAAAGACCTTGTGAGCGGCAGCACGACCACCGAAACATACGATAAGCTCGTTGTGAACACCGGCTCTGCGCCACTCACCCCGCCGATTCCTGGCATCGACGATCCGCGCGTACACCTCGCCAAGAACTGGAGCCACGCCAAGACGCTCAAGGACCTCACCCCTGAGATCAAGTCCGTCATCGTCATCGGCGCAGGCTACATCGGCGCCGAGCTCGCCGAACAGTACGCCCTGAACGGCAAGCAAGTCACCTTGATCGATGCCCTGCCACGCGTTTTGGCGAAAAACTTTGACAGCGACATCACCGATCGCGTGGAAAAACTCTACACCGATCACGGCGTCAAGCTGGCCCTCAGCGAAAAAGTCGTCGGTTTTGAAGGCGGCGATCAGCTGACCGTCACCACCGACAAAGGCAGCTACTCCGCCGACATCGCCGTGCTCAGCATCGGCTTCCGGCCGCACACCGACCTCGTCCGTGACCAACTTGAGACCCTGCCAAACGGCGCGCTCATTACCGACGAATACATGCGCACCAGCGATCCGGATGTCTTTGCGGCAGGGGACTCAGCGACAGTGCACTACAACCCAACTGGCAAGGCCGACTACATTCCGTTAGCCACCAACGCCGTGCGCCAGGGCATTCTCGTGGGCCACAACATCGACAAGCCGACCGTTGCCTACATGGGCACGCAAAGCACCAGCGCCGTTGAGTTGTTCGGCATGACCATCGCGGCATCCGGCCTCACCACAGAAGGCGCGAAGGCACGCGGGGTCGAAGCGGCCAGCGTGACGATCGAGCAGGATTATCGCCCGGACTTTATGTTGACGACCGCGAAAATTCTTGTGAGTCTGACTTGGGATCCAGAGACGCACCGCGTTCTTGGCGGGTCGGTCTTTTCGAGTCATGATGTGTCGCAGTCGGCCAACGCGCTGTCGATCGCGATTCAGGCCAACATGACGATCGAGCAGCTCAGCATGGTCGACATGTTCTTCCAGCCCAACTTCGACCAGCCGCTCAACTGGCTGAACGCCGTCGCGATGGAAGCTGTGGCCAAGGCTAATAAGTAACTTAAAAAGCATTTGTGGGGTCGCCCGGGTGGCCTCCGCCCACCCTCATATCCAGCATTGATGTTACTTGGTGGGGCGGGCCACGCTTGCCAATCGCGACGGGGTTACCTGTTGCGCGCCTAGTCGAATGGCTGAGATCCATATTTAACCATGATTGCCGAATTGATCTTTATATAGAGGGGTCACTCATCGCGAGTGGCCTTTTTTGTTGCGTAGCCGTTTTCGTTTCGCCAAACCTCACTGTCACCGCCCTGATTTCCCCCAAAAAATCACGCCGCAACCGTTCGTTGACAAAATGCAACGCCCAGGCGACGGCCAGTCCGCGGCGCACCCGATTGCCCCGGGCCACCTGATGATTCGCTCATTGATCAATGGCAAACTCGTCCGCGTTTTTGGCTTTAGCCTGGCGACCAATCTGGCGTTTCGGAAAAATGCGGGGAAGGTCACTTTGATTGGGGAGACCGACCAGCATGATTTCTTTAATACGGGGCAAGTCGAACTTGGCCGGTATGCCACCCGCGTGGAGGCCGAGCGTGAGGTGACGATGATCGAATCCGCGATGGCTGCGGGCGAGGGGACATATCACCTGCAGTTTGCGCTCGCGCCCAAGGAAAAATAGGCCGCCAGCCTCGCGCATAACGCTCGCGGGATTAAGCCAGTGCGACCCCACACAAAGACCCGCTCCGGAGAGGCAAGCGCAAATTGCTTGTCCCACTGAAGCGGGTCTTTTCACTGAGGCTGTGGGGTCGATCGCTTCTGGAGGGCTGGCGATCGACGTTGTCAGTGCTGGCAGCTGGCAGGCCGCATCAGTACGCCTTCCGACTCGCCAAATGAAATGGTTTCAGTCAACAAATGAATTCCGACGCGAAACGGCTTAGTTCAAGCCCGTCGCAAGGGTCCAGGTCAGGGTCGTTTCGTAGATCCCGTTTTCAACAACGGAAGTCTTCGGCAAAACGAGCTTGATGTTGGTCTTGTTCCAACCAAAGACGTTGGCGCCTTCGCCTTCGCCCGCCGCTGCACTGGCCACCTGGTGGTTCGTGTCACTGCCGGTGAGATTCATGGAGATCGTGTTGGTCAAATCGGAAACAGCGGTCAAGGCGCCACTTGGGGTGAAGCCGTCGTCCTGCGTTTCGTTGGTCAACGCGTATACATCGCCGGTCTGGCCGTATGCCGTGTTGAGCAAGGTGAGGGTCGCATCGTCGATGGTCTTGCCAGTGGATTCGCCAGCGTCATTGACCAGAGACAGCGGGCCGTCCGCCTTCACGTTCAGCGTCCAGGTGCCGGCTGCGCTGTCGGTTTTGCCGGTCGTATCCTTGGCGTTTTCGTCGGCCGTGCGCGTGGTCTGCTTGTCAACGACCGTGGTCCAAACCTTCCCCTGAACGTTCGCAAGCGCCGCGTCATCGGTGTTGAGAATCGCGGTCAAGTTGGTGCTCCCGCTCTTGTAGTTCGGGTAACGGTTGTTGTCATCCTTCGCCACGTTTTTCCCATCAGCGGTGAAAATCGGGTATTCCGAGAAAAACTGCTCGTGGTTCCCGAAATCGAGAATCTTCGGCACCATCTGCAGGCGCAGGTAGCCAGTGTTGCCGGTCGGGGAGGTCTGACCAAATGAGATACCCGCCGTGGTTTGGGCGTCTTGTGGCAGTGCCTGGCCGCCGTTGATCTCAGCGTTGCCTTCAACCGTTGCGGCATTAGCGGTGAGTGGTGCGATCGCGCCAACGGAAAGCAGTGCGGCGCCGGCGATCATCAAACCAGTGAACTTTTTGAATTTCATCGTGAAATTCCTCCTAATAAAATATTTTCTACATCGCGGCCCAGACCGCGGTATAAAACCCTGTTAAACTACCCCAGACGATCAGAACAAGTTGATCGTCTTCCATGTATTGAAATCGTTGTACGTCTTGACGGTAAACACGAGACTGACAACAAATGCGACCAGCAGGAGAGCCGATAAAATGATCAGCGCCCATTTGACCTTTGGATAAGAAAACTTAGCGATCAGTCGGCTCAATGGCATCACCTCCTTTCCTGCGACTGTGCCGCCGCCACCCGCGCCAGACCAAAAGGCCCAGCACCAAGATGACCAGCCCAATGCCGCCGCTTTTCACATACCGCCAGCGATCCTTCGCCCGGCTGAACGCCTGCTTAGAACTTGCCTGCACCGCACCGCTTTGCGCCACCTGCAAGTACTGCACACGCGTGGTGGACTTACCCGCCAGCGTGAACGTCGTCGTCATCCGGTACGCGCCGGCCACCAGCTTTTGCCCCTGAAACAAATGCGTCAGGGAAAATTCGGTCTGCGGGGCGATGCGACTCAGCGGCTGGCGAAAAGATTGGGATAAAAAGCTACTTTCCGCATTCGTCAACGTGACCTTCGCCGTCGCATCCTTCAAAAGCGCCCGCGCAGCATTCGTGACCGTTGCCTCAAACACCACACCCTTAGTCGTCGCGCGCAGACTCGGCTGCGTCACGGCCAGCGAAGCCAATCCGCTGACAAGCTGGCCGCGCCGCAGCGCCAGCGCGATCGTGTAGGCCAACTCGTTGCGCACATCGCGCTGCCCAGTGGCCGGCACCAGCGCCGAAAACCGCAACGCGCCCAGGTAATAGCCGGCAGGGGCAATTTTTGACGCCGCCACCGTGATCGTCACGTTTTTCTGCTGGCCCGCCGCCAAACGCACCGACTTTGGCGCCTTGATGAACGAGCTGGCACTGGGCATCACCAATTGGCTATCCGGCGAGGATTCGGCCTCATACACCACCTGGCCATTGGTCTTCGTGGTGGCATCGAGCACCGCGATGTCCACGGTGATGGGGCGCTTGCTGGCGTTGTACGTCGTTACCGTCACCTCGCGCGCCTCGGCAGTCGGCAGCGTCAGGTCAAAATAGCCCGCCGCCTTGCCGACATGATTGTCGCTGGGCAACACCGGCGCCACCATCAGACCCTGGTCGCTGGCCGCCGCCACCGGCCGCGTCGGCAAAGCCGCTTCAGCCAGCCCAAAGCCAACCAGTGCTACCCCCGAGGCAACCGCCACGCTCAGGGCCAGGTCGCGAAACCGGCGAAACTTGCGTAGCCCGCGAATCTCGCGCAACCTGCCCCGCACAGCGGCCCAGGTCCGCGCAAGTCGCACACGCCGTCGCCCCAAGCGCCAACCAAGCCTCGTTTTCAGCCCCGTGGCCGCAGTTTGATTGCCCATCCTAACGCCCCCAGACTCAGCAAAAGCGCCACACCCGTTCCGATGCTTGCGTACAGCCAGTGGTTGACCGGCTTGTGGATCGCCTGTTTATTCACCGTTTCCGCCGCCGCGCTGGTGACCTTCATCTGTTTCTTGAACGCCCAGCTCACCGGGAACCGATTTTGCGTATTGACGCCCTTGACCGTCACCTTGATCTGATACGTGCCCGGTTTCATCGTGTCGTAGCTCCACGAAACGGGGAACACGACCTTAGAATTCGGCGCGATCATCAAATTCGTTGCCTGATAACTGCGCACCGCGCCATCCGGACCACTGATCGCCGCATCCACGCTGACCTTGGACATCGCCATCGCCGCCGTGTTGCACAGCGTGATGCCAAGCGCCGGATGCTTTTGATAGAGAATCGCTTCCGTCATGTCGTATTTCAAGTCGGGAAAAATCGCATCATCATGCCCGCGCAACACCACCCCGACCGAATAGGCGTAGTTGGACCCCACCGCATTGGAGCTGGTCGCGCCCTTATCGACATGCTCGATGAAGTGCCAATCCCCGTAGATCAGGCCCTTGTAATCCGCAGTGGGCATCTTGATCGTGGCGCTGATGACCTTCATCTGCTTGGGCGCGAGCTTGATCGTGTCATCGCCCGCCGCCAATTTTGCCAACGTCGTGAACGGATGCTTCAGCGAGCGATCCAAGTCCTTCGTCGCGGGCATGAAATCGATCCCGCCGCCGATCTGCGTATACGCATTGCGCAGGTCACTTTTCACCGTGATATTCTTATCGGAAAAATTCTGCACGCGCATCTGAATCGTGTGCGTCGTATTTTTTTCATATACCAGATCAAAATAGTTGAGGTTCATATTCGTCTGGGCATCAGGCAAGACCGGCTGCACCTCAAAATCCGTTGTTTCCGTTTGGCTCGCGGCCTGGGTCAACTGACCCGGCGCCAAGGCAACTGCCGCTAGCGCTAGGGCAAGCGCCCACCTCCATAATTGTTTACGCAACCATTTGTCCTCCTATGGCACAAGTGACAGATTCCACGTGAGCGTCGTCTCATACCGCGTGTGATAGCGCGTGGTGCTGGCCGGCACATGCAGGCCCACACTCGTCGCGCCGCTCGCCTCATCGCCAAAATTCAGCCGCCACGTGCCAAAACCGCTGGTGTCGTACTTCGTTCCAGTCGCCTCAGCCGTGGTCGCATCCGGATCCAGAAAATGCCCCGTCCGCGTCAGTGTCGCCAGAATTGTCGGCGTGGTCGCCGCCGAATCAAGCGCCAGATCCGAAGGCGCCGCATACGCCGCATCATCTTCCGTGGCCCAACTCGGCGACGTCGCATCATTGGTCCGCTTAAGCGTCGGATTGAGCAAATACAGCGTCGCGTCCGTTAACTCATGGGCAGTGTGCAGCTCCGCATCCTGCGAGTCTGGGTTGGCGTTTGACGTGAACTGCCCATCTTGCTTGACACTCAGCTGCCAGTTGGCCACCCCGTAGTAATCCTCGATCGTCACCCCAAACGGCAACGCCTGATGCGTTTTCGCCTGGTTCTCGCCGATATAATACGTGCGGTCGACCTGCTGATCCGTGAACTCCCCGAAATCCAGCGTCTGATCCACGCTCAGCTTTAACATCGGCCGCTCATACCGGTACGTGATCACCAGCGGCGCCGTATCAAAATGCGGATCCAGCACACTGGCCTGATCAAAACTCGCCGTGGTGAGGTCAACGCTTGTGGCCTGATCGACCACCGTCCAGCCAGCAATCGATTTCGGCCGGATTGCCGCGCCATCCACCGTGGACACCGCCTGCCCAACAGGCCCCGTGACCGTCACAGAAGGGGCGATCTCGGTCGGGTTTGCCATATCCGAGCTGCGATCGACATACCGGAACGTCACCGTCCCATTCACCGGCGGCAAGTTGATCGTCGTTTGATTCGACTGCATCGTCGTCCCGCCACTGACCACACTGGCCTGATTGAGAATGGTCTCCGCCGTCCCAGCACGCGCGATCTTCACCTGAAAACGCACACTGAACCCATCACCATCCGCGATCGTGTACGGAAAATTGATCGTGCCAGTTTGCTTGAAGCTGGTGTCATCCGCGCTCGTGAACGCCCCATTCGTATCCGCATCCGCGATCTGAAGCGACCCGTTTTGGTACACCGTTGACGCATCCAGCAAGTCCTTCAACACCCCATTGCTCAACCCCGCCAAGTTCGTGAAGTCCAGCTGATACGTCACCAGATCACCATCATGACCGTCTGTCTCAGTGGAAAAAGTGGTCTCGCCAGTCGAGTCATTGCGCAACGATTTTTTCAACACATACTCCGCAGGCGGCTGGCGCAATTGATACTGATACGTCACCGTGTACGGCGTGGTCGCGGAAAAATGGCCGTGGTCCTGGCCATCCGGCGTGTTGGCCGTGTAGTGCTGCGTGTACTGGTACCAATCGTTTTGATACTTGATCCACGCCGGCCGCCGCGTCGCTGCATCCCACGAGTTGTTCGGATCCCCGGGAATGATCACCGGCGTTGCGATCGCCTTGCCCGTTGTGTCGACAAAATTCACCGTCACCGGCTGGGCATTTTGCGGCGTCTTGATCAACGCCACCGCCTGGAAGGTCGGATTGGCGCCACTTGCGCCTGTGTAGCCGTAATACACCTGATCCGATTTGAAATACGTCAGAACGTTGTCGATATGGAACGTGCTGCCCTGCGTCGGGTCGTCATCCAGCGAATACGTCAAGTCCCCGCCGAGAATGCGCGTTCCGTTTTGGTAAGTGACCTGCGGCGTCCAGGTGACAACAAAGTGCCGAAACTTACCATTAGACAGCGGATTTTTCAGCTGAATGTACTGCAGGTGCCCAACCGTCCGAGAATTCGTCGACTTCAACGGATCATCCCCGGGCCGCACCACGCCTAAATGGCCGACGCCGAATGTGTTCGGATAATTGATATCGAACTGGTCATCCGCGACCCCAGAGCCGTTCCACCAGCTATCCATTTCGATGGACAGCGCGTTGTGAATGTAAGTCTTGACGATGGCGGTCGTGCTCGTGCCGTCCGTCGACCACGGATACGCGCCGAGCCCACCACCAGGGGAGCCATACGCGCCATTGCCCGCCGGATCATTTTGCAAGGTGAACGTCATCCCATCGGCATCGTGCTGCGGATCCGAGCCAAAATAATGCCAGGTGTCATAAGTGAAGGCACTATTTAGATCGATCTTGTTTTTCGACCACATCCCGCCGATCTGCCAGCTCTTGGTCTTAGTCTTCCCGGTCACCACCAGCGCCTGCGGATAGGAGGTGCTAAAGGCCGACATATTCGGAAAATTCGACGGATTGGCGGTACTCTTATTAAAAAAGTCAGACGCCCGCAGCGTCGAGGCAGGCGGGGCCACAGGAAACCCATCCGCCGCAGCCTGCGCCGGCCGCCCCGGCAGCAGCACTGTCGAGATGATCAACATGATCACCATGAATAATGTCTCAGCCCGTCGTTTCAAAGCGATACCCCCCAGTCCAACCATTCGCCGTTATGTATCTGCCTTGAGTGTAACAAACGGTTATTTCTATTCACCGCAAGTTTCGTAAATTGTTATTGTATTAAATGGCATATTGCAAATGTGTGTTATAAAAGTTGGTCGGAAAGCGGGCAGAGCTGAAACCATAACGCGTGTTTTCAGGACATGTGGAATCCTGAAAGTCAACGGACAATAGTGTCCTGTTCGGGGCGGTTCCGGGATTATTTGAGAATCGGTGGGAGGTTGTTCTGCACTGGCCGTAATGTGCTTTTTGAAAGTTATTTAAATGTCGAGATTAGCGTTCTTTAACAACAGGGCCTATGCTTTTTCACCAGCTGGTTGGCGTGTTTCTTCCTATATAGGATGTTTGGGACACAGCACCTAAAATTGGTGAGGCGTCAGCCCAGAAAATGGTGAGCAGCCCGACACAAAAAAAGCCGGGCCAACACGTGATCGTGTCAGTCCGGCTCATGCCTAGCATTCAATTATTCAGTGAGACATCTGTCCACAGAGCCGTCGTCTTTCCCCGGCAACCGCGCCTGCTAACCCCGCACGGCCTTCTCCAAGCTCGCGCGAATCGCTGCTTTGACATCATGCTCCCGGATGCCCAGCACCGGCATCGTGTCCTGCGGGTCCAGATACAGCTCGCGCGCCTGGATCTGGCCTGTGGTCGCGATGTGAATCCCGTGCTCCTTGCCCTGAGCGGCAACTGCGGCATCCATCGCCTCGTATTGCGCCTGGACCTGATCGTACGTCACCACCGGGATCTGCGTTTTGCCCACTTGCCCCAGCGCTTCAACGATCATTTCGTAGAAGTCCTTGTAGGTCATGTTCAGCGCATCGATCGCGTAAGTCCCGCGATGCACGCCATTTTCCAGCGCACCTACTGCGGCCTCCGCCACCTGCTCGACCGTGACCATCGCCGTGCCGCCTGGTAGGGCAGGGAAAACAGGCTGGTCCCGGATCTGATCGACGAACATCTTCCATAGCGGCATCCGGCCCGGCATCGTCCCAAAAATGTAAGGCAGTCGCAGCGACGACACCGTCATCTTACCCTCGCCCTCGGCAAAAGCGACCTGTTCCTGAAGCAGCCGCGTGTTCGGATAAGGCTCATTTTTCAGCCCAGGCATCGAATCCGCCCAGCGCTCGGAAAATTCCGCGAAGTAGGAGCCAAACACCACGAATTTTTTCACCCCAGTACGCGCGGCAAGCCGGGCAATGCGTTGCGTTGGCAGGACATTTGCCTCATAAAAGAAGCTCAGCGCCGGCGCGTCCGGTACCACGCGCTCATCCGCGCCCGCCGCATAAACAAACCCCTCGCAATCCGCCAGCAGCGCCTCGATCGCTGAATCCGACAACTCATTGATATTGCCGAGCGACAGTTCCACCTCATTTGGCAGCAAATTGTCCGCCGGCACCGGTGGCAAGGCCATCGTCTTCACCTGATACCCCCGCGCCAGCAATTCCTTCGTCGTGTAATACCCCAAGAACCCAGTCCCGCCGAGCACAAACACCTTAGACATAAGAAAGACTCCTTTCGATGAGTGACCTGTTATTGACTTCACAATAAGTGTACGATGCTCATGACTAGAAAAATCGGCAGAAAACCGTCAACTGTTCGGAAGGACCAACCCATGACAGAAAACTATCCCTATGTGAGTGCCGACTACTTGACTGATGACTATCGCCCCCAGGAAATGCGCCTCTGGGGCGAAACAATCACCCGTCCAGACAGCCCCCATTACGCCAACGAACCGGAGTTTTACTACGTTTTGGCCGGCCGCGGCGCACTTATCGTCAACACCCGCCCCATCCCGCTCTCAGCCGGTGACCTCATCCAACTTTTGCCCTATCACGTGCATCATTTCGGCGGGGAAAATCGGGCGCTGCAAGTGATTCATGTCCGCGCCTCGCTGGGCCTACTGCTTCTGACGGCCACACAGCAGGGGCGCTACCGAGCCGCTTTGAAAAACTTTGAGCAACAACCGCCACTGGTCCACCTCAACCCCGCCCAGCAGGCAGCCCTGACGCCGCTTTGCCAATTGGCCTTAAATGCCGGCAACGACCCCCAAAGCGCGAACCTCAACGTCGCTTTGATCAGCCTGCTCGAACACTTCCTCCAGATCGGCAAGCGCGCCATCCTGCCGGCCCCGCCGACCCCATACCAGGCCCTGGCCTATCTTCAGCTGCATCACCAAGCCCCGCTCACCGCCAGCGCAGTGGGCACTGCGCTGGGCTGTTCCGGCGAGGCCGTGGAGGCGATGCTCAGGCAAGTTACCGGCCGCGATTTTGCGACCTGCCTCGACCAAGTCCGTATCCGCAACGCGACCGGCCTCATGCAGTTTCCCGAGCTGACCCTGCGCAAAATCGGCATGATCTGCGGCTACCGCTCACCCAGCACCTTCTACGCCCGTTTCACCGCCATTCACGGCATGACCCCAGGCGCGTATCGGGCAGGGGAGAAGCCGGGAAACAAGACGCAGACGCGAAGCGAACAGGCAACCGAAATGCTAAGCGTGAACGACGGCTGGACGATCGGTGCCTACCTCGTGGAACACTGCTGCGACCCGCTGACGTTGCCAGCCCTAGCCGCACATTTTCACCAATCCGAAGAGCGCGTGGCCCAGCTGCTTCAAGCAACCTTCAACGCCTCTTTTCCTCAGCTAAAGCACCAGCTTCGCGTTCAACTGGCGGCCTCGCTCCTGACAGCCATGCCCACGCTCAGCATCGCCCAAGTGGCCCAGAAGGTCGGGTATGGGGATGTGACCACCTTCATCCGGCAATTCAAGCGCACGCTGGGCGTGACACCGGGGGCTTGGCGGAAAGAGGAACGACAAGCACCACGGGCATAGAAAGTAGGCGGAAGGTTTTTTTCCTTCTATAATTAGAGGCGGTGGCATATGTACAGCGGTGTCCCAATCGGCGCTTGATAAGCGGCCCCAATCGCCATTAGCAACGTAGCTGACAATTGGTCTACACATTAGAGTTCGATGAAATTTAAAGAAAGCGCTTGACCGAAAACGTTTTCGGAATTATGGTTGTTTATGAAATCACTTACAAGTGCGAAATGGAGGCGGGAAGATGCATACACGCTATACGATTGTTCGGGCGCTTGCTGGACTGATTGACTTCATTGTTGCTTATGTGCCAGCTGTGATCATCTTTGTTTTTGGACTTCATACGTCGACTCGCAATGCCGATCTGCTCGGCCAAGCAATCTTCGTCTTGTACAATATCGTGGCTTTGACTGGCTTTCACGGGCAGACTGTCGGCAAATATTTCGGCCATTTGAAGGTCGATACGGCTAAGCTCGCCAGTCAAAACGTGATGTTTGTCGGCATTCGCGAAGTGACGAAAGTACTATTCTTCACCCCAGTGATCGGGATTCCGCTGCTGATCGTCAACTTGGCTGTCTGCCTGCTTAAGGGTCGAACAATCGAGGATTACGTCGGACAGACGGTTGTCACAGTCGTCGAGCCAAGGGAGGTCGCCAATGAAACAAAATAAGGCGATCACCTCTAGCCCGTTGTCGAATATTCCAACCGGTCCACTGCTTGCGATCGTATTCATTACGGTTGTCTTTGCGGCTTGGCTGGCCTGGCATTTTCGGGAGAATTACGACCCTAAGTCTTTGATCAAGTGGTATTGCTGGTATGCGGTTCCGCTGTTGATCTTGGCACTGATCTTGCACGTTCAGGTTGTACTTGTGCTCGCGACCTGGTTGGCAGGGGCAGGAATCTTGGCATTTCGGTCGAATCATTACTTCTATGGGCGCTAAATTTTTTTGCCAGTTTCGAAAACGTTTTTGTTAGCGATTACAATTTAATTGGATGGAGTTAAGCAATGGAGACAACAATTAGGTACCCCAAGGACGATCCTTGGCGCATTTCAGAAGCAACGTTTGATCCGCGGTTTTTAGGTAAGTACGAGACGATCTTCGCATTAGGTAATGGGTACTTGGGCGCCCGTGCCGCCACCGAAGAACGGTATGTCGGGGAAAAACGTGACACATTCATCGCCGGGACATTTGACCGGTTCGATCAAGATGAGGTTACGGAACTGCCCAACATCCCAGATGTCTTTGCCGTTACAGTCATCCTTGATGGCCAACAGCTCGATCTGAACCAGGGTGAGGTCAGCGAGTATGACCGAACATTGAATGTCAGAACTGGTGAGCTGACCCGGCGCTTTATATGGACATATGCGGGGAAGCAATATCGGTTCCAATCCTCTCGTTTCGTTTCATTCAAACAGCGTCATGTTCTCGCGGAGCGCATTTCGATCACACCAGTCGCGGCTAACGCAAGCATTCGGTTGACCGCCGGCATCGATGGTCAGATGACTAATAATGGGACTCAGCATTTCAATGATGACGTTAAACGCCTTTACCCAGGCCAAGTCCTTCAGCTGAGCGCAAAGACAGATCAGTCCGAGATCTATTTTGTCCTGACATCCGAGCATCGGTTCTCGACCGAGGGTGTGACGATGGGCAAAACAAAAACAGAGATGTTGCGGCGGCAGCTGATGTCGACCTACACCGCCGACGTCGAAGCCGGCCATCCCTTTGTCTTCACTAATATCACCAATGTATACACGTCGCGGGACATCGATGTTATCTACAAAGATCGCAGCAGTCTTCAAGCGCAAGGACTTGAAACCGCAGAGGCACTGAAGCCTTTCAGCTATGAAGCTTTACAGAAAGAAAGTGCTCAAGCCTGGGCAGACAAGATCTGGGATGCGATGCCGATCACGATCGACGCCGACGAGAGCCGTGATGCGTTGGCCATCAATTTTGCCCGTTATCATCTGGCAGTGATGACACCAGCGCATGATCCGCGAATGAACATCGGGGCAAAGGGTCTTTCAGGGGAAGGCTACAAGGGCCACACCTTCTGGGATACCGAGATCTTCATGCTTCCGTATTATATCTTCACCTACCCAGAAGTGGCCAAGAAGCTTGAAACATATCGGTTCCTGAGCCTTGGCGGGGCACGGCGAAAGGCTTCAGATAATGGCTATCATGGGGCGCAATATCCATGGGAGTCTGCTTGGATCGATGATGGCGAGTCCACGCCAGTCTGGGGGGCGACTGATATCGTCACCGGCAAAGCGACTAAGATCTGGTCGGGCTTTATTGAACAGCACATCACGGCAGATGTGGCGTATGGCATCAACGAGTACATTCAGGCGACAGGCGATCAGGAATTTGCTGAAACGATGGGCCACGAAGTTATTCTCGATACCGCACGTTTCTGGGCGAGCCGACTGGACTGGAATGAAGACAAGCACCAGTACGAGATTTTGGACGTGATCGGTCCGGACGAGTACAAGGAGCACGCCAACAATAACGCCTTCACCAACCACATGGCCAAGTGGAACATGCAACTGGGTCTGGACCTGATCAAAAAGTTGCGTGACACCGCTCCGGCGGAATACACGCGGTTGGATGACCGGTTGAACCTCGACCAGCTAGAACAGGAAGTCAGCGAAAAAATTGACAAGTTATACTTGCCTGAGCCGAACGCAAATGATGTCATCCCTCAAGACGATGACTATCTGAGTAAAAAGCTGATCGACCTGGCACCATACACGGTGAATGGCAAAGTTGGCAGTCTGTTTGACCATTTCAACCTGGATCAGGTCGACCAGATGCAGGTCACCAAACAAGCGGATGTCATCTTGCTTCTGTTCTTGTTTGAAAAGCATTTCTCCAAAGACGTCAAGCTGAAAAACTGGGAATACTACGAGCCAAAAACGACTCACGATTCCTCGCTTTCGCTATTGACCCACACAATCTTTGCCGCTGACCTCGGCGATAAGAAGATGGCTTATGACTTCTATCAGCGGGCCCGTGACATCGATATGGGAACGAACATGAGCAGTAGTGATGAAGGGATTCACGCTGCCTCGATCGGTGGCATTTGGTCCATGACGGTCTTTGGATTTGGCGGCGTTCGTTATCTCGATGGCAATCTGCGTATCGTGCCGAACCTGCCAGATGCTTGGCATGAATTATCGTTTCAAATTTGGTGGCATCAGCAAAAACTCGCGATCACCGAGACTCACGATGCGCTAAAGATCAAGAATTTGACAGGAACGGCTGATATTCAGCTGGATTCTGTCGGGGGATCCTACACTGTTTCAGGGCATGACGAGTTAGTTATCAAATTGGCATAAGCCAGGGGGGAAACACCATGAAGAAATTTGGAAAACGGCTCTTATCGATCGGCGCGACCGTCGCCGCAGTATTGACACTTGCAGCATGCGGCAACAAGTCAAACTCAAGCAGCAGTGACTCGACCAACTTCAAGGGACAGAACTTGAAGATTGGGGTCTGGATCGGTAACGATAACGAAAAGAAAGGTATGAACGACCTGATCAGCGGCTTTGAAAAGAAGACCGGGGCGAAGGTGACTGAAAAAGTTTATACCGACTTCAATACTCAGATTCAGGCAGACCTGGCAGGACATCGCGCACCTGATGTTTGGTACATGGACTCCTCCATGTATCCATTCTTCCAGAAGCAAGGTGTCTTGCAAGAGTTGAATAAGAAAGATGTCGGCGAAAGCAACTTCTATCCTGCCCTAACAAAGGCTTACACCACTGATGGCAAGTTGTATGGTGTGCCCAAGGATACCTCGACGCTGGCACTCTACGTCAACAACGACATGTTCAAGAAAGTCGGCGTTTCGATCGACAGCATTCCAAAGTCTTATGAAGACCTCCTCAAATGGTTGCCTGGGTTCCAAGCAAAGCTTGATAAGGCATACGGCAAGAACAAGGTGAAAGCTTGGAGCTATAACCAGGATCTGGCACGCAACCTCTATATCCTCGAACGCAATGGTGGCAAGCCAATCAAGAGCAACGGCGACGCCAACTTGTCCAGTGATGCGGTTCTTAAAAACTTGCAACTCTACAAAGACCTCGTTGCGACAGGTGCAGCTGTAACGCCTAAGGGCATTGGCCAGGGCGATAACGGGACTGCCTTTGGTGCTGGTAAAGTTGCTATGATGGAAGAAGGCAACTGGACCTACGAAGTACAAAAGCAGCAATACAAGACCAACTTCACTGTTTTGCCAATGCTTAGCTATGAAGGCAAGCAAGGCGGGATGATCTTCACCGTTGGTTGGGGCGAATACGCCAACTCCAAAGTTAAGCCACTGGCTACTGCTTGGATCAAGTATGTGACCTCCAAGAATGTCATGAAGAAGTACATCACCACCACCGGAACCTTGCCAAGTCGCCCAGATGTCGCGAAAGCAGCGGATCTGACCTCTGATGCTTCCCTGAAGGTTCATCTGGATGCCAACGCTTATTCCACTGTTTGGCAGGACGGCACCACACTTGTCACCGTTAATACCTCCTACCAGAACTTTGTTGCAAATGGTCTGGCAGGCAAGACGACCTTGAAGTCGGCCATGAAGAGTGCTGACGACCAGGCAAACGCCGCGATCGCTAAAGCAAAATAGGCCTTAACAAACGCACTGGGGAGGTGCAATGAGTATGGAAGCACCAGTAAATACGCCAAAGAAGAAACGGTTCCACTTGAACCGCAGTCAATCTGAAGCCGTCCAGGCCTATGCGTTCCTGCTCCCAGCCGCGATCATCGTTTTGGTCTTCTTTGTTGCCGCAATCGTCTTCGCGCTATACATGTCGTTCAACAAAGTCAACATGTACAGTGAGACGTACGAGTTCCGGGGACTGCAGAACTACACCAATATTTTTTCTGACGGTATCGCGCTGACGGCGCTGAAGAACACAGCCTTATTCTCGCTGGTCGTTGTGCCGACGCAAACGTTTTTCGCCTTGCTGATCGCATACGCCCTCAGCAACAAGAACATTCGCTTCAAGAAAATGTTTCGCTTGATCTATTTCCTGCCAACGCTGACTTCTAGTGCGGCATTGACCCTGATCTTCATGTTTATCTTCAACATCAACGGGCCAATTAATGGATTCCTCACAGGCATCGGATTGTACAAAGATCCAATCAACTTCCTGCAGGAGCCACAATACGCGTTGAAAGTCATCATGGTCATGAATATCTGGTCGACAGTACCAAACTTTATGACTGTCTATCTGGCCTCGTTGGTGGATCTGCCTGATTCACTGTATGAAGCGGCGGAAATGGATGGCGCCTCGTCCTGGCAGAAATTAGTTCACATCACAGTGCCATATCTGCGACCAATCACCACTTATGTTCTGTTGATGGGGATCATTGGGACCTTCCAGATGTTTGACCAGGCGTACATTTTCTCGAACGGGTCAGGTGGCCCAGACAACTCGACTTTGACGGTCGCGCTGATGGTCTACCAATACGCTTTCGGTCAAATGAACACCATGGGTTATGCCTGTGCGCTGGCAATCTTCTTGGCTGTTGTGATCTACATTGTTTCCAGATTGGCTGAAAAGCTGAATGGCGGCAACGGCTTGAAGGATATGTAAGGGGGCTTGAACAGTGAAAAAAGGTCATATCGGTCGGACGATCCTTTATATCGTCATGACGATCTACGCGCTGATCACCCTTTATCCGTTCTTGTGGGCGCTGTCAGCATCGTTTGAACCGTTGAAAGTGATCGTCAGTGGCAACATGAGTTTGATACCAAAGGCGTTCACGCTCGACAATTATAAGTACATGTTTAGTTCTTCCGCGCTTTTCCCGCGTTGGTTCCTGAACTCGGTCATTGTCTCGGTACTCGGGACCGTGATCAACATCTTCTTGAACACCATGGCAGGTTATGCGCTGGCACGTTTGCAATTTCCTGGCCGTGAACGCATCTACTACGCGTTTCTCTCGCTGATGATGATTCCGGCGCAGGTCCTGCTTATTCCTAACTACTTGATCTTGATGAACTTGGGGATGCTCGACACCTATCAGTCCTTGATCTTGCCGTCTGCGATCAACATCGGCAACATCTTCATGATGCGCCAATTCTTCCTGTCCTTCCCTAAAGACGTGGAAGAGGCGGCCAGCATCGACGGTTTGAGTCGTGTGCAAGTGTTCTTCCGCATTGTGTTCCCACTGGCTCGTCCGTCGATCGCGACACAAGCAATCTTCACCTTCATGGGCTTTTGGAACAACTTCATGCAGCCGATGCTGTATATCACAACACCGAGCAAGTACACCTTGACCCTAGGGCTGCAGTCGTTCACCAACCAACAGGCCGGCGTCCGCTGGGATCACACCATGGCAGCAAGTATCATCTCAATATTGCCGATCGTAATTCTGTATATTATCTTTAACAAGTTCTTCCTTCAGGGGATTAGAATGGACAATGAGAAGTGATACGACCAGAGACCGGAACAGATTCTCGTTCCGGTTTTCTTTGTAGATGGGGGTAATGACAAATGGCAGTGAAGATCTATGATGTCGCAAAGGCGGCCGGGGTGACGTCAAGCACCGTCTCCCGTGTATTTAACGGGTACCCAGATATTAGCGAACACACGCGAAAAAAAGTGTATGAGGTCGCGGCCAAGTTGGGGTATACCCCCAACATCGCCGCACGCACTTTATCTTCGAAATCGTTGAAAACGGTTGCGCTGATCTTGAACGATCTGGTTGCCTCACGCTTTGATGGCGTCTCAATGCAAACGATTCTGGGTGTTTACAACTATTGCGAAACGCACGCCATGCAATTTGTTCTTTACCCAACAACGACAAAGCTGCAGCACGAAAAAACATTTGATCAGTTCTGCATGGAACGCAACGTCGCCGGTGCCGTGGTGCAGGGACTTCACATCGATGACCCTTACATCAAGCAGATCTCCGAGAGCCAAACGCCGGTCGTAATGATCGACCTGGAAATACCCGGCGCCAACACAGTCTCTATTTCTGTGGATAATGTGGCCGCTGAAAAGGAAGCGACCCAGGCGATTCTCAGACACGGTAAGTCCCATCCTGTCATGATGAACGGGATTCCGTCTGCTCAGGTCAGCAATCTTCGCGAAAAAGGGTTTCGCGAGGCAATGCACGATGCGGGTCTGACCTTATCTGATGACGCAATCATGTACGCGGATTTTGACATCGACAAGGCTGAAGCCGCCATGCAAAAGGCGCTGGCAAGCGGTCGGGAGATCGATGCCGTGATCTGTGCCAGTGATGCGATGGCAATGGGAGTCATGACTGCTCTCAAAGCGGCTCATTGCCGCGTCCCAGAAGACTGTGAAGTGGTTGGCTTTGATAACATCGCTATCACGGAATATTCTCAGCCAACAATCAGCACCATCGATCAGCATATGGAGAAGATTGGCGGTATGGCCGCCCAGCTGGTCGATAAACTCTTGAATGGCAAAGTGGCACCAAATATGCACCATATCTTTTCTCCACATAAATTTATTCAGCGCGAAAGCACTGGCGTATTTCCTGACAAGTAATCATGAGGAAGTGACAGTATGAGTACTGCCTATCAGATCGCACTCGAGGACCTCGCAAACCGTGAGCCCGATACGGTCGCAACAATTTTTTCCCAAGGGAATGGCACCTTTGGGGTCCGCGCCACTGACCCACTTCTGGCAACGGATGGTACAGTGGTCAACGGGTTCTTTGAGACCTCGCCAATCATTTATGGCGAGGCGGCCCACGGCTACGCAAAGGAACACCAGACCATTGTCTCTTTACCATCACTGCGGCATCTGACAATCATCGATCAAGCCGGTCAACCTGCGGCCACGCGCGCGATAAAAGACGTTCGGTTGGACATGCAGACGGGCGCACTGACGATGACAACAGAGATCGTCTTTCCAGATGATGACCGCCCACTTGAATTAACGACGACCTCATTGATCGGGCAAGCTGACCAAGATCTTACTGCCTATTTGCTGGGCTACACCTTGACGACAACCGCTTATGAAGGAATGATCACCTTCACCAAGGGACCACTGGTTTTTCAGGAAAAAGAATCCGATATTGAACGAGATCCCCGTGTGGTGGTCCGGCCGTTGCAACTTAAGCACGCAATAATCGACAGTAGCGCGACGGCCGTGGTGCAGCGGATTCAAACGACCGAGAGTCAGTTGACCCGCTTCATCAAAACCAGCAATGTTGCGGGGCTGACTCAGACAGTCAAAGTGGCACCCGCTCAACCGGCGCACTTTGAGGCATATGTCCAAGTTGCCCAACAAGATAGTTTTGCACTTGACCTGGACGCTGCCGTTGCGCAACGGACGAAGGCCTTCTGGCACCAATTCTGGGCATCCGCGGCGATCGACATCACCGGCGACGACAAAATGGCGCAAGGCCTTCATTTCAACGTCTTTCAATTGGCCCAGTCGGCTAACCGAACAGGCGAGTATAGTATTGCGGCAAAAGGCGTCTCAGGACCGGGCTACGAAGGCCATTTCTTCTGGGATACTGAAATGTACATGTTGCCGTTCTTCACCTATACCCATCCGGAAATTGCGCGCAAACTACTGGAATTTCGTTATCGTCAATTGCCGCTCGCACGCAAACGGGCACACGACATGGGCGTTGCTCAAGGTGGCCTATTTCCATGGCGATCGATCAACGGCGCCGAAGCCAGCGCCTTTTTCCCGGCCGGCACGGCGCAGTATCACATTGATGCCGATATTGCCTATGCAGTGGCTCAATACTTTGATGTGACGCAAGACAAAGATTTCATGGAGAAGTTTGGCCTGCCGATTCTATGGGAGACCGCTCAATTCTGGCGCTCTTTTGGCGCCTGGAGTGAGCGCGATGGTCGTCGCGTCTTCATGTTTCATGATGTGACCGGCCCCGATGAGTACACGGCTCTGGTTGATAACAATACTTACACCAACCGAATGGCGAAGGCCAACATTGAGAATTTTCTCAGTGCCTATGCGCAATTGGACGTCAGCAGTTTATTGGATATTGAGGAAGCGGATCTTCAAGCGTTAAAGGATATTGCAGCAGGTATCTATCTTCCCGAACCTGGGGACAACGGAGTCACGGCTCAAGACGACACGTTCTTGAGCAAGCCGATTTGGCCGTTTGCGACCACCCCAGCAGATCATTATCCACTACTGCTGCACTATCACCCGCTGACGATCTACCGCTATCAGGTCAGCAAACAACCAGATGAGCTAATGCTCGACATGTTGTTTCCTGATGACAAGGCTGTCTCACAGAAAAAGATCGACTACGCCTATTACGAGCGGCTGGCGACCCACGATTCGTCGCTATCACGTAGCGCCTATGCAGTGCTGGCAGCCAACCTTGGCGATACAGAAAAGGCGTATCACTACTTCATGGATTCAGCATTGCTCGACCTGACGGATCTTCAGGGTAACACCAAAGACGGCCTCCACATGGCAAATTTAGGTGGTAGCTGGATGAGCGCTGCTTATGGATTCGCCGGGCTCAAGGTGGTTGAGGGTCAATTAAGCATTAGCAATCGACTGCCCGCCCAGTGGCAAACACTTGCACTGAACCTGCTCTTCCGCGGCCGCCAGCTTCACATCGTGCTGACCCATGACAACACCGTGGTGACGCTTTTGGCTGGTGAGCCATTGACGCTGGCCGTTGATGACCAAGAACAAGAAATTTCTCGAAAATAAATCAACGAGGTAATAAAATGACAATTACTGGTTTTGTATTTGACCTAGATGGTGTGATCACCGACACCGCAAAGTTTCACTATCAGGCGTGGAAAGAAGTCGCGCAGGAAAAACTCGACATCACGATCACCCCGGCCGTGAACGAATTGCTCAAAGGCCGTAGCCGTATGGATTCCCTTGAAGAGATCATCAAATTCGGGCATCAAGAGGGGCAGCATACCCTGGCTGAAAAAGAGGCTATCGCCACTGAAAAAAACGATCGCTATAAACAGTTGATTCAAACAATGACCCCAGCCGACATTCTGCCGGGGATGGGCGAATTTCTGCAAGAATTAGCGGATCACCATTACCCGATGTCGGTCGCATCGGCCTCCTTTAACGCCCCATTTATCATCAAGCGTTTGAAGCTTGAAGACCTCCTTGGCAAGATCGTGGATCCTGCGTCGGTCAAGCATGGTAAGCCCGCCCCTGATATCTTTGAGGTAGCGGCCGACCAGATCGATAGTCCTTATGCGACCACGGTCGGATTTGAGGATGCGACCGCCGGCATCTCGGGCATTAATGATGCAGGAATGTTCTCCGTGGGCATTGGGGATCCGACCATTCTCGATGAAGCTGACCTTGTGTTCGCCTCCACCGCGGATGTCTCGCTCAGTGCGATCGAGCAGGCTTTTGCCTCAAAGGATGCCTAACATGAAGACTGCTTGAGAAGGAGATGAACTGAAACTAATGGGACTTTCAAATCAAGTCATGCTGATCACGTATGCAGATAGTCTTGGCTCGAACCTTCAGGCATTGAATCGCGTGCTGGCAAGTGATCTGACGGACGCGATCGGTGGCCTTCATATTCTGCCGTTTTTCCCTTCGTCAGGCGATCGCGGATTTTCCCCTGAGCGCTATGACGTGATCGATTCACGGTTTGGTGATTGGACAGATATCGCGGCGCTGGCGAGTCAGTATTATTTAATGACGGATCTGATGATCAATCATCTGTCTCGGCAGTCACCGGAGTTCAAGGACTTTATCGCTAAAGGGGATGCATCGCCTTCAAGCACGCTATTCCTCGATTGGGACAAGTTCTGGCCGGCGGGGCACCCCACTCAAGAAGAAGTCGATCAGATCTATAAGCGCAAGGACAAGGCACCTGTTCAGGAAGTTCAAATGGCGGATGGTTCGGTGCGCCACGTCTGGAATACCTTCAGCGATGAACAGATCGATCTCGATGTCACAACACCGGAGACTTGGCGTTATCTGACCACGGCAATGAACCGTTTTGCTGCAAATGGCGTGGCACTGATCAGGTTGGATGCATTTGCCTATGCCGTGAAAAAACGTGGCACCAATGACTTTTTCGTTGAGCCAGAGATCTGGGACCTGCTCGATCGCATTTCAGAAGCCGCTGGTGAAGATGGCGTAGAAGTCTTGCCCGAGATTCATGAGCATTATACGTTGGTCGACAAGGTCAACCAGCACGGCTATTGGACCTATGATTTTGCGTTGCCGATGCTGGTGCTCTACACGCTTTTTGCGCAGGACGCGCGGCCGCTGTTGAAGTGGTTGCGGCGAAGTCCGATGCACCAGTTCACCACGCTGGATACGCATGACGGTATCGGTGTTGTCGATGTGAAAGACATCCTATCTGATGACCAGATCGATTTCACGACACAGCAGCTTTATCAGCGCGGCTCCAACGTGAAGAAAGTCTATTCAAGCGCTGCCTATCATAATCTTGACGTGTACCAGATCAACTCGACCTATTTCTCCGCGCTGGGAGAAAACGAGGCAGCTTATCTGATCGCGCGGGCCATTCAAATGTTCGCCCCAGGCATTCCGCAGGTCTATTACGTCGGTCTCTTGGCTGGCGCAAATGACCTGGACCTTCTCGAAAAAACAAAGGAAGGTCGAAATATCAACCGGCATTATTACACTGAGGACGAAGTTGCCGAAGAGGTGCAACGCCCAGTAGTGTCCACGCTTCTTAACTTGATGCGCTTCCGTAATCGAAGCCGGGCGTTCGATCTGGATGGTCAGTTCGATGCCAAAGCGGTGGACCCAGCACATTTTGTGCTGACGCGCACGAGTCAGGATGGTCAAACCAATGCAACGCTTTGCGTGGACTTGGTCAATGACCAGATGGCGGTCTCGGAAAACGGGATTGTGATCGACCTGACGAAGCGGTAGCAGTTATCAACATTTGGAAACGTGAATCATTGAGATCAATGGGAAAGGCCAAGTGCGCAGCGAGTGTTAGTTGTGACTTGGCCTTTTGCTTTGCCTTGCTGAAGGGGGCTAACAGAGCCAGTTGTTTCATCCAAACCGTCCTGTGCCGGAGCCGCAGCAATACAGCCTGAATAGAAGCCATTGCGGAGGACTACTCAAAAATTTCCCCTTGCCTTTAAAATGGAAGCGCTATACAATACAATCGAAACGTTTCACCAAGGAGGAGAAACTAGATGGAAAATACACAGGTACAGGCACTTCTTGAAGAAATGACCATCGAGGAAAAGATCGGGCAACTTGGTCAGCTGAGCGCCGACTTCTTTCCGAACGGGCAGGCGACGATCACCGGCCCGATGCAAGCACAACATATGGATCTGGACACACTTTACCGGTCCGGCTCTGTGCTGGGAATCTCCGGTGCAAAGCAGGTTCGAGCGATTCAAGCCGACTTTTTAGCGCACAATCGGTTGCATATTCCGTTGCTCTTCATGGCTGACGTGGTCCATGGGTATAAGACCATCTTCCCGATTCCGGTGGGGATGGCAGCAAGCTTTGACCCTGAGATCGTTAAAAATGCGAGCGCTGTGGCGGCGAGTGAATCCGCAGCTGGCGGTATTCACGTGACGTTTGCGCCGATGGTCGACCTTGTGCGCGATCCGCGTTGGGGCCGCGTCATGGAATCGACCGGTGAGGATACTTATCTGAATACCGTACTGGCCGCCGCAAGCGTTCAGGGGTTTCAGGGTGAGGCCCCACTGGATGAGGACCACATTGCGGCGTGCGTCAAACACTTCGCCGCTTATGGTGCGCCAGAGGCCGGCCGCGAGTATAACACGGTCGATATTTCGGAGTGGCGGTTCCGCGAACAGTATTTGCCTTCCTATGCCGCAGCAATCAAGGCGCATGCCCTTCTAGTCATGACGTCTTTTAACACCTTGTTTGGCGTGCCGGCAACTGCCAATCAGCATCTCATGCGCGACATTTTGCGTGAAGAACTGGATTTCTCAGGTGTCCTGATCTCCGACTGGGACGCGATCGGCGAGCTCATCAATCACGGTGTGGCCGGAGACCTCGATCACGCTTCTGACCTCGCCCTCAAGGCTGGTGTGGATATCGATATGATGTCCTTCGCTTATTCCCGGTACCTGAAGCGTGCGGCGACATTGGATGCCGAAACGAAGCGTCTGATCGACGAGTCCGTCCTGCGTATTTTGGAATTGAAAAATACGCTCGGGTTGTTTGAAGATCCGTATCGAAACATTTCTATTGAACGGGAGACAGCGACAGAGCTAAGCCCAGCCCACCTCGTCGACGCCCAGCATGCTGCCGAGGAAAGCATTGTTCTGTTGAAAAATGCCGGGCAGATTCTCCCGCTTCAGCCAGGCACCTCAGTCTTCTTGACCGGCCCTCTGAGCGAGTCGAACGATCTTCTTGGTAGTTGGTCTTGGCAGGGCAAGAGTACGCCAGACAACACGATTGCGGCGGCGCTCAGCCAGCGCTGTGAGGTGAAGAGCGTGCCAGGCGTGGGTTATCACGAGCTGAACGAAAAACAATTACAAGATGCGCTCGGCTCGGCGCACCATTATGACACGGTCATCGCCTGCCTCGGCATCCCGAGCGCCGAAAGTGGGGAAGCCACCAGCATGACGGATATTCGTCTACCAGAAGAGCAAATGACCTTGCTTCGGAAGCTGGCTGCAGATGGTAAGAGAATCATCTCCATCGTGATCGCCGGCCGGCCACTCGACCTGAGTGAAGTCGATGCACTCTCAGACGCCGTTGTCTTTGGCTGGTTCCCGGGCAGCCGCGGGGCAGAGGCGATTGCCCGCATCTTGACCGGCGAAGTTGAACCTTCTGGCCGTCTGCCGATGAGTTTTCCGCGCAGCGTTGGCCAAGTGCCGATCTATTACAACCAATACAACACCGGCCGGCCGCTGTCGCACACGCCGAATGATGCCGAAAATAAATACCTGTCCAAATATATCGACGAAGAAAACACCCCGCTCTATCCGTTCGGCTATGGCTTGGGCTACGCGCAGGTGACGCTTCAAAGTCTCACGATCGAGAACACCGAGATGAGCAGCCAGAAGCCAATGGTCGCGCATGTCCGGCTTGAAAATTCCTCAAATCGTGACGGACGTGCTGTCGTGCAACTCTATCTGCACCAAAAAATCGGTGAGACAGTTCGACCAGTCAAACGCCTGATCGCATTTGAAAAAGTCGCAGTAGGGGCAGGCGAGACAGCGGATCTGTTGTTTTCAGTCACCGAAGACAGCCTACGTTATATGCACACAGATCTCACAAATACCGCAGATGCCGGTGAGTATGAGTTGCTTGCGGGGCTGAGCTCGGATGCGACCCAAGCAGTCGGGTTTACGTTCACCCAGGGTTTGAAGGAGAAGTCAGATGATTAAGCTTCGACACGGAAATACCGCGATCGGGTTGAGCGATGTCGGCGCGCCGATTCATATCGAAACGTCAGGCATCATGATCAACCAGGTCGATGGCAACGCGCTTGATGGGAGTATGGCCGGCATCTATCTGCGGGTCGGGACAGTCTCTCGCCTTTTGACCGGGGCCCAGAGTAGCTTCAACCACGACAAAGAGCAGGCGTCCTGGAAAGGCGTGTTCGGCGATGTGTCCTATTTAATTCGGCTGACGATCGGCGACTCCGGTTGGTACTGGACCGTTGATCTTGACGGCGAGGTCACGGAAGAAACAGCTCTGACGTATGTTCAAGACCTAGGCTTGGGCGCCGCTTCGTTTGTGCAGTCAAACGAAGCCTATGCCTCGCAATACATCGATCATTTTGTGGCACGCGATGGGCAACAGATCACCATCGCATCGCGGCAAAATCAACCGCAATCTGGGAAAAATCCTTATCTGCAACAAGGGGCCTTCACGCCTCTTGCGAGTTATGCCACGGATGGCATGCAATTTTTCGGGCCAGCCTATCGCGCCGATGCTTCGCCGGTTGGCATGCAACAGCCGGAGTTAGCCAATGTGAAATTGCAGTACGAGGCGACGCTGATCGCGCTTCGAACCCCAGCCGGTCAAGCGGCGAAACATGCGGTCTTTTATGCCGCCTTTATGCCGGATCAGCCAGAGGACAACCGAAGGATTCTGCTCGCTGACACTGAGTTGCAAGCCGATTATGAGCGCTCTTTGCGGACGCCATTAGCCCCACAACCCTATTCGCAGATTGAAACGGAGCCGGTGCTGGGCAAAAGAGTATCAGGCATTCCTTTGAAAGCGCGGGAGATCATGGCCCTTTTCCCTGCTCGCAGCTTAGAAGAGCGTCAAGATGGCGACTTGTTGTCGTTCTTTTTGCCGGACCATCGCCATGTTGTCTTGCAAGCCAAGGAGTTGCTTCAACAGCGGCAGACAGGCAATATCGTGATGGCGGGGCACACCCTCACGCCAACGACGCCGGTGCTGGCAACGACCCAATTCATGTCAGGGGTGTTTGAATCACATACTGTGTTTGGCAACACAAATATGCAGAATCTGTCAAGTGATGTGCGTGATCCGTTCAACTTCTTCACGACAGCGGGCCGCCGCATCTATATCAAATTGGCGGATCAACAATTTCATCTGCTGAGCCTACCCAGTGCCTTTGAGATGGCCTATAACGGGGCAACCTGGTATTACCAACTGGAAGATGATCTGCTGATTATTACAGACGATGCCGCCGCTGACTCGGATCAGTTGACCCTTCATTTTCAGTCGCAGCGAGGCAACCATTATGACCTGCTGATCACGGATCAACTGAGCGCAGGCACCATGGGCCATCAGCCCGTTGTGGTGGCACACGGGGAGCAGCTCTCGATCAAAGCAGAGTCGGGGATGCCGATGCACGCCGCAAATCCGGACCTAACCTACTGGCTTGATTACAGTCAGCATGACGGGCACTTTGAGCTTGGCGATACTGCGAACGTGTTGGGTGAGGCGTTGCCATCACTCGAGATGGTCACCGCGAGTTATCGAAACACTTCTGATTTGAAAATCTCAACGGCGCTCGCTAATCACTTCGACGAACTGGACGCGGCAACAACGCGGAAGGCGCATGCGGGGCACACTGAGGACCTCTTGCACCATCTGACATTAAAGGACGAGGCCCCGGCAAGAAAGGACGACGCACAAGAGATCACCACGATTCTGCGCTGGTTCGCCCATGATGCCCTGGTCCACCTGCTATCTCCGCATGGCCTTGAACAATACGGCGGGGCCGCTTGGGGGACGCGCGACGTCTCCCAGGGCCCAGTCGAGCTGTTTTTAGCCACGGGCCACTACGCAGAAGTGCGGCAGATTCTGACGACCCTTTACTCGCATCAATTCGTTGAGACAGGCAACTGGCCACAGTGGTTTATGTACGATGAGTATCGCGCGCAGTTTGCGGATGAAAGTCACGGCGATGTCGTCGTTTGGCCGCTGAAAGTTCTCGGGGATTATCTCAAGGCGACCCACGACCTTCAGATTCTGGACGAGCAGTTGCCATACATGAGCGCGACGACCCACGACTTCATTGGTGAAAAGACTTCGTTGCGGGCACATGTCGAACATCAGCTTGATTATCTCGTGGCGCATTTTCTGGCCGGCACCCACGTCTCGGCGTACGGGGATGGCGACTGGGATGATACGCTCCAACCTGCCGATCCCGCCCAAAAAGCGACCATGGCAAGTACCTGGACGGAGGAGCTGACGCTTGAGACGCTGACGACACTGGCGATGGCACTATCAGACGGGGATGCGCTCCAGCGCCGGGTCGCAGCGCTCAAGACCGATATGGAAGAGGATTTCCAGCGGTACTTCATGCGCGATAACGTCCTGCCTGGCTTTATTCAGATCGCACCAGATGGGCAAGTCAAAGAGATCATTCATCCCGGAGATCAGCAGACCGGCATCGATTACCGTCTGTTGCCATTATCACAAGGGGTACTGAGCGGCATTTTGACAGGAAAACAGGCGGATCATGCGTTGGCACTGATTGACCAGCACCTGCTTTTCCCAGATGGGGTCCGGTTGATGAACCGGCCGTCGACTTATCGAGGCGGCGTCAGCAAGATCTTCAAACGCGCGGAGCAAGCCGCTAATTTTGGCCGGGAGATTGGGCTGCTTTATGTCCATGCCCATATTCGCTACGCCGGGGCGTTGGCGGTTGCCGGCCGGCGACAAGAAGCCTGGCAAATGCTGCAGCTGGTCGACCCGATCAAACTGACCGAGCGCATCTCGAATGCCGAGCTACGCCAAGCCAATGTTTATTTCTCGAGCTCGGATGCTGATTTTGCGGATCGCTATCAGGCTCAAAATGATTTTGAGCGGGTGCAGACGCAGCAGGTCGGCGTCAAAGGTGGTTGGCGTTTGTACAGCAGCGGTCCGGGAATCTTCATCGGGACGCTGCTCAGCGAGATATTATCAATTCGTAACGAAACGTTTAACCACGAATCGTCGACGGATACAGCCGATTTTGATCCGAATATCCGCATTGATTGGCAGCCATCGAAGGATTCGAAAATCGGGGCGGAGATTGAGGAAACGCGGCCTTAACAGGTTAAAGACAACCGAGGCCCGAAAAAATTTTTTAAACCAGAAAAGAAAGCGCTTGCGCAAAAAAGGTTCGCGTGCTAGTATCCTATTTGGAGAAACGTTTCACCAAAAATCTCGAGGATACTCAGAGGGGAGCGGCCTGTAATGAGCGCAGCAGATGAGTGATCAATATGAGTATATTCAAGCGATTTATTAAGCAAGGACAGCTTCAGTTAATGGTGTGGCCAGGGGTCATCTTCATGGTGATCTTCAATTTCATCCCGATCTACGGGATCATTACTGCTTTCAAGCACTATACGATTGTTGACACGATGAGCAGCGCGCCTTGGGTCGGGATGGAGAACTTCAAGACGATCGTCTCAGATCAGTTCTTCTGGCAATCTGTCCGCAACACGCTCGCCATCAGTTTCTTGAAACTCGCCATTGGATTTGTCATTCCCATTGTGCTCTCGGTGATGATCTTTGAGCTCAAGAATATGCGGTTCAAGAAGATCGTGCAGACGATCTCCTATATCCCCCATTTCTTCTCATGGATCGTCCTGGGCGGGATGTTGATCTCGTGGCTCTCGACAAACGGATTCTTCAACCAGATCCTCATGGCACTGGGAATCATCGACAAGGGGACCAACCACCTGCTGGCTGGTAACCAGTACTGGTGGATCGCTGTTCTGTCAGATCTTTGGAAGGAAGTCGGGTGGGGCACCATCTTGTATCTTGCCGGGATGTCGCGCATCGACCCGACGCTTTATGAAGCCGCCCGCATTGACGGGGCCTCGAAGGTGACGCAGGTCAGAACGATCACCCTGCCGCTGCTTGGCCCAATCATCTCGCTCAATCTGATTTTGACGGTCAGCGGGCTCCTTGGCTCGAACCTTGATCAGACCTTGGTCTTGATGAACTCACAGAACCAGGATTACGCGGATGTGATCAATTCCTTCGTTTATCGGATGGGGCTGACTCAAGGGGACTTCTCGTATGCGACAGCTGTTGGGTTAGGTATCTCGGTCGTCTCGGTCATCTTGCTGATCATCACCGATCGCATCACGCGCAAGTTGAACGACGGCCACTCGGTCATTGTCTAGGAGGCGAGTCGGATGAAAATTGCGATCCATAGTAAAAAGACTCGAAAAGAAGGCTTTTGGTTCAACCTAGTCAATACCATTGTCCTGACGCTGTTTTCACTGATCATCATTGTGCCGATCTGGAATATCCTCGTTTCCTCCGTATCATCAAACGCAGGATTGGCCAGCGGCGGCTTAATGTTGTGGCCACAGGGCTTCACGTTGGAAAACTACACGAAAGTCTTTTCCGATAGCAGTATCCCCAAGGCCTTTGGGATCTCGGTCCTGAAAACGGTGATCGGCGCCGGCACGCATACTTTGTTTTGCGCGATCGTGGCCTATGGGCTGAGCAAGTCGCGGCTGATTGGGCGCCGGCTGTATACCTCGATGGGTGTCATCACGATGTACTTTGGCGGGGGCATGATCCCGACCTACTTGCTGATCAAGTCCTTGGGGTTGTTAGATACGTTCTGGGTCTACATCATTCCGGCCCTGTTCAGCTATTACGACTGTGTCATCTTGATGAACTTCTTCCGGGAGATTCCTGACTCGCTTGAGGAATCGGCGAAGATCGATGGCGCCGGCGAATGGCGGATCTTTACCTCGATCTACCTGCCACTGACAAAACCGGCCCTGGCAACCATCGTTTTGTTCAACGGAGTCGGCCAGTGGAATGACTTCATGACGACCAAGCTCTACATCACCAAACAATATCTTTACCCGCTTCAGATGAAGATCTATGAGATCATCGTCAACTCTAATCTCAGCAATATGACTCAAAGCGGCTCGACCGACGTGGTGTTTAAGGCGACAACGCGCGGCGTGCAGCTTGCAACAATTGTGATCACCACGGTCCCAATTCTCATCATCTATCCGTTGCTTCAAAAGCATTTCATCGCGGGGATGATGGAAGGTGCCGTTAAGGAATAAGGGGAAAAAGGGAAGAAAGAAGGATATAAAGATGAAGAAGGCTTTTCTAGGCGCGATGGTTGCCGTAGCGGCGTTGGCGTTGGCCAGCTGCGGCAACAAAGAGGATGCAGGTAACTCGAATTTTTCGATCAAAGATCGTTACACTCCGAGTGCAAAAACGCCGGCGTGGAAGCTCGACAAGAAGAAAAAGATGACCACGATCACTTGGTATATCAATTCTGATTGGACGACTCTCCCGTTTGGTGAAGATGCGACCACAGCGAAGATCAAGAAGGATCTGAACATCAACATCAAGTTCGTCACTGGTGACGACTCGAAGCTGAATGCCTTGATCTCAGGTGGTGACATGCCAGACATCGTGACCTTGATGGATAAGACAAGTCAGGCGGCAACGAAGGCGAACAGCTGGGCGTACTCCCTCAACGACCTGGCAAAGAAATATGATCCATATTTCCTGAAAGTTGCCAACAAAGACACCATGAAGTGGTTCACGCTGTCTGACAACAAGACGTATGGGTATCCAAACTATTCCAACACGAAGAAAGACTACGAGAGCGGCACCATTCCGGTGAATGATAATTTCGTCATCCGTGAAGATGTCTATGACGCCCTCGGCAAGCCGGACTTCACCAAGCCGGGGAACTTTGAAAAGGCGATGAAAGAGATCGCAGCGAAGTATCCGAAGCTCACGCCATTTGGCTTTACCCCAGTCGGTACAACGGCGGGTGGGTTCACCGATAAGCTGCAAGACTTCCTCGGTGTTCCGCTTGAAACAGCTGATGGCGCCTATTACGACCGGAGCCTGGATTCTGAATATATCCAGTGGCTGAAGACCCTCAACACCGTGTATCGCAACAAGGACATCAGCGACGACAGCTTTACCGATGATGGCGCGACCTTCGATCAAAAGGTCAAGACCGGTCAGTACGCGACCATGTTCGTGGCCGGCACTAGTGGCCAAGGCGGGAACTTCACCGAATTCATGAAGAACTCCAAGACGCGTTACATCGCCGTGGATGGCCCGTCCAGCACATCTGGCCGCAAAGCGACATTGAACCAGACAGGGATCTCAGGCTGGCTGATCAACTACATCACCAAAGACGCCAAGGATCCAGCCAAAGTCATGGAACTCTTCACCTATCTTGTTGATCGCCCAGGCCAGATCCTGACCAAGTACGGCATCGAAGGCGTAACCTTCAAGTACAACTCTGATGGCAAGATCGAATACCTGCCAGAAGTTAACAAGCTGGAACAAACCGATAACGACCTGTACAACAAGAAGTACGGCATCAGCCGCTTCCTCTACTTCAACAACGACCGAATGAACGCTTTGAAGGCACCGACGACTTCCGCTTTGACCCAGATGCAGAAGTGGGGCGTTGGCAAGCTATACCCGCATTTCGTGATCGAAAACATCAAGCCGCAAGCCGGGACTGCTGAAGCACGTGTCTATGATCAGGTTCAAACGAAGATGAATAGTACCGTTATTTCCCTGATCCGCGCCAACAGTGACGCAAGCTTTGACAGCACCCTCAGCAATTACAAGGACTTCTTGAAGAAGAATAATTATTCCAACGTTGAAAAGACGCTGACAAAGAATATGGCCTCTAACCGCAAGAAGCTAAACTAAAGGATGTGAAAGAAGAAAGAGCTGCGGAAACTGTAGCTCTTTCTTTGCTTGTTATGAAAGAGATATTTAGGGTCGATGGGCTTTACTACCGGTTGATGACGCTTGCCGCCAATGCCTTCATTATCAATTTAGTGTTCGTGTTGTCCGGCTTGACGGTGGTTCTCTTAGGGCCTGCCATCATCGCGTTGTACCAGATCACCAAGCGCGTGATGGCTGGCGAAGAAGATCATGTGCTTACCACGTATTTTAAAATTATGAAGAAGAACCTTGTCCGCGGCTGGCAACTTTTTGGCATCCTACTGGTCGGGGCAGGCTTGGCGATCGGGTTAACGCTGCTGGTTGGCGCGCTCGGACAATGGGCCGCCGCCGTGATGATCTTTTTCGTGGCCAGCGTGGCGCTACTTCTTGGAACCTTTGCATATGACTTTGCACTCAGTCAAGACAGCGTTCGCCAGGCATTCAACAACGCGCTGATTCTGTTCTTTCAGCATATTGTATACAGCATCGTGATCCTGCTGATTCCAGTCGTGGTGTTATCGCTGATCGGTAAGGTCAATCTATATCTGGCCCTGTGTCTCGGTTTCTTTGTGGCATGCTATCTTCAGATCTATTTTGTCAGGAAAGTTGGCGTCTTTGATGAATGAAGCAAACGCATTTTGGCAGCGGCTCATCGATGAGCTGAATGCTAGTGACCTCGAGCTTTCGATCTTACCATCCAAGGTGGCCGCGACAACGGTCAAAGTGTTCGACGTCGCGTTCACAAGTCTTTATGGCGAACGCGTTCGCGGTTATCTGATTCGGCCCCAAAGCGATCACACCTCCCCCCTAGTGATCGATTATCTTGGGTACATGAATCATCTGGAAGATCCGATGCAGTTTTACCACTGGCCTTCGATTGGGTTCTCGGTGTTGGTGATCGATAATCGCGGCCAAGGTGGCAAAACACAGGATACGGCACCTTATGGCATGTCCTATGGCGAAATGCCGATGGGCCGTGGCTTCACCGATCCTGATGACTTCTACATGAAGCGCGTCATTGCTGATCATCTGTTGGAGTTGAAGATCGCGCATGATCTGGTGGCGCCGTCTGGTCAAAAACTATTTCTCCGCGGCGGCAGCCAAGGCGGGGGATTGGCCACGATGATTGGAGCGTTGTCCCCCTATGAACTGACCGCCATCTTTAGCGATGTACCGAGCCAGTCCAACATCATGGCACGCATCGATGCCCGAGCCGGCTCATACGGCGTGATCGGCGAGTATCTGGCCGAGCATCCGGAAAAGCGGGCGGCGGTCGAACGTACCATGCGGTTTTACGACACACGGTTCTTTGCCGCGCAGATCAAAGCGCCGGTTTTTGCCTCTTGCGGTGATCAAGATACGACGTGTCCGATGGCGGATTACCTGCCCACTTTTGATCAGATCCAATCCCCCAAGGAATTGAAAGTGTACACGGGGCACGCACACGAAGGCGGCGGCATTGCGAGGATTCGCTGGGAAGTTGATAAGGCCGCAACCCTTGCGCAACGTGTGTGAAAATAATAAGGAGAAATTAGCTGATGAGAATCGCAACCTATAATCTTCGTGTCGATACGGATTATGATAAAGAATGGCAATGGCCATATCGTGCCGAGTACGTGCTTGATCTGATCAAGTTTCATGATTGGGATGTGCTGGCCGTTGAAGAGATTCGGCCGACCCAAGTCAAAGACCTGACGGAAGGCCTTCCCGAGTATCACTTGCTGAGTCAGGAACGTGATGGCGATGGCACAGGTGAAGGAATCGGTTTACTCTTTAAGGAAAACAATTATAATTTGATTGATAACGGCGCCTTCTGGTTATCCCAGACGCCGGCGCAACCGAGCATTTATCCGGGGGCCGCGTATCCGCGTGTTTGTGTATGGGCCATTTTGCAGGATCGTGCGACTCGCGTTGAGACCTTGGTCATCTCGGTCCACCTGGATAATATCTCGGAAGAGGCGCGCACGAACGGGATGAAGGTCATTTTGAAGCAGTTGGCATCGCAGATCGCGGTGTACCCGACCGTGATCCTGGGTGATTACAATGCAGAACCTTCGGAAGCGGTTCACACGCTTTTGACGGAAGCCGCATTTGTGAACGCCAAAACGTTGCCAGACATTCAACACTATGGGCCGACGGGGACATTCCAGAATTTCACCTATACCATGCCTTGGCACGATCTTGAGAATATCGATTATATCTACGTCAAAGGGTTAAAGACTCTAAAAACTGGGGTGTTGACTGACTCGTTTGACGGCCGCTATGCGTCTGACCATTTCCCGCTTTGCGCGGAATTAGCGCCTGAATGAGTGGGGCTGGCCCTCATAAATAATAAGAAATTGAATGAACACGAGACGCGTTGCTGTTTTGTGTATCGTCATGCTTAATCAATATCAAGTGGAGGTAACGCGCTTTGGTTGGAATTAGAGAAATCGCCGAACGGGCAGGCGTTTCGATCTCGACAGTCTCATATGCGCTGAACGACAACGCAAAAGTCACTTCGGAGACCCGGGAACGCATCAAAGCTATCGCGGCAGAGTTGAACTACACCCCAAGTCTTGCTGGGCGGATGTTGAAGAAACAAAAGACCAATATGATCGGCCTTTACGTCAATGGCTTTGGCGGGGATTTTTATAGTCACGTGATCGATGGCGTTGCCAACACGCTGCGCGCCCATCACTACGAGTTGATCGTCGGCTCTGGCGGCAGTCGTTCGCGCGCGTTTGTGCCGCAACGTTTTGTGGATGGCGCGATCATCTTAGATGTCTCGTTTCCGACTGACTTAATTCGCGAATACGCAGACGCCGGGAACAAGCTGGTCGTCATGGATCGTGATATCACACACCCAAATGTCGCACGGGTCATTGTCGACAACGCGGCCGGTGCCAGACAGGCAATCGACGCGCTGGCTGCCGCGAATGTGGACCATTTCGTGATGGTCACTGGGCCTTCCGATTCATGGGATTCGCAGGTCCGTGCGCAGGCGGCCATCCAAGAAGTGGAGAAGATCTCAGGCAAATCGATCCTGGTCATTCCGGGAGACTTCACCATTGAAGGTGGCCGCAAAGCCGCGGAAGTCATCTGCAACACTGGTGATACCAACATTGGCGTCTTCGCGCTGAACGATGAACTCGCGATTGGGCTGTATGACGGGTTCAACGCGCGGGGCCGTGTGGTTGGTCAAGATATCAAGATCGTTGGTTTTGATAATGACTATATCGATACTTATTTGGACCCTAAACTCACTTCGATCGACTACTCCAAACATCGCTGGGGCGAAATGGCCGCAGAGACGGTTTTGAAGATGATCGAGACCGACGAGACGCCAGCGGACCAGTTCTTAAAGACTAAGGTGCTTCATCGCGGCTCGCTTGGTGAAAAGCTGACCGACTAACCCCCTGGTTGGCCAGCTGAAAAGTGCCTTGCAACAACTTCATAATATGTCTACCCCCAATCAAAGAGCCCACCGAACGCAAAACCGGCGGGCTCTTTGCGATACAAACGGACTTCCAAAGCGGTCAGGTGTCATTTCTGTACCGCAACAGACATCAGCATCCAAACAAGCGACCGCTTGAGGGAGAAAGTGCTGGTTCCCCCATTCTTGGATAGAGTCTCATCATTAACGCATACTTGCTAAGCGACTAGGCATGATTTTCACAGTAATGATAGTATTGATTATGGTGGCAGCCGCAGATAATGAACGTGTCAGGCACGCGGCCATAATGAAGATATGGCCTTCATTCGCTCAGCGAGTTAAAGGACAGTTCTTTCCGCAAATACAAATGGACGATAGGTGGGGGTGAACTCAATGAGAAAAGAAATTCGGCAACGCACACGCAAGCACCAGCGAACTATATTAGTGGCTGTTCAAAAACGTGTAGCATTTGATACTAGTGATTTTAGGTCATTACTGTCATATAATAAATGCATACGAAATTCCGGTTTTCAGACATTTCCCGTGCATTTACGAAATTCACTCGGAGGTTTTATCCATGGTTTATCG
>NZ_RHOG01000024.1 GCF_003946405.1 Lacticaseibacillus yichunensis | reverse complement strand
CGATAAACCATGGATAAAACCTCCGAGTGAATTTCGTAAATGCACGGGAAATGTCTGAAAACCGGAATTTCGTATGCATTTATTATATGACAGTAATGACCTAAAATCACTAGTATCAAATGCTACACGTTTTTGAACAGCCACTACCTATAGCGTACTTACTAAATAAAAGCGGGCAAAAAACGGGCAGCCGTTTTTTCTTTGCTCAAAAAGCACCCCGAAACCGCGCCATTACGGCATCACCCAACCGAACCGTCCATTTCCATAGAGATCAAGCGGTTGAGCTCCACCGCATATTCCATCGGCAGCTCCTTGGTGAACGGCTCAACGAAGCCCATGATGATCATCTCAGTGGCCTTGGCCTCAGAGATGCCGCGGCTCATCAGATAATAGAGCTGCTCTTCTGAGACCTTGGAGACCTTGGCTTCGTGTTCCATTGCGACGTTTGCATTATGGATCTCATTATACGGAATCGTGTCGCTGCGACTTTTTTCATCCATCAAGATCGTGTCACACTCAACATGGCAAAAGGCCCCGTCCGCTTTTTTCGTGAAGCGGACCGTGCCGCGGTAATCCACGGCGCCGCCATCCTTGGCGATCGACTTGGAGACGATGCTGGACGAAGTGTTTGGCGCGTTGTGGATCATGCGCGCCCCGTTGTCCTGATCGACGCCGGCGCCGGCCACTGCGATCGACAGCATCGTGCCGTGTGCCCCTTCGCCGTCGAGGTAGACACTCGGATACTTCATCGTGGTCTTGGAGCCGAGATTGCCATCGACCCATTCCATCGTGGCATTCTTCATCGCCTGGGCGCGCTTGGTCTCCAAGCTGAAGACATTCTTGGACCAATTTTGAATCGTGGTGTACCGCGCATAGGCGTCGTCCTGGACAAACACTTCGACCACGGCAGCATGCAGGCTGTCCGAGCTGTAATTCGGCGCCGTGCAGCCTTCCACGTAATTGATATGCGCGCCAGGCGAGACGATGATCAGCGTGCGCTCGAACTGGCCCGTGTTTTCCGCATTGATGCGAAAATACGACTGAATCGGCACATCCGTCTGCACCCCTTCCGGCACATAGATGAAGCTCCCACCGGACCAAACGGCGCCATTGAGTGCGGCAAACTTATTGTCGGTCGGATGGACCAAGGTGCCAAAGTACTGGCGCACCAGGTCCTCATGCTCGCGCAACGCACTGTCCATGTCCATGAAGATGATGCCGAGCTTATCGAACTCGTCCTTCATGTTGTGGTACACGACTTCCGACTCATACTGCGCGCTGGCACCGGCGAGATACTTACGCTCCGCTTGCGGCACGCCCAGCCGATCAAACGTGTTCTTGATCGTGTCCGGGACATCTTCCCAGTCACGGTAAGTCTTATCGGTGGCCTTTTGAAAATACAGCATGTGCTCAAGATCAAGGTCCGACAGATCCGGCCCGTAATCCGGCATCGCCAGCTTCAGGTACGTCCGGTAGCTCGCCAAGCGGTAATCAAGCATCCACTGGGGTTCTCCTTTTTCCTTGGAGATCGCCCGCACCGTGTCTTCCGTCAACCCACGGCCGGTGGAAAAGACCGGTTTAATATCATCTTTGAAGTCGCCGGGATTGTCATCGGGCAAAAAGTCGATGTCCGCGGCGACCTGTTCATTGTTTTTGGTATTCTTCGTTTCAGTCATGTCGCTCCCCCTTACTCAAGGCTTGACTTGCCGCCTTCCAGGCCAGCGTGGCGCATTTGATGCGGGCGGGAAAATCATGCACGCCCTTTAAGATCGCCGCATCCCCCAACGCCTCTTCGGCTGGGGCGCGGCCATCGATCACCAAAGTGGAAAAGGTCTCGACAAGTTGTTGCACGGCGGCCGGTGTTTTGCCAATGATCAGGTCAGTCATCAAACTGCCCGAGGCCTGCGAGATCGTGCAGCCGCTGCCGGAAAATTTGGCGTCGGCGATCTGCCCGTCGCTCAGCTTCAGCTGCAAGGTCAAGACGTCGCCGCAGCTGGGATTCTGTAGCGTGACACTGTGGTCGTAATCCGGCAAGCTCCCGTGGTGCCGCGGGTGATAGGCTTCATCCAAGATGACTTGACGATAGAGTTGATCCAGCTTAGATAACGGCATCAAAGACCCTCCTTGCCGACTGGACGGCCGCGATCAGCCGGTCGATGTCCGCCTCATTATTGTAGACGCCGACACTGGCGCGCACGGTCGCCGGCACGCCAAGCCGCGCCATCAGTGGCTGGGCGCAGTGATGCCCGGCGCGCACCGCCACCTGCGCCTCATCCAAGATCGTAGCGACATCATGCGGATGTACCCCGGTGAGGTTGAACGAGACGATGCCGATACTAGCCTCGTCGCCGTACAGCTGAATGCCATCGATTGCAGCCAAGCCCGTGCGCAGCCGCGCGACCAGCGCCTGTTCGTGCGCCCGCACCGCAGCCAGGTCCAGCGTTGCCATGAAATCAAAAGCCGCCCCGAGCCCGATCACGCCGGCAATGTTCGGCGTGCCCGCCTCGAACTTCAGCGGCACCTCGGCCCAGGTGGTGTCTTGATCCATCACCGTGTCGATCATCTCGCCGCCGAATTGCACCGGCGGCATTTTTGCCAGCAAGTCATACCGCCCATACAAGGCGCCAATGCCGGTCGGCCCGTACATCTTATGGCCGGAAAAGGCAAAGAAGTCTGCCCCCATGGCCTGCACATCGACTGGCAGATGCGCGATCTGCTGCGCGCCATCGACGACCATGAAGCCGCCATTGGCATGAACGCGGTCGGCTAGCGGCCGAATCGCGACTGCCCCGCCAGCCACATTGGTCACCGAGGCCAGCGCCAATAGTTTGGTGCGCGGGGTGATCAAGTGCGCGACCTGGGCCGCATCGGTGTTGCCATCTTCCTGAACAGGTGCGATCACAAATTTTGCTCCGGTCCGCTTGGCGAGCTGCTGCCAGGGAATAAAGTTGCTGTGATGTTCCGCGCCTGAAACAAGAATCTCATCGCCGGGCTGCACCACCAGCGGGCCAAAACTGGCGGCGACCAGATTCAGGCCATCCGTGGTGCTGCGGGTATACACGATCTCCTCAGGCCGCGCCGCATGAATGTGCGTGGCGATCTGCTGACGGACCGCCTCGTATTTTTCCGTAGTCGCATAAGCCAGCTGGTACAAGCCGCGATGCACGTTAGCGTTGTCCGCAACATAATAATCGCGCAAGGCATCCAGCACCGCCTGCGGTTTCTGACTGGTCGCCGCCGAATCCAGGTACGTTAGCTCTGGGTGCGCCGCGAAAAATGGAAATTGCTCACGCATCAGCATTCACCAGCGTTTCATCGATCGTGTCAAATAATTCCTGCTTCAATTCGGGATCCGCGATCTCGCCCAGACCCGCTTCCAAGAAGCCGCGAATCACGAGGCGCTTGGCCAAGGCCTCCTGGAGCCCGCGACTCATCAGGTAATACATTTGCCGGGCATCCACCCGGGTGACCGAGGCGGCATGGCCCGCCGTCACGTCATTTTCATCGATCAACAGAATCGGATTGGCATCCCCACGGGCATCTTGGTTGAGCATGAGCACTCGATTTTCCTGCTGGGCATCGCTGCCTCGGGCGCCCTTCACAATGTGGCCGATGCCGTTGAAGATCAGATGCGCCTTGTCGGTGATCACCCCGTGCTGGTTGATGTGGCCAACCGTTTTTTGCGCCTGGTTCGTCACCGCGGTCACATAGCCGACATGCTGGCGCCCGCTGGCAAGCACGCCGACGTTGATGGTCGCGTGCGCCCCGAGGCCATTGAGGTTCACCGTCGCCAGACTCGCGCCGCTGTTGTGGGAAAAACCGGCAATGGTCCAATTCAGCGTGGTGCCGGCGCCAAGATCGACGGTCCGCTGCACCACCGCGACCGGGGCGATGAAGGCATCATAGGTGAGCCAGTCGACTGTGGCGCCCGCGTCTGCGGTGAGCCAAACGCCCACCCCGAGCACATCGCCATCCGCCTGCCAGCGCTCCTGCAACACAACATGCGCATCCTCACCAACATGAATCTGAATCACCCCGCCACCAGTGGCCGGGCCGCGCAAAACGATCGGGGTGTCCGCCTGAAAACCGGCCGGCACGTCGATCGTGGTCACCTGCTGTGGCGCCTCCAGCAACCAGCTGTCCAGCCCATTCACGGTATTTTGCGTCAGCTTGACTGGATGAGCCACTGTGACCGCTGTCGGGGCGGTCACCTCGACCGGCGCGCAAGGCGTGTCATCTTTGCCCTGCGCCAAATACCGCGCCAAGTGAATTTTCGGCGTGTTTGGTAGTGTCAACGTCTCAGGCATTGGCGTCACCCACTTTGAGATGCTCGTACCCCGTCTTTTCCAACGACTTCGCCAGATCCGCGCCGCCGGTCTCGATGATCTCGCCATCTTTCATGACCGATACCACATCCGGCACAATGTAATCTAGCAGGCGCTGGTAATGCGTGATGATCAGGCTGGAAAATTCCGGCCCGCGCATCAGGTTCACGCCATGGGCCACGATGCGCAGCGCGTCGATGTCCAGCCCGGAATCGATCTCATCCAGCATCGCCAGGCCCGGGTGGACCATCATCAGCTGAAGAATCTCGTTGCGCTTTTTTTCACCACCGGAAAAACCTTGGTTCAAATAGCGATCCGCCATATCCTCAGGCATCTTCAAGATCGCCATCGTCTTGTCGAGGTCCTTCAAAAACTGCATGATCGGCACCTGATCGTCTTCCGGCCGGCGCGCATTGATCGCCGCCCGAATAAACTCCGCGTTGGTGACGCCGGAGATCTCCGCTGGGTACTGCATGCCTAAAAACAGGCCAGCCCGGGCACGCTCATCCACGCCCAACGGCAAAATGCTTTGGCCATCGAGCACAATATCGCCCTGGGTCACCAAGTAGCGGGGGTTGCCCATGATGGTCTCGGCCAAGGTCGATTTTCCGTTCCCATTTGGCCCCATCAGCGCATGGATCTCGCCGGATTTGATCGTCAGATTCACCCCGCGCAGAATTTCCGGATGCTCAGGTTCTTCCTTGACTTTGACATGCAGATCTTTGATCTCTAAAATGCTCACAAACGTCGCCTCCTAAAGCTTCTTGCCTAATTGTACGGCATCTAATTGTCTAAAACAAACGGTTACAAGCTGTATTTTGATCCACGCAGACCATCCAATTCAATGTACCATATTTTACGAGCCAGCTCGCCTCACTTCAAAACAAATTGAGATGCCCCGCATCCTTGGCCGCGAATTTGTTATGATAACTGGGTGAATTCAAATCGAAAGGAACCTTCAAGATGACCAAGACGCGCACGCCCAGTCCCTATGAACAGGCACATCCCCATTACGTCAAAAATCTAGGCCGGCTGATGGTGCTTTTCATCGGCGGCGGCTTCATCCTGGCTGTGGCTTGCGATATCTGGATGACGATCAAAGGCTATCGCGGCCCCTGGTATCTCGGTCGCGACAGTTTCGGGCATATGGGCAATACCAACATCAGCCCCTTTGTGTTCTTTTTGATCTTAGGGCTGCTTTTGACTACGCTCGCCGCCATGCTCATGGACTGGCAGAGCACGTGGCAACGCGCCAGAACCGCGCCGAAGCCCTTCATTGGCACGGTGGTCGCGATCGCAGTCATGATTGGCCTCTTGATCGTATTTGGGCCAGACATTTGGCATTTTCTCAGCCAGGTCGCGTAACCACATGGAACAAAGCGCGCATGGCCGCAAGCAGAAAGAAGGAAAATCGGAATGAAATTAGCCACACAAACAATTTTGATCATCGGTGGTACCTCTGGCTTTGGGGCCGCGGTGGCCGTGCAAGCCGCAGCGCAAGGCGCCAAGGTGCATGTGATCGGCCGCAATGCCCAACGGCTTCAAGTGTTTCTGGCCAGCCATCCCGAACTGACTGGCACCGCACTGGACGCCACTGACGAGGCAACGCTCCAACCTTTTTTCACCACGCATCCAGCCTTTGACCATCTGGTGTCGATGCTGGGCGGCGCGGCCAGTGGCGGCTTTATGTCCGATCGGGTCGCCATTCGTGAGGCGATCGAAGGCAAATTTTTCGCCAATCTTCAGCTCGCCCAGCTCGCGGCCCCGCATCTTCTTCGCAGCATGACCTTTACGGCTGGCTCGGGCGGCCATCCCAATGATGCCGCCGGGGCGATCGTCGGTAACCAGGCGATCGCCACCATGGTCCAGGGGCTGGCGGTCGAGTTGGCCCCGCGCTTGCGGGTCAATGCGGTCTCCCCGTTTTGGACGCCGACTGGTCTATGGCGCACGATACCGGTGGCGCAGCAACAACAGCAGGCGGACGCCTTGGCCAGCAGCATCCCGCTTGGCCGAGTCGGGACGATCGATTAAGTCGCGGCGGCCTACCTTTTCGCCATGACAAACACCTTTATGACAGGCCAAGTCCTGCACATCGATGGCGGCGTGGATCTTTAGCCGCTGATTGCAACAGCAAGACGACAGACAAAAACACCAGCCCGCTGTGGACTGGCGTTTTTTCATCCCATTTTAGTGATGCAATTTTTTTGCAATGATATCGCCGACAAACTGAACGATGAAGACCATGATCAAGATCAAGATCGTGGCAACCCAGATCACGTCGTTCTTGAATCCGTTGTAGCCGATCTGGATGGCGAGGTTCCCCAAGCCACCACTGCCGATCGCCCCAGCCATCGCAGTCAACCCGATGACCGAGATAATGGTCAGGACGCCGACGCGGACGAGCTCGGAAAGGCCTTCGCGCAGGTAGACACGCCACACAATGGCAAGTGGTGAGAGCCCCATCGCTTCGGCCGCTTCAACGACCCCAGGATCGATGGTCAACAAGGCATTTTGCACCTGCCGCGCGAAAAACGGAGCGGTGCCTGCGACCAACGGCACCAAGGCCGCGGTCGGGCCGATGCCGATGCCGACCAGCGCCCGGGTGACCGGATCCAAAACGGCGAGCAAAATGATGAATGGAATCGCCCGGAAAATATTGACGAGCTTATCGAGGATAAAATAGGCTGGGCGACTTTCCCACAAGCCGTGGTCGTCGGTCAACACCAGTAAGACGCCGAGCGCGAGGCCGATGACGCCGGCGATCACCGACGTCCAAAAGGTCATGTAAATGGTGTCCTTGGTGGATTGGATGAAGCCCGTGTCGCCGCTCCAGTTCTCAACGACATTTGGCATGATCTTCTCGATCCAATTTTCTAATCCGGTCATGCGGGGGTCTCCTCCTTTCCATCTAGGGCGACCACGGTCACGTCATTGTCATGCAGATAAGTGAAGGCCCGCGCAAGATCTGTGTTTGTGCCAGACAACACCACGATCAAATTGCCAAATGGGGTGCCCTGCAGGATCTGAATGTCGCCAAACAAAATATTGGCGGTGACTTGGTAGTCTTTAAACAGCGTGGCGACAAGCGGTTGATCGGTGCTGGCGCCGACATAAGTCAGTCTGAGCAGGCGATCGCTTGGGGCCAAATTTTGCACGGCTGGCTCTTGGCGAACCGCTTCAAGCGCCGCATCCAGCTGAATGGTGGTGTCAATGAAGTCCTTGGTCAGCTGCTCTTTCGGTTGGGCAAAGATCTGAAGGAGATCGCCGCGCTCAATGATCCGGCCGGCGTCCATCACCGCGACCTTGTTGCAGATCTGCTTGACGGCTTCCATTTCATGGGTGATCAAGACGATCGTGAGGCCCAACGTTTCATTCAGATGCTTGAGCAGATCCAGAATCGATGAGGTGGTTTTGGGGTCCAGCGCGCTGGTCGCTTCATCGGAGATCAGAATCTCGGGGTCACTGGCCAACGCCCGGGCGATGCCGACACGCTGTTTTTGGCCCCCGGATAATTCCGCCGGATACGCATCGGCACGTTCATCGAGGCCGACGAGTTTCAGCAGGCTATCAACTTTGCCCTTGATCTCCGCCTTGCTCTTGTGGCCTTTTAGGGGAAAAGCCACATTTTCAGCAATGGTGCGGGAATTCATCAGGTTAAAATGCTGGAAGATCATGCCGATGCGCTGGCGCTCCTGGCGCAACTGCTTCGCGTTCAAGCTCAGCATGTCTTGCCCAAGCACCAGGCTCTTGCCACCGGTCGGGCGCTGCAACAGGTTGATCGTACGCACCAAGGTGGACTTGCCGGCGCCGGAATACCCGACAATGCCGTAGATGTCGCCTCGGCTGACGGTCAGATCCACATGATCGACCGCATGTACTTCCTGCCCTTTTTCACTGAACTGCACATCGATCTGTTGCAGCTCGATCACTGTTTCACTCGCCATGTTCTTCCTCGTTTCTATTGACTACTTCCAAGCTGGAACGGCTGCGCCCTTGTAGTACTTCTTGATCAAAGCCGCGGTACGGTCAGACTGATAAGCCTTCACGATCTTCTTGTAGGTCTTGTTGTCCTTATCCTTGCTGGACTTTGCGGCGATGATGTTGATCCATGGATGCGCCGCCTTGTTCAGATCGGAAACAGCGATGGCCTTGTCTGGGTTGAGGTCGGCCGCCGCAGCGATATCGTTGGTGACGATCGCCGCTTGCACATCATTCAGGCTGCGGGCAACTTGGGCTGCATCCAGTTCGGAGATCTTCAGGTCAAGCTTGTTGGTCTTGATGTCCTTGACCGTCGGCTGGCTGGCGTCATCCAACTTGATGATACCTTCCTGATCCAGCAACTGAAGCGCACGCCCTTCGTTGGACGGATCGTTTGGCACGGAGACGGTGTCACCCTTCTTGAGGTCCTTCAGCGACTTGATTTTGTTGGAGTAAGCGCGGATCGGTGCGATGTAAGTATCGCCGACAGACACGATCTTGGTGCCATTCTTCTTGTTCCAGTTGCCGAGGAAATCATAGTGCTGGAAAGAGTTGAGCTGAATGTCGCCGGCTTCCAGCGATTTGTTTGGCTTGTTGTAATCGCTGAACTCGACGAGCTTGATGTCGACATTTTCCTTCTTCAAGCGCTTTTGAATGTCTTTCCAGATCGGCAAGTCGTTTGCCATGATGCCGACCTTCACGGTATCAGAGCTGCTGGCGCTGCTATTCCCACAAGCCGCCAAAGCCAAAACTGGTGCGATCACTGCTGCTGCCAAAGCTAATTTTTTTAAAAATTTCATGATGATTATCCTCCTAATGTTTGCCCCAAACGCGGATCGTTGCCACAAAAAAATCCGCTCCTAACCAAAGTTAGAAGCGGATCATCCGCGGTACCATTCTAATTCGACCGTGCGTGCACACACAGTCCTCGCTAACGGGTCGTTTTCAACCCGTGTGCAAGATAATGGTTGCCACCCATTGCAGCCTTACCCCCAAGCGGTTCGGTGCACCGATCCGTGAGCCATGTTCGCGACCACCTGCTTCCCCGCTCTCAGCTAACCGGGTTTTCTGTGCAGCTCAGTGATCACTACTCTCTCACATCGTTCGTTTGTTGCGTTGAATTGACTATGATACTAATCAACTTTCAAAGCCCTGTCAAGCAATTCTCGCAAAATATTTTTTCACACTAACGCCACACCGTGTCAGGCCTTGATCTCCGCGATCCAATTATTCTTGCGCTCCGGGTCGTCCAGCAGCGCCGGGGTCGCGTTGGCCGCTTCGTTCACGGCAACGACTTGTCCAGAAAGCGGCGCATCCAGATCAAGTACTGCCTTTTCCGCCTCAACGGATAAAAAGGCATTGCCAACTGTCACCGTTTCGCCAACGGCTGGCAACTTGGCAAACTTGATCTTGCCAAACGCTTCCTGCGCGCCTTCCGTCAGACCAATGCGCACGCGGTCATTTGCTGTTTCTTGCCAAAAATATTGTGCCATGAGTTATACCCCCTGCTTCTGAAAAGAATCGTTATCGCCGGAAAACATATAGCTTTGATGATGGAACCGCATCGATAAGACCATCCCCACCGACAGCATATTCGCCAGCAGGAACGACCCCCCTTGCGAGATGAACGGAAGGGGAATCCCAGTCAACGGCAATAGGCCGATGTTCATCCCGATGTTTTCAAAGATGTGGAACAGAATCATCATGATCACGCCGGTGGTGATGTAGGCGTAAAACTCGTTTTTCGTGTCGAAGATCACGCGGATCATTTGGTAGATCAACAGGAAAAACAGCAAGATGACGATCGCGCAGCCCAAAAAGCCAAATGCTTCGCCGATCACCGAAAAGATCATATCCGATTCGCGCACCGGTACGGTCACTTTCAGGTTGTTGAAGCCCCGCCCCGTCATTTCACCGGAGCCGATTGCCTTCATCGACTGCCACAACTGATACGAATCGCTGCTGGCCGCGCCGGATGGGTTGCGCCAGGAATCGATTCGGGCGAACTGATAGGCCTTGAACCCGAGCTTGTCCAAGATCGCGCGGCCCCAGTCGGTCGTGACCATGGTCAGCGCCCCGGCGCCAACCACGCCGGCGCCTGCGCCCACGGGAATGATGATCTTCCAGGTGACCCCAGAGACCAGCACCACCCCCGCGTAGATCGCGGCAAAAACCAGTGAGGTCCCAAAATCGTTTTGCAGCTTCAAAAGCACGAGCACTGGTAGCGTCCACAGCAGCATTTCACCCAACAAACGCCAGTCGTTGAGCGTGGTGTGGCGAAAGCGGGCATTGTGCTGCGAGACCACCCGCGCCATCATCAAGATGTAGGCGGGTTTCATGACCTCAGAAGGCTGAAAGGTGATGCTGCCCATCCGAAACCAACTCTTGGCCCCGGTGTTGTTGAAGACTTGTGGGTCATACTTGACCAGCACCAGCACCAACAGCCCGATGCCCAACGCGTACAACAGCGGCGCCACCCGCCAGAGCTGCTCGGCGTCGAATTGCATCACGATGAAAATGCCAACGCCCCCGATTACATACCACACCGCCTGCATGATCATGGCATGCCGCGGCGTGCCGATCGTCGGACTCGTGTCATGACTGACGGCCATGTAGATTGCGACCATGCCGACGAGCGCCAGCAGCATCACGGATAAAATGATGCCGTAATCGATTCGGTTGCCCTTTTTTTCAGGCGTCACTTCCTGCGCCATTGCACGCACCTCTTTCCTTGTCCTATTGTCCAAAAAGGCCACCTCGGCAACAAGTCCGACGCGGCCAAGATAACGAAAAATTAAGCGCGGTGCAGATGATACTCCGAAATGAGAAAGTTCGTCGCGTCGTCCATCGTCTTGAACCGGTGGGCCGTTGTCGCGCCGGCGACGTATGCTAAGAAACGGTCCTCTTCCGTCTGAATATAGCCGATCTCATTTTTCCCGACGGTCAGAACGGTGACGGTGTGCCCATTGCGCGTCACTTCTTCTTCCGTGACACTAATACGTTGTTCTTTTGCCATATTTACCCTCGATGATAGTTAAAATTCGCTGCTTCGGCCATATTCTTCTCTGGATCCGGGTTACGCCGCAGGGTGAAAAAGTCCGGCACAGGATCAAGCCCGCCAGGCACAAATGGGTTGCACCGCAAAATGCGCGCCAAGCCCATGATCAACCCTTTGACAGCGCCGTGTTTGAACAGCGCCTGAATCATGTACGTCGAGCAGGTCGGATAATACCGACAGCTCGGCGGCAACAGCGGCGAGATAAAGCGCTGGTAGCCTTTGACCAGCCACATCAAGACGCGTTTCACACTGTTCGCCTCACTTCAGAAAATCAAAAATATGTTGCCAAGTCTCTGGGTCAAAAACGGCCCAGGGATTCCCGCCGCCGATCGCATAACCGAGCATTGCCCCTAAAACGATCATGAGCAATGCCAATAAAAGACCGCAGCCCAATTTCTTGGTCACACGCTTTGCGTGATCCGTGTTCATCTGCGGCCCCCCTGCCTTTAATACTGCTTGTGATGTGCGATGTTATCTAGTAACGTGCCGGTGCCCAATGCGACGGCGTCCAACGGATCATCCGCCAACAGGACCGGCACCTTGAGCTCAGAAGCGAACAGTTGGCTGATGCCCTTGAGCAATGCCCCGCCGCCTGTCAGCATGACACCCCGATCGATGATGTCCGCAGACAGCTCCGGTGGCGTCTTTTCCAAGACATCCTTGGCCGCGGAAACGATCTGCATCATGGTATCATGCAGCGCCTCGGCGACTTCTGGCGAGGTCACTTCGACCTCACGCGGCAAGCCCGTCGCGATGTCGCGTCCGCGAACCTCGATGGTCTCCTTGGAATCGGCTTCAAAAACGGCGCCGATCTGGATCTTGATCTGCTCGGCGGTGTGCTCCCCGATCAGGAGCTTGTGCTTGTTTTTGACATAAGCCGCGATCGCCGCGTCCATCTTATCGCCCGCCAGACGCAAACTGCGACTGGTGACGATCTCGCCCATCGATAGGACGGCAATGTCCGACGTCCCACCACCGATATCGATGACCATGTTGCCCTGCGGCTGGAAAATATCCAGACCCGCACCAACCGCGGCCACCTTTGGCTCGAATTCCAAGTAGACACGGCCGCCACCTGATTTCTCAGCGGCCTGAATGATCGCCTTTTGCTCGATCGACGTGATGTTGGTCGGCGCGCAGATCAAAATATTTGGCTTTGATAAAAAGCCCTTCACGTTCAATTTATTAATGAAATACTCAAGCATCGCTTCGGTGATGTCAAAATCCGCGATTACGCCGTCTTTAAGCGGGCGAATCGAACGGATGTTGCCAGGGGTGCGGCCGACCATTTTGTAAGCCTCGGTCCCTACCGCTAACACTTTGCCACTATGTGTATCGATTGCAACTACCGACGGCTCATTCAGAACAATGCCCTTACCCTTGACATTGATCAGTACGTTGGCGGTCCCCAGATCGATTCCGATGTCTTTTGCCATGATCTCTTCTCCTCAATATTCGCTAACAGTGCATTATACCACAGACGCTGCGCCTACTTGAATATCAGCGGCAGACTCTGCGCGCTTTGAACCAGCGATAAGACGAACTCGCTGACGTTATAGCCGATCGCGATCGCAAGGAACATGACAAGCAGCTGACTGGCCCGTACCTGATGCGGTTTGAACCATTTATTCATGTCTAAACTCAGCAGCAGCTTGAACGTCAGGGTGATGAAAAAGAAATGCGATAACAGCGTCACCAGCCCGGATAGGCCCATACTCTGATACATCCATACCCCTCCTTGATTGACCACTGGCTTTCATTATACCGATATTTTGCGGCAAACGCGAACCGGTGAGAGGTCTTAAGAAATTATTCTGAAAATAGCGGGTGGGGGCAGGCGGCCGCAACGCAAAACAGCCACTGTTTTGCCCGACCATCCCGCGCACCTTCGCACCCTTTCTTAGTCGGGTTCCGGTGCGCATGTTGGAAACATCTAGGCGTCTCAGGCACTCGGCGGCAAGAGGCGCCACCAAGCGCCTGAGCCAACCTAGCTGTTCCACCATCCCGCGCACCTTCGCACCCTGAATCAAAAAGACAGCCCACTGTGCTGGACACAGTGGACTGTCGCAATATGATCATTTGCCGTTTTTGACGTTGATACGATTGATGGCGCGCTGCAGGGCCACTTGGGCACGCTGCAGTTCATCTGTATCCTGTGTCGTTTTGGCTTCTTCAATGCGCTTTTCTGCGCGCTGACGAGCCGCTTCGGCACGGGACAAGTTGATATCACGCGCACGTTCAGCGGAATCGGCGACCACAGAGACGACGTTGTTCGACATCTCCATGAACCCGCCGTTGACCGCGATCGAGTCTTCGTGGCCTGGATTATCGACCCGGCGCACACGCACCTCACCGATCTCCAGTGGCGCAACGACTGGCGCGTGATTGGCCATCAGCCCCATTTCGCCAGAAGTCGTCTTCACGATGACCATTTTGGCATGGTGATCATAGACTTTACCATCCGGCGTCACGATGTTGACCGTCATCGGTGTTGTTTCATCAGCCACAGGCCCTCGCCTCCTTAATTGGCGGCGGCAGCAGGCTGGTCAGCCTCGTCCGCATCGTCAGGGGCAAAGCCCATCTTCTTGGCCTTTTCGACCACTTCTTCGATGCGTCCGACCTGACGGAAAGCATCTTCTGGATATTGATCCATCTTGCCGTCAAGGATCATCTTGAACCCTTTGACCGTTTCTTCAACTGGGACATAAGACCCTGGCTGGCCGGTGAACCGCTCAGCGACGTTGAAGTTTTGTGACAAGAAGAATTGGATCCGGCGAGCACGCGCAACGGTGATCTTTTCGTCGTCGGACAATTCATCCATCCCCAAAATGGAGATGATGTCCTGGAGTTCACGATAGCGTTGCAAGACCTGCTGGACCTGGGTCGCAACGGCGTAATGCTCATCACCAACAATTTCCGGAGTCAGCGCACTGGAAGAAGATTCCAGTGGGTCAACGGCCGGGTAGATGCCCTGCTCAGTCAGACGACGCTCAAGGTTGGTCGTCGCGTCCAAATGGGCGAAAGTCGTTGCCGGCGCCGGATCCGTGTAATCATCGGCAGGCACGTAAATGGCCTGAATCGATGTGACAGAACCCTTCTTGGTCGAGGTGATTCGTTCCTGCAACTGACCCATTTCTGTGGCCAGTGTTGGCTGATACCCAACGGCAGAAGGAATACGCCCAAGCAGCGCGGAAACTTCTGAACCCGCCTGAGTAAAGCGGAAAATGTTGTCGATGAAAAGCAAGACGTCCTGGCCTTGGACATCACGGAAGTATTCCGCAATGGTCAGCCCAGTCAAGGCGACCCGCATCCGGGCGCCAGGCGGCTCGTTCATCTGGCCGAAGACCATGGCCGTGTTTTGCAGAACACCTGATTCCTTCATTTCGAAGTACAGGTCGTTCCCTTCACGCGTACGTTCGCCGACACCGGTAAAGACCGAGATGCCGCCGTGCTCTTCGGCGATGTTATGAATCAATTCCTGAATCAGAACGGTCTTGCCGACACCGGCGCCACCGAACAGACCAACTTTACCCCCACGCAGGTAGGGCTCGAGCAGGTCGATGACTTTGATCCCGGTCTCAAGGATGTCAGAGCTCGTGCTCAGATCCTCAAAGGCGGGCGCGTCTTTATGGATGCCGTCGCGTTCGTGATCAGGGCCAAATACAGGACCGTCATCGATGCTTTCCCCAAGCACGTTGAACACGCGCCCAAGGGTATCCTTGCCGACTGGCACCGTGATCGGGCCGCCGGTATCTTCCACTGCCATGCCGCGCTGAAGCCCATCAGTGGACTCCATCGCGATGGTCCGCATCACGCCATCGCCAAGTTCCAAAGCGACTTCGAGCACCAGCAGGGAGTCGTCGGATTTTTGGACGTGAAGCGCGTTGTTGATCTCAGGCAGATTCTGATCAAGAGGAAATTCAACATCGACAACAGGGCCGATCACTTGCACGATTTTACCAATAGTATTACTCAATGAAATCGTCCTCCCTGTTGATTATTCAAGTGCTGCAGCACCGCCAACGATCTCGGTGATCTCGGTCGTGATGGCCGACTGCCGGGCCCGGTTATAGGTCACGGACAGATGAGAGATCAGATCATTTGCGTTATCGGTCGCACTCTTCATCGCGGTGGTCGACGCGGCATGCTCCGCCGTCTTCGCGTCCATAATGGCCCCGAAGATCAGACTTTCAGCATACTGCGGGAGAATCGCTTCAAGCACTTGTTCTGGATCCGGTTCGGTGATGTATTCGATCGGCTTGTCTGAGACTTCATCGACATCAAGGTCAGAGATCGGCAGCATCCGTTCTGCACGGAACGCCGATGTCAGCGAATTGACATGATGGTTGTAGCAGACATAAAGCTCATCAAAGACACCACTATCAAACATCGTGACCGCCGTCTTAACGATCTCCCGGACCTCGTTGAAGGTCGGGATATCAGAGACCCCGCGGTACTCATAGGCGAGATTGACACCGCGGGCTTTGAAAAAGTCCGCGCCGACACCGCCGACAGCCATGATCACATAGTCATCGGCAGCCTGATGATCTTGCTTGATCATCTGCATCATTGCCTTCAGAATCGTGCTGTTATACGCCCCGACAAGGCCACGGTCAGAGGTGATGACCAGGTAACCCGTTTTCTTGACAGGACGCTGCTCCAAAAGTGTGGCCAACTGCAGGCGTGCTTTGTTGCCATCGCCGGCAAGCTCTGTGGCTTGTTCACGTTCGATGGCGAGCAGCTGAGCGGCCGCCAAGTGCGTGACGATCTCACGCACTTTACCGGCATAGAGCTGATATTCACCAGCTCGCTTTTCGATCTGGGTCAATTTTGCCCCGGAGACCATCTGCATGGCCTGCGTGATCTGACCCGTTTTCTTGGTCGAAGCGATCTGGCGTTTGATGTCCATCAATGATTCAGCCATGCGGCACCTCCTTATTTCGCGGCGCTGCTGGTGAACCCATCGGCAAAGGCCTTGATGAGTGCATCAAGCTTATCAGTATCCGGTAATTGGCCTGTTTCGGCGATGGTCTTCAAGAGATCCGCGCCGTTGCTATCAGCATAATCGAACAGTTCGTTTTGGAACCGAGTGATATCATCGATCGGCACCGCATCCAGGAAGCCATGGGTCAGGGCGTACAGGATCAAGACCTGCTTGGCCACTGGCAACGGCTTGTGAACGGGCTGCTTCAGCACCTCAACAGTCCGGCGACCACGATTGAGCTTGGCCTGAGTGGCCGCATCCAGATCGGAGCCGAACTGCGTGAAGGCTTCCAGCTCACGGAAGGACGCGAGGTCCAAACGCAAGGTCCCGGCAACTTTCTTCATCGCCTTGATCTGCGCATCCCCACCAACTCGGGAAACAGAGGCACCAGCATCGATCGCTGGGCGTGTGCCTGAATAGAAGAGGTCGCTTTGCAGGAAGATCTGGCCATCGGTGATCGAGATCACGTTGGTCGGAATGTAAGCAGAGATATCGCCGGCTTGCGTTTCGATGATCGGCAAAGCCGTCATCGAGCCCCCACCCAGCTTATCGGACAACTTCGCGGCACGCTCGAGCAAACGGGAATGCGTGTAGAAGATATCCCCTGGGTAGGCTTCACGACCAGGCGGACGACGGAGCAGCAAGGAGAGCTCACGGTAAGCCGTGGCCTGCTTGGACAGATCATCATAAATGATGAGGACATGCTTGCCGTTGTACATGAACTCTTCGCCCATCGCAGCACCGGCATAAGGCGCGATGTAGAGCATTGGGGCAGGTTCAGAAGGCCCAGCCGAAAGCACGATGGTGTAATCCATCGCGCCGTATTTCTTCAGGGTCTCGACCTGTGTCCGGACGGTCGAATCCTTTTGGCCGATCGCGACGTACACACAGATCATGTTCTGGTCTTTTTGGTTGATGATCGTATCGATCGCGATCGAGGTCTTCCCGGTCTTACGGTCGCCGATGATCAATTCACGTTGGCCACGACCAATCGGGACCAAGGCGTCGACCGCTTTGAGCCCAGTCTGTAATGGTTCGAAAACAGACTGGCGCTGCATGACGCCCGGTGCCTTGACTTCGATCGGACGGGTATGTTCGGTCTGAATCGGACCATTGCCGTCGATGGGCTGACCCAGCGCGTTGACGACGCGTCCGATCATATTTTCACCGACAGGCACTTCCATGATACGGCCAGTTCGCTTGACCTGGTCGCCTTCACGAATGTCGTCAAAATCCCCCAAAATAATGATACCCACATCATTGGTCTCGAGGTTTTGCGCCATCCCGTATGAGCCGTTGCTAAACTGCAACAATTCACTGGCCATCGCATTTTCAAGGCCTGTTGCACGTGCGATCCCGTCACCGACGTAGGTCACCGTGCCGACTTCTTGAACATCGAGGTCATCATGGTAATTTTCAAGTTGTTTTTTGATGAGAGAACTGATTTCCTCAGTCTTGATGCTCATCCGGTTCACCTCTTCACTTTCGCTATTTGGCTGTCAGCAATGTGTGGAGCTTCTTCAGTCGAGTGGCGACCGTGCCATCAATAATGGCGGTCCCGGTCTCGACTTTGACGCCGCCCACAATGTGCGCATCGACCTTTTGGGTAAGGGTCACGCGCTGGACGTCAAATTTCTTTGCGATTGCTTGGCGTAATGCCTCTGCCTGATCGTCGCTCAAGGCAACAGCTGTGGTCGCGGTCGCGGACAAAATGCCGTTGGTCGCTTCATAGCGTCGCTCATAATCGTCGATCACATCTTTGAGCCCGCCGATGCGGCCGTTTTCGGCCAAGATCGTGAGCAGGTTTTTCACCAAGTCACTGGCGCCATCAGACATGGCGGCCACCAGCTCAGTTTTTGCCTGCTGAGGGACAGTCTGAGATGTGAGCAGTTGCATCAGGCCAGCTTCTTGCTCGACCACGCCGAGCAAAGCCTGAAGTTCATCATGGACCTGTGCTTGAAGCTGCTGATCCCCAGCCGCTTCAAACAAGGCCTTGGCATAGCGCGGTGCCACAGCGCGATCAGTCAACGCCATTGGCATCACCTAAGCCTTTGATGTAATCGTCGATCAGCGACTGCTGGTCGGCTGCGTTCAGTTCCTTACCGATGATCTTCGTTGCGATTGCAACGGAGAGTTCGGCAACGTCGTCCTTCGCACTAGCAAGCGCATCTTGACGCTCTTGGGCGATGTCGGCACTCGCATTTTGCTTCAATGTCGCGACTTCTTGGGTCGTGGCATCGAGCATTTGCTGACGCTGCTTTTCACCGTTTTCCTTCGCCGTATTGACGATCTTGACGGCATCGGCGCGGGAGTTCTTGAGCTCTGCCTCACGCTTTGCTTGGAGGGCCTGCGCCTCATTACGCGCGTTTTCGGCGTAATCCAGGTCACCATCGACCTTGGTCTGGCGCTCTGTCATGATCTTGGTGACTGGTTTCCACGCAAAATGCCCGACCAAAATAAGCAGGACAACAAACGTCGCGACCAGAAAAAGCGTATCACCTAATGTAGCCATTGATCATGCCACTCCTTTCTAGACAAGATAGTCGGTGCTTACTTGGCGAGTAGCAACATGAACGCGATAACGATAGACATGATCGGGACCGCTTCAATCATGCCGACGCCGATAAACATCGTCCCACGAAGCTGACCGGACAATTCCGGCTGACGCGCCATGCTTTCGAGCGTCTTGGAGATAACTTGGCCGTTACCATAGGAAGCGGCAAGCGCGGCGAGGCCGGATGCGATAGCTGCTGCGATGTAGTTCATATTCTTCTTCCTCCTATTATTCAGAAACTACCTTGTGCGAGGTGTAGACCATCGCCAGGGTGACAAAGATATATGCTTGGATCGAACCAATGAAGACTGAGAACCCTTGCCAGATGATCTCCAGCAGGAATCCTGCAACAAAGCTGACTGGACCGCCAGCACCGGAAAATGCAAGCTGTCGAACAAGCAGAAGCAGGACTTCCCCAGCATAGATATTCCCATAAAGACGTAGCGCCAATGTGATAAAGTTGGTAAACTCTTCGATCACATTGATCGGTGCCAAAAATGCAACTGGCGAAACGTATCCCTTCAGATACCCGGAAATGCCCTTGACAGCGACCCCGAAGAAATGCGACATCACTAGGACGATCAGCGCGAGGCCCATCGTGATCACAGGATCAGCAGTCGGCGAGCGGAACCAGGTCAAACCGCCAGCATCGACCTGGAAAATCAGCCCGATCTGGTTGCTGACAAAGATGAAGACGAACAACACCAATGCCAGAAGTCCAAATCGATTACCTTCAGGACCGGGCATCGCCTGTTTGACGATTCCGTTGGTGAAGTCGATCAGATATTCCAAGACATTTTGCTTGCCCCTTGGTCTCAGCTGCGGCTTGCGCGCCAGCCAAAAGAGCAAGAAAAATACGATCACGGCGGAGACCAAGATCGCAATGTCGTTGGTCAGATTGAAATGGAGCCCGAGAAATGTAACATAGGGATATTTTTCGTTCACAGAATTCACCTCCTTGCAAAACTGACTCGCTAGTATGTATGAAAGCCGCAAGCGGCCGTGCTTGCCAGCGCGCGAGTTTTAAAAATCGCGGTATGACGGATACAGATCCCCCAAAACACAACCATTACTGTAACACCATTCACATGAAAAGACAAAACGATTCATGGTTTTTTAATGCCTACCACAAGGGGCTTTTCATCGTTTTTTTCAGTGAAAGCGGCTTCTTTTCAGCCGCATGGCGGTGCAGTTTGACATGTGTTTGGCGGACGTCGCGCAAGCGCGTGACACTGAACCGCAACTCCCCTGTTTTACACCTTGTAAGTACGAAATGCTAGTCATCCCATCAACTTTAGAAAATCGTAAGCGAAAAAAGGGTGCGGAGCGGGGCGCTTTGGGGTGGGCAGATAGTTCGGCCTGGGCGGTTGATGGCGCACTTGGCCATCGGGCGACCGGGTCGACTACCTGTCCCAGCCCTGCCCCGAACGCGAACAGGCCGAAGCAAAGGCCAAGGGCGACCGGGTCGACTACCTGTCCCGCCCCTGCCCCGCGCAGCCCAACTGCAAAACGGTGTGCAGACTCGCGGCTATACAAACAACGGCAACAAAAAAGGTTGAGCTTTCACTCAACCTTAATAGTAGCATCTTTACTTTGTGCCAAACAACCGGTCGCCTGCATCGCCGAGTCCTGGCACGATATAGCCATTTTCATTCAAATGATCATCAAGCGCCGCTGCGTAGATGTCGACATCCGGATTTTCGTCTTGAACAGCCTTGACCCCTTCAGGCGCTGCAACCAAAACGACCAGGCGAATGCTCTGGGCGCCGCGCTTCTTCAGCGCCTCGATGGCCATGTTAGCGGAGCCCCCGGTCGCCAGCATTGGATCGACAATGATCATGTCACGCTGGTCGATGTCGGCAGGCATCTTTACGAAATACTCGTGCGGCTTAAGCGTCTTTTCATCGCGGTACATGCCGACGTGGCCGACCTTGGCTGCCGGAATGAGTTCCAAAACGCCATCGACCATGCCCAATCCTGCGCGCAAGATCGGCACGATGCAAAGCTTCTTACCAGCGAGCTGCTTTTGAACCGTTTTGCCCATCGGGGTCTCGATCTCGACGTCCTCCAGTGGCAGGTCGCGCGTGATCTCGTACACCATCAACTCCGCAATCTCGTTTGCGATCTCGCGAAACTCTTTGGTGCCTGCATTCTTATCCCGAATCAAGGTCAGCTTATGCTGAATCAGCGGGTGGTTCAAAACCGTAAATTTGCCCATGCAAGGGTCCTCCTTCGATCATATGACATGCGCCTTGCCGCCCACGCGGGGCAACAAGGCGCAACTGTAAGTGCACAAAACCTTTCCTATGATAAAGGATGAGCCCCTGTGAGCGCAAGTACTGACTGACGAATTTCATCAAGTTTTGCTTGATCGTCGCGGTCGGCGATTGCCTGGGAGATCAAATGAGCCACCGTCTTGCATTCGGCCGGGCTAAATCCGCGGGTCGTGATTGCCGCGGTACCAACGCGAATGGCCGAAGTTTTGAACGGCCCATTTTGCTCGCCAGGAATCTGGTTCTTGTTGGCAGTGATCATGACGCTATCCAGCAAGTCTTGCACCTGCCGGCCATTAAGCCCATAACCAGTCACGTCGACCAACACCAGGTGATTGTCACTGCCGCCTGAGATCAACCGCAAGCGCGGATCATCCAGGAAGCCTTCGCACATGGCCTGCATGTTGACCACCACGGCTTTGGCGTAATCCTTGAACTCCGGACGCAGCGCCTCACCCAATGCGACCGCCTTCGCCGCGATCACGTGGTCGAGCGGCCCGCCTTGCGTGCCAGGGAAAACAGCGGAGTTCAACGCCTTGCCATATTGCGCCTTGGCCAAAATCAGGCCGCCACGGGGGCCACGCAGGGTCTTATGAGTGGTGGTCGTCACGACATCGGCATACGGCACCGGATTTTGGTGCTGGCCACCGGCAACCAGGCCGGCGATATGCGCCATGTCGACCATCAAAAACGCGCCGACGCGATCCGCGATATCGCGGAACTTGGTAAAATCGATGGCGCGGCTATACGCTGAGGCGCCGGCGACGATCATTTTCGGATGCAACTCAAGCGCCTGCTCGAGGATCCGGTCGTAGTCGAGCAAACCGCTTTCCGGATCCACACCGTAATGATAGAAGTGATAGATCTTGCCGGAAAAATTCATCGGCGCCCCATGCGTCAAATGGCCGCCATCGGTCAGATCCATGGCCAGCACCTTGTCGCCATTTTCCAAAAAGGCACTGTAGGCGGCTTCGTTGGCCTGTGAGCCGGAATGTGGCTGAACGTTCGCGTATTCGGCGCCGAACAGCTCCTTTGCGCGGTCGATCGCCAGTTGCTCGATCACATCGATATATTGATTGCCGCCGTAGAAGCGGTGGCCGGGATAACCTTCCGAGTACTTGTTCGTGAGCACGGAGCCCTGGGCGGCGCGAACCGCCGGACTCACAATGTTTTCTGAGGCGATGAGTTCAATGTTGTGCTGCTGGCGTTCTTCCTCATCGTGAATCGCACCAAAAACGGCCGGGTCTTGCGTCATCATGTCCATAAAAAGCCCTCCATTTTCAAGATAGCCTCATCATATCAGAACATTGTCATTCAGTCTTGAGAAAAGTGTTCGTTCCCAGCGGATTTTAATAGGCGGTTCATGTAAGCGGCACCGAGGCCATCTGCCGGAAACGCTTGGGCGAGAATCAGGGTCACTGTCGGATGCAGATCGAACCAGCGCAGCCCCGCAAACAGCGCATGCGTCGCCGTGGTGACATCGCTGCCCAAGGTGTACGTGGGCACAGCCGGGTCGACCGTTGTCAGGATATCATCACAGGCCAGCACCCCAAATGGCTGACCACTCGCCTGCGCCCAGTCGATCGCGGCCGGAAATTGCGCCGGTGTATCCACCACCACGACCTGCGCCGCTGGGGCATAATGCTTGTATTTCATCCCAGGCGCTTTGGGGGTCTCCTTGGCGCCAACGTGATGATGATCTGATTGCACCTCGCCGATCACCGGCGCGAGCTCGGCCGGGCCGATCTTCCCTGGCCGCAAGATCGCCGGTGGCTGCACGGTCATGTCGATCACCGTCGACTCCACCCCGACCGTTGTGGGCCCATCATCGAGCACACCGGCGATGCGGCCGTCAAAATCATGCAGCACATGTTCGGCGCGGGTGGCGCTGGGTTTGCCGGAAATATTTGCGGATGGCCCAACGATCGGTACCCCTGCCTCGGCAATCAGTGCCCGCGTCAACGCGCTGGCTGGCATCCGAAACGCCGCCGTCTGCAGCCCCCCTGTGACCACCATCGACAAGGCGCCGGGCAAAATTGGCAGAATAATGGTCAACGGGCCAGGCCAAAATGCGGCCATCAATTTTGCCGCGTCCGGGGTCACAGTCGCAAACCGTGCCACCATCGCAGGGTCCGCAACCGTCACGATCAGCGGGTTATCCGCTGGGCGGTGCTTCGCCTCAAACACCTTGAGGGCCGCCTGCGCGCTTGTCGCATCAGCGCCCAGTCCATAAACGGTCTCGGTGGGAAAAGCGACGACCTCCCCCGCCCGAATCAAGGCCGCGGCTTCCGCCAGATCATCCTTACCAAATTTTTTTGTTTCCATTATATATCCCCTCGTCTCGTTCCTTGGTTCAGATCGATTTTAAAATGCCAGCCGCACCATCCGCGGATGGCCGGCCATATCCTGCCGGAACGTCGCCGTGGCGTCCGGCAGTTTCGCCGCAAACAACGCGGCCAGGGCGGGCTGCTGATGGTAGCCAAACTCCAGATACACGCGCCCGCCTGGTGTCAGATGCGCGCCGACCTGCTCGGTGAACGTCCGAAACAGCGCCAGCCCCTCATCTTCGGCAAACAGCGCAAGGTCCGGTTCAAACTTGAGCGTGCTCGCATCCATCACCGGCGTTTCGCTGCGCGCAATATACGGCAGATTGGCGATGACAAAATCGAACCGCTGATTCCCCAGCGCCGCAAACAAGTCGCTTTGCACAAAAGTCACTTGGCGCTTCAGCCGAGTCGCATTCGTCTCTGCAACGGCCAAGGCAGCGGAAGACACATCACTGAGCGTCATCCGACAATTCGGCAAGAGTTGCGCCAACGTGAGGCCAATCACCCCACTGCCGGTGCCAACATCCAGCCCGCGGGTCGCATCGCCCTCCTCTTCAGCCGCCCAGGCCACCAACTCTTCCGTTTCAAACCTGGGAATCAAAACAGCCGGTGTCACATTGAACAGGTCCCCGTAAAACGGGGCGACACCGACGATGTATTGCGGCGGCTCATTGTTTTGCAGGCGGGCGACGTCTTCTTGAAACTGCGTCCACAACGCTGGCGGCATCGCGTCGCCGCGGTGGAGCTGCAGTCCGCTTGGCGAAAAGCCGCCCCGGATCTCAAGCACGTATCGCGCGCCATCCGCATCACTGCGGCCAGCCAGGGCCTCAGCCGCCCAGCGCAGTGCCTGGTCATAAGTCTCAGTCATTGATCGATTCCAACTTGTTCGTCTGATCCTGCACGATCAGCGCGTCGATAATATCCGCAAGCTCCCCGTTCATAATGCGGTCCAACTTGTTGAGGGTCAGATTGATGCGGTGATCCGTCACCCGATTTTGCGGGTAATTGTAGGTCCGGATGCGCTCCGAGCGATCTCCTGACCCGATTGCAGTTTTCCGTTTGGCCGCATACTCATCCGCGTTTTGGCTTTCGTAAAAATCATAGACACGCGAGCGCAAGATCTGCATCGCCTTGGCGCGGTTTTGCTGCTGGGAACGCTGATCTTGCATGGTGACCACGATGCCTGTCGGTAAATGCGTCATCCGCACCGCACTGGACGTCTTGTTGATATGTTGCCCACCAGCACCGCTGGAGCGGTAAACATCGGTGCGAATGTCTTTGGGGTCGATGTCGAGATCCACCTCATCGTATTCCGGCATGACTCCGACCGTGGCCGTTGACGTATGCACCCGGCCGGCACTTTCGGTGACCGGCACGCGCTGCACGCGATGCGCCCCATTTTCGTATTTGAGCTTGGAATAAACGCTTTCGCCGGTGATCAAAACAGAAACTTCCTTATAGCCGCCGACCTCGGTTGGATTTTCATCGATGATCTCGGTGGTCCAGCCCTGTTTTTCCGCATACTTCATGTACATCGACAAGAGGTCGCCGGCAAACAGGCTCGCCTCGTCGCCGCCAGCCGCGCCGCGAATCTCCATGATGATGTTCTTATCATCGTTGGGATCCTTGGGCAGCATCAGCCGCTTGATCTGATCTTCCAGCTGGCCCTGCTCCGGCTCAAGCGCAGCCAAATCCTCCTTGGCCAGCTCCTCCAGCTCGGGATCCTTGCTGGTCGCAAGCAGCTCCTTGCTTTCCTCGATGTCGTCTTTGACCTGCTTGTATTTGCGGTAGGCGGCCACGACTTCACGCATGCTGCCTTCCTCTTTTGACAGCGCCATGTAGCGCTTCGTATCCTGAATGACTTCCGGATCGCTCATCAATTCCTGCAGTTCATCATAGCGATCCAGCAAGCCATCCAACTGTTCAAAGATCTTATCCATGTTGCCTCCTAGGCCTTTAACTCTTCGGGCGGAAAATAATAATGGTGCCGGCAGACCGGAAAATAGCTCTCATTGCCGCCAATTTGAATCTGCTCACCGGAATACACCGGCACACCATCATGCACGCGCAAGTTCATCGTCGCTTTTTTGGCGCAGAACCAGCAGATCGTTTTCATCTCTTCGATCTTGTCGGCATACAGGAGCAGGTATTTAGACCCCTCAAACAACTCATTCTTAAAGTCGTTTTTCAGACCAAACGCCATCACCGGAATGTGGAGTTCATCGACGACCTTCGCGCATTCAAACACGTGATGCTTTTCCAAAAACTGTGCTTCATCGATCAGCACACAGGCCGCCCCGGCATCCAGTTCCTTGACCAAGTCAAAGACGTTGGTGTCGTGGTGAATCGGCACCGCCGCGCGCTCCATGCCAATGCGGCTGGCAATCACGCCGACGCCGGATCGATCGTCGACCGCGCTGGTCAAGATGATCACCTGCTTGTGCTGCTCCTCATAGTTATGGGCGACTTTCAAGATCTCGATCGTTTTCCCCGAGTTCATCGCGCCGTAGAGGAAAAATAATTGCGCCATGGTGAAGCTCCTTCCTTATTCTGCACAAACAAGGGGCGTTTGAGCAAAAAACACTGGCTCCAGTATACCAAATTTCATCGGATTGAACACGGCCATGACAGTCCAAGCGTCCATGACAACTCTATCAAACAGCACGGGGCCGTCGCTTTTCTTCGAATCAGGTATCCTCCCCCCCTTTCTCCGCTTAAGTTTTGCCGTCGTTCCGCCGCGGGGGCTGAAGATATGCTATCATCAAAGATAAACAAGGGGGGACGCAATTGACAACGCGCAATTCCGCCAAAGCCGGCCTGGCCACGATTGTCGGGCGCAGCAGCTATTGGTTTTTACACACATTTCTCAAAGGCGGCAGTTCGCTTCCCGGCAAACTCGCACAGCGCATCGACCCGGGCGTCTTGGCCGCGCTGGGCAAAGATTATGACGTGATCGTCGTGACCGGCACCAACGGCAAGACCCTGACCACCAATTTGATCGTCAAAGTGCTCCGCCAAAAATATGACGACATTTTGACCAACCCCACCGGCAGTAACATGATGCAAGGTATCATCGCCGCGTTTTTGGCCCACGGTCGCGGCAAGGCCCATCCCGGCCAGCGCAAATTAGCGGTGTTGGAGGTCGATGAGGCCAATGTCGCCCCAGTCGCCAGCTACTTGCATCCCAAGATGTTCGTCTTGACCAATATTTTTCGCGACCAAATGGACCGCTATGGCGAGTTCTACACGACCTATCAAAAGATCCTGAACGGCATCCAGCAAGATGCTTCCGCCCAGGTCATCGCAAATGGCGACGCGCCGATCTTCAGCTCCCGGCCTCTGGAAAATCCCGTTTCCTACTATGGATTTGAGTTGGCCGACCAAAGCACGACCAATGTGATGGCCCCGCCGAATACGGATGGCGTGCTTTGCCCGGTTTGTGAGCACATTTTGCACTACCGCGGCATCACTTATGCCAACCTCGGTAACTATTTTTGCCCGAATTGCGGCTTCAAGCGGCCCGCGCTGGCGCATGCCGTGACCGCGGTGCACGAACTCACGCCTACCAGCTCCCAGTTTGCGATCGACGGCCACGAATTCGCCCTGCAGATCGGTGGCACGTATAACGTCTATAACGCCCTAGCCGCTTACACAGTCGGCGCCACATTCGGCATAACGCCAGAGCAGGTCAGCCAGGCGTTTGCCTACGACGAGAAGGTCTTTGGCCGCCAAGAGGAGATCAGCCTGGATGGCAAGGCCGTCACCTTGATCTTGGTAAAAAATCCGGTCGGACTCAACGAGGTCCTCGCCATGATTCAGCGCAATCAGGAACCATTTTCCTTTGCGATGTTGCTCAATGCAAAATACGCAGACGGCACCGACACCAGTTGGATCTGGGACGGCAATTTCGAGCAACTGGTCCAAAGTGGCAAAGCGACTAGCTATCTGGTCGGCGGCGAGCGCTACAAGGATATCGCCTTTCGGATGCAAGTCGCCGGCGTACCAGAAACCGAGCTCGTCCAGCGCCCCGATCTCGGCGACGTGATCACCGCGCTGAAAGAGGCCCCAAGCAAGCATGTCTACGTGCTGGCGACCTACACCGCCGTGCTTCAGTTGCGCAAAAAGCTCAGTGATGCGGGGTATATCAAAGCGGGGTTCTAGAAAAGGGTGCGGAGCCGAGCGTTTAGGTCTGAGCGGATAGTCTGGCTTGGGCGCTTGAGGCCGCAATTTGCCTCGAGTGAACAAGACAGCTAGACGTCTCAGACCTGCTCGGCGGAGCCCAACTACACAGTGCACCGGCCACGGGATGGCGGCTCAGGCCAACTGACTCCAACTAACCGCAACACACAAAAAGGCGACACGCAGAATTTTTGCGTGTCGCCTTTTGCTTATTCTTCGGCCTTGCCCGGTGTGGACGTGATGATGTCCATGTCACCGGTGAATGCCCAGTGTTCGATCTGATTTGGAATGATGAAGTGGATGCCTTTTTTGATCGGATAGGACTTGCCATCCGCTTCGAAGGTGCCGTTGCCGGCCAAAACAGAGACCAGCGTGTATGGCGCTTCGCGATCAAAGTCCAAGGACCCCTTGAGCTGAATGCGATAAACAGAGAAGAACGGTGACAGCGGCGCGGTCACAAAGGTCGTGACAGTCGAGTCGCCGCGTTTTTCCGTTTGAATGTCGAGCTTTGGATCTTGGGATGGCACGGTGGTCGTGTCGATGCTCTGCTGCAAATGCAGCTCACGCTTTTTCCCATCGGCGCCGACGCGGTCGTAATCATACAGCCGGTATGTCGTGTCGGAGCTCTGCTGCGTCTCGAGCACCATGATGCCCTTGTTCAGCGCGTGGATGGTGCCACTTGGAACATACACAAAGTCGCCAGTCTTGACCGGCACTTTGCGCAGCAGGTGGTCCCAATCGCCGTCGTGGATCATCTGCGCCAATTCCTCGCGGGTCTTGGCGTGATGGCCGTAGATGAGATACGAGCCGGGATCGGCTTCGATGACATACCAGCACTCGGTCTTGCCGAGCTCGCCGGGACGTTCATGGGCCTTTGCGTAGGCATCATCTGGGTGCACCTGCACCGAGAGGCTGTCGTTGGCATCGAGGATCTTCGTCAACAGCGGGAAGACTTTCCCCTGCTGATGGCCAAAATACTCCTGATGATCCGCCCACGCTTGGTCCAGCGTCAAGCCTGCCAGCGGCCCATTTTCGATCACGTTCGGGCCATTTGGATGCGCCGAGATCGCCCACAGCTCGCCGATCTTGCCGTCTGGAATGGTGTAGCCAAAATCGGTCTCAAGCTTACGCCCGCCCCAGATCTTTTGATGAAAGACTGGTTCCAAAAAAATTGGTTCCGTCAAAATGTTCACTCCTATCCTATTTCGTACAGGCCTCATTCTAGCATATTCAGGCCGGTGATGAAGCGCTTGCGAGAAATCCAGCCACGATTTCGTCGCGCCGGGCCAGAAAATCTAGGTTGACCCGCGGATGGACACGGTTTGTCAACACGATGAGCCCGCGCTGCAGTTGCGGTTGCAGGAGCCAAAACATGCCAGTGTACCCTGTGTGATACAGCCACAACGCCCCGGCCCCCTGGCGCAGATCCCAGCCCAGGGTGCGACCCAGTCCATTTTTCGTCTGGTCCCGCACCAGATCGCGGTAGGCATGCGCTGGAAACGCGGCCGCCTGACGTATGCCAAACACAAACTCCGAAAAACGTACCAGGTCGGCCAACGTCGCAAAAAGTCCAGCGGCGCCACTGTGCGTCCCTAAAATGGCGCTTTTGGGGTCATGCACCAATCCGCGCCGTGCCTGCTGCGTCGTGTCATCGTAGCTGGTCGGGACGCACTGCGCCGGATCCGGGTGAAAACTCGCCCCACTCAGCCCAAGTGGCTTCAGCACCCGCGTTGTGATCAGGTCCTGAATCGGCGCCCCGTAGATTGTTTCAAGCGCCCAGCCCACCAGCAGCAAATTGACGTCTCGGTACACGACCTGTTGATCACATTCATCCGTCACCTGCATCGCCTCGATCAACGCCGCCTTCAGTGCTTTGGCCGGCAAGCTGTCGCGGTGCGGAATGTAGCCTTCAAGCCCCGATGTGTGCGTCAGCGCCTGGCGAAACGTGGTCGGCTGGTGAAACCCCGGAATAAAATCCGCCAATGCTGCATCCGGCATCACCCGTTTTTCCTCAACCGCTTGTAAAAAAACGGTGGTGGTGCCCAACACCTTTGTCAGGCTCGCCAGATCATAGGCCATGTTCGGACGCAAGGGTTCCCGCGTGGGCAATACTTGCGCCGCCCCGGCCACATGCGTCGCGACGTTGCCCGGCGTCAAGATCGCCCAACTGGCCCCTGGGACAATGTGGTCGGTGATCAGTTGGGTGATTGCGTCATCTGTTTCTGACATAGTTGCTCCTTTTCGCTACAACACACTGAACCACATGGTGAGCCGGTTCGGCCCGGCCGCCATCAAGTAGCGCTTCTTTTCATCATAATGATAGGAGCTTCCCGGCGCGGTGGCAAGGTTCGCGCGCAACAGCCGCAAGATCAAGGTGTTGGGCACCACCAGATTGACATACTTGGCGCCAAAATGGTCCGGCATGGGCGGCAGCGCGCGCGGGTCCTCTTCCAGCGTCAGCATGATGTGCATGCTCGCATTGCCGACCGTCAGCGAAAATTGTCCCGGCGGCTGCTTGCCCGGTAGCTCGTCAAACCCAAGCACCTGCGTCACATACGGCAGCGTCTCCGCCAGCGAATGCACCCGAACGACCAACTGCCCCAGCGTGGTTCCGACCGGCATCGTGCGCTCAACGGCCCCACCCGCGAACAAGGCCGGCGCCGCAGCGACCCGGTCCGCACTGCGCCAGCGATACCCCGGCGGTTTGGTCGGCCCCTCTTCGTCATAGGCAAACGTCACCGCATTGCCAAGTGGATCGACCGTCGTGAACCCCAGCCCCCAAGTGGTGGTAAAACCTTGCACCTTTTCCCGGGCGGACACCCGCCGATACGCCGCCAGCAGGCTTGACCGAGTGGGCAGCATCACCGAAAACCCGCTGAGGCCCGTCAACGGCCCATTTGGCTGCAGCCCCACGACTTCTTGCAAGATCAGCAAAACTTTGCGGTCAGCGTGAATGCCCAGCATCACCTGCTTCTCTTTTTCCTGAAGGGTCTCAAACCCCATTTGCCGATACCAGTTTGCGACCGGCCCAGCCTCCGCCACCTTTAGCGCGATGAACCCGATGCGTGTGGCCGCATCCAAAATAAAATGCCCCTTCACGACCATCGCCCCCTTTGCGCAAAGCATACACGCCCCCGGGGAAAAAAGCTGAGTTGACGACTTGAGGGTGCGCAGGTGCGCGGGATGGCGGGGCAGCTAACTTGGCTCGGGGGATTGAGGCGCACTTCGCCTCGAGCACACGAGACAGTTAGATGTCCCCCCATGCGCACCGGAGCCCAACTGCAAAAGGGTGCGCAGGCTCGCGTTTAGGGGTGGGCAGCTAGCTTGGCCTAGGTGCTTGGTGGCGTCCCTTGCCACCGAGTGCCTAGGTCAGCTAAATGTCCCACCCCTGCGAGCCGGAGCCCAACTGCAAAAGGGTGCGCAGGTGCGCGGGATACCGACACTGTCCTCTCACTCGAACAACAAAAAAAGATCCGGCCACCGCCGCAATGCGACGAGGCCGGATCTTTTTTGCGTGCTTAGATCTCAACGTTACCAGAGAACTGACTGTTGTACAGATCGGCGTAGAAGCCGTTTTTCGCCATCAATTGATCATGGTTCCCGGTCTCAACAATTGAGCCGTGGTTCATGACAATGATGTTGTCCGCGTCCCTGATCGTGCTCAGCCGGTGGGCGACAACGAAGCTCGTCCGGCCCTTGAGCAGCCGACCCATCGCGTGCTGGATGTGCACCTCAGTCCGGGTATCGACAGAGCTAGTCGCTTCATCCAAGATCAAGATGTCCGGATCGGCAACAAACGCGCGGGCGATGGTCAGCAGCTGACGCTGGCCTTGCGAGATATTGGACGCGTCTTCGTTCAAGACCGTGTCGTACCCCTTCGGCAGCTGACGGACAAAGTTATCCACATGCGCCGCCTTGGCTGCTTCAAGGATCTGCTCCTTGGAGGCATCTTCGCGGCCATACTTCAAGTTGTCCCAAATGGTGCCGGTGAACAGCCAAGTATCCTGCAGAACCATCGCAAAATGGCTGCGCAAGTCTTCTCGACTCATGTCACGGGTATCCGTGCCATCGAGGCGAATGGAGCCGCCTTTGACATCATAGAAGCGCTCGAGCATGTTGATGACGGTGGTCTTGCCGGCCCCGGTCGGCCCAACGATAGCGATCATCTCACCTGGCTTGACGGCCAGCGAGTAATCTTCCATCAAGATCGGGCTGCCTTCATAGCCAAACTTGACGTGATCCATGACCAGTTTGTTCGGATCATTTTCAACGACTGGCACAGGCAGACCGGATGGCTTGTCCTCCATGTCTTTTTCATCCAGCACTTCAAAGACACGTTCCGCAGAGGCGACGGTGTTTTGAATGGTGTTGGCGAGGTTAGCCAGCTGGGAGATCGGCTGGGAGAACTGCTGGGTGTACTGCAGAAACGCCTGCACATCCCCGATCGAGACAGAGCCGTTGGAAACGCTGATGCCCCCGATGATGGCAACGAAGACGTAACCGATGTTATTCAGGAACGTCATCAGCGGCATGATGATGCCAGAGACGAACTGCGCTTTCCACGCGGCATTGTAGAACTGCTGGTTTTCTTTTTCAAAGTTGGCCATCACCACGTCTTCACGGTTGAAGGACTTGATGATCACCTGGCCGGAATAATTTTCTTCGACCTGGTTGTTCAAAAGGCCAAGCGCTTTTTGCTGAGCGGCAAAATAGCGCTGTGACTTCGGGGCCACGATGCCGACAATGACCAGGGAAAGTGGAATGGTGACCAGCGCGATCAACGTCATTTTCCAGCTGATTGACAGCATCATCCACAACGTGCCAATAAAGGTGACCGTCGATGTGACCAACTGCGTGAGACTCTGCTGCAGGGTCCCAGCGATGTTATCCATATCGTTGATCGCACGGGACATGATATCGCCATTGCTGTGGGTGTCGTAATAATTGATGGGCACCGTCTGCATCTTGCCCTTGAGCTCCTTGCGCAGGTCATAAACGGTGCGCTGGGAGATGCGAGTCATGATGTACTGCTGCAGGAAGCTGAACAGCGCAGACGCCAGGTACATGAAGATGACGATGATGATAATGTTCTCGATCTTGCCAAAATTGATTGGAAACTCCGTCATCTTGATGCCGGCCTTTTGCATGGCGGCACCCTTCATGTAGCCCTTAAAGATCTCGGTGGTCGCTTGGCCCAAGACTTTTGGCGTCCGGATCTGGAAGATCGCGGACACGATCGCCAGCAGGACAACGATCACGATGCCGGCCAACCGAGACTTCATGTAACCGAACAAGCGGAACGTGGTGCCCCAGAAATTCTTTGGCTTTTCAACCAAGCCACCCGGGCCATGGCCAGGGCCGCCGGGGCCACGCATTGGACGATTCGTTGATTTCGTATCTTCTGCCATTACGCTTCGTCCCCTTCCCTGATCTGCGACTTGATGATCTCTTGATAGGTATCATTGGTTGCCTTGAGCTCGGCATGCGTGCCGCGGCCGACCATCTTGCCATCTTCCAGCACGAGGATCGTATCGGCGTCGGCCACGGTGGAGACACGCTGGCCAACGATCACGACGATACGCGAGGAGATCTTGGCATCCTCTTTCAGTGCCTGACGCAATTCAGCATCCGTCTTAAAGTCCAGCGCGGAAAAATCGTCATCAAACACATAAACTGAGGCGTCCTTGACCAAGGCGCGGGCGATCGCCAAGCGCTGACGCTGGCCACCGGAGAAGTTGCCGCCGCCTTGCTCGACGTGATAATCCAGCCCTTCCGGATTTTCACTGATGAAATCCTTGGCCTGCGCCACTTCAAGTGCATGCCAGATCTCATCATCCGTCGCGTCTTCATTGCCGTATTTCATGTTGTCGCGCACGGTGCCCGTGAACAGGTTGGCCTTTTGCGGCACAAACGCGATCTGGCGATGCAACTCTTGCAGATCCAGATCCTTCACATTTTGGCCATCGACTTCAACAGCGCCTTCTTCCACGTCGTAAAAGCGTGGCATCAGGTTGACCAAGGTCGATTTCCCGGCGCCGGTCCCGCCGATGATTGCCAATGTTTGCCCGGCATGCATGTCAAAATCGATGTCGGTCAGCGCAGGTTCTTCAGCGCCGGCATAACGGAACTTAACGTGATCAAAGCGCAACTGCGGCTTATCCGTCGCCATTTCTTTTGGCGTCGCCGAGGACTGAAGCGTCGTGGTCTGTGCCAGCACTTCGTTGATTCGGACCGCAGACGCCTGGGCACGCGGAATGAATACGAAAATCATCGACAGCATCATGAAACTCATGAGAATCTGCATCGCGTATGTCAAAAACGCGATCATGTTCCCTGTTTCAAGAGATTGCTGGGCGATCAAGTGGCCGCCCCACCAGGTGATGCCGATGTTCGTCCCGGACATGATCAGCGTCATCACCGGAAACATCAAGGCCATGATGGAAAAGACTTTCACCGCGTTGTTGGTGTAATCCTTGTTGACGCCATCAAAGCGGTCCTGTTCGAACTGATCCTGACGAAAGGCGCGAATGACGCGGACCCCGGTCAGGCCTTCACGGAAGACCAAGTTGATGTTATCTGTTTTCTTCTGCATCGCGCGGAAGAGTGGCACGGCGAAATACATCACCACGCCCATGAACACGGCCATGATCGGCAAAACGATCAAGAAGATGTTGGTCAGTGCCGGGCTCTTTTGGTAAGCCAGAAAAGCCGCGCCAACCAGCATGATCGGGGCCATGATCATCATCCGCAAGATCATGACCCAGACGTTTTGAATCTGTGTCACGTCGTTGGTGGTCCGGGTGATCAGGCTGCTTGCGCCGATCTGATCCATCTCATCATGCGAATAATTGATCACTTTGCGATAAACATCTGAGCGAATGCGCTGGCCCAGTTTTTGTGAGACCTTGGACGCCACGTACACGTTGGCGACACTGGCGACCACACTTAAGATCGCAAAGGCGATCATTTTATACCCGGTCTTCCAGATATAATCGATATCGCCAGTCACGACCCCGTTGTTCACGATGTCCGCGGTCAGATTGGGCAGGTAAAGACTCGAGATCACCTGCACGATCATGAACCCGACCGCGGCCAGGATCGCCCACAGGGAGACCCTGCCTTTTGCGAGTTTGATCATTGCTTCTCCTCCTTTGTTTCACCGACGCCGAACTGCAACCAATCAAGTTGCTGGTCCAGACGCCGTTTTAATTCATCCGAGCTGAGCTGTGCCCCACTGGCCAGCTGATTGAAATAATGGCCGATCGATTGCATCAACATCCCAAAGAGCTGATGGATCAAGACGCGCAGATCATCATCTGCCTTGACCCGCAGCCGGTCGCGGTCCACATTTTCCAACAAAAACGACGAGACCTCGCCTTTCTTAGGGCCGTGCGGCGGCATGACCGGCCCAGTGCCTTCCCTCGCCATCTTATCCGCGGAATGAAAATCCATATACATGAATAGGTTGCTATAAAAGGCGTGGTACGGCCCAGTGGTGATCGTCTCGACCAGCCGCTCGACCACCTCGTGCATGGTGGCAAACAGATCGCCGTGATTGGCGCTCAGCGCGTCTTTCAGCCAAACGTTGGCACTTTGCCGAATCAGATCCAGCAGGTAAAAGAAGACATCACTTTTATCTTCAAAATATTGATAAAAACTGCCGCGCGGAATGCCGGCTTCTTTGATAATATTGCTGATACTGGCATCGGCAAACGGCGCGCGAGAAAACTCGTTGTACGCCGCGACGATCAGGCGTTGGCGCTTTTCATCTGCAAGCCGATAGAAGGTGGATTTAGGCATGGCCGCTCCTTTCATTGGGGTGTGACGTTCTGTCATGTGACAAGTTGTCATTCTACGCGTCATGCTCATGCGGTGCAATGCTCTGTCTCGATTTTCACAAAAAAGTCATATTTGGACGACAAACGGGTCCGCCTCTGGCCGCGGCCAGTAAGCAGACCCGTCATTTCTGTTTCTTCTATAGAATAGGCGCCGCCAGTGCGACCGCCTGCGAAGCGGTCAGGTTCACCGCCACCACTTGCCAGGTACCCGCGGTTTGATCAAAATCAAGCCGCGTCACACTAGTGTTTTTCAGTAAACCGATCGGCACTGACTGCGGCTTGACCCACTCGATCATGGCCGACAAACTCAGCCCGTGCCCGACCACCAGCACGTTGCCAGAAGCCGGCGCTTGATCCGCGAGGCGCTGGAACACGTCGCGCATCCGCATTTGCAGGGCCGGCAAGCTCTCCGCCTGGCCCGTGTCATCCAGCTTTTGAAAATTGCGCACCAATTTCGCAAAACGGTCGCCGCCTTGCCACACCTGGGGCATCGCGCGCAGACCATAGCGCTGAACGGACAGGCGCATCACCTGGGCGGAACTCTTGCCTTCCAGTCCTCCAAAATAATCCTCGCGCAGGCTGGCCAGGCGCATCAAGATAGGCGCAGTCGGCGCGGCCGCCAAAATATGCTGCGCGGTGGCGACAGCGCGCTTTCGGTCCGAGCTGTATGCCTGGGCAAACGGCACCTTGGCCAACGCCGCACCCAATGCGTCGGCCTGCGCGACCCCCTTTTCAGTCAGCGGCGCATCCGTCACCCCTTGCATGTGCTGCTTGCGATTCATCTGTGTTTCGCCGTGACGCACTAGATAAAAATGGACTGTCATCTCGCATCCTCCATTCTATACATCGAGCTATTTTCATGCTATCATGCAAGGCGCAGGGCAACCAGCGACTTAAGACGGAGGCAACCCGATGAAAATTCCCACGCAAGTTCTTGAATATTTGCACACCCATCCTCAGCAGGTCACCTTGATTCGCCGAGGCTATTCAAATGTCATCGCGTTTGCCCTTTCCGACCAAGTCATTTTTCCATGCCAAGCGGAACTTTTTCCCGAGGAACGCCTCAACGCCTTTCGCCTGCCGGATGACTTCATTGTCAGCAATCAGAAATTGGTGCGCTGGCTGGCGGAGCTGATTGCGCCCGACGACCCCCAGGTACCAGGTGAGATCTGGATGACCACGAGCCACATTGCTGGCTCTGGCCATCTGTTCATCGAGGTCTCATTTGAGTGAGCCGGTCAAAAAGCTGCTGGCCCGCACTCTGCGCGCGTGTCTGCTCGCCGGCTTGCTCTGGCTGGGCGCCTTGAGCTTTGGCCTGCGCTGGCTCAGCTTCGCCGCCTTGGCTCTGTTGATCTTCGCCGCCTTTTGCATCGGCTACGCAGGGTTTCTCTGGTTGCTCGACCATCACCAATGACCACCTCTAGTTTAGCACGCCGGCCAAAAGACCCACTAGCGCCGCGTTTGCCGAAAAAACGCCACTTTTTAAAAAAGTCTGCAAATGCGGTTGACAGCTGGCGTGGTATTTTGTAAGATATTATTCGTTCGTTAAGTGCTTCACACTTATTGGGTAGTAGCGAAGTGGTAACGCAGTGGACTCTGAATCCATAATCATAGGTTCGATCCCTATCTACCCAATCACGAAATGCAAAGCGGCGTGCCGGAGCTGAAAAGCTTGGTGCGCCGCTTTTTTGCGTGCCAGTGAGCACGGTGGGCTTGCATCCCGACACCCGAATCTCAACAGAATATGTCCGTTCATATGTCCGCAGATCGGATAGGATATCAAAAACGAAGAATGGCAACGCAGTCAGTCCGTCGTGGAAAGGCACTAAGGACGATCAGACATACCGCAGAACCATACCCGCTCGCCCTTTCGCGTCCTGCATTTTAGGCGTACACTGGAATCAGCTTGAGAAAAGAGGGACACTCATGAAAAAATTGACCGCATGCACATCGATCCTCGTTGGCAAAAACGCTAGCATCGATGGTAGCACAATGATCGCCCGCAACGATGACACCTTCCACGTCCTGGCGCCGCACCGCTTTTACATGCATCCGGCATGGCATGGTGAAAAAGACTTGATTGTCACCTCACCGCTGAACGGCTTTACCGCCCCACTTCCGGAAAACGGCTACCGCTATAACGCAGTGCCAAACGTGGACACCGCCCAGTTTGGCGATTACGAAGAAAGTGGCATCAACGAAAAGAACGTCGCAATGTCTGCGACTGAAAGTACCTATGGCAACGAACGCACACTTGCCATCGACCCACTTGTTGAAGACGGACTGGACGAAGATCTGATGGTCAACATGGTCCTGCCTTTCATCGAAAGCGCCCGTCACGGCGTTGAATACTTGGGCCAGCTGATCGCGCAATACGGCTCGCCGGCTGGCAACTCGGTCCTGTTTGCCGATAAGAACAGCGCCTGGTACATGGAGATCGTCACCGGCCATCACTGGGTCGCCCAGCGCATCCCCGACGACGCCTATGCCGTGGCCGCCAACCAAGTCGCCATTCAGCAAGTTGATTTTGACGACCCAGACAATTTCATCTGGAGCAATGGCATCCAGGAGTTTGTCGAAGCCAATGACCTGAATCCTGACAAAACCGGCTGGAACTTCCGCCACATTTTCGGCACGATGAACGAAAAGGACCGCCACTACAACACGCCGCGTGTCTGGTACGCGCATCACATTTTGAACCCGGAAACCCCTGAGGAGCCGGAAAGCGCCGAGTTGCCGTTCATCATGCACACCGACCACAAAATCACGCGCGAGGACATGGCTTACATCCTCGGCAGCCATTACAACGAGACGCGGTTTGATCCGCTCGGCCATGGCGCCGACGCCGACAAGCTGCGCTACCGCCCGATCGGCCTCAACCGCACGCAGAATTCGCACATTCTGCAGCTGCGCGGCAACAAGCCGGCTGGCCAAAGCGCGATCATGTGGCTGAACATCGGCATTCCGACCTACTCGCCGTATGTGCCGTTTTACACCAACGCCACGGACACGGATCCGAGCTACTCCCAGACGCCACTGACGCTGGATCTGGACACGGATTCCGCCTACTGGTTGCACCGCAGCCTCGGCATGCTGGTCGAAAGTCATTACAGCAAGTTCATCCAGCAGGACCGCGACTATCTGACCGCCCTCAACCAGACGTTCCGCGCGCATGTGGCGAAAACAGATGCCGCCACCGCCGAGCTGGTCGACAAGGACCTGACCGCTGCGCTGACCCAAGCCAACTACGACATCGTGGCCCAAGTCAAAGCCACCACGAAAAAAGAGATTGCATCCTATCTGATGCAGGGTCTCGAGCAATCGCACTTGACCTTCAATATGGATAAGAACCTGTAACCAGTCAAGTCACCAAAGAAGCCACCTCCCGCCTGATCGCGCAGGTGGTTTTTTGGTGGCCTGACGCCTTATAATAACGCTGGAGGTGATCGCCATGTCAAAAGAGCGGGTCAACGCGCTGAGCGATGGCGTTTTTGCCATTTTGCTCACGATCTTGATTCTGGAATTCAAGCCTGAGACCATCGCGCCGGGATCCTTGACGCATGTGGTCCTGCAGCAGGGCCCCCTGTTTCTGATGTACCTCATGTCGTATTTCTACGTCGGCACCAGCTGGCTGTTTCATCATGATTATTTTCAATACGTGAAAAAAACGGACCGCACCCTTAACATCCTAAACCTGATCGTGTTGTTCACGGTGACCTTGGTCAATTATGCGATGGTGCTGCTCATCGAGGCGCTGACCAACGGCAACACCCAGGATATTCGCGTGGCGATCATCGTCTATGATATCGTGGCCCTGCTGATCTCGCTATCCTTTCTGGTGCTGTATCGCTACCTCGAGCATCACGCCGAGTTGCGCTCGCTCACCGGCATCGAGCAGCACTATCAGCGCATTCGCCTCGACCCCGCTCGCAGCGTGCTGATCTACCTGACGTCGATCCTCGCTGCCCTCTTTTCCAATGTGCTGGCGGGCCTGCTGCTTGCGGCCGGGGTGCTGTTTCATTTCATCGCCTACCTGCGTTTTTCCCGCGTCCTCCACATCGGCGTCAAGCAGAAATCTTCAGATTGAGTAAAAAAACGCCTCGAGCTATGCCGCCTTGTTGCGAAGGTGATACGCTATCGCAGATATGAGGTGAAAATTGTATGAATCCAAAACTGATGCGCGGCTTTCGGCTGTACAATCTAACACTATTGATCGTGACGCTGGGGAGCCTCGGCCTCCTGCTGCTGGAATTCCTGGGTGTGATCACCGCCCCAAGTCGGCTGGCGCGCATCCTGACTGCGGTGCTGCTGCTATTATTTAGCGCGGATTACCTGCTGCGGCTGTGGCTGGCAAAGGGCAAGGCCAACCTGCTGGCCAGCAATTCCTTCCACCTGTCCGCCTTGGTGCCCACCAGCGGCGTCCTGTCGCCCGAGCAGGTGAAAACAGTGTGGCAACGGCTACGCCAATTGCGCCAGCGCCTCGTAACGCGCCTGCGCGATAAGACCGCTACGTTTCGGGCCCATGCCTCGCGTTTTCTGCATCGCGGTGGGTTGATCTATTACCTGATTCTCTCGGCGCTGCTGATCATTATCGTGTCCGTGATCTATGCGATCGCTGAGCACCAAAATTACGGCAACGCGCTGTGGTGGGCGGTCGTCACCGCCACCACCGTCGGGTACGGCGACATCTCGCCGCACACCTTGGTCGGCCGCATCACCGCGGTCGTCTTGATGTTCAACGGCATCGGCTTGATTGGTACCCTGACCTCCTCGATCACCGCCTATCTGGCCGACGATCGAAGCACCGCCCGCACCTCGGTGGCTGAGGAGATCGCACGCTTCGACGCCTTGCAAAAAAGCGGGGCGATCAGCGCGAAGGAATATGCGCATGAAAAGCGGAAACTGCTGAATAAGCGCTAATGCCCCAAGAAATCAAAAACGTCTGACCACCTCACTTGCGGTCAGACGTTTTTTGTTTTGGCTCATAAGTTGCCCGCGGGCCTACGCACCCTTTTTCAGTTGGGCTTCGGCCCGCATGACGGGGACATCTAACTGTCTCGTGCACTCGATGGCGAAGTGCGCCATCCAGCACTCGAGCCAAGTTACCTGCCCCGTCATCTCGCGGGCCTACGCACCCTTTTTCTCTGCCAATGTCGCCCAAAAACTGGGGATGCCCAGCGCATCCAGGCGGCCGTCGCCATTGGTATCTTCGTACATGTCCACGAACTGCAGGCCGGCTTGGAGCTGGCCGCGTAGCTGCGTCTCCAGCGTGTGGGAAAATTGGATGCCGTCTTCCATCACATCCTTGCCGGCCAGCAGCTCAGGGTCCTTGATGGGATCAAAGGGCAGCCCGCGCGCGATTTTTTCCTCGGCCTCATCCACGATGTAGTTGAGTCCGTTGTCCAGCCCGACCATCAGCCGCCCGCCTGGCTTCAAAATGCGCGCGCACTCGCGCCAAAGTGGCAGGACATCCTGGATGTAGCAATTGGCGACCGGCTGGCAGATCAGGTCAAAAGACGCATCTGCAAACGGCAGCGGCTGCGTCATGTCCCCTTGCACAACGGTGAGCGGATACTGTTCGCGTGCCGCCACTTCCCGATCGCCGGCCAGCTGCGCCGAGGACAGGTCAAACACGGTGCCGACCGCGCCCATCGCGGCAAAAAGCGGCATCTGCTGGCCGCCGCCGGATGCCAGGCCAAGCACCTGCCGGCCAGCCATGTCCGGGAAAAACCAATTGCGCGGCACCGGCTTGGTCGGGGTCAGCAGCATTTTCCACCCCCCCGCCTGCGCCCGCTGATAGGTCTCGTGGCTGATTGGCTGACCCCATTGCCACCCTGTTTTGACCCAATGATCGATCACCTTGGCATTGGTCGCCGTATATGAATTCTCTGTCATGATAACGCCTCCTCGCTGAGCTCAATTTTACCCGACGATACGAAAAAAAGCACCGGTCGTCGCCGATGCTTTCAGCTGGCCCCCGACGCTTTGTGGTCGAGGCCGCTATGTTTGGTGCACTCAGCTCTCGCACATTCAGAATTTGGCGTGATCAGGCCGGCTGCAAGTCCTTGTCGTCGCGGGTCATCCGCACCTCATCTTTGGCGTCATCGTGATCATCGGCGTCGTCTTCCTGGCGCGCGATCTCTTCTTCCGTCAGCATGTCCTTCACGTGCATCGACACCCCGATCACCGTCATTCCGGTCATTTCCTTCACATTGCGGACAATGGCCTTGGTCACCTCGGCAAAAACAGCCGGCGCATCCTCGCCATAGCGCATGGTCGCATCGAGTTCGACTTTGACATTTTGATCATCATCGACCGCCACGGCCACGCCCTTTGTTGGGTCCTCATTCTTGCGGAAAAAGTCAGTCATGTCATGCAGCATGCCGCCTTCCAGACTCAAGACGCCGGCCACTTCGCCGCTGGTGCGGTTGACGATCTTTTTCAGCACACTTTCGTCAAACGTCAGCTTGGTCTCAAGCTCAGGCGCCATGTCCTTGTCCGGTGTCATTCCCGGGCCATGTGGCATGTCCTTATCCATGTGTGGGGGCATCTCCTTGTCCATGTGTGGCGGCAGCGGCTTTGCGCCCTTCATCTCATTTGGCATGTCGTGCATCATCTCATTATTTTTCTCTTCTACCATGCTTGCTCCTTTCAGGCCTTAGCCTGGGGTCACTTGGTTGTCTGTTGCCACTCGCGGCGCGTCAACACGTCATTGATGTGCAGGTTCAACTCGACCAGCTGCAGGCCAGTCATGCGATCGATCGCATCGGCCAGCTTGGCGCACAGTGTATCAAAGATGGCCTGCGCGTCGGCGTCGTATTCCAGCAACGCGTTCATGTCGATTGCCACTTGGTGTTCGCCGACTTCCGCCTTGATTCCTTTCGTCTGGCGCTCCTGATTGAAGGTCTCGGCCAAACTGTCGACCATCGACCCTTCCATTCCAAGCAGCCCATCGATATCTTGCGCATTGATGGCGGCAATCTTTTCCAGTACCTTGTTGTCAAAAGACAAATGCGAATTACTTTTCAGCGTCTCTAATCCGTTATCCGTGATCGTCTGCATCCTGTCACCTACCGATTCTTTTGCAGCTGGCGCTTGCCAGAGCGCAACCAAGCCATCAGCTCTTTGCGCGCAGGCCACAGCCAGCGTTCCGTCATGTAGCCAACGATTGCAAGAAGCGCGGTCACAAGCATGCCCCAAAAGCCAAAGCGAAGGAGCACGATTGCAATCGCAAACCCTGCAAGCAGGCCAATTGTGCCAGTTTTCATAAGCGTCTCCTTACAGCACGCGCGCGGTGCCGCGCGGGGCTTGGCTGACCGGCATCAGGTGCACTTTCACTTTTTTGACCTCAGTGCCCAGCAGTTGCACCACCTTGGCGCGGGCCGTTTCTTCAATGCGCTGCCCTTGCGCCGCCAGACTTTGGCCGCTCATGCTGATTGCTTCGACCATCACCTTGGCCGCCTCTTTCTTGTGCATGGTCACATCCACACTAACGCCTTTGACCGCATGCTCTTTTGCGATTGCCTTGGCCACCGCACTTTCAACGGCTTGCCGAGAGATTGCAAGAGAGCCGCGGTCGCCGGTCATCACCAGCTCTTGGTGCGTCGAGCGGCGAAAAAGCGCGACCAAAAGCATCGCCACGAAGACGATGAACACAAGGCTGGTCAAGATCAACATGATCATGCGGCTGATCGCCCAGTGGTCAAGCAACCACGTGTCCACCGCGGCGACCGGCCAAAAATAAGCGGCAATGAGCAGTGTCTGACAGATGCCGAGCAATGCGACTAATACCAATGCGACTTTTGTGAGCGGTCGCATAAAACCTCCTGACAAAGACACCGCCGAAAGTAGTTTTCGCCGGTCAGCCTTTGCTGACTATGCGCGTTTGCGCTTGCTGCCGAGCGTGCCGATCAACAGCGACACCACGAAGACCACCACGATGGCGCCGATGATCGCAGGGAAAATGGCCATGCCCGCCACGCTTGGTCCCCAGGAACCCAGCAAGGAGGAGCCGACCCATGCGCCAACGAGACCGCCAATAATATTGCCGATCCAGCCACCAGGCAGATCACGGCCAACGATCAACGACCCGATCGCACCGATCACCGCCCCAACGATCAGGACCCAGATAAAATGCAGCATTGTCATCACCCTTTCTCTTCTGATTTGGGCACTCTGCCCTAAATCAAGCGTACCGAAATGGTGTCAAAACGCGCAATAAAGATGCTTATCTCGAATATTAGTTTGCTGATATTCAGCGGGTAGATGGCCGCGATGAGGCTTGTCCTGCAATGACTTTTGGAAGATGCCTAATCGGGTTAAGTAGTGGCTGTTCAACTAGGCCACCATATTCTTGGTGCTGGTAGTAAATTTGTACCGGAAACGATAGGTTTGCCCGTC
>NZ_RHOG01000023.1 GCF_003946405.1 Lacticaseibacillus yichunensis | reverse complement strand
ACCCTCAAGTAACAAGTTAGAAATTCAATCGAACACGCTCGATGCTAAAGCCAGTAATGGCGGCGGTGTCGGGCGCGTTTTTTTGTTTTTTCTCCGGTTGTGCTCGACTATTTTCGACCGTTTGGCGGTACATCGGCGGTACATCCCGAAATGTACCGCCGAATCTGCTCAATCCATACTCCCACCGAACAGTTTGGAGTTCATGCTGTTGATCACGTGCAGTGCGCCTTCTTCGGTGGGGCGGGTATAGGCGTTCGTCATGTCCATTGATTTATGGCCGAGCCAGTGCATGACGCTCATGTCTGGAAGGCCATCTTCCAGCGCCTGCGTGGCGAAATAGTGGCGAAGCATATGAGGGCGAAGTCGGATGCCGGTTTCTTTTGCCACCGGCGCGAACAGGTCGCGGTTGACGTTACTCGGGTATACCGGCATCCCAGTTTGGACGTTGACATAGACAAACGTGTCGGGGGTCACCTCGCGATGATGCTGGAGGATGACGTTCTTTGCGTATTGAAGCGCATAGTCTATCATGTCCACAATTTCGCCAGTGACGTAGTTTGACCGGTAGCTGCTCGGGGTCTTGAGCTTGCCGCCCTGAGGCTCGTATGTGGTGCGTGATACTTTATAGGTGATCTTGTAATATGGCTGGCCATCGTGATCGGCTTTCTCAAACGACGAAAATTGAAGCCCGGCCAATTCTTCCCGTCGTTCTCCCAGCGACAACAGATAAAGCATGGTGAGGTGATAGCGGTCGAGCAGTTGCGCTGCGGCCGTCATGAACGTCTTGTATTGTTCGCGCGTAAGATCCACGGGGCGGGCCTGCTTTGCGCCGACAATCTGGACGCCACGCAAGCGGTTCTTGTCGATGACATCGTTTTTCTCTGCGTCATTCATGATGAGCTGCATTAGTGCGTTGATGGCGTTAATGGTGTTTTCTCGATAGCCTGCGACCACCTTGTCATCGATAAACGTCTGATATTCGGTGCGGGTGATTGAACCGAGTGGCACGGATCCAAAGCGGTCTTTGAAATGCTTGTCAAAATAGCTTTGCTTAGATTTTATCGTGCTGATCCGCCAGTTGCCGAGCCGCTCGTTTCGGGCGAGCATCAAGTCGAAGTATTGGCCAACGGTGATATTGCGCTGAGCGAATGGGTCAATATGCCCAGATACAAGGCGGGCTTCAAATTCTTTGAGCGCCTTATCTGCATCGCGCCAAGACCGGAAGCCTGAGCGCGTGAATTCGACCCTGTTTCCTTCACTATCCTTGCATCCTCTCCGGATGGCGTAACGGGTGCCGCCGTGTGTCTCATAGCTGTAAAGATGCAGGTGGCGGGGCAGTGGTGTCCATTTGCGCATTGCTATCGTGTCCTTTCTTTTGTGACGTTTTTGGAGGTTACTTCACTTTTACTCGAACGTATGTTCTTTCTGGCTGTGAAATAAAAGCCCCAGAATGGGGCATGGACATGTAGGAATTAAACCTACGACCGAAGGGGGAAACAGAACGGCTACCCAATATACTTACCAACAATCGGCACCTTGCTGAGAACCTTTTTACCGTGGGGAGAGACGTTAGTGATGATGTCAGTGAGATCTTGACCAGCAACATTACCGTGATGATTTTCTCCGGCCCAGGCTTTAACAGACGTTAGATCGTATACGACACCATCGACTGCCACATATTTGTGGGGATCGTCTTTGCCATTATACTTTGCCAATTCTTCCTTAGTGAATGTTCGATCTGCCATACTGATGACCTCCAATGTTAAATTATTGCCGATACACAATCGACAAAGCGGATGACGGGAGTCGAACCCGCTACTTAGGCTTGGAAGGCTGTCGTTCTACCGCTGAACTGCACCCGCTTAGGACCACTCTCATTCCGAAAATCGTCAAACGCATCATTCATAAGGGCTGTTTGGTTCCCTGAGTGCCATTTTATTTCATATCAGATTGATTTTTTCCACTCAACGCGTCATTGCGAGCGTCACGTTGAAGTTGGACCCAATACTGCCTTTACCCGAGACGTATACCCAGCGGCGACTGTCTTATCTCCGCCGAATAAAGTTCCGTCTGTTGAGAGCGTCCGAATTTTGTTTGTTATTATGATTCTCCTTGGGCTTAGACCTGTCGATTTCGACGGGTTTAGAATATGATCGTTCACATCCTGTGGATAACTCTTCGCCTTGCTCGAAGCTATGTGTTATTTGTCTGCGTGGCGCCAGTGGAATACAAAAAGCAACGAGGACACCACTAGCATGATGGCTCCGTTGAATAGTTGCTGATAGAGGTAGATCCCGGGCTGCGCGGACTTGTCAAACCAGATAAATTCGGATATTCCAGAAACAACGCTGTATAGCGAAATCAAAGCGACTACGAGACAAACCAAACATGCTGCATACATATATAAGTTCTTGATCTTCATGCTGATTCTCCTTCCAGATTAACGCCCGCGGCCCGAGTTGCACGGGCCTGCTGCTTGGTGGGTTAGTGACTACTGAAGATTGATGGTGATGTCGTAGTCATGGCTGGAATTATTGTCGTCATAGTTATCGGTGTCATAGTCACCCGACCACTTCAGACGGAGTGTCTTGAGATCGGTTGCGTTGTTCATGGTGGTTAGTGCAAAAAGTGTTGTCCCCGATTTGGTGACACCTTTGTTTATTTCACCATCATAGTCATCACTGGAGTACATGTTAGCTTCCACTTGCTGACCGTCAGAGGTGACTAACGTAGCCTGATTTGGATACATATTCAAGTCCTGATTGGCTTGAATTTTGAAGTGAACCAGAATAATTCCGTTGTAGGTAGAGCTGTGTTCTTCTTTATCAGTAAACGGTTTAATCTTGTTAACTTTTACTTCATCAATTGACACAACAGCTGGTGTCCAATCCTTGTTGATGTAGTTAGGTTTAAAATCCAATGTCTTGAGTACAGAAGCTTTCTCATTGTCAATATAAATTGTGGCCGCTTTGGTCTTTGTTTTCTCGGTGTCGTCAGCATCTTTTTCCTGTTTTGTGTTGCTTACCTTTGCAGATTTAGAAGATGTTGCGGGTTTACTGTCAGTGTCGCTACCGTTGCTGCCGATAGCGATGAAGAAACCGATAACTACAACTACCGCAACAACAATCCAAAACCAAGCCTTTTTGTAGAACGGTGATACTTCCACATACATGTTTCCATCAGCGTCGGTGATAGTCTTTTTCTTTGCCATTTTATCATTCCTACTTTCTGATTATGGCAACTATGCCAGTAATCATGAACGCTATTCCGCCAGGTATGCCGAAATTCCCTGATGAAAACAGTAGTACAACACCAAGAATAAGAATTAATGTGCTGATAATAGCATGTTTCTTATTTATAAAAAATATTAGTACAAATGCCGCAATTGAAAGTAACATCCCAATCATCAACGTGGCGGTATATGAACCACCGCCGCCAAACGCATCGCCCACAGCAGCTAAGCCCATGGCTGATGCTAACGAAACTAGTGACACAATTAGACTAATCGCACCCAGTATAATCTCAACCGTGCGTTTGCGTTTGGGGCTCGAAGGTGCAACCCTTTCGTAGGTTTTCCCATCAGCACCCTTGATTTTTGTTGCCATAAATACATTCCTCCAACTACGCAGCTTTTAACGTCGATCACGTTTGGACGTTTCTCACGGTACCAGTGTCGCCAGTAGAAGTCACGAATGCTGCTTTCCGGCCAGTCTCTCATGCTTGATGGAATATGTAGGTCATCGAATAATCGCTGGACGTTTGCCTGACGGGCCTCGACGTCTAGCTATCTAATCCAGCACCGGCACCCCATATGAGTGGGCGAGCTCGTATACCGTGTCTGGCAGATCGTGGTTCTCTTCGACGTAGAGCAGTGTCAGTAGGTGAATGGCGAAGCGGTCAGCCTCGTATTCGGCCTTGTTGTCACCATTGCGAGCAATCTTGTAGTATTCGGCGACGTCGGCGTGAAGGACGACGTGGCCTAGTTCGTGCGCCATGATGAAGTATTTCTGTTCGCTGTCGCGGAGGCAGTTGTTGAGCAGAACGAATGGTCGGCTGAGTATGTATTGGGTCTTGCCCAGGAGTTCATCTCCGAGGTCAGACCACTTGACGGTGACATCTAGAATGTCAGCGAGGGCGAAGGGGTCAGCGGTGCCATAGCGGTATCGCATATAAGAAGGAACGAGTTTATTGTCCGTCAGAGCCGCCCCGCTTTCGGTCGTGCTGGATCTCTTCCCAGAAAATCTGAGTGAGGGCGAGATTTAGCTTGGCGTTCTGGTCCTCTGTCAGTTTGTCGCCGCCGAAGTTGAAGGTTGGGCCGCCCTGGCCACTGAGAACTTTCTTCAGGTCGATGGTATCCTGTTCGGTTGCCCATTCAGGAGTATTGTTGACGCCCAGCAGGTAGTCCGTGGTGACACCGTACAAGGCGGCAAATTTTCCAAGTTCCTCGGCGGACACTTTACGAGAACCCGACTCAATTCTGCTTAGGCTGCTGTTGTCCATTCCGACCCGGCGCGCTACTTCAGATTGAGAGAGCTGTCTTTCTTCGCGCAAATCTATCAATCTCTTTGGAAGAAAGTCTAACATGTCTGGTCCTCCTTTTGTGATTTGAACAAATCGAGAATACCATCTTTGGGATTTGCACATAGAGTATTTGTCAAATTAGCAAAAAACTTGTTGACTTTGAGATTACCTCAAACTATGATTAACTTGTTATTTGAGAAAATCACAAAGGAGGTAACACAATGAGCTATCGAGTTGATCTCAGCGTCATTCGGACCCGCCGGAACGGGCTCCATCTCTCCTTGACGGATATGACAAAAGCTCTTGGTTTAAGCAGCGTCGACCAGTATTATCGCCGTGAAAACGGTGAATATAAGTTTAAGGCTGTTGAGTTGCCAGCACTCGCTCAAACGTTAGATGTGCCGATTGAAACTTTTTTTACGGGAAACGTTGAGAAAATCACAAAATAGTCATTTTACGACAATCGCGAAAATCGAAACGTAAGGAGGCCTGATCATGAACGAACTGATAAAAGTAGTCGTCAATGCACGGCACGAGCAAGTTGTATCAGCACGAGAGCTTTACAAGGGGCTGAAATTGAAGAAACGGTTCAGTCAGTGGGTCGAACAGAACTTCACTGGCTTCGTCGAACACATTGATTTTGAGGGTGTACTTGTAGGTACGCCCTTCAATCCCAACTATCCTGATGGGAAGCAGCAGGAGGTTCAGGACTACGCCATCACGGTAGACATGGCCAAGAACCTAGCACTCATGAGCAAGACGCAACAGGGCGCAGCGTTCCGTGCTTACTTCATCGAGGTAGAGCGCAAGTGGAATGACCCCAAGGAAGTTATCAAGCGCGGCTATGAGTACCTCAAGGATGAGAACGCGCAACTCAAAGTAGAGAACCGATCGCTGAATGCGAACGTCGCTCTCATGACACCAAAGGCCGCCTACTTCGATGACCTGGTCGAGCGCAATACGCTGACCAACTTCCGTGACACCGCGAAGATGCTTGGCCATCGCCAGAACGAATTTATCAACTGGCTAATTGACCAGGGCTTCATCTACCGCGACGCGCACAAGTACATCAAGCCTCGGGCGGCATATGCCAACACGTACTTCACCATCAAGGACAACAAGATGGGCTACCCGCAGACCCTGATCACTCCGCAGGGATGCAGCGCATTTAATCTGCTACTGGGTGATGGCGAGGGGGTGACTTTATGAGTCATGAACGTGAGCAAGATCGAACGGCTGGGGGAGAATGCGAGCATATTGAGACAAACGCCCCGTCATCCTACCGTTCAGATGTTTCGATGCTAGATGACTTGCTAGAGATTGAACTGGGGCACGAACACTCGAAGCTAAAGCCGAGAATGACAGCACGAATTATAGCGGCGGCCGTTGCTATTGCGCTTTACAAGACAGCAAAACCTAACTATCAAGTTCACGGACGTTGATTGCGCAATACAAGCAGTTGCTGAAGGGGGTGAGTTTATGAACCGCGAACGGTATTACGAAGCAATCACCAAATTGAAGCCGGATGTTACTCGCACGCAGCTTGAGATGCTGAGCGATGAGGGGTTGCAGAAGTTCTACCTGCTGACCAAGAACGAACTGGATCAAATGGTCAGCGAAGCCTTTGCGGATGCGGGGCTTGCTCTCTAATCATTGTCACGCAAACAAGCGTGAATTTGGCGGTACGGAATACCCAAAGGAGGGATGGAATTTTGACTTCAAACATTATCAAGCAATTTGAAAATGCCTTAGATCGCACCGGTATAAGTAAGGTGACGCTGGCGCAGGAGATCCACATCAGTCAGTCGGCAATGAGCAACTGGAGTGCCCGGGGGTCTATCCCGGAATTAATGCTGATCCGTGCGGCGAAGGTGATTGGCGATTATCGTTTCAAGCTGGAAGCCGGTCTGGCGCTGGTCGGGTTGAAAATCGTGGAAGACAAGAGCATTGATGACACGCCGCAAGCACGCTATTTCTCCACTGAGAAAGAAGCGGACGACCGGAAACGTCTCGACAATCAGATCCTGCTGGTTCTGAGCAAGAAACCGGGCGCACGCACAATGGATGACCGCGAGGCGGTCGAGCGTTATGCCAAGGAGCTGACCGAACAGATTGGATCCGAGCAATCGTATCTGGCAGCTATCTTGGAAGATTGGGATCTTGAGGGGGCTTGAACATGGACATCGTGACAACGGCGAACTATGAGTTCACCAAAGAGCTGGCGAAGCTGGTCGCCGAGCAGTTGCGCCCTGAGCTGCCGAAGCTAGTCAAAGAGGCGGTTCGGGAGCTGGTGCCGCAGAAAGGCATGACGCGTGCTGAGGCTTCAAAGATGCTCCGCATCTCCGAGGGTGACAACCTGAGCGCCATTCTGGATGACCCGAGCTTTCCCAGCTACCCGAACGGAACCCAGCGCCGGTATTGGCCGCGCGCGGTTGATGAGTACATGACAACGCACAATTGGAGGTAATCAGAAATGCTGAGCATTTTTATCTGGATGATTGCAATCATCTTGAGCCTGTGGGCACTGACAGAAAGCCCGCTGATGGACTGGGTAGACAAGAAACTCGTAAACAACAAGCACACTGCGAAGCTACTCGGCTACACGGAGCAAGACATTGCCGAGCTGAACGCAAAAAAAGCCCCAGCGGAGGCAACCGCCGGAGCTAAGAACTTTAACAATAATATTTACCCATTCAGTGTAGCACGTAGCGGCCTTGAGCGAAAGGCGGCGAAGTGATGAGCACATCAATGTATGGAATTGAAAAGGACTGGCAGAACCATGACTTGCTTCGCTGGAAGGAACCATACCTCGACATCTTCGACGACACGGTGTCTGTTGAGGATCTTCCAGCCTACCTCGAGAAATGGTTCGGCATGGACGGGTACACGATGCGAGATGGCGAAAAGGACTGGCGCGGCGCAGCGGAGGACCCTGGAGCCGAGTACATGATTATCGCAGCATACGGCGACATCGTGGCGGATTATGACTTGCAAGAATACGCAGAACAAAGATTGGGGGCAATGCCACATGACAACTAAGGAAAGCGCAACGGCTATGGTGGCCGTTGACGAGATCAAGTACACCGTCGACTATACGCCGGCGACAATTGAATTCGATCACTTCGACGAACTCAAGGCGCAACTATTGCAATATACGCAACAGTTCGAGTCGATGGAGGTCAACGAGGCGACCGTCAAGGAAGCCAAGAAGGTTAAGTCGAAGCTGAACGGACTCAAGAAACAGGTCAACGATCGACGTATTTCGATCCATAAAACGTATGAACAACCGTATGATGCGTTTAAGCAAAAGGTCGATGAATTAATCGGCATCATCGATAAGGCCGTTAAACCGATCGACACGGCCGCAGGAGCACTTGCTGAACAAGACAGGCAACGTAAGCAGCAAATGGTGCAGAAAACAATCAATGAAGTGGCGCCGGAATACGGTATTGACCCGGCAGACGTTCCGGTGCGGCCGACCTGGCTGAACGCCTCAACGTCACAATCAACATTTATCCGCGAATTGGGTCAGGATCTGCTGGGCATTCAGGATCACGCCAAGAAGGTTGTCGCGGATCGGGAAGCGGTCAAGGCATATGCCGCGGCAAACGACATGGACCCGAGCGGCTGGCTTGCCCAGCTTGACGATCACACGTCCTTCGTCGATATTCGCCCACGTATGGACACCGCGATGATGCAGCGGAAGCAAGAGGCGGAGGCAGCGCAGAAACGCGCAGAGGCCGCCGCAGCGGTCGCAGCATTGAACCAGGAACAGATCGGCGAAAAAACGGTCGATACGGAGACTGGTGAAGTCGTGGCGGTTGAACAGATGGAACTTGAGCCGGAGCCAAAGCAGGATGAACGAAAATTTGTCCGCGCGTTCCGGATCACCGCGACCGCTGATCAGATGTGGGCGCTGGCGGATTGGATGAAGGCAAACGGGATCGACTACGAGCCGATCAAGGAGGCCCGCCCATGAAACGGTCAGAAAGCACAATCGAATTGATCAAGGATATGCGCAAATTCCGCGAGCAGGTGAAGCAACCAGACAAAAACGCGACGAACCCGTTCACCAAGTCAAAGTACTCGGACCTGTCGGCGGTCATCAAGTCGGTCGACGCCGGGACAAAAGGCACGGGGCTGTCATGGACCCAGGACGTATGCAACAGCGAGCAAGGCGTGACGGTCCAAACGATCATCTTCCACGACTCAGGCGAGTACATCGAGTTTTCACCGCTGACGATGCCGGCCGGTAAGGGCACGGCGCAGGAGTTAGGATCCGCCGAAACGTACGCGCGCCGCTACACGCTGCAGACAGCGTTCGGACTGGTTGGAGACGCGGACGACGACGGGAACGCGGCCTCCAATCGCACGCAGGAGACCCAACAGCGCCCCACACGTACCACACAGCCACGTTCAACGCCACGCCGGGAAGAACATCGGCCCCCGCAACAAGCCGCGCCTGCGGAACGTATGGCGGGCAATGACGACAAGCAGAAGTTGCTGGACCGGATCAAGGCGTTCTCCAAGGAACAACATCGTGATGCCAACGAGGTATATACGGCGGTTGTCCAACGTGCGAACGTCGGGACCGTGAAACTTGGGTCACTGACCCTTGAGAATTTCGTTGCGTTGTCAGCGGCGTTCCAGGACATGGTAACGACCGCGCCGGATCCAGAAACGGCCGGGGCGGGTGATGATGGTGAAGTACCGCCGCTTCCGTTTTAGGGGGTGACACCAAGATGGATTATTTCAAGCAGCGTCGGGCTTTTCGTAAATTGCTCACAGAAGAATTGGAGCTCTCATTGGGCCAGGTATGCCTGTATCGCGAGTTATTAGACTACGCGAACGACGAGGGCAAAATGGAGCATCAATTCAGGTTGCGCAATTCGATCATAGCCAGTCGCACCGGCCTAACCGAAGAAGGCGTTAAAGCCGCACGGAATAGGCTGGTACAAGAACACTTGATTGAGTACACCCCCGGAAGTAAGTCCAAGAAAAGCCCGGGTTACAAACTGGTTCAGCTATACGGCGAGCACCCCAAGCAACTTGCTAGTAGTACCCCAGACAAAACCCTAACAGTACCCCAGGCTACCCCCATACCAGTACCCCAGACTACCCCGCATGAGTACTTACCAGTACTTGACTATGACTTGACTATTAAGAACACCCCTCTTACCCCCCACGGGGGAAATGAGCGTGTGATCGGCCCGGCCGAGGAGTTTGTTAGTGAGCTATGGCCCGCATACCCACGCAAGGGTGGAAACTTTGCCCAGGCACAACAAACGTATGTGCAGGCGGTGACTAGCGGGGAAACTACGAAGGCTGCCGTCCTGGCTAAGATTGCCGAATATAAGGCCTATATTGCGCTGAACCACGTGCAGACGGGATTTATCAAGACGGCGGGTAACTGGTTTGAGGGGCACGGCTGGATGAGCGAGTACGATACCAGCAAGCCCGCTAAGCTGCAGGAACCGAGCGGCCGGCAGGAGGCAACGCCAGGATGGTTGAATGCTGATCAGCCAGCAACTGGCGATGAACTGACCCCGGCTGATGAGGCTGAGCTGGCGGCGCGGTTAGCAAAATTGAAAGGTGATGCATGATCGTGGAAGGGACGGTAGTCCACGGTGGAACCGGAGGAGGAAACAAGTGGTACAGCGACACGCCGCGAGTGGAAATCGAGGTAGAGGAACTATGAGTTATCAAGTTATTGGCTTCGAGAGCGGCAAATCTTACTTCACGGCCAAATACAAGGAACTTTGCTTTCAGTGGATCAATCGGCAAACAAAGCATGGAGCGGCACCGAGTGATCGCCAGCGAGTGCACATCACACTGAGCGAGCCCGTTATAGTGTCGAAAATCGGCGTTGGAGCATGGGCGATCGGGAGGAAGCAAGTGTGAAAGCATACTACCATGGCACCCGGTACCCACATGGCGAGTATCCAGTGAGTATGGCTGTATTAGACGGTGTGGTCGTGCAGTTGCCAGACTGGCCAAGCCATGAAGCCCTTGTGCCGTATGCGGACGTTTGGATGAGTCAGGAGATGAGCCTATTCTAAAAATTTTAGAGCTATTCGGTGGCATCGGATCACCTCGCATTGCCCTCCGCAATCTTGGCGTTCCGGTGAAATCGATCGATTATGTTGAGATAGATGCAGCAGCCGTGCGGTCATACAACGCGATGTTTGATGGCCAGAAGTATGATCCGCAGAACGTCATTGGATATGATTTGAAGCCGGACATTCTCATCCACGGATCACCATGCCAGGACATCTCAATTGCCGGACGGAGGCTGGGGGTAGATGGAGGCAGTGGCACGAGGTCGAGTCTCATGTGGCAGACGCTAAAGATCGTTGAGCAAATGGGCGTGTGGCGTCCACGCATTATCATCTGGGAGAACGTCAAAGGCGTGCTTCAGAAACGCATGGCGGCTAACTACGCCAAATATTGCGACGTGCTGGATGGCCTCGGTTACACCACCACAAACGCCGTGCTGGATGCTAGACAGTTCGGCCTGCCACAATATCGCGAGCGGGTGTTCACGGTGTCAGTGCTCGGCGGACAGCCATTCGACTTTTGGCGGCTGAGACAGTCAGCTATGCGGCCAATCAGCGAGTTGCTGGAGAGCTGCGTGGAGGATGACTACATCATCGACAGTCCTTCGATGCTAAGTCGCTTGCCTGGCGCCTCTGGTGGTGCGTTCGCTGGGCGACTGATGCCAATCGACCGGTGGAGCTGGACGATAACGACCAAGCAGAACCGTAATCCTAACAGCGGTGTGGTGCCGCTCGGAGACGGCCGGTTCCGTCTGCTGACTCCACGCGAGTGCTGGAGACTGCAGGGGTACTCCGATGCTGACTTCGATGCCGCGGCCAGCGTGAATGGGAAGACGGCACTATACAAACAGGCCGGGAACAGCATTCCGGTGCCAATATTTGAATCAATATTTGAGGAGATGATCGTATGACTAAAGAAACGAAGCAGGACGTGTTCGAGGAACTGCTGGACGCTTATGACGACGCAAAATCTTCCGATGGTAACTTGCATCCGACACAGGAACTATTGGATTACGACGACCGTTACGCCGATGCCTTGCCAGATGAGATCGCGTTGATTCCGGAAGCAGTAGGAAAGTACATCAAGTACTGCAAAGGTGAGGGTGGCGTCTACAGCCTCATCGATGCTATGGAATTTGCAGATGACCCTAGTGAAGATTGGCTTCATGACACACCTGCCAACATTGATGCTTTCGCCCGTGCATGGCTGGACGGCGTGTGGCGCGTGGAAGAAACAGGCGAAATCGTGAAATTGGAGGCGGAGAAATGACAGAATTTACTGGTGGAATAAATATCCCGAAAGATGACATTGACTTTGGAGATTATGTCCTAATTGAGCAAAAACGATATGGAGTTCCAAATGAAATGTTTCAGTTTAAGGTTGTCGGTTCCTATCAATCAAACGCCTATCGTGATGTGCCAATGGACGGCGTAGATCGCGACAAGAAATGGCACCCACACGTTGTAGACGTTCTGAACGTTATCTGCTGTGGCATTGATGAAACCGAGGTTGATACAGTAAGAAAGGCTGACGTTAGACTGATTAAATCGCGACACTCGGAGGCGGAAAAATGAGTAAATATTGGGTACAAGATTCTGTTGAAGTTGAGAACCCATATCGGTACCGGGGGTACTTTGTAGGCAGGGAGCCAATATTTAACATTCAGAATTCCGCCTATGCATATGTAGACCACGGAAAGGTCGTCAAGATTGAGGAACGAAGCATTAGCGACATGGAAACCGTTGGTTCCGTGAGTTCGGTCACGTTTGAAGACGGTGCAATCACTGATATTCAAAATGGTCCAGGGTATATCACGTCAGGGCACTGGGAGGCGCGAGATGAGAGAGATTAAGTTTCGAGCGTGGATGCCGTATAACGAAGACCCGAACGACATGCGAATGGAATATTATCCACAGCTATTCGCAGAGGATGGAAACGGTATATTCAACATCAATAGTGCTTTCGCACATCAGATTGACTACTTCGCCGACAATGGCACCTATCCGGAAGCTGTTATCAAATTCATGCAGTACACCGGCCTGCACGATGAGAACGGGCGGGAAATCTACGAAGGCGATATCGTGAAGCTGCACCAAGTGGTTTTATCACCGGACGATACGATTGGTTGGGTTGAATACACAGCTCAGTATGGATACTCAATTCGGTTCGGCAAGCGTCGTTGCAGGCAGAGCGACTGGGCGACTGATGAAGGCGCAAATTACGAGGTCATCGGGAATATATTTGAGAATCCGGAGCTACTGGAGGAATCGAAATGAAGAAAAAACTAGCAGGTATGTTTTTGGGCTTGGCCATGCTGATGACACTGGGTGGCTGTGCATCTTGGAATCGTTTTACTAAGAATGTCAGCAGCGACGTCAACAACGGCCTGCCGCGTGAAATCAAGGTGTACAACGCGGAGGGTAAGGTTATCTTTCACGAGAAGGGCAAATTCGACATCAGCTACAAGGATCGGGATTTGCAGTATATCGACCAGAAAAACCGGAAGCACAACATCTACCTCGGCGACATGACAACCGTTGTTGTCGACGAGCTCAAATAAGGGGGAAGCGAAATGAACATGACTCGAAAGTGCTATGTAGTCAGCGAAGACAAGGAAACCCCCGCCAAGTTTTATGGCGTGTTTCAGGTCGCAAAGGTTGTGGGCGAAAGTCCATTAATCGGTGGTCATTCTGCTGGTCAAGTCATGGAGCCTGTTGCAGTGGTCGAATACAACGGCCAACTGCATAAAGCTTATCTTGATCAGGTTCATTTTGAAGATGTGGAGGAGCGAGAATGAAGCTGCTTCCCATTTTATTCTGGTTGACCACCGCACTCGCGATTATTATCACCGCGGCCATTGCAGTATTAAGTATCATGACGGGGCTGTGGATCATAGCCATTGCGTGGTGGTCCTACTTATTTGCCTGATAACCGTTGTCATTTATGTGGTGGAGGGATGACATATGAAGCATCGTAAGAAGTCCGCGATCAAGAAGAAGCACCGCCGCATGATGCAGGCGCGCGAGGACAACGAGGCTGCTATCAAGCTGACATCCGAACGCAAGCATTATGGCGGGAAGATGACACTCGATGAGCTGATCGACAGCAGCATCCATCTCGGGGGTGATCGGTGATGATACATGCAGTTGGGATCATCGTTCGCACGATGTTGGGCGCGGTGTCGGGCGGCTTGCTCGGGCTCGCGCTGTGGACCGTGGGAACAGTCGTATTAGGGGGAAAACATGGACGACGATGAAAAGAGCACATCACAGAAAGGCCTGGAGTTAGTTAGTTTGTTGACACTCATTCTGGTAGCGGCTAAGGCCTTCGGGTTTGCCACGTACTCGTGGATGTGGGCGTTTATGCCGATCGTGGCGTCTGCGGTAATCATTATCGGGTTCATCCTGATCGCGTTCATCGCTGTGGGGGTTGAGGCGATCCTCGACCAGAGGAAACATAAATGGTGATGATCGTGATCCCGGGGGAACCGGTAGCGCAGGGGAGACCTTGCTTCACGCGGACGGGGCGTGCATACGATCCTACCAAATCTCGCAACTATAAAGCCCTGGTGCGACAGTTTACCACGCAGGCGGTCACAGAACCGCCCATATCGGGTCCTGTCCGCTGCGAGGTAAAGATGTTCCGGTCAATCCAAAAAGCCGGCAGTACGGCGCTACACGTCCAGAAAGCGCAAGGCTTCGTTCGACCGGTGGTGAAGCCAGACGTCGACAACGTTTTTAAGGCCGTCACGGACGCGATGAAGGGCATCGTGTGGCTGGATGACAACCAGATTGTCGAGGCCCGGATCGAAAAATTCTACAGCGACACCCCGCGCGTCGAGGTAGTCGTCGAAGCAATCAAGGAGGATAAAACATGACAAATGTCGTGGCACTAACGGGGCGCCTCACACGTAACCCGGAACTCAAGTACACACAATCTGGAGCCGCCGTCGCAACGTTCACGTTGGCGGTCGATCGAAACTATCTCAACGTGCAAGGCAAACGAGAGACTGACTTTATCAACTGCGTCATTTGGAAAAAGGCCGCCGAGAACCTGGCGAACTATATCAACAAGGGTAGCCTAGTCGGCGTGAACGGTAGCGTGCAGACACGAACATATGACGACAAGGACGGTAAGCGAGTATACGTGACCGAGGTCAATGTCGACAACGTGACGTTCTTGGACACGAAGAAGGATAGCCCTGCGGCAAATGGTGGTGCCTATTCGACGTCGAACACAGGTTCCGGCTCAATTACGCCTACATCGGCTAACACGTCGAATACGGCCAATATCGGGGCAAATACGACGCCCGCAAATCAGCTCCCGGACAGCGGCGGACTGATCGACATCTCCGACGACGACCTGCCGTTCTGAATTTAGGCAAGAAAAAAGCGCACCATCACTGGCACGCTCCGAATATTTCAGACAAATCTATTCTAGCATAGGGGTGACGCAGGTGATGGCATTAGTTCCAGATGTGGATGAGCAAGCAAGTCGAGACAACGCGCGGAAAGTGCTCAAAGAATACAGACGATACGCACGCATGGTGGGGGAGCCACTTGTTGACATCAAGTCGCCTTCAATTGATGGTATGCCACGAACACAAAGCTTCGAGAACTCCGTTGAGGCCAAGCTCACTGATCGTTTTAACGCCGATCTAGAGTATGCAGCAATGCGTAACGCATTGGCCAGTATGCCATTTCAATTTTACTGGGTGCTCTATTACTCATTTTGCACCCCCGCCCCGATGACGGCTGAAGAGATAGCTGCTCGAGTGGGCCTAGCAAATAAAGATGCAGTGGACTATGTAAAGCGTCAAGCGCTGATGTGGTTCGCAGAAGCATTCAAACATGGGCAGTGCTTAAAATTCCGTTTTTAGTCCGCTTTTTGTCCGAAAAAATTCAGCGCTTAGTTAAGAAACAGGTGCTATACTGGTATTAATCAAGTAGCAGGTAGAGCGTGCCCGGGACGCAATGTGGTTGACCACCCAATACCACAATTTGTAGCCGTAGCTCATCAGGAAGAGCACCAGTGCAAAATGCACTGGAAGGAGGCTGGTTCAAGACCCGCCGACTACATGGCCCACCCCCCCAAGGGGCCAACTTTCTTTCAACTTCTACTCCTCCAAGTAGAAGATTCTGTTTCAACCGTCAGTCGGTGGATAACTGCTGGCGGTCATATAGCTGCACAGAGCGTCCTTATGGGCGCTTTTAGTTTGCAATCAAAAAGGGGAGTGATGGGCTCCCCTCCCAAACTACTTATGACGTGGTGTCGACCGCTTGTAACCCGGCTGCACCTTTGGCCCACGTGAAGGACTCACTGGAACAGTTTTTGGACCGGGCTTGTGCGGATGCTGCGGGAAATGACGATGTTCCGGCTTGCTCATCCTAGTTGCTTCCTTTCTGGAGATGAAATTTATGACAAAGCATATTACAGTCTCCGGTATCAATTATGAAATTGTGTACCGGAAAAATCCAAATGATCGCGGCGAATCTGTCTGGGGCTTCTCCGATTACGAACATACTAGGATTGTTATAAAGAAGAACATGTCTAAGCAGAAGCAGCGACAGACCCTCATGCACGAACTGACGCACATTGCCGTGCATGAGGCTGGTCGTGATGATCTTTGCAATGAAGAGGCGCTGATTAATCCCCTGGGCAATGTCCTCTATCAGACGTTTAAGCCAGTTGTGGACTGCCTTGTTCCGTGAGCCGAGGTTGCTGGCGGTCATAGTGCCTCGGCACGAGAGTTTTATTCTAGCGACGAGCCGGCGGAGAACGGTCATCGTCCCAGCATATACACGGCACTGGTCCTCGGACGCAGTGCCATTTTTATGCAAACAAATAGCCCGCGTTGCGGGCTACATTGACTCGTAATGTGACCAAGCCGACAAGATGCGAACGACGTGATTGCTTTTGTCGATCGTGTAAACGACACGGTGCTGGCCATTGATGCGCCGGGAATATTTACCCGCCCCAGGGGAAGCCAACTTCTCAAACGATTGTGTCGGGGCGTACGGATCCTTTTTCAGGACTTCGAGGATGCTCAGAAAGCTGGCACGATAAGGGCTTTTGAGTACCTTACGGATGTCGTTTTTGGAAGCCGTCTTATATTTGATAATCCAGTCTTCCACGCTCAATCCTCGTTATCTATCTCGGCAATCAGATCATCAATAGTTCCCGGCTCGTCCGGCTCGTTCTCACGGGCCAGGGCGTCCTGCAACTGACCGTTAGTCAATAGCGCCAGCGTTTCGAGCATCGCCTCGTAGTCGCGCTTACCAACGATGTAGGCACTCTTATCATCATCGGCACCAGCAATCAATGCGGGGGCGCTGTCGCGGTTAACGTTAGTGATGACAGCATATAGGCCACTGCGAGCCTTGGTCGGAGTTAATACCTCCATGTTTACCACCCTTTCCGTACGGAGTTCCGTACGCAGTTTATGATAACGCACGCGATGACGTACGTCAAGCGGAGGGATTATATGAGCCAAATGGTGATGACCAAGTACGGCTACATGTCGAAGGCCGAGGCCCGGATCATCGGGAAACTCGCCAAAGAGGAACACGACAAGAAGACTAAAGATGACAAGAAGAAGCCCGGGAGGTGTGGTGATATGTAATGGCGAGGAAGAGAGATCCAGCCCGCGAACTGGCACGTGATCTTTGGCTTAAGTCGGACAAACGGGCCAAGCTAAAAGACATCGCAGCACAACTTGGCAAGAAAGCATCTCAGATTCGCAAGTGGAAATCTGAGGATAAATGGGAAGACGTACAAACAAAAGGGAACGTTCCTAAACAAAAGGAGCGTTCCCTTTCGCGTGCCCCGGATGTCAGCGAGCCCAAGAACGCAGCCGAAGAACGATACCGACTCTTCGCGTTCTACTACTTGCAGAGATTCAACGCGACGTGGGCTTACATGAAGGTCTATCGAACCAGTTATGACTCAGCAATGGCCTCTGCGTCCAAGCTCCTAAGAATTGACAAGGTCCAGCAATACATTACTGAGTACCGCGAGCAGAATGAACAGCGACTCCAGGTGACCGCCTCAGACTTGCTGAACGAGCTGGTCAAGCAAGCCAAATCTGACATTTCCGACTATCTTGACTGGGCCACTGAGGAGCATCTCAAGTATAAGGAGAACGAAGACGGTGAAATGGAGACCGTCACGGACCCCGAGACAGGCAAACCCCAGACATACTGGTTCAATCGTATCAAGTTCAAAGAAGCGACTGGTGTTGATACATCTTTGATCAAGTCGGTGAGCCTCGACAAGGGCGAGATCAAGCTAGAGTTGTACGACAAGCAGAAGGCAATCAAAGAGTTGCTCGATCGGTTGCCCGAGCCTGTCGGCGACGATGGGGACAACGACGATGGATTTTTGAAGGCAATTGATAAGTCAGCTGAAGACGCTTGGAAGGATGACGAGGATGGTAAGAAGAATTAAACCCCAACCGATATTCAAATTTGCGCCATTCTCCAAAAAACAGCTTCAGGTGCTGACCTGGTGGCGTTACCCGGGTACGATGAATCATAAGATGTTGATCTGCGACGGGAGCGTTCGTGCAGGAAAGACTGTTACCATGTCGTTGTCGTATGTAATATGGTCCATGACCAACTACAGCGGCCAGAACTTCGGCATGGCTGGCAAAACCATTGGGAGCTTCAGACGGAACGTTCTCAGTCCGCTCAAACGCATGCTTGCTGGCCGGCACTACCAAGTGCTGGATCATCGGACCGACAATATGATCGAGATTCGCAAGGGTGGCGTGACAAATTTTTACTACATTTTTGGTGGGAGGGATGAGTCATCACAGGACCTAGTGCAGGGGATAACCACTGCCGGGTTTTTCTTTGATGAGGTCGCGCTGCAACCAGAGTCCTTTGTTAACCAAGCGACCGCTCGTGTGTCCGTTGATGGCGGAAAGTATTGGTTCAATTGCAACCCCGAGGGGCCATATCACTGGTTCAAGCTCAACTGGCTCGATGACAAATCTAAGGACTCGCTTATCATTCACTTCACGATGGATGACAACCCAAGCTTGAGTGATCAGATCAAGCGAGATCTTCGTAGCCTGTACACCGGTGTCTTCTATCGGCGTTATATTGAAGGCCTTTGGGTGCTCGCTGAGGGCGTTGTATATAGCAACTGGAACCAAGACACGATGACAGAGCACATCACGGATGTACACGACTACGAGGACTACTACGTTAGCTGTGACTATGGCATTCAGAATCCGACCGTGTTCCTGATGTTCGGGCAAAAGGGTACGACCTGGCATTGCCTCAAGATGTTCTATCACAGCGGACGAGAGTCGCAGGTGGAGCACGATGATGCTTGGTATGCAGATCGAATGGATGAGTTCATTGGTGACATTAAAACAGACATCATCATAGACCCCTCTGCGAGCTCGTTTAGACGCACTTTGCAGAACCGCGGGTATTCGGTAAGAAAAGCAAATAACGATGTTGTGCCGGGCATTAGGGCCACGCAGACGGCCATGAACTCTGGTAGGCTTATGTTCGCAGATAATCTCAAGCAGATGTTTGCCGAGTTCGGTTCGTACATCTGGGATGCTAAGGCGGCTGAACGTGGTGAAGACAAGGTCGTCAAGCAGCATGACCATTGCATGGACGCATTGCGGTATTTCGTCTATATGGTCATTTACAAGAACGTGACAGCGAAGATGGTGCAGAAGCCAAGTTGGTTGCGTGGATAGAAAAGAGGACAGATCAATGGGAATTGGAATTGATAGAGAATTAGCCGGTGACATCGATCATCCGAGCCTCGAGGTGATTTCTTACGCAATCAAGCAACGGCAACGAGCCGTGCGGCGTTTAGATCATCTCTTCGCTGAGTACAACGGCAAGCAAAGTATTCTGCAGCGTAGGCTTCAACACGAATCACGGTCCGGCGGCCACGAAGCCCCCCGCATCATGGTGAACCACGCCAAGTATGTGACGGATATGGTCGTTGGTTTCATGACTGGTAATCCAATCAGCATCACAGGGGGAAAAGGAAAAGATATTCAGCCACTCATGGAAGTGCTCGACCAGATGGACATCAATTCACACGATGCTGAATTGGAGAAGGATCTGTCCGTTTTCGGAGAAGCATACGAGCTGATCTATCTCGATCTGCTTGATGACGGTAGCACGCAGGAAAGGGTGGCCAAGATTGACCCGCGTGGTTGTTGCCTAGTAACTGATGACACTGTTGATAAGACTCCACTATTCGGAATCCATTGGCTCAAGAAGTACACACTGACCGGAGCCACAGATGGGTATCTCACAACTGTCTACACACCACACAATGTGATCACGTATAGGACCGGCGGGCTCTATCCCAATGAGACAAACATCCGTGAGTATCAGGAAACGCCACAGTATTTCGGCGGCGTGCAGCTTAATGAGTTGCGGAATAACGAGGAACGCCAAGGCGACTACGAACAAGCGGTTACGCTGATTGACGCATACAACTCTTTGCAGTCTGATCGTCTCGATGACAAAGATGCGTTTGTGGATGCGCTGCTCGTTGTTTATGGTTTCAAGCTCGAGGACAGCGTCGTGAAGAACGGCATGATCGAAGCTCCAGGCAAGGGTGATGATGGGGCCGAGGTAGACTGGCTGACCAAATCAATGGATGAATCACAGATTCAGCTGTTGGCTCAGTCACTCGAAGACGATATCCACAAAGTCACGTATGTGCCAAACATGAACGACAAGAACTTTATGGGAAATGTGTCTGGTGAAGCCATGAAGTACAAGCTTTTCGGCTTACTCCAACTGCTTGCAGTGAAGCAACGTTATCTAGCTCGTGGGATTCAACGTCGATTGAAGCTGCTGACCACGATGATCAACATCAAGGGCCAGCAAGCGGACAGCGATGGTGCCGAGATCAAGATTGTGCCAAACATTCCAGTAAACCTCACGGACATCGTCAACAATATTAAAAATGCTGATGGTGTTATTCCTCAACAGATTGCTCTCAGTTGGCTTCCGGGGTCAGACAACCCAGATGAGTTAGTGGCAATGTTAAATGCCGAGAAACAGCAAAATTTGGCGCATCAGGCACGATCAATCGCTATGGCTGGTGGTGAACAACAATCAAGTTATGACAACGAGGATGGAGGTGAACCAGATGATCAAGGTGACAATCACACGCAACCCGGACAATCAAGCAATCACAAGTTACCTGATTGAGGGACACGCGCTTTATCTACCTAAGGGTATGGACATTGTGTGTGCAGCCGTTTCGGCCCTTAGCATTGCCATTACCAATGAGCTGTATGGTGGCCATGCCTTGAGTGATAAGGAACGGCTACACGTCTTTGCCATTCCACCCAACGAACAGAATCGCGTTTTGACCGACGCTTTGTATCACGGGCTCGCTGATATTGCTATGCAGTACAAAGACAACCTGCAAGTGATTGAGGGGTAGCCTATGGACACCAAGGACGACAAGCAGGATAGTTTCGGGTACTGGGAACGTCGAGCCGTTGAGCAAGACGCCGAGTTACACAAGGGCATCAAGAAGCCAGAAAACAAAATCCTTATCGCATATTTCCAAGCACAAGAGTATCTCAAGGCTGAAGCCAAGAATATTTATGATCGTTACTCTGCTCAACCCGGTATGAACGAAGATATGATGCATGATTTGCTTAACGCGAAGATGGCATCAAATGACTTGTCTGATCTGATTGCCATGCTCAAAGTGACTAAGGATAAGCAAGTCCGCAAACAGATTCAACGCTATCTCAATGCAATGGCTGCTAAGGCTCGTATTACTCGGCTTGAGATGTTGCGGGCTAAAGCCTACGTTGTGGCCAAACAATTAGCAGACGTACAATTGCGGCAAGAAACAGATTTCCTGTCTAAGGCCGTTCAGGCGTCCTACAAGCAGGCCGCGGTAGAAGCAATCATTGGCCAGGCAAATCATGACGTGCAGGTCAAGGCACCACGTTCTTTCCCGGGTGCGAGCAAGCTTCCTAATGTGATCGAGTTCAACGATCCAGACACGGGCGAGGCAATCAAAACAATTGAGCTACACCCTGATAAGCCCACCAAAGTTTTCAAACAGCTCTCAACGTCACAGACGCGCGCTGTGCTGAATATTAAGTGGGTCGGAGGTAACTACTCCAGTCGTATTTGGAAGAACACTGATCATCTTGCAGACAGGCTCGGCGAACTTTTTACTGCCCAACAAATGAGTGGTATGAGCGAGCGTGATATGATTGCCGCGTTGCAAAAGGAGTTCCAAGTTGGCGCTTATGTAGCTCGGCGCCTGATCAGAACCGAGGCGAATTTTGTGGCTGGTCAGGCCAAGCTTATGGGGTGGCGTGCACATGGAGTGAAGCAGTATGTGTTGATTGCCGTACTTGACTGGCGCACATCAACCATCTGTCGTGAAAAGGACGGTCAGGTCTTCAACGTAGCTGATGCTCACTGTGATGGTGCGAAAGGCAACTACCCGCCGTTCCACTCGTTCTGTCGCACCGTGGCCGCCGCATACTTTGGCAAGGACACGTTTGTTGGCAAACACGATTACAATAATCCACTTGGCCACGCCATTGCATTACCTGCCGGTACGACATGGCACGAGTGGGAACAGGCGCTGATTGATAAATATGGTGAAGAAGCTGTGCGTGAAAGTCAGCAGAAAGCTAGCAATCAAGCAACTGATTCAGAACTATTTGACCGATACAAAGCGTTAATGACAGACGATATGCCCGAAACCTTCGACGATTTCCAGACAATGAAGTATAATGGCGACAGAGATTGGCAGTTACTTCAACTTGATTACGAACGACGAATGCGTCTTACGAGAGATTCATCTCTTGGATTGCCAAATGCTTCTATGGCTACTTCGGATACAAGAAAATTCACTAGCTATCTATTCGGTGGTTCGAACGAAAAAGGACTTGAAAAAGGACAAAACTTTACCCGAGTTCTTGGGTATGACGCCGATAATTGGAAAGACTTGAAAAAAGTTCTACTTGAAAATTCGTCACAGTTTCCCGCGAAGAAAACTAGAATGAATGGTGATGGGTCCGAAGGCTGGATGCAAAATCAGGTAGTTCGCGGTGTAAACGGACAGCTTGCCAATGTGAAAACTGCATGGGCAAGTAAAGACGGTAAGACCTGGCTTGTTACTGCGTTTATTGAAGGGGCAAAGGAGGAGGTCTAGGATGAAGTACCAAGAGCTTGATAATGTTTTACTTAAAGACGGCAGAACGGCAACCATCATGGATATTACCGGCACCTATACGATTGATGTCGGACATTCTGACGCCACCTGGGGAATTGAATATGTTGAAGACGACGACATCGAGCGAAAACTGACCATTGTTGAGTTCAATGCGCTATACGAGAAAGAAAAGTTAGCTGACAAATAAGTTACCACAACCGCGTGGATGCTTTTAGTTTGAAAACGTGGTGTTCATTTAGTGCCGACGAGGAAGGTGATTGACTATGGAAAAACTGAATAAGAATTATTTCGGGTTAGCCGTTGAGATTACTACTACGGATGGTAAACGATACGAGGGCGTTGTTAGTGATGTAATCTCTGCTGCTAATAACTCAGAGGACGGCGAGGATGCCTTGACGATGCCAGTTAACGGCTTTGATACCTACTTTCCTGTGAGTGAGATTCAATCCATTAAGGAGGCTGATTAGATGGCAAAGGACGATTACTTTGTGATTGTTTACCAGCTCCTCAAGTTGCTGTATGAGAACTTGAAGCAGGGGAAGCAGATTACCAGCCAAGAATTCAATGATCTGTGCATCAATCTGAATCAGTCATACTGGGACTTCATTGTTCTCAATATGTCGAGAGACGGCTATATCAGTGGTGTTGTTGAAATTAAAACACTTACTGGCATTGCTCCAAAAATTCAAGATGTGATGATCACTCCAAAAGGAATCGAATATCTTTTCAGCAATTCAATGATGGAGCGAGTAAAGAACACTTTAAAAGATCTTAAGTCGATTGTTCCAGGAATGTAGCATCCACAATTTCGTGGGTGCTTTTAGTTTGGCCAAATTCAGGAGGAACTCATGGCAAAATATCGTAAGAAACCTGTAGTCGTTGATGCGTGGAAAATCGTACCGATTGATATTGATAGCGTTGTGCCAGTCTGGTTATTCAACGCGATGGCGAATCATGAAGTCAACGAACACGGCGAAGGATACATCATCCAAACACTTGAAGGTGAGATGATTGCCAGTCCTGGCGATTACATCATCCGAGGTGTGATGGGCGAGCTATATCCGTGCAAACCCGATATTTTTAAAGCGACATACGAACCTGCTTAACAAATGGGCCTGGGGAGGCCCACCAAACAATACCTAAAATCAATCATGCGAAGAGAGAAGCGAACATGCTGAACCAGCGTCCTGCCACGGCAAGGCGCTTTTATTGTGCTCGCTATCCAATGCAGGATAGGAGATTTGTGTTATGAAGAAGAATTTGATTTTGCATGCTCCACTGAAGCTGAACTTGCAGATGTTTGCAGAAGGCGGCGATGGCGGCTCGGATGATGGTGTTGGCGCGGTTGGTGTTGGTCAAAACGGCCAACAAGGAACTTCTGGTGATGATGATAAGGGCAACGATTCAGCCAATAAGCCCTCTGAATCTGCCGGCGAAGCAACCGCTAAGGCGAACCCGAATGCCGTTAGCTTTGCCAGTCAGGCTGAGTTAGATGCTCTTGTTGCCAGTAAGATTAACGATGCCAAAAACCAGTGGCAAACCGATGCGCAGAAGCAGAAAGCCTATGAGGACATGACGCCAGCTGAGAAGCAGACGTATGACCTTAAGCAAACGCAAGACGCTTTAGCACAAGAGAAGCTCAAAACACTGACTCTTACCAACAAGGCCACGTTGAGCGCTCGTCTTGCAACAGACAAATTGCCAGGCAATCTAATCGAGATGTTTGGTGATGTGCTCGGCCAGGATGAAAAGGCAATTGATGCGGCCTACACCAAGGTTTCTGGAATCTTCCGCGATGCAGTTAAAGCTGGTGTTGATCAGCGGCTTAGTGCTTCTGCTGGTGCACCTGGTGCCACTAATAATGGAGCATCTGAATCTGCCGGCGAAGCAACCGCTAAGGCGCGGAATGCAGAACCGAATGTCGGAAAGAAAAACCCATGGGCAATCCACGGGTAACACAAGGAGGAAATGACTATGCCATATGTTGAAAATGAGCACGTTGACCAGATCAATTTCTTGGCCAGTGCTAAGTTCCAATCGTTCACGGAATACGTGGACAACACAAATGCGGCAGTGATCACTAATGATCGTGGCCGCAAAGTTATCCCAGCTGGGACGATTTACCCAGCTAACGATGCAACTGCGAAAGGGGTCACGATTGATGAAGTCGACGTGACTAACAATGCGGCCCCTGTTGGAGTAATCGTTGAGGGTTACTTGTTGCAACAACGTTTGCCTGTAGCTCCGGCTGATGCAGCTAAAACTGCAATGACCGGTATCAAATGGCGTGATGAAGCGGGCGCATCCGGCGCCCCAAAAGCGTAACGCCTGATGGTGTGACAATTTCACAGAAGACGATGACCGGCGCTGTCGGGACTTCGAAAGACATTACTGTGACGGTCACCCCTGATGGCGCGCCGCAAGATATCACGGTTGCTTCTGACAATGAGCAGATCGCAACTGTGACTAAGAAGAGTGCTGGTACATACATCGTTACCATAGCTGGTGAAGGTAGTGCCGACATCACGTTCACTGCGGGTACTGTTTCGGCCGCATTAGCAGTGACAGCAACTGCGGCTCAATAACAAATGGAGGTATTGATTTATGACAACTATTGCTGATCTCTTCAGCCAACATGAGTTGGTTGATTACTCCGCCAATCGGACTTATCCGGTGATGCTGGGCGACACATTGTTTCCAACTCGTCGGGTGGAAGCTCTGACGCTTGATGTACTCTCACGTAGCACGAAGGTGCCGATTCTTGCCAATGTTGCTGGTTTTGATACAGAGGCAGAAATTGGCAGCCGTGAGGCCAACAAACAGGTGCAGGATTTGGCGCTGATCAAGCGGAAGATGCAGATCAAAGAACAAGACTTGTACGCGTTGCTTAATCCACGTACACCGCAAGAAGGCGATTACCTGCGCAACAACGTGTATGGGGACTTTGATGTGCTGAACCAAGGCGTTCTGGCACAAATTGAACGCATGGCCATGGAACTGTTGGCAACCGGTAAGGTTACGCTCAACCCAGATGACAAGAAGTCTGGTGTGCTTGATTACCAAGTACCGAAGACGCATCAGGTTGCCGCTACAACCGCGTGGGACAGCGACGATGCCGACCCGCTGAATGATTTGTTTGATTGGTCAGACATGCTGGATATCACCCCGACACGGGCTATCACATCCAAGAAGCTGTACCGCGCGTTCACACGTAACGCAAAGGTCATCGCGGCTGTGTTCGGTAAAGATTCCGGCCGTGTTGTTGGTCAAGCTGATTTGGACACATTCCTCGAAGCACAAGGCCTGCCGATCATTCGGCCGTATGGTGATAAGTACAAGACCCAAGGTGCGAACGGCAAATTCACCACCAAGACATACTGGCCGGATGACAAGATTGCGTTGTTCGATGACGAAATCGTTGGCGAAAAGATCTTCGGCCCCACTCCTGAAGAACTGGCAAATTTGTCCGACGTACAAGGTTCTACAGTTGCCAATATTTATGACATGGTCTACACAGAATCCAAGGATCCAGTGGGCACCTTTGAAAAGGCATCAGCTGTCGCTTTGCCATCTTTGGCTGAACCGGACCAGATTCTGCAGGCCACCGTCACGCTCAGTAAGTAGGTGAATGCTCATGACGACCGAAGAAGATAAAACTGAGCAGATTTCGGCAATTCAACGCCGTGTTGGGGCCAATGATGCAGACAAACCATTGCTCTCTGATCTCTTTGATGAGGCACTGGCCGCGGTCCTTGACTACACAGGGCGAACTGATGCGCAAATGAACCACTCGTTGATGCTGGGTGCGCGTCGTCTTGCTGTGGTGTTCTACAACCAGCAAGCAGATGAAGGCGAGACCCAGCGCGTAGAGGGCGGCGTGACGCGCGCCTTTGAAGTGGGGATTCCCGCTTCAATTCGCTCATCGATTGCGCCCTATCGGCTTGGCAGATCGAGGCGATTGTCATGAGATTACGACCACAAGATCTGCGAACGATAAACCTACGACAACGAGTCAACACTCAGGACGATGAGGGTAATTCTGTGAAGGGTTGGGGAGACGCTGTGGCTATTGAAGCCAACGTTCAACCCGCTTCTGGTCAACTGAACGCTTCGATTTATGGGGAAAGATTGGCATACATGAAAAACCTGAAGTTGCAAAGCGACTCGGTGATCGAGAATCGTGATGAAGGCTGTGGCGTCTGCCTCGATGTCGAGGCGGACGCAGAACCCGATTACACAATCGTCAGCATTAGTACCTTTGCTACACACAAGAACGTCCTGATTGAGCGATTGGAGCGTGGTGGTGATGGGCGTTGAACTTGATATGTCCAAAGTGATTGCTAACCTAAAGCGGCTTCCTCAACTGATCCACGATTCAGCCTGGGATGCCGCTTTTGATGTGGTTGAATTGACCACTACACGGGCGACTGAGCGTCTCCAATCCGACATGAAACACTCAAGCGGTTCTCTTGCACGAAGCCTTAAGTATGAAGTGGTTGTCGATAATCAGCAGAACATCATTGGCCGCGTGTGGTCCGATGATGCAGTCGCCGTGTACCGAGAACTGGGGACGGGTGCACATGGGCAGGCCTCAAGAAAAGATATTCCGTCAGGCTTTCAACCGGTGTACCGACAAACCCCCTGGTTCATTCCGGTGGATATGGTTGATGTGGACCTCAACAAAATATACGGCATGCGAAAGCTGACCATCAAAGGTAAATCGTTCTTTGTCACCTCTGGTCAACCGGCAAGACAGTTTCTTGTGCCTGCGCTACGGGAGACTGGTGAGCGCGATGCTAAACGTCTGTTGGAACAGCGCATTCACGATGGCCTTCAAGGAGGGATGCAAAAGTGATCTACAACATGAACGTTGAAGTGATGAAGATTCTTAGGAGCATCACCGATTTGAAGCTTTGCGCGACTGATTATCCTGATGACTGGTCGCAGTTTCCCGCCGCGATTTATCGGACGGCACATGCACCAGTGCAAGTGGACGCTTACCAGGTCGAGAGACAAACACAATGGACAGTGACAGTTGAGCTATACACGGACAGTGGTAGCCTGACCACGATCACTGAGAAACTTCGGCTCGCTTTCGGAGAGATTGGATTTTTTGGTAATACAACACAATCGAACACTGCGGACCTGCGTCGCGCGGTTTGCACATTTAGTGCCACGGTCGACAACGACTTGAAGCGCGTCTATCACAAGTAAACAAGGAGGATTTTGCAATGGTGAAAATGAATTTACAGCGGTTCGCGGAAACCGCAGATGCCAGTCAAGGGTTGCTGTCTAAGGGCACGACCTTGACCTATACGCCTCATGGCGGTTCTGGTACAGCTACTGAGATTACTGATATCAGCACAGTACCAGAAATTGGGTCCGATCCAGAAAAGGTTGATGTCACGACCTTGGCCGATGACAAAAAGAAGTCAATCGCGGGTATTCAAGATGCGTCTAGCCTTGCGTTCACTGCCATCTATAAAGGTAGCAACTTTAAAGCTGTGAGCGCCCTTGATACGGCCACGAACTACGACTGGACTGTCACTTATCCAGACGGTATGACCGTGACCTTTACCGGCCAGCCATCGCTGAAGCTGAGTTCGGCCGAAGTCAATGGGGCTTTGAAGTTCACTCTGACGGTCGTTGTTTCCGATGGACCGGACTTCCACCCAGTAGACGCGGCCCCAAAAGCGTAACGCCGCCATCGTCTGACGGTGAGAGTTCTGCCACCGGAGAACAAAGCGGCGAAACAGGGACTGAGGGCGCGTAGCCTACGAGCGAGTCACCCGTCGAAAGGTGGCCCGTTATTGCACCACAATATTATTTGAAAGAGGTATTCATCATGACAATTAAGAAACCAACTACAGTGCAGTTTGGCGGCTTGGAATTAAGTCTGCAGTTAAGCGGCCGTAATGTTATTAACATTGAGGGCCGGCTCAAAGAAAGCATGATCGGCATGTTTCTCAGTGCTGAAGGTGGCATGCAATTGCCCCCAGCTAACAAGCTACTGATCGTGCTCCAAGGAGCCAACAACGTCCATGGTGTAACTGACGAGAAGATTGCCGACGCTTTTGAAAAGTTTCTCGATGAGGGGCATACGACGATGGACCTCATGAAGATCGTGCAAGACCTGCTCGATGAATCAGGTTTTTTAGGAAAAAATATGGAACCGAAGAAGGACGAGAAAGCGGGCTCTGGCAGAAAAGTCGTGACGCTCGACGCACCGGAAGCAGTGGCGGAAAGCCCACTCGACTAAGATCGTTGACTGACCTATTCGAGGCGCTTAAACAGCCTGCCATCGATTCGGGTATTCCGGCGACTGAGTACCCTGACATGACCTACGAACAAATTGTAAGTCAGATTAAGGCCTATCGGCACCAGCATCAAGAACGATTGCGAGAGCAAGCTGTAATGGACCACACACAGGCATCACTGATGGCGTTTGCGTTGAACGATCCATCAAAGATGCCAGATCTATACAAGGCATATCCGTTCTTGCGGGGACTTGGTACTGATGAATCAAAAGCTCCCAATCGACCTGCACAAACTAATTCGGCTTGGCAAAATGATCAGGCACTCTTGATGCAACAAGCGATGCTGGTCAAGGCCACATTACAACGGAAAAAACAGCAATTACAAGGAAGGTGAGGTGATAACCCATGGATGGAATTGATATTGGTGACATTAACACACGCTTCAATATTGACCTTAGCGGGCTTCGGGAGATGACAGACAAGGCCGTTTCTCTGTTCGAGAAGATGGGCGTTGCAGCCAAGCAATCTGGTGATAAGGCTAGTGAAGACGTAACCAAGGGCCTTGATATAAGTAAAGGAACCAATCGCCTCTCTGTACAGCTGGCAAAGATGAGTGAAACATTCACGTCTGCTTTCAAGCAGATGCAGGACACCAGCAGAAAAGGAACGGCTGGTGTTGCTGACGTTGGTGTCAAGAACATGAGCAAGATGCGGACCGGTGCCAGTAAAGAAGTCGATAGTCTGGTGCGTGACATTAACGCAAAAATGGAACAGGCCAGAGCTGCACAGCTCAAGATGCAGTCGCTTAATATCCGTCAAGCCAGTGCAAAAAGTTCGGGTGACACCGGAAAAGTATTGCAGTTTGATTCACAGATTGCTAGCGCCCAAGCGCAAATGCAAAGATATCAGAACCAGGCCAAGGATTTAGCTCAAAGCATGTCGCAGGAGTTTGATGCAGTTCCGGCTTCACTTCAACGCATCGCCGTATCAATGGACGATAACGAAGGCAAAATAAATCAGTTGCAGTCTAAGCTTAAACAACTGAAAGTGTCCTATTCAGAACAGCTGACACCGGTTAGCGGAGATTTCACTAAGGGCTTCACAATGGGAGATTCCAAACAATCACTCAGGACGAAGGAACAAATCGATAAACTCCAGACCTCTGTCAACAAACTAATTGCTGAGAATGATAGTTTAAACCTGACCTATGCAAAAACTGAAGATCGCGCCTCAGCCCTGAAATCTGCACTTTCTGGTGTGAACACGGAGTTAACAGAGGAAGGTGTGAGTGCTCGCGTAGCCAAGTCTGGTCTTGACTCGATGAACTCAAGCTCGGACAAAGGCAGCGGGTTCTTCAGCAAGCTTCGCAATGGGGCAAGCGGTTTCTTCGGCATCTTCAATCGAGAGGCAGGACGGACCACATCAGGTGCGGACAACGTTAGTCGAAGCCTCGGCGGCATCTCTCGTCAATTAAGCCAGGTTGGCGCATCTGTCTTTCTGTATCAGATTTTGGGACAAGGCCTCATGAGTTTAGTCAAGTGGCTTTGGACAGCGGCGGAGACGAATTCGCAGTTTGCCGGCTCGTTTAACCAAGTCCGAGTGAACTTGCTCACTGCGTTCTATCCAATTTATACGGCGGTTATGCCAGCTTTAAATGCGCTCATGTCCGGGCTTGCCAAGGTCACGGGCTATCTAGCCAGCTTTATTGCAACACTGTTCGGGACTACATACAGTGCTGCCAAGCAAGGTGCGTCTGGTCTCCAGACGCAGATTTCTAAATTAAACGAAACGGCCTCAAACAGTGGCGTATCGAAAGCCGCAAGCAGTGCCAAACAACTAGCTGACAACACCAGTGACGCAACGAAGAAGGCCAAGGATCTTCAGCAGTCTCTGGCAAGCTTTGATGAGATCAACACACTGCAAAAGCAATCTGATACTGATTCAGCAACTACACCATCAACAAGCACTCCTAGGGATACAACTGGCCCGGACTTTAATGCAGCGACTGCTAACTATGGGACACCAGCTTGGTTGAGTCAGTTAGCAAAGAGCATCAAGGATATCGCTGATGATTTGTGGGAGCCAATTGCAGCTGCTTGGGGCAAGGTTGGTAAGCGAGTTGTTGATGCGTGGAACTCCGCTTTGGGTGAAACGTGGGGCTTGATCAAGTCGATTGGTAAGTCGTTCCTCGAAGTGTGGGACAACGGGACCGGCCAAAAGTTCATTGAGAGCCTGTTAATATTGCTCGCTGATGTTCTCGGAATCATTGGTGATATTGCTAAGGCTTTCAAGGATGCGTGGAATGACGACGGTCACGGCACACGGATGATTCAGACTCTGTTTGACGCATTCAATGCCGTATTGTCTTTGCTTCACGAAATTGCCAAAGCGTTCCGAGATGCGTGGAACTCTGGTGTTGGGGAATCGATTGCCAAAAACATTCTCAGCATCTTCACTAATATCAATACAACCATCGAGAACATCGCAAAACGGCTTCAAACGGCCTGGGATGATCATGGGGTTGGTGAGAAACTGTTCAGCACCATTCTCGGAATGGTTAACGATATTATTGGCGCAATTAATAAAGCTTCGAAGGCCACTGCAGACTGGGCAAATTCACTTGATTTCGAGCCATTACTTCAATCTGTTAATAATCTGATCGGTGCGTTACGACCGTTTGCTAAAAATATTTGGGACGGGCTCGAATGGGGGTATGAAAACTTACTACTGCCTTTATCCAGTTTCATGATTACAAAAGTTTTACCAGATTTTTTCGATGTTCTTTCGGCGGTTTTGAAGGTTCTCACCGCAGTCCTTAATGATATAAAGCCTGTTGTGAAATGGCTATTTGACAGTTTTCTGGGACCAATTGCTGAGTGGACAGGAGGATCATTTCATTCGATTATGCAGGGTGTTGTTACAATTCTCACTAAGTTGAGCGAATGGATCAGTAAACACCAGAAGTTAGTTGATGCGATTGTGGTGTCGCTTGCTGCGTTGCTTGCGTTGAGGGTAGCAAGTGGATGGCTTTCGTCAGCAACAGGGATACTGGGAAAACTCGTTGATAAGGCTGTTAGCCTTTCAGGGAAAGAACACGTACTCCGTGACTTCTTCAAAGGCATCACTGGCGTTGATAAGCTGGAGGGTGCCGTCGGTCAGCTCAAAAAAATGTGGAGTATTGTCAGTGAGAACTGGCAGGATTCTTCGATGTTCAAAGCTTTACGGAGTGGTCCTTTGGCAGGAGCGACACAATCGATCAAGGGGGCAGGGGGACTAGGCGGTTTGACGACAGCAGGCAAAGTAGCTACTGGGCTTGCTGGTGCAGGAGTCGTGCTCGGCGCCGGTTGGGATATTGTCTCCGCTATCAAAGAAAAGAATCCAACCAAAAAGTTCGAAGGCTTTGGTTCTGGGGCCGGCACGGCTATTGGTGGCGGCCTAGGGCTATTCTTTGGCGGACCGCTTGGAGCTGCTATTGGCTCTCAAATTGGTGGCACTATTGGAAAATGGGCGGGAGATGGTGCCAAGAAGTTTACCGATGGTTGGAACGCTGTTGGTAAAGGTAAGAAACCTGATGATTGGCTTGGCGGTCTTGGCTGGAGTGCCAAACAAATGACCAAAAAGTTAGGTGATTGGTGGAATGATACAAACGAGGCAAATCAAAATTACAACGCTGAGATGATTGCCAAACAAAAAGAAGCCAACACAAAGTCGAAAAAGAACTGGGATGATTTTTGGGGAAAAGTTGGAAAGGGACTTGCCGACACATGGTCAACAGCCAAGAAAAAGACTACTGATTGGGGTACAGATATACACACATGGTGGTCTGATACTTCTGCAAGCTTTGGAGCTAAATGGAATAAGTTCTGGGGCGATACGGGCGATAATCTGAAACACACTTGGAGTGCAGCTAAGACGAATACTTCCAACCTGTTTGGACAAATATCCGATAATGCGTCCTCCACATGGTCTGGAGTAAAAAATAATGTGTCATCTCTTGCTGGAAATGCAAAAGATGGTGCACTTTCGGCTTGGAATACTTTGAAGACTAAGTCTCAGCCATATTTCTCCGATGTTAAAAGTACGGCAAAGTCAGCATTTACTTCAGTGTCCTCGTGGGCTGGTAGCCTCGGAGGAAGTATTGGTTCAGGGCTCAGTAAGGGATATAACGCCGTCAAACAAGGTGCTGCTAAAATCGCGAACGGGATTACTGGTATTATCGGCGGGGCAGTTAATGGCGTGATTAGCGGTATCAATTGGGTGCTTAGCAAAGTCGGATCCGGCACTCGTCTCTCAGCATGGAGCATTCCAAGCTTCGAGGCTGGTGGACGTCACAAAGGTGGTCCTGCAATCGTAAACGACGCTCCGGGAGATGTCTATCAAGAGGCCTATCGCCTGCCTGATGGACGAAGTGGACTGTTTCCTGCGCAACGTAACTTGTTACTGAACTTACCTGCTGGTACGCAGATTATGCCAGCACAACGAGTGGCTCAGAAAATGGTCTCTCAAGTTCCACACTACGCTGGAGGCCTGTTTGATTTTGACTTTGATTTCAAGATGCCTGATCTTAGTGGACTTTCGAATCTGTTCGGAGACATTGCCTCTGGCGTCAATAGCTTTGTTGATGGCGCAGTTGATACAATTTCTAAGTTCGTTGGTAATCCCAAAGGACTGTGGACCTGGGTTGTTGAGCAGTATGCAGGTTTAACTGGAAAGTCCGGCATCGGCGTCAGCATAGCTAGCGGAGCAATCAGTAAGATGGCTGGTGGGGCCACGGCAATGCTCAAAAAGGCGCTGAGCCTGTTTGAGTCTGCTGACCCTGTTGGTAGTGGCGTGGGTCGTTGGCGGCCAGACGTCAAGCATGCGTTAAGCATGTTGGGTCTTTCTACTAGTAGCAGCATGGTTGCTAAAGTGCTTCGCCAAATCAACACCGAATCTGGTGGTAATGCCAAGGCAATGGGCGGTGATGACGGCTTGTCAGACGGTAACGCGATGGGCCTGATGCAAGTTAAGCCAGGTACTTTTGCCGCCTATGAATTGGCGGGTCATGGCAACATCTGGAACGGATTTGACAACATGTTGGCAGGCCTGAATTACGCCAAACATAGATACGGATCTGATTTATCCTTCTTGGGGCATGGTCACGGATACGCCGATGGTGGGCTGATCAACAAAGACGGTCTCTATCGGGTCGGTGAACATGATCTATCAGAGATGGTGATTCCTTTGACAAAACCAGCCCGGGCAATGGAACTCATGCAAGATGCTTTGTCTGTTATGAAACTTGGCGATTATTCCATGGTTACGCCTGACATTGCTAATGAGCCAAGCCTCACCAGCAGCCTTGGAAAGTCTGGGGCTTCTGTTCAGACAAGCGGTTTGTCTGGCCTGGATGCGCAGACCATCGGTAGCTTAATTGCTGAAACTATCAGCGAGATCCTCGGTGGTGGCAAGCAATCTGACACTGATATGGATGTGTCCATGCAGGTCGATAGCGACGTACTTGGCCAGATTGTGATTAAAGCGATTAACAAACGTATTCAGAAGTTGGGTTATAACCCAATCAAATTATAGGAGATGGTGAAATTGTCGGCAGTTTTGACAATCAATGGTAAAGCCGTGACGGCACCGAAATCATTCACAGCGGTGGTTCAAGATATCGATGGCAATTCAACCCGTGATGCGAGTGGAAATATGCATCGTGATCGAATCACAACCAAGCGGAAACTTACCATCGCCTGGGGGCCACTTAGCAATAACCAGATGGCAACGATCATGCAAGCCATCAGCGGCGTGTTCTTTCCCGTAATTTATCCTGATCCAGTAACTGGTGGCCAGAAAACTGCCACCTTTTATGTTGGTGATAGGACGGCTGCTGCATATAGTTGGAACGAGAAACTTGCTTCGCTGATGTGGCAGAACGTTAGCTTCGATTTGATTGAGCAATAGGAGGTGATCAATATTGCTGCTAAAACCACAAGCGGTCCATGATGCATGGGCTGCAACGCAACGAGTACTTGATGTGAAGGTAAAGATTGGCACCACCACGTACACGGCAACAGACGTCACCAGCTTAAGCTATGATTCAGGAGCTATGAATGGTGAGGCCTTGACGCTTGGGTCAACGTATACGAATACAATTAAGATTTCCTTCAGCCACTTGGTAGAAGGCTTACAGTTACTCGATGAGATCACACCTCAAATTGGCATCCAGCTTCCTGACGGGACTTGGGACTTCACTGATTTGGGAGTCTTCGTGATTGATAGTGAGGTCCAGCAAGACCGGAACAACAACACAACAACCGTCTCGGCATCTGACCGCATGTGCATGCTCGGTGGCACTTATACATCCAAGCTCACGTATCCGGCTGCAATCAGCGATATCGCAATTGAAATCGCAAATATGGCCGGGGTAAAGGTAAACGAGGACGATTTCGCGCGCATACCGACAACTAGGGTTGTGGCGCTTGATGGTATGACATATCGTGATGCGGTCGGTTATGTGGCACAATTTGTTGGCGGATTTGCTACTTTTGATCGTGAGGGACTTCTAGATATTCGGCTTTTGAACGATTCGAACCTGGTGATTAGTCCCAGTCAGTACCAATCGATGGGCCTGACGAAGAATGAGGCTCCGTATCGCATTGGGGGGATTCAATGCACCGTCACAACAACGACCACTGATGACAGCGGAAACGAGAGTCAAAACAGCATCACACTTCAGTCTGGTAGCAGTTCAGGGACACAGATAGTCTTCACTAATCCAGGTATGAACCAGACCTTGCTTGATTTGCTGTACGAACAGTTGCAGGACCTGAACTTCTATCCATTCACGCTAAATTGGTTCGGTGATCCAACGCTTGAAGCCGGTGACTGGGTCACGCTTCAAGATACAGCTGGTAATGAGTTCAAAACACCCAACCTGTTGTACTCAATGACCTTTAGCGGAGGTCTCACAGCTACAAGTAAAGCTGATACTACCGTCACGGCATCCGCCAATTTCGTATACCGCGGTCAACTTAGTCAGTTTGTTGAAAACGTCCGACAATACATTAACGCTGCCGGTCACGTAGTCTCTGAGGGTATTGACGAGCCCTCTCATCCAAAGATTGGTGATATCTGGTTCAAAAAAGACGGTCCCGATACTACGATCATGACATATGTGGTGGATCCTGATACACAAATTGGTTTATGGAGTGAGGGTCCGTCAACCAAACCTAACGAACAGCTACAAGCTGATTTGGTGCGAACACAATCAGAAACAGAAGCAGCTAAAACTGCTGCCGATGCTGCCATGAAAGCTGCAAATGACGCTGCGACCGAGACTAATTCGGTAAATCAAGCGACTCAAAGTCAAATTTCTCTCCTCCAAAATGACATTAACCTGCGTGTCACGAAGGATGGTCTTCTGGACCAGATCAATATTGCAGCAGGAAAAACGTTGATCCAGTCATCAGGGTCCATTTATCTCGATGCATCAACGGTCGCATTCAGTGGTGCAGCCTTTATCCCAGACGCAGCAATTAGTTCATTATCTGCTGACAAACTGACTGCAGGTACAATCGATGCTGCTGACATCAACGTTGTGAATATCAATGCATCGGCAATTACTACAGGTATTCTATCAGGTGCAAATATCAGTATGAATCTAAATACAGGTGAAGTCTTATTTCAAAAAGGTAGTATCAAGTCCACCGACGGACATCTAGACATTGAAATAAACAACGGAACCTTTTCACAGACTGATGCAACTGGTAATGGATTTATTGCCAAAGAAGGCGGCCTAACGTTCACCAATGGTGCCACAATGTTGTCAGAATCCGCTCCAGCTTATGGATCATTAGGTTATAATAGCGCATATCTAAACAGTCTTCCGGGTCTTTGGATACGGGGCAAGTTATCCGCTGTAATAAGCACACAAGACTATTCTGATTGGGATCCATTCAACGACTTTATGGGTGGTGACGGGGCTGTAATTGCGGCTTCATCTATTGGGTCGATTATGTACTCGAGTCAGAAAAGCGTGATATATGGTGGAAATAGGTTCAATGTATATGGGGGGACAAACCGGCCGTTTATATGGGTCGGCTCGACCTCAACGTCAACTTCGTCGTTTGGCATCCAAGTTGATAATACAACGGGTAGCCCAGGTAACGAAATTGGAATACATGCGAAGGCAGTAGTTTTAAATGCGGAAAATGTAAATGATAAAACCCCGCTAACTGGTGATTTAGTTGTGGCAACTGACAGTCGTAGCGGTTATGTCCGTAGTACGTCAACATATAATAGAACGTATTCAGGCAGCTCGAATATGGTAATTACCTCTAACGGTGTGCTCGGCCGCGTTACATCAGCTCGCAAATATAAGCTGATGGACGAAGATGCGGAGGACGTCATCAGCGTTGCTAAGAACATCCTTAATATCAATCCTAAGTCTTGGTACGACAAAGCCGAGGTTGAGACAATAGCGGCCGCTGAGACGCAAGGAAACGAGCTCGGGTCTGACTACCAGTTGAAGAAATATTACGGTTTCATAGCCGATGACTTTGCCGCAGCGGGTCTAACGCAAGTGGTCGAGTACAGGGACGGCGAGGTCGACTCACTCGATTATGACCGTATCCCGATGTATCATAACGTCATTTTGTCTGATCACGAGAAGCGCATACGGACACTTGAAGACGAAAATAAATTGTTAAAAGAACAGATTCATAAACTCATGGCTGCCTAGATGGCGGCCATTTTTATTGGAGGAAATCACATATGAAAATCAAACTCGCTAACTCATACTTGGTCCCGGCTATCAACTTCTTGCAGGCCATCAAACTAAAGGGGGCCGACAGTATTGCCCGCTCTAAAATGGTCAAGCTTTTGAATAAATCCTTGGAGTCCCTGCAAGATGCAGAAAAAGAACTAATAAATCAATTTGGCGAACGAAAGGATAATAATAAGCCCGTTACTGAAGATAATCCTCTAACTCGTGAAAATGATGGTCGCGTTAAAATTCAGCCAGCTAAGCTCGATGAATATCTTCATGCGCACACCATATTAATGAAGCAGGTAGCAGAAGTTGAAGGTGGCACGTATGTCAACCATATTGATGACGTAGCTCATCTTGTTGATAATTATGCAGCTAATCACGAACTTGATGGTCAGGATGCAGAGGCATACTTCGGCCTGCATGAATCTTTTTCCATCGCGAAAAAGGAAAAAAACTAGGAGAATTAAATTATGGCTTTAACGATAAGCAAATATATCAACATCACAGGCACCTCACGAATCAATGAACAGGCTGTCATGAGTCTGAGTGCAAATATTGCACATGGTAGTGGCCCAAGCAGTGTGACTGCATCAGTGATTAATCAAGCCACATACGAAGCAAATAAGAAAGAAACTCGAGCTGACGTTGCCGCCTTTCAGCAACTGGTATACGATACAGAAGATCAACTAGACAACGATTTAATTGCTGACGATACGGCCAATAGCACAGCCGACGATTAATGTAATTATCAAATATAATTGTGGCGGCGTTGTAGCCGCTATTTTTGTTGAATGGAAGTGAAATGATGTGGATTTTAAGAGTTGGTTAGACATTTTTGTAGAGTTGGGCGGGGGGGCTTTGGTTGGTTGGTTTTTAAGCCAGTGGCAGACGCATCGAAAACACGGAAAGGCGATTTATGCGGGGCTTGTCGGCCTGTTGCACCATGATGTTTATATGCTTTGCAATCAGCACATCGGGGCCGGGTATATCAGTACCGACGATCTTGACGATTTGAATTACCTTTTCCGCAGCTACAAAGCCCTGGGCGGAAATGGAACGGGTGAAGCACTGTACAACAAGGTTTTACAACTTCAGATCAAAAACTGAAAGGAAGGTTCAACATGAAGATTAATTGGAAAGTACGAGTATTGAGCGGAAAATTCTGGCTGGCAGCAGTGCCGGCATTACTCCTAGTCATTCAGGCAATTGCCGCAGTGTTTGGGTATAAGTGGGACTTTGCTAATCTTGGCACCCAACTGACTGCAGTGATCAATGCGGTGTTTTCTCTGCTTACGATTCTTGGGGTTGTGACTGATCCGACGACCGCGGGCGTGTCCGACAGCACTCAGGCTTTGACCTATACGAAGCCTAAGCAGGAGGATACAAAATAATGACGTTAAAAATCGTTGATCTCTCAAGCAATAACCCGAACTGGAAGGAACAGATCAAGGGCACCGATGGCGCCATCATCAAGGCCACTCAGGGCACTGGATACGTTAATCCACTCTGCAATGCTCAATATGCTGGTGTCAAAAAGGCAGGTGGGGTACTCGGTTTGTATCACTATGCTGGCGGTGATGACCCTAAGAAAGAGGCTCAGTACTTCATCGCGCAGATTAAAAACTACGTTGGCACAGCAACACTGTGGCTGGACTGGGAAAGCAATCAGAACTCTGCATGGGGAAACAACGCCTGGGGCAAGACGTTTGCTACCGAGGTCCATCGTCTCACCGGCGTATGGCCCGGCGTATACGTTCAAGCGAGTTCAATTGCACAAGTCGCTTCGATGGCTGCTAACAGTGCCTTGTGGTTGGCCGGATACCCAACGAATGAAGCAAGTTGGTCTGTGCCTGACTTCATTTACTCAACCGGGGCATGGAAAGACGTTACTATTTGGCAATTTACTTCTGGTGGTGGTCTTGACCGGAATATTGCATACCTCGACAAGGCGGGCTGGGAAAAGCTAGTCAATGGCTCAGGCACTGTCAAAGTTACAACACCAGAAAAGCCGGCAACGACTAAGCCAAGTAAGCCTGTTGCAAATCCCGTAGCCAAGCGAGCAGCTAAGGCAGTCAACGTGATGTATGGCTTCCATCAACTTGGTGGTGGTTGGCTTGGTGAGGTGACAAACTTCGGTTCGGGGGACAACGGCTATGCCGGGGTACCCAACAAGCCGAACGACTACTTCTATGCCAAGGTATCTCACGGCAGTCTCAAGTTTCACGTCCATACCGTCAAGTCCGGCTGGTTGTCCTGGATCACGAAAGGCAACAAGGCTGATCTGGTCAACGGGTGCGCCGGGATCAAGGGTGAGGCAATCGATGCGGTCGAGCTGATCTACACCACGCCCGCGGGTGAGACTTATCAACAGGCATACTATCGCAGCCAGACGACCAAACGAGCCGGATATTTGGGCGTTGTTTGTGATGATGGTAAGTCGCTGGCGGCGTTTAAAGATTCGTACGCTGGCATCATTGGCGAACCAATGGACAGGCTTCAAGTTAAGATTGCGGCGGCAAATCCGTTCTAACATTAGGGCTCGCCCTTTGCGGGGGGGGGCTATTTTTGTGCGGTCCAAATTGGCATATCGATATGATATGCTAAAACGGCATTGCATATCATCGAATGATTTTTTTAAAATGGAGTATCGTTTCTCACGGCCTCACTCCTTCGGGGGTGGGGCTTTTTTTGTGCGGTCCAAATCGACATATATATATGATGTGCTAAAATGGCATTACATGTTAATGTGCTGAATGCTTAGGGGGAATTTTATGAGTAACATAGAAGAAATCGCTAATTCCGGGTATGTTGAGATTGGCGATACAAAGTTGTACAGCTTTGTTACGAAGACCGGTAAGAGGCTAATTACCGCCACTGACGTTTTCAATGCTTTAAAACGTTCGAGAAGGGGCGAAACTCGAGTTAATGGTTACCCAACCTTTATTGGTGCTCGAAACATTGTTCCATTTATTACCGACGATTTGGCGGCGAAGGTACAACCGGTAAAATATAGAGCCAAAAATGGCAAAATTGCAGATGCATATGATGCAACAATCATACCGAGCGTTGCTGATCTATATATCGAGGCTCATGATAAAGGCGTGCTTTCCCTCGCGCAAGAGGAAGTATACCAACGTTCATTACTCATAATTCGCTCGCTCGCAAAGGTGGGGATTACAGCCCTAATTGACGAAGCCACCGGCTATCAATATGATCGAGAGTCACAAGCTTTACAGAAGCTTCTGAGCGCCTATCTGTCTGAAGATTTATTGAAATGGCAGGCACATTTTCCGCGTGAGTTCTATGAACAGGTATATCGACTTAACGGAATCTCCGATGCTTTTGATCCAGCAAATCCTAAGCGACCGCAATGGATTGCTGGTTTCACTAATAAATATGTTTATGGAATTTTTCCAGAAGAGGTCATGAAAGAGATTCACAATAGGAATCCTCTGAGTACATCACCCCGAAATGTAGTGTATCGGGCGCATAAAAACTTTCAATTCCTATCCCAAGGCACGGGGCTGCCCCAGCTCGACCAGCATCTGGCAAAACTTATTGGAGTTATGATGCTTTCGGATAATATGACGGATTTTAGTGAGAAGTTTAAGCGAGTTTTCGCTAAAGAGCTGGAGCGTAAGCAGGTGCAAGACGATATTAAAAACGGGTTAGTACCACTGTTTTATCCAGAAAAAATCGAATGATTTGTTTTAAGTGGAGCATAGTTTCTCACGGCCTCACCCTTTGCGGGGTGGGGCTTTTTTGTGTGCAAAAAATCACACAGTTGCAGAGACATAGAAACGTTGATTTTACAGAATTTAGCAAAAGATGTAAAACTGTGCAAAAGACGTGAGAGTCCTCATTTCTCAAGGGATGGGGCGCTTTTCTTTTGGCTTCGTCAGCCTTTACATCAGAAATTCCTTTATACCGGTGTTTGTTTCTTGAGGTCTCCTTTTGGTTGAAGAAGAAAAACCCGTCTTGGGGTTGACTGCACCCCAAGATAGTGACCGTCGGATGAATGGCGTGACTGCATGACAAAGCATGAAGGTTGCACGCGCAAGAAAATGATGGTAAGATGCTTTTGCACAAGCTGCTAAAAATAGCTGCTAAAAATAGCTGCTAAAATTTTGAAATGATTGGAGACTGACATGAGGTTAAATGAACGAAAACTTAAAACGTATAATTTTGACCCGACAAATAGCAAGATGTCTAGATCCATACGAGACTTAAATCAATATATTTCTGATGGGGTCTTGTCTTTACCGCAATATCAGAGGGATATCAGCTGGAACACCAAGAAGATGGTTGCGTTGTTAAATTATCAGTTGTTTGGGAAGGCGCCAATCTCACCGTTGTCTCTTAATGAAATTCTTGATAAAGAGGCTGCCACTCCACAAATAAGCCTGATTGACCGGCGGCCAATGACCGATGATGAACTTGCGAGGGTGAAGTGGTCAGTAATCGATGGTCAACAGCGGTTGACCACTAACTACTTAGCGTATACGAACGCTGCTGGAATTAGTAATGTCGTATTCGACTTTGGCAAGGCTACGTTCGTAGAAGCAAAAATCCCCACATCAAACCAGATTCCTGCTGGCATTTTACTAAATAAAAACATCGAGAAGCTTAAGAAATATTTAGCTGGCATGCCTGGTTATGATCCCACACGCCATTACTCGTACATCATCGATATCCGTGAAAAACTTTCTAAATATGAATATACACTGCACATTGCTGAAGATATGACGCAAGAAGAACAACTAAAGTGGTTTGAAGTTTTGAACAATGCTGGTAGCCGAGTTAGCAAGCTGCAGCTTACGTTCTCGCGGTCTAAGGCGTACGACTTTGATATCTATACAGACTATGCCAATAAGTTTAAACAGCTTGCCTCAGACTATGGCTATGGAGAACTGTTTAGCCCGTTTTCCACATCTCTTTCATATCCGGTTGCGCTTTTGAACCCTGCGTACGAGAAGTCAAGAGCCACATATCATAAAATGAATTATTCGCCTATCCCTTCTGACAATAAGGCCGGACAGTTGAGTAAGCTTGACGCAACTCAGATGCGCCAACTTTCGGACACGACGCTGAATGCACTAAAGCGTGTACTGGATTTTCTCGAAGACTCCGGGCTACAAGGCCACATCAAACGAATGGACTACATTTTGTACTTGACCGGGTATGATGTTCTTGTAGGTGTCAATAATCAGAACCAGGTTAAGCTGGTTGATTGGGTACAGAACGTTGACTTTACAGATAAAACTTCTTCTGAACGTCGTAAGATATTCTCGGATTTGCTGCTGCTGTAATGCGTTAGACTGCTAATTAAGCCTTCGGGCTTATTTTTATTTATATAGTGTTGACACTACACGAAAGCCGTGCTATACTATATTCATACCTAAGGAAAGGAGGCGCAACGTGAGTAAGAAGCAAAAGAAAGAGCCTTTATACGACAAAGCAACCAAGCTACTAGCCATAACCTTGGTTGTCGTCGACATCATCGATAAGATAGCCGACATCGTACAAAAGCTCAGATAGCGACAGCAGGGCGAAAGCCCTGTTTGTCATACAAATCTTACCACGTGACAACGCTAATGAAAAACAATAAGCTCACGACCGTATTGGCGGTACTGCTCGCCATCGACATCATCGTTACCGTCATCGGATGGTTCATTAAATAGGAGGCACACCATGGCTCAAACAGACGCACAGAAACGGGCCCAGGAAAAGTACGAAGCCGACAACCGAGAACGCCGCCGGTATCTTACCAGCCGCTCAACTGCTCGATCGTTCATACGGAGCAAGGCGACCGCCGAGGATCTCGGCGAGCTGCAGAAACTGATCGACCAGCGGAGAAACGAACTACAAAAATAGCCGGAGGCGTTGAGCCAGCGGCCGGTGTTCATTTCGCTGTCGCCCCCGTCAGCTGGACCGCGTAGCATTGCGCCAGCTGGACGGGATTGAGTGGCTGCTGGTTGATGTCAGCAATCATCGCGGCCAACTCGTCTCCGGTTGTGTCGGCATCAAAGAATCCGGCAAAGTGCAGGTGGTTGTGCTCGTGTTTCTTCCATAGAAGGTACACGCCGGCTGTGTCTGGGTCATGTGTCATCAAGGTGTCTCCGAACCAAATCAATTCGTCCATCGCGGGATCCTCCTGAAAGCGTGATTTTCAACAAAATACGGTACAAATGCGGTACAAGGCGCCGCAAACGTTGGTGTGGCGCGATGTGCTCTTACTACCCTCAAGTAA
>NZ_RHOG01000022.1 GCF_003946405.1 Lacticaseibacillus yichunensis | reverse complement strand
GACGGGCAAACCTATCGTTTCCGGTACAAATTTACTACCAGCACCAAGAATATGGTGGCCTAGTTGAACAGCCACTAGTTAGAAACGTTTCAATCATAGTTTTGTTGAGCAACGATTCTAATTGCGAATAATCGTATTTGAAGGTTGCTTGATTTAGGACAATTTCGATTGCTTCTAGAATCGTAGACTTTCCTGCGGAATTTTCGCCGATTAAAATATTCAGTCCTGGTTGAAACTTAACTTCAAATTTTTCAAACTTCTTATATCCATGAATTCGGATTGCTTTGATGTAGTTCATACTCTCACCACATTTTCAGAAGCTTCTGCCTCAATCTTTCCCATTTGATTGTCCTCCAGTATGATCACGATCAGCGTGAAGTTACTGATGCTTGTCCGTCAAGCATATCATGTAATCACCACAATTACGCATGCTTTGAAAAAAGTTGACTCCAGATATTGGTGTATTTTTGAATAAAAATCGCACATTGGTTAAATGTGCGATTCATTCAGTAGTATTTACAGGTCAGCTCAAATGTTGCACGCTGTTGCAGAAGTTATCAATTGGTGCTAACTTTCACAGCATTCTGTCAAGAAGTCTTCCTTGAATACCTTGGTGTGCCTGGATTTGTGTTGAGTCAAATTGACAATATTTGCCTTGTTACCACCAGAAGCTGTAATTAAAAACGCTGCAAAACGCCTTTACCGGACATTTTCTGGTACAAAGCGGTGCAACACAAAAACGTGTCAGTCTTTCGAGGCTGGCACGTTTTTGTGCGGATAATTAGCTTCAAGAATGGTTGTGAATTGTGCACCCACTTTCAGCGCGCCCACTGTCGCGTTTTGCAGTGTCCCTATCAAAATGTGTATATCATCCAGGCTTTCCCCTTTGCCATGCAGTAACCACTCACGCCAAATGCCGTACACGCCTGCGCTCATAAATGTCACCCAGTACCTGCGCTTGGTGGCATCAAGATCTTCCCACTCACTCCCTTGCGCGTAATACCGTGCCATATTGTCGGTGAAGATCTGCTGAATAATGTATTCGTAATTCCGCGTTGCGGCTAAAGCTAGATCTGCATAGAAATCAGAAAAGAATGCCGCCATATCCCGCAATTTGTCCTCAGATGGTACTTGTCGGATCACGTCATCAAAGATCGCCTTGATCTGAGGCGCGAAATACGCGCGAAGAATGTCCTCTAGCGCCTGATAGTTACGATAAAATGCCATCCGGCTGACGCCAGCGCGCTTGATCAGATCAGTTACCTTGATCTCGTTCAGGTCATGCGTCTGCAGCAGCTGCAACAGCGCAGTCGTCAGATATTGTTGCGAATCCTCTTTGATCTGTTGCGCGTGCTTCGTCGCTGCCATATCACTTTCTCCTTTATGTCACACATGCCGGCAACCTGCTTGTCTTGAACTCGATGACAGTGTACCTTAATGACGCTGAGGTTACAAATGTTTCTCAGCCAGGGAAAACACACGATGCACAGCGGCGACTTTCTCGGGGCCAATACCTGACCATCCGTGATCATCGCGTGCTTCCCGCAAGACATGAGGAGGACAATACAATGGCAAATTATTTAGTCACTGGTGGCACCGGCTTCGTTGCAAGCTGGGCGATCGTCACCTTACTCAAACGAGGCGAGCAGGTGCGTACCACCGTTCGCTCAGAAGAAAAAGGGAAAACACTCAAACAAGCCTTGAGTCAGTACACAGACACGACCGCCCTCAGTTTTGCGGTCGCAGATCTGACTGATGCAACTGCATGGCCCGCTGCGATGCGAGATATCGAGTTCGTCTTACACATTGCTTCACCAATGAGCGCTGACGATCCAGATGATGAGGCGGCCGTGATGAAACCGGCCGTCGATGGGACGCTAAACGTGCTCAAGGCAGCAGCCGCAGCCCATGTCAAACATGTGGTAATGACCTCCTCACTGGCAGCCGCGACCCCGCCAAGTTCGGAGACCAATCAGGCCATCGATGAATCTTATTGGACGGACCCAACGAATCCTGAGCTTAACGCGTATTGCCGATCAAAAATCCTGGCAGAACTAGCCGCATGGAACTATATGAAGACACAAACTCAGACTGCCTTCACGACCGTTCTTCCTGGCGCCATTTTTGGTCCAATTCTGCAACCGCAGAACACCCACTCGGTCCAAGTCATTCAGCAAATGATCGTCCGCCACGCGCCAAATCCCAAGATCAGCTTTGAGATCATCGACGTCCAGGACCTGGTCGATCTGGAGATACGGGCGGTTAACTCTCCCGCCGCAAACGGCCAACGCTATAACGCGATCTCCGAAAATATTCCGATGCGCGACATTGCCAAGATGCTGAAGAAAGATGTGCCCGACCTTGCGAGCCTCGTGCGGACTTCCCAACTGCCAGACACGCTCCTGCGACTCGCAGCCAAAAAGGCCCCTGCAGTGAACGCGATCGTCGGGATGCTGGGCCGCAAATTTGCGCACACCAACCAGAAGGCCATTCGCGAACTAGATTGGCGTCCCCGGCCAGCTGAAACGACCGTGATCGATACGGCCAAAAGTCTCAAGGCATTTAATTTATTGAGCTGACACCTCTAATTGTGTGATTTCTTCCGGCAGCGCAATCGCCCACCTCACCCCCAAACGCGATATAATGAGACCCAAATACAGACTCCCAGGAGGTCATCATGGAGATCGCAGTTAAAGAACAGCTGATCGCGCAAACAACGGCTCGGTATGCCCCGAACATCCCCACTGCCAGTATCCACAAATTGGCGTTGCTGGCGGATCAAGTCTATTTTCCCCGCAATAGCACCATTCTTGAGCTTGATGAGCCGCAAGAGCAGGTCTATCTGATTCAGGACGGGCTTGCGCGCTCCTCGGCGGTCGATGAGCAAGGCCATCTGATCGTGAAAAACTTTATGTTGGAGGGCGATTTCCTCATCGGCGAAAGCCTGTTTTCGGCCACCAGCACCGAAAGCTTTAGTGCGATCGAGGACCTCCATTGTTTGCGGTTTGCGGCTGCGCAAATGAAACCCATTTTGATGGCGGACCCGGCCTTGACGCAACTGTACATCGCGGTGCTTGAGGACACCCTGCGCTACAAGATGCGGCGCGAATACGGTTTTCAAAATTTGGATGCGGCGGCCCGCTATCAGGAATTCCGGGCGCTTTTTGGCAAGGCGGAAGCGCGGATTCCGCAAAACCAGATTGCCTCCTACATCGGCATCACAAAAGAAAGTTTGAGCCGCATCCGCAAGAACCTGGCGAGTCGTTAACATAGATCAACGCGCCGCGCCCCACCCCTTGGTATTCTAAGTTCATCAAATAGATGGAGGTCATGACAATGACAACTTATGAAAACCAACAAGCGTGGCGCGATGTGCAAGACTTTTTACCGGCGGCTTATCACTATACTGAGACATACCACCCTGTCGAAGAGCAATGGAACTGGCGCGGCAATAGCGTGCACCTGGACACTTTCCGCAACCCGAACGCAAAGGCGAAGATCATTCTATTTCATGGCGTTGGCACCAACGGCCGGCAGATCTCGATGATCATCGGCGGCCCGCTTGCACAGGACGGCTACGAAACGATCACTGTGGACATGCCGACTTATGGCGTCACCGATGTCGCACCGCACACAATCATCAGCTATGACGACTGGGTTCAGTGCGGCTCCGACCTGATCGACAGCGAGCTCGCAAAAGATGATCGGCCGATTTTCCTGTATGGCCTGTCCGCCGGGGGCATGGAGACCTACCATGTCGCGGCGCGGAATAAAAAAGTCCGTGGCATTATCGGCATGACCTTTTTGGACCAGCGCAGCAAAGACGTCCAAATGACCACGACCAACAACTGGTTCTGGGGCACGTTTGGCATTCCGTTGACGAAAATAGCGACCAGCATCGGCTTATCCGGCTTCAAGATGAAAATGAGCATCCCATCGAAAATGTCCGCCTTGGTCAATGATCCTGATTGCCTGAAGATCTTGCTCAAGGATCGCACGTCCGGCGGCAACCGGGTCTCGATGCGCTTCATGAACACGTATATGACCTATGCCCCAGATATTGAACCGGAAGATGTCACCGTCTGCCCTGTTTTGCTTACTCAGCCCGATGCGGACCGGTGGACCCCGCAGCGTCTCAGCGACCCGTTCCTCGATCGGCTGACCAAGGTCCAAGTCACGCGCACCACCTTGCGCAATGGCTCCCACTATCCAATCGAAGCCACCGCCTTGGCCGATCTGCATGACGCGATCAGTGACTTCCTGCAGCGTAACCTGTAAGGCCACCCCGCCTCACGCCCCTCAACACGAAAATGGCGACATCCAGATCGGCAGTTGTGCCGAACGGAATGTCGCCATTTTTGATTGAAAAAAGTGAGAGGTTGCCTGTCACACGAAGGTAACTAGTTCGAGATCAGTCCTCATCCGGATCGATCATGGTCAGCTCGATTCGTTCACGCACCATATCGACCTCGGCGATCCAAACAGTCACAATATCGCCGACTGCAACGACACTGCTGGCATCACGGACATGTTTTTTCGCCAGCCGCGAGATGTGGACCAAGCCGTCGTGTTTGACGCCGATATCGACAAATGCGCCGAAATCAACCACGTTCCGCACCGTGCCCTGCAACTGCATGCCTGGCTGGAGGTCCTCCATTGTCAGCACATCCTTGCGCAAAAGTGGGGCCGGCATCTGATCGCGCAGATCGCGGCCTGGATGTTGGAGACTAGCCACAATATCCACCAAGGTCGCAGCGCCGACCGTGGCCAAAAGTGGCACCGGATCGACCTTCGTCAGCGTCGCCGTTTTTGCGGCATCGCCGAGATCAGCCGTGGACAGATTTGCGGCGTGCAGCAAGCGCTTCGCTGCCCCATAGCTTTCTGGATGAATGTCCGTATTATCCAGCGGCTCAACGCCGCCAATGATACGCAGGAACCCGACCGACTGCTCAAAGGCTTTGGGGCCAAGTCGCGGTACGTTTTTGAGATCCATCCGGGTGGTATAGCGACCGTGTTCGTTGCGGTAGGCCACGATATTCGTCGCAGTCGTCTTGGTCAGCCCGGAAATGCGCGTCAACAGCGGCACACTGGCGGTATTGAGATCCACGCCGACCTGATTGACGGCCCGTTCGACCACGGCATCAACCTCGCTGGCCAGAGCCTTTGCTGGCAGGTCGTGTTGATATTGGCCGACCCCGATCGATTCGGGATCGATCTTGACAAGCTCGGCTAACGGATCCTGTAAGCGGCGGCCGATGCTGATCGCACTGCGCTGTTCAACTTGCAGCTCAGGAAATTCGTCGCGGGCCAGCTGGCTGGCGGAATACACGGATGCCCCCGCTTCGTTGACGATCACGTAGAAGATCTCGCGATGAATTTTTTTCAAGGTGTCGGCCACAAACTGCTCGGATTCGCGACTCGCGGTGCCGTTGCCGATTGCAATCATGGTGACATGGTACTTCTCCAGCAGGACGGTGAGCTCCGCTGGGGCCACAGCGCGCTTGGCAGCAGGCGCAGGCGGAAATGGATAGATCACGGCCTTGGTGAGAAATTTCCCGTTTTCGTCGATGACGGCGAGTTTGCACCCGGTCCGATACGCCGGATCAAAACCCAGCACCACGCGACCTTTAAGCGGTGCCTGCATCAACAGATTGTACAGATTTTTTCCAAATACTTCGATCGATTTGGTGTCGGCAGTCTCCGTCAACTCATTGCGCAGATCGCGCTCGATGGCTGGACCGATGAACCGCTTGTAGCTGTCCTCATAGGCGTCTGTGACAAACTGCGTCGCCTGACTGCGCTGGTGGCGGCCAATCAGTCGCTCATGCAAGTGTTGCAAAATAGGGCCGGTGGCGACTGTCACCTTGACCGTCAAAATTTTTTCTTTTTCGCCCCGATTGATCGCCAGCGTGCGGGTCGGAGACATCTCGTTGACCCGCGCACTGAAGTCATAAAATTGTTGGTAGACCCTTTTTTCATCAAGCGCCTTGGCCTTGGGCTTGAGTGCGACCTCGATCTTCCCGTTTTTGGTGGTGTAAGTGCGGACCCAGTTGCGTAGCGCGGACTGATCCGCATAATTTTCCGCCAGGATCTCATGTGCGCCAGCCAAGACCTCTGTGACACTCTTGACCTTCTTGGCCGGATTCACATAGCGCCTTGCTTGCTGGCGGAGGTCCTCGGTGGGAAAACGGCTGATCCAATCCGCAAATGGCGCGAGTCCCTGCGACCGCGCGACCATGGCTTTGGTCTGGCGTTTTGGTTTGTATGGCAGGTAGAGATCTTCCACATCCTGCATTTTGGTGGCGGCATTGACCTGCTGTGTCAACTTGGGCGTGAGCTTGCCCTGCTCCTGGATACTTTTGAGTACCGCGGCTTTGCGGTCCTGCAAGGCTGTCGCGCGCTGAAAGGCTGCCTCGATGGCCTGAATCTGGACTTCGTCAAGACTGCCAGTGCGTTCCTTTCGATACCGAGCAATAAATGGCACCGTGTTGCCCTCTTGCATCAGTTCAAGCACCGCGCTGATCTGGCGGCTGGTGATGCCCGTGAGTTCATTTTTCACGAGCTGTAGTGTCTGTGCTTCGATCATGCGATCATCCCTTATTTTTTTCTGGGCGATTGTCCCTCACTATGTTTAACATAAGATCGCAAAATCGTCCACGATGAGGATCGCGGATGAAGACATCGCGTCACGGCAACCAGTCGTGGCGGGGAAAATTGGTCGGCGTCTGCGTGCCAGATCCTAGTCGCCAGCAATTGCACCAAAGCGGCATCGCCGTGGCCCATTGGACAGCCATGCAGTTTTCCGCCAGCCAATTAGTCGCGCAGGCCCCCCTTGCGCCACGGATCCAGCAAACTGACCAGCAGGCTTACCGCCATAATTAGGCAGGCCCAGATCGCCAGCCAATGAAAGCCTTGGAAAAGAATCGTCCTGAGCAGCGGCACCAGATGGCTCGGCAATTTGGCAGCGGAGGCAGCGCTACTGATCGCGTTGAGCTGATTGATCTTGATTTTGCCAGAATGCGCCGCGATCGCGTGGCGGAAGGTGGTGTTGAGACTCAGCGACAGCATCGACAGCACCAGGGTGGAGCCAATCGTCCGGATCAAGGCGTTCAGCGCGGTGGCCGAACCCACTTGACGCTTTGGCACCGCGTCCTGGACCGCGACTTGGGCGGTGCTCGTCACGACCCCCGCGCCGAGGCCAAACAAGGCCCCCGCCACGACTAAGAACCCCACGCTGCTAGTTTGCCAGATAAAAGCCAAAATCAGCACCGCCGCGAACATCACCAAGCTCCAGCGCCGTACCACCGATTTTTCCGAGCGGCGTGCCAGCAGCGGGGCGTTAAGCCGGGTCCCGACGGCCAGCATGACGGATGATGGCACCAGTAAAAACCCACCTGCCAGGGCCGTCAGTCCGTAGACCCCCTGGCCCCACATTGGAATGTAGCTGTTGACGAAACTTAAGACCCCGTATTGGCAAAACATCAGCACGTTTTTTGCCATGTAGGACCAATTGCGAAACAGCCCCAACGGAATGATTGGATCAACGGCGCGATGCTCGGTCCAAAAGAAGAACACGCCAACGACCACCGTGATCACGGCCGTCGCACCGACCAGTCCCAGATTCGGCGTCTGTGCGCCGAGTGCCTGAATCATCAGCATCAGTGCAATGATCGTCGTGGCTAAGGTCGATGCCCCACGATAATCGATTGCCTGGCGGTTTGGCGTGAACGACTCCTGGTAGTTGCGACTGATCAGCCACATCATGAACAAGCCGATCGGAATATTTATAAAAAAGACCCAGCGCCAGCCCAAACTATCCGCGATCCAGCCACCGATCAACGGCCCGACTGCAGATGCGATCGAATACGCCGCATTGGCATTGCCGACCTGCTTCACGCGTTGCGCGGTGGGCAGTTGCGTGCTGTAGATCACATATGGCAGTTGCACCATCGCGCCAGCGCCGATGCCCATCGCCAGGCGCGCGCCGATCAGCATGTACATGTTGACGGCGAGGCCCTCAGTCAATGAGGCAAGCACAAAAATTCCTGTCCCGATCAAGATCAGTGGCTTGGTGCCAAACCGTTCCGCGAGTTTGGTCCAAAGCGGGGCTGTGACCGCCATCATCAGAAAATAGGCCGTCAGCACCCAGCTCATCAGCCGAATCCCACTGAGGTCATCAACGATTGCCGGAATGACGGTTGCCACGATGGTCGATTCCAAGCCGACCATCACATTCGATAGCGCAAATGCGTGCATCGCGATATTTTGTTTTTTTGTGTCCATGCTGTCCCTCCTCATAGTTGCAAGCACAACCTTACGCGGTTACACTAGGTGTAAGTCAAGCGATGAGAAGGAGAAAAAATGCGAATTCAAGAAATGGCTGCAAAATACGGCCTCACCACCTATTCACTGCGCTTTTATGAGCGAAAAGGCCTGCTCCATCCGGGGCGTGACAGCCGCGGCGACAGAGATTACACCCAGGAAGACCTTGCAGCGCTGGACCGCATCGTGTTGTATCGTCGCGCGGGTCTGTCCGTCGAGCAGATTCAAACAATTTTCGCTGGCATGGAAACAACCGAGATGATCGCGCTTTTGACCAAGACACGCGCACAAGTAGTCGACCAGCTCGCCGAGATGCAGGAGACGCTCGCCTTTTTGACCGCTAAAATCGCCCACGAACAGCAGCGGCTCTCGGCAGGTGGCCAGCACATCCCGACCCCGGCAGAGGACGCCGCATTGGGATTGCCGAAGGACGTCTCTGGAAACGAGGTCGACCGCCATTGATCAGCTCGCGTCCATCTTTCGACTGATGCAGACAGGGCATATTTTTTATATACTCATGAAAATCAGTAATTTGGAGGACTTATGAAAAAAACATTCAAGAAGGCCCTTGCGTTGGCCTTCATCCCGTTACTGCTGCTGACCGCCTGCAGCCAACCGCAGACTACGACGACCACCAGCACCAGTAGCACAACCTCGACGCAGACCGCCACACCCGCCAGCATGATGGCCGCGATCAAAGACCTTGGCCTGCCGATCAGCAACCAGCAGGCGCTCGATGAAAACGCGTTGGCAAAGCTCGCCAGTCAGGTCGGCGGCGACCTGACCAGCGCCGCGACATTCACCAATGATACGGGCATCAAGTTTATGATCTTGATCGCCAAGAGTAGCGCCGATGCGACGGCGGTGCGCAGCTATTATGCCGGGCAAAATTGGCATGTCACCAGTGATCCGAGCCGACGCATCGTTTTTGCGGCCGAGCGCACGCTCAAGCAGAGCTGGTTTGATAAATACAAAGTGCCTGTGTTGCGGAGCTGAGGACACCCACCCTTGCTTTAATCCGACCGCCGCGTATACTGTTGTCATCACAACAAAGAAGGTGTCCCAATGACAGATGACGAATACGATGCCTTGATCACAAAACTCGGCAAGCTCAACGATGAGCGCCAACAACTGGAAGATTATGATTACCCCAGCGCCATGGCGAAGGGCTACTCCGGCCGCGGCCTGTCGCTGCAGGAGATCAAAGACAAGCTCGCGGCATTGAACGATCAGATCTCGCAACTGGAAGCCAAACGCGACAGTCAGGAATAAAAAACGGCGATGCCTGTCCGATATTTCGGAACAGCATCGCCGTTTTATTTCCAATTTCGATCACACTGGATCGTCGCTTACGCCGCTTTTGCCTGCTTGCTCAAGGTGCGCAGCCCCGGCAAGGAGAGCATCACGATGAAGCTGATCAGGTACAGTGCGGACAGGAAGCCCATGGTGACCATCAAGTTGTAGCGGTCCATCAGAAGGCCAATGACCACCGAGGAGAACCCGCCGATTGCCCGCCCGACGTTCATGATAACATTGTTGGCCGTGCTGCGGATCCGCGCAGGATAGAGCTGGCTGATGACCGCGCCATAGCCGCCAAACATCCCGTTGGAGCAAAAGCCGACGATGGCGCCGATGAAGACCAGAACCGTGGCAGAGCGCGCCAGCGTGATGGCAAACACGATCATGGCACTGGCCAAAAGAAACAGGCCAAACGCCCAACGTGGGCCGATCTTATCCAAAATGTTGCCGAAGACCACCATGCCAAGGCACATCCCAACGATCGTGGCGATCATCCACAGCGCAGACCCGGAAACAGACAGGCCCTGCTGCTTTTGAACGATCACAGGCAGCCAGTTCATCAGGCCGAAGTAGCCGGCAATCTGGACAATGGTCATCACCATCAGACCCAGCGTCTGAGTAGCCAGATGCGGCGTGGCAAACAGTGCGGCGAAACTGACTTTTTCATGTTTGACTTTTGCCTCGGCCCGCGCCGCCAGAAAATCATCGGATTCCTTGAGGTGACGGCGAACAAAGAAGGTCAAGATCACTGGGAAGACCCCCAGCAAAAACAGTGCGTGCCAGCCCCACCGCGGAATGATGAAGGACGCGGCTAACGCAGCGATGATTGCCCCAATCTGGCCGCCGATCGCCGCAACAGAGGTCATCCGCCCGATCTGGTGCTTGTCAAAGCTTTCCGCGATCAGCGCGATACCCACGCCATACTCCCCGCCAGCCCCGATGCCGGCCAGAAAACGCAGGAAGTAGATCGCCCATAGGTTGTTGGCAAACGCCATGGCCGCGGTGGCGATCGCAAAGATCAAGATGGTGTGCGAGAACGTTTTGACCCGCCCGTATTTATCCCCGAGCAAACCAAAAAGTGCCCCGCCGACTAACATCCCGATGTTGGTGATCGAGCCAATCAAACCAGCCGCCCCACTTGAGATGTGGAGTTCGGCGATGATTGGGGTCAGGGAAAACGAGAGAAACATGATGTCCATATTCTCCAGCGAAAACCCTGACGCGGTGGACGCGATCACGAGTTTCTGCTCGTGAGTGGCGCCGTCAACAGTGTGCACTTCTGCTTGATTCATATTCAATTTTGCCTCCAAAATGGCCGCTCTCTGTCGGCCGTTATTTTGTTCTGATTCATTGTGGCACTAGAATGCAGCCGGCGCAAGGGGCAATTAGGCGATGTGCGCGCCAGATAACAGTTTTCCCGCGCACCGCCCGCTAAGTTCCGATGCGGACAGTCAACCTGCTCGCATGCGGCCCATCCCCCGATTGGTCGAATTGTTAGCGGTTACGCCATTTTGTATTAAGTTGTTCGAAGTGCCCGCGGCCCGACTCCGAAAATAATCAGTCACCGCCCCACCCCACGCGCAAAAAAGCCGGGCCTCTGCCCAGCTTTTTTAGTCGTCCGTCCCAGTCAGCGGCTCCAACGCCTGATAACTGATCACAATCTTTGAATTCAATTCCTCTTTTGCGGCTTGTGAGATCTTTGGGCACGCGGAAAAATCAATCATGCAGGAATTTTTATAACGCTTCGTGATCACGCCTTGCGCCTGCTTGCCATCGAGCAACGCAGAGCGAAAACGCATCACCTGTCCTTCATGAAACTGCGCGTTGACCTCATTTTCTTCGAACAATTCCCAGTGCTGTTGTGGTCTTGCCATCACAGACTCCCTTCATTGTCCGTCGCCCAGTCCGGCCGCGGTCCGCGACGTCGGCTTCCGCAGCTTGGCCCCCCATCGTGGCGAGCACCATTGTCTCCATTATACCTGAGTGCAGGCAACTTTTGGACTCAACTCTAATTATTTTATAATTTTCTCCGCTAAAAACATTTCCGGTATTTCTTATATCCAGCCATCCATCAGCCACGCGCGCCACTATTTTTTAATCAAAGTCATCCCAGCGTTGAGGCGCCAAAGCAGACGGCGCGGCGGGTTTGTGCTACACTGCCGCTGTGAGTGAAAGGAGAGACAAACATGCATGAGATTCCGGAAACAATGGCGGCGGTCGCGACCTTGGTCGACAAGGCGCAGGCACGCGGCGAACAGCCCAGCGAAGACGATGTGATCGGTGCGGGCCTTCGCAACTGGATGCAGGAGCTACTAGACGAGGCGATCGAAGGCGGCTATCTGACCGCGGCCTGGACACCCACGGGCTTTCAGGTGACGGATATCAACGGCGCCGTCATTTACGCTGGTGCCGAACTTGTGGAACAGGCGCAGATCGCGTCGTTCAAAGCCGACGCGCATCGCACCCTGATGCATGTCCAGACCACGATGCGCCAACTGATCGATACTGGGAAAATTCCGCTGTGAACAGGGCAGCTTGGGAATGACTGGGCCAGACACTGCGACATTGATGCTCGCAACGTTGACACTGGCGATCGGCTTTTACAGCGGGCTGACCACCTCCCGCGTCGTCCATGCGGCCCGACGCGCCATGCTGCGGGCCGTCTTCGTCTTATTGCTGGCCGCGTGTTACCTCGCGTACTGGAACCATGGCATGGCCACCGATCAAAGCAGCTGGGTGATCATCGCCGGCGGATGTTGCGCGATGTGCTTCCGCTATGGGGAACTGGTGGGCGAACGCGCCGAGGACAAAAGTTAAGCTTTTCGCACGCGCTCACAACGCCTCTCGAGGCCTCTTTAGTGTGTCTTTAGGCGCCAACTGACGAAATTTGCCGGTTGGCGTTTTCTTCGCTTCCAAAAAAGGGGAAAGTTGCATTCAATCCAGGTACCCGAAACACTAAAAATGCCAAGTCTCAAATTCGAGACCTGGCATTTTTTGCAAACATCCCCCACCGAAGAACCCCGACGCCAAACCCTCACCGCTCGGCAAACTCACGATGCAGCCGCGCGTAACGTTGGTAAATGGGCTCCCCAATCAAGGTCTCATACTCCAAGCGTCTGATATTGAATGCCGCAAGCGCCGGAATCAGGAGATGCATCCCACCAAAGGCCAAGAAGTCGGCGGTCTGCACGCCCAAACTTTTCTTTGAATCCATGAGCAGACCCTGCAGTGTCACGCGCCGGCCTGTTTCAACATAGATGAAGTCGGCTAGATGCTCAAGATCTGTGGTCAGATGTTCTGCTCGGATATCGGAACGCTGATCGAGGACGACTGTAAAAGACGATGCGTTGATGGCGAGAACGCGTGCGAGAATCGCGATCAGGTAGGGGTAAAGTGGATCTTGCTTGCCGCTTGCCAGCTGAAACGTCCGGAGAGGCAACCACAGAAGTTGGGCTTTCATCGATCGACCGACTTGACCGAGCACCTTATTCAACCGCTGCGGACTGGCGACACGTGCCTTCGATTCAGAACCCGGATACCAACCGGCGGGATTGAGACCTTCCGTCAAGGGCTGACTGAACCGGGCGCCTTCTGCCCAAGCGGTGAGCGAGACCAACATTTGGGTCGGGTCGGTAAAGGCTTCGTCTAAAAAAAAAACGTCCCCTGTTTGCTAACTTGCGCGGGAAGTCCGATGGTGGCCAAAGGTGTTTTCCCTCCGACTGCGATCGCTGTCCCCAGCGCTATTCTTTTCTGGACGGATAACTCAAGTCCAGGTGGCATTTGGCGTGTGCCTTTTTTTAGTTGCCGCAAATAGGACTTGACCTTCCGCTTCGTCAAGTCCGTCGTTCGCTGCTGCCGAAGCACACGCGTCACCGTGGTTGGGGCCAAGCCGATCTGCCTGGCAAGTTCGGCGCGGGTGACGCCGTGTTCGACCAAGTATTTGAGCGTCACTGCCATGGTAGGCCTCCTCGTCCGGCAAAGCATATTGTTACCGCTTTCGCCGTCTCCGTTTTATAATCATCTTGTCTAATAGATTACGTTTTTTAGGGAGGAGATTTCAGATGACCAGCTATCCGCGAAGAGATCCCTTTGAAGACCGCCTGCTGACGCCGGAAAACAGTGCGCTGCTCGTGATCGATTATCAGCCGACCCAGATCAGCTCGATTCGCTCGATCGACCATCCGACCTTGATCAACAATATCGAGATGACCGTGAAACTTGCGCAAGTGTATCAAGTACCGATCATTTTGTCGACCGTCAACGTCGCCACCGGCCGGAACAAGGACACCGTGCCCCAGTTGAAAAAACTGCTCGAAGACACGCCAACGATCGACCGCACCAGCATCAATGCGTGGCAAGATCAAGACTTTGTTGAAGCCGTCAAAAAAACTGGCCGCAAGCACCTCATCATGGCCGCCTTGTGGACGGAAGCCTGCCTCACCTTTCCCGCGCTAGACGCCTTGCGTGAAGGCTATTATGTCCATCCCGTTGTCGATGCGGTCGGCGGAACCTCCGTTGTGGCGCACGAAACGGCCCTGTCGCGCATCGCCCAAGCCGGCGCGGAGCTGACCACCAATGCCCAGTTGGCGTGTGAATGGCAGCGCGACTGGAATCGCACGGCGACCGTGCCAGATTTTGTCCAGCTCCTACTTGGGGCCGGCGACTTTATCTCATTGGAATAACACCGGTCGCGCGCGTTTCGCAACCCGTGATGAGACGCAAAAGAGGTTGAGACATCCCCAGTCTCAACCTCTTTTTTGCGTTTTGCCAAACCCGACATACGGCGCTCCAAAACAGCTCTTCTTAGTCGCGCGGTTTTTGGTCATCCTTGGACGCCTGCAGCCGCTGGTCCCGCGCCGCTTTTTGCAACTCGAACCACTTGCCCATTTTCTGTTCAAATTGGGCCTGCTGGGTCGGCGACATGTGATCAAAGCGCCGCTCGACCTGATGGCGCCAGCGCGGATCAACGCTCGTGTCTAGCCATTGATGTAAATTGAACGCATCTGGGTCGCCAGCATCCGCCCCACGCTTTTCAACCGGCGTATTGTGATCTGCAGTCGTCGTGCGTGAGCCCTGGCCAGGTGCCTGTCCGCCTGTCGTCCTGGGCTGGCGACTGGGCAGCGACCCGTTCGTGCGCCCTGAGGCTTCACGCCAGGCCTTGCGAAAATCCCGCACCCCATCGGCTGTCAACGAAACAAAATCCGCCTGCTGGTCGGTAGGCAAAGTCGCCACATCGTACATCTGCTGGCGCGCCTGACTGTTGAGCAAAAACATCAGAATCGGATACGCCAAGTAAAAAATGACTGCAAAATCCGGCAGGAAAAAGGCGACGACCAACATTGCCAAACTCATCAAATCCAAGTAGCGGTTGGCGGTGCCGTAGATCTTGGTGTAGACCTTTTGCATCTCGGATTTTTCCGTGTATTGCAAATGGACGATTGCCTTGGCGAGATAGCGAAACAGGAAATTGACCGCGACCTGCAGCCCGCCATACAGCATCACCGACACGCGCGTCGTGTGCAGCGCCATCATGTTCGTGAACAGCGGCATCAGCGCCAGCAGTGCCAAGAACGCCATATCGAGAATCAGGATGCGGTACGTCATCGTCTCGATCTCGGAAAACGCGGTCCCATGTTGATACCACATATTGGCCACGAAAATAAAACTCACCAGGAAAATGCCGACCGCTTTGCCCAACTGCAGATAATTTGCCCAGGAATCATGCATGACCGGCGGAATATTCAACACCATGATCGTGATGATGATCGCGATGATCGCATCACTGAAGGCGTCCAGCCTGTTCTTTAATTTTTCCATGTGTGCCCTCCTATGCGTCTAACAACCCGGCGTAAAGCGGCGCCAGCATCCCCACTCGTCGCTGAATATCGGCCCACAACTCATCCGGTTCGGCGAACAACGGATCTGTCGCAAGATACGTCTGCCCGATCAGCAGCTCCCCTTTTTGCGTGGTCGCATAGCGCTGGCTGAATTTGGCAAAATTCGTCGCGTCAAGGGGCAACACCGCTTTTTGCGTGTGATCTCCGGAAAGCTCAAACGGCGTCGGCAAGCGGTCCGCCTGCGCGCCAAGGCGCGCAAGGTCGAATTGCACGCCGGTGGCCTTGCTTTCCTGAAGCAGCGCCAGCCACACAAACAGGCGATCATCCCACAGCCCCACCTCGATGTGCGGCTGCATCTTATACCCGCGGGTGCTTGTCGCCAGTGCCAACCACGTATCCGGCGGCGGATTATTATGCCGCCGTAGATGCTTGGCCAGATGCACGGTCTGCATCGGCAGGCCCACTGCGGCGAGCTGATTCGCCAGCGTTTGGCCGGCGATCACGAATTTAGGATCGAGCAACGTGCGAATTTTTCCTAACCGCCCGGCCAAAGTGGGGTCCTCAAAGATGGTAAAGTCAGCCGTTGTAAACACGGCGTTCACCCTTTCTGCTATACTAGATAGGACCTATGTTAGCCCTTTTGAGCATTCGATAACAGCCCCCAAGGAGGATCCGATGGCAGACGATCAAAACCAGATGCAAGACCACCTCAACTCCGCGCTGTACGGTCCGCCGCAAACCAGGCCTGACGAACGACGCCACTACCTCGGGTCGCTGCGGGAACGCACCGCGCTGTTTGTGGACAATCAAACGTTGCGCGAGCCGACCACCTTGGCGCAGGTAGAGCCCCTGCTCAAACAATATGCGGCGAAGGCGAATTTCAAACTGCTGCTGAATGGCAAACTGCCGGCGGAGCTCACTGCCCCCTATATGACAGAAGCAACGCAGCTCGGCCTACCATTCACGCTGGTTTCCGATGAGACGGCCCAGACTGACGACACCGCATGCGGCCTCTTGATCACCAGCGACGAGGCGATCGATCACGCCGACATTTTTTTACCAAAGCAGACGGCCCAGGCGCCAAAGGAAAAACCGAGCCTGTTTGACCGGCTGTTTGGTGAGCACTAGCGCAACCTGACAAGGCATGACACGAAACGCGCGGCAGTCGCCTGCGCGTTTTCTTCATTAAAGAAGGGATATTATGCAACAACCACTCGCGTATCGCATGCGGCCACGCAACTTGGATGAGGTCGTCGGCCAGCAGCACCTTGTTGGCCCCGACCAGATCATTCGCCGAATGGTGGTGGCCAAACGCCTGAGTTCAATGATTCTATATGGCCCGCCTGGCACGGGCAAGACCAGCATCGCCAGCGCGATCGCCGGCACCACCAAATACGCCTTTCGCATGCTGAACGCGGCCACTGACACGAAAAAGGATCTTCAGATCGTGGCGGAGGAAGCCAAGATGAGTGGCACCGTGATCCTGCTGCTGGACGAGATTCATCGGCTGGACAAAACGAAGCAAGATTTTTTACTACCGCTTCTTGAAAGTGGCCGCATCGTGTTAGTCGGCGCCACTACCGAAAATCCTTACATGAGTATTTTGCCTGCCATTCGCTCGCGGTCACAGATCTTCCAAGTCTTCCCGCTGACGCCGGAGGATATCAGCGCGGCGATCGACCGGGCACTGGCTGACAAGGAACGCGGCCTCGGCAACCACGCGGTCGTCTTGGATGACGAGGCGCGCGAGTTTCTCACCACCGCGACCAACGGCGATCTGCGCAGTGCCCTCAACGCTTTAGAGCTTGCGACGTTGTCCACACCGGAAACGGACGGTGAGATTCACCTGACGCTAGCCGTGATGCACGAATCGCTCCAGCAGCGCGCCATCGCTGGTGATGCCGACGGGGACGCGCATTACGATATCATTTCCGCATTTCAAAAATCGATTCGCGGCTCCGATGTCGATGCGGCCCTCCATTATCTCGCAAGACTGATCACGATCGGCGACCTGCCAAGCATTTTGCGGCGCCTCTTAGTCATCGCCTACGAAGACGTCGGCCTCGCCAATCCGCAGACCGCCAGTCGGACACTCACCGCGATTCAATCTGCGGAGCGGCTCGGCTTGCCTGAAGGGCGCATCCCCCTCGCCAACGCCGTGATCGATCTGTGCCTCGCACCGAAAAGCAACAGTGCCATGAGCGCGATCGATGCGGCACTCGCCGACATTCAAGCGGGCCACGCCGGCAGTATTCCCGACGACCTGCGCGATGCCCATTACAAGGGCGCCGCGGCGCTGGGCCACGGGGTCGGCTATCAGCTTCCGCACAATTTTCCAGGCGGCTGGGTCAAACAACAATATTTGCCGGATACAATGGTGGGCCATCACTACTACGCGCCGAAAAATACCGGCAAATATGAACAGGCCTTGGCCGCCCAATTGACGCGCCTGCACGACATGGAAAAGCGCAGCAGGTGAAGCGCTGCCATTCCCCACACGCTGTCGTTTAAAGCGGTTTCCCCGAAGCAAGGATTCTTGCGCGATCGGCGGTTCAGTGCTACCATAGAGTCATGGAAGTTCTAAGGTGTGCGCGCTTCCCATCTATCAGTTGACCGAACAGTCTCACCACATTGGGACCGGAAGTGGCAGGCATCGTGTTGTTCTTTCACTGAATGACTGACGTGCATGTCGTCTAGTCCCACCTACTGAAAAGCGGGTTTCAACTTAACGGGAAGAAAACGGCACCACTAGGCTTTCGTATAAAGTGCAAACTTTAGGCCGGCATTTGCCGGTTTTTTCTTTGCCCTGACAGCACCCGCTCAGTTGTTTTGCCGCAGGGCTTTGTTACAATGGATTCATTATTATGCACACGAAGGGACCCGCTTATGCTGATCAGAATCGTCTTTGTCTTGTACGCCATCTTACTCTTTACGCTCGCCGCTTACCTGTTTGGGTATAAAAAACACGGCTTCCTCACCCGCCAGACCGTGTCGGAAAAAACGGGCCAGGCTTTGCGTAACTATGCGTGGTTCATTTTGATCGCCGGGGTGATCGCCTTGGTGCCGGTGATCTGGCAAAACGCAGTCGTTGATATTCTCGCGCTTTTGATCGGCGCAGTGAGTGTCGGCGTGCTTGGGCTTCGCCTGCCGAACCTGATCGAAGACGATGAAGAATAGCGTCTGGTTTCATTTCATGCGCCAATAAAGTACAATTAAAGCGGAGGTGATGGCAATGTTACAACAATACAAGCATATCTTGGTCGCGATCGACGGCTCTTATGAATCCGAGCTTGCCTTCCAGAAGGCGGTTGCCGTCGCGAAACGAAATGACGGCGAACTCGATCTTGTCAACGTGGTAGACACACGGTCGTTCTCGAACGTGTCGAGTTTTGATACGAATATGGTGGAATCAGTGGCTGCCACCGCCAAAAAGACGATGGAAGACTACATCGACCAAGCACATAAGGCCGGTCTGGAAAAGGTCACCTATAGCATCGAATACGGCGCGCCGAAAACACTGATCGCCCGCGATCTGCCAAAGAAGCTCTCGATCGATCTCATCATGATCGGCGCCACTGGGCTCAATGCGGTCGAACGGCTATTGATCGGTAGCGTCACCGAATACGTGACTCGAAACGCCGAATGTGACGTCCTCGTGGTCCGCACCGACTTGAACAACAAGCCGGCCCTAGCAACCACCAAGGCACCAAAGAAACAGGCGCCAAAGAAATAAGGGTGCGTCGCGCAGCGTTTAGGGGCGGGCAGCTAGCGTAGTCTGGGCAGTCGATGGTGAAACCATCGGGTGACCAGATTGCCTAGATGACCCGCCCCTGCTGCGCGAAGCCCAACTGGAAAAACGGTGCGAAGCGGGGCGCTTTGGGGTGAGTGGCTAATTTGGGAATGGCGCTTGGGGCCGAACTTCGCCCCGAGTGACAGTCCCAATTAGACGTCTCACCCCTGCCCCGCGAAGCCCAACTATAAGGGTGCGGAGCGGGGCGCTTAGGTCTGAGCAGCTAGGCTAGCACGGCGCTTGGGGTGCACTTCGCCCCGAGTGACGGGCGTACCTAGCTGTCTCAGACCTGCCCCGCGAAGCCCAACTATAAGGGTGCGGAGCGCAGCCTGCGTCTCGCCCGCCACACAAAAAAGATCGCCCCACCAGACATCAACAACTGTCTGGTGGGGCGATCTTTCGTCTTTCACGCCAGTTCGCGCTGGCTCGTTTCATTCTCCAGCGCCGCTAACAGCTGCGGCGAGTGGTTGACCCGCGCAAGTGCAAGCGCGATCTGATAATTTTCATCTGCGCGCTTGTCGGCCAGGGCATCATACGCCCGCGCCTGGAGCGCATACAATTCATCAAGTAGAAAAAGGCTGTCGTGTTTCGTGGCAAAGTCGATGCCGGTTTTCACATTGGTCAAGACGGCGGCGTACTCTTCTAATTCGAAAAAGACGCGACTGATGTGCCAATAGATCGTGATCACAACATCGAGATAGCGGCCTTCCGGAAATGGCGCATCATGAAGCAGGGCCAGCGCCTGGTCGATATAGACCCGTGCGCGTTCATGCGTCCCTTTCTCGGCATAGGCGAGTCCCAGGCCCAGCGTCGCCATGATGGTGAGCAGATCGCGGTCCTTGACCAACATCGGCGTCAGCACACGGCCGAAGTAATAGATTGCCTCGTCTGGGGCTTTATGAGCAAAAAGCTCCACCATCCCCGAGTAATAGTTGAACCGGCGCTTGTCCTCTTCCGTGGTGAGTTTTTCCGAACGGACCTTGGCCAAAAACTCGGCGGCTTGGGGATAAGCCCCGCGGCGCAATGCCTTGTCAGTGTCGCTGAGTGATTGCTGAATGCTGTCGTGATTAGCGACGACAATATCATCCATGGTGATATCCAGCCGCCCGATCAGGCGCATCAAGATGTTCATACTCGGTACCTTGTTGCGCTTTTCGATCAGGCTGATGGTCGCCTGGGTGCAAATATCCTTGGCCAACTCGGCTTGCGAGAGGCCTTTGAGTTTGCGATAGTAGCGGACCCTTTCCCCCAAGATCCGCAGTGGTCCCTGTTCTCGTTGCATGACTTACACTCCCTTAGCTGTTGCCTGCATCAGGCAGGCGCGTTCCCTACGCTCTTTTCCATAACAATATTATACTGACGAGTATGAGTTTTGGCTAGTTTTTTCGGGCGCGTATCATTGAAGTCTAAGCAAACAAAAAAATTTATAAGCTGGCGTCCCGATGCAAAGATAACAGAATATAAAAAACCACATCAATCAATCAGATGCGGTTGCGGAAATTTTCACGTAGTCAGATGAAATTAATAGACGTCGATTATTTTTTGTAAATAGTCAATGACACCCTTTGGCATGTCAGAGCGGATGATCAGCGCCTCCAGCAAGCGCAAACGGTTGTACCAGCGGTTCCAAAACGCCTCCGATTCGCGTGGCCGCATGGTCGTCACACGTTTTTGCCAACTCGTTAAGCACATCACGAGCGACTCCGCGTAAAACTGATGCTTCACTGCCAAGTTGGTCAAGTAGCCTGCGATGCGCTGATCCTCACCGAAGACCAGGGCATCATCCATGCGCTGCCAGCCTTCCAGCACCGTGGCCATCAGGAAGAGCTTGTGCCCGCGGCTCAGCACCTTGACCTGACTCAGCTCATCGGCGAGGTTGCCGATATGTGTGTACGCGTGCGCCCACCCCTGCGGATCGACATAGCCGCGCCCATCGCGCTCGAGGATGATGTAGGTGGCAAAATTCAGCGTGAGCGCCTCATGCGCTTCGGCCGACAGCACGTGATAGCGGCTGTCCGCATACACGAGGCCGGACAGCAACATCACCGCAAAACTGCGCAGAAAGACCGCGTCATTTTGCGGCTCGAGAATGTGTGCAAACAGCACATCGGGTCGTTGGAGATACGTGGCCAGCCAATCGATCTGGGCAACAGTGAAGGCATCCGCCTGAAACAGATCGCCCATCAGGAAAAAGACGCCTTTGTCTCGCACCGCAGGACTGAGGCTCGCCAGGTGATCCATCAGAAAACTTAACTCTTCATCGCTGATCTTGGGATCGTTGCTTCCCTTGATGCGCTTGCTGATCGACGAAATTCGCGCAAGCGCGCGCATATCATCATCCGGCGTGGTGAACGGCGTCTCCTGGAAAGACGGCCGGGCGTTGTAGATCTCCCCCAGCGCATCTGGCAGGTGTTTGAAGACCTTGCCATCGAGCAATTGTTGTCGAAGCGTCTGCATCGCGTCTTTGACCGTTTGCACGGCCTCTTGTTCAGTTGCCATAAGAGCCTCCTTCTGTCATAGCAAGATCGGCCGGCTGATCTTTTCGGTCGGATGGGCAAGGACCCAGCCAAAATCGTTGACCAGCGGCGTCTTTTTCACCCGCATCCCCGGCTGGGCCATGATGGTGAACGGATAATCATGCGCCAGCGCTTGTTGCATATATTGGGTGATCAGGGCCTGGTTCATCAGGCCATTAAGATAGATGCGGTATTGCGGATACCGCGTAAGCACCTCGTCGAGCAGGTCAAAAATGCGGGGATCGTGCAGCTGGCCGATGGTGACCGCCATCGCCACCCGCTCGCGAAAATTGCCAAGGAATTCGCGTTTTTCATCTGGCTTGATCGTCGACAGGCCCAATGCCTTCGCCTTGATAAACTCATTCAGATCTTCTGCCACCGTGCCCACCTGCCTTTCGCGTTCCATTATAGCATTTCAAAAGGGTGCGCAGGTCCACCCGACATTCGGGTTGAAGCCCATTGTAAAACGGGAAAAAATGCGGGTAGCACTTTATTCATGATTGCTTATTGCTGAGTTCGGAGAACCGACTTCTCCCATTCACATCGAAAAACGACAGCGCCCTTCAGCTGCAGAAGACGTGAAAACAGGTTGCTTAGTTTTCCATCATTCTAGCCCGTGTTCATAAATGTCCGCGCTCACCACTTGCTTTTCCAAAAGCTTGACACCCATCTATCTTCGGGCGTAGTAAAAAAACCGGAACAACGATCATTCCGGTTTTTCAATGGCTTGCCTCGCACCCAATCTCGGCCGCGGAATCTAACCCAGCGATGTGGCACTTACCCGACCGAGCCGTCCATTTCCATGGATACGACCCTGGACTAAATTTAGGTATTGTTATCTATCAAAAAGGCCATTTCCCGGCATTTCAAAACTTGTCACTGTTCTAAATTGAACCCAATTGTAAATAAATGAGGGCACGATATGGGCAATAATATAACGTTCCAAGCTAAATTTACAGCTCACTTCTCCGCTGGTCGATGAGTTTCTGTAGCTCGTCGCACAAAAATAAGCCCCACCCCGCAAAGGGTGAGGCCGTGGGTCACTTCTTCTTTTCCGCCGCAATCAGCTTCACGACGTTCTTGTTGCCGCTGATACAGCCGACCGTCGTCTTGAGATACGGATAGCCGAGCTTTGTCTTCGACACCGCTGTCGCATACAGTCGTGTGCCCTTTGGCAGTCGTCCGATCTTCTTCGCGAAAGTGTAGTCCGTGTATGCGTAGACGTTTTTTGCGATGATCTCCGCCAGCCCTGAGTTGCGCGCTTCCAGCTCCGCCACTGTCCAATAGTCCTTCATGTCGAACTTTGGCGCGGCAGTTTTACTGGCGGCCTTGCCCGCCTTTAAGTCAGCCGCGAGCTGCGTCTTGCTGATGCCAATGCTGGTTAGGTAAGCGTATGGGTCTTGGTGGTCACCCCAAAGATTGTCACTCACCCACTTGTGCGACTTGATGCCGTTACCTGAGCCGTCAAGTGTCCGTGGGATGCCGTACTTGTCTGCGTAGTAGACGGCCGCCGCGATCCAGTTCTGATAGGCCGCGATGGCCTTATCGTGATCAGCGTAGCGGGCAAGCTCGATCTGAAACGGGCTTTGTTCGTTTGCCGGACTTCCAGCCCCATATGCTACGTAACCAGGCTCGCCGATCAGATAAACACGGTCCCACCCAGCAATGGCGTGTGTATAGGCATACTGCCAGTGGGACTTCATGTAGACGGCCTCGTTCACGGCGCTGTTGGTGCCGGTGTTGTTGGCGTTGCCAGTGTCATGCAGGATGATATACTGCGTGGCCGCCTTCGCCGAGCTGCCAGCGTTAGTCGCCAGCGCATAGGTACTGTCATACTTGACCATTGCTACCGTCCCCCTTCTTTGGTGTGGTGTAGGTCAAAGCCTGAGAGCTGTCGGACACGCCCGCGGTCGTCGGATCAGTCACAACCCCAAGAATTGACAGCACCGCGAATACAGCGTTGACGATGCCAGTCAGCTGTGTACCAAGATTGGCGAAGTCCCACTTGTATCCAAAAGGCGCAGCCACAGCTTGCGCAAGCAATAAAATAGCCGGCACTAGGGCCAGCCAGAATTTGACGCTCAATACTCGTACTTTCCAATTAATCTTCATGGTTATCTTCTCCTTTAATGCCTACATGGTCTTCTAATCGAGTGATTCTAACCGAATGGCTACCGAGCTCGTCATCGTGTGTCCTCAGATGTTGTCCCAAATCTGCCAGTGACTGTTCGTGCAGCTTGAGCTGACGATTAATCGTCTCTGAAAGCACTTGAATATCAGAACGCAATGGGTCTAAGGCAATCTTTTTGAACAGCCAACTGCCTGCGCTCACACCCACCCCGATGACTGATATGAACTCCGCCCAGTCACCAATCGTGTATCCCAAAAATGTCACTTTCTCACTTCCTTCCACAAAAATACCGCTAGGCGTTTGCCCCAGCGGCGTAGTCATTACCGGTTATCTGCTTGTACTCATCAGCCGTTATCATCGCTGGCACGTATGGCGCTAGGTCAATCCCCCAGCTGTTAAATAGTACACACTGGTCATAGTTGCTCATGACTTCGCCTCCAATTGCGCTAGACGCAAACTTAATGAGGCAATCAATTGCTGCTCAGTAGTCGGCTTTGGCGCGTATAGCTCAGCTTGCTTTGCCTCATCTATCTTCAGCGTCCCATCGACCAGCTTTGTTGCGCCGATGACGATGGCGTCCGTATCAACCTCGACAATCGTGTCTCCCTCATCGGCAAACTCCGCGCCCGTCCAGCCGTTGATATAGCCCTCTGCGTCCGTGTCCAATCTAACTTGCATAGCTTCGCCTCCTAGTTTGCCAGCACCGCACGCAGCGCAAACTCGTTTTGTGGATCAACCCCGTTTGTCGCGTGTCCGGTGATTTTCGTGTCGGTGATCAGCAACATCTTTGTGACCGTTTTATTCGTTGAGAATGTGGATAGTGGGAAGTTCATCCCTTTGCCCGAGTACATTTGTGCGTAGTACTTGGGCACAAACGACGCCACGAACTGCGCGTCACTTGTTGCTCCATTGGTGTAGCGAGACCATAGGATGATCCAGCCGTTGAGACAGTCGCTAAGCGGCTTGGAAGGTGTAATAGATTGAGTCTCCAGCATCCACATACCGCCCTGCCATAGCAATTTGCCAGAATCGTTGAGGGCTTGTAGATCCCAGGCACCCAGCTGACCGAGCTGGCCAAAACTGTTGGTGGCGGTGAATGAGGAATTGACAGGGTCCACGCGCATCTCAGACCAGTCACCGCTGGAGAAGTCAGATCTTGCAATGAGGCGTCCGGCGTTATCAATGGTCGTGGTCCCAGTGTAGCTGCCCGCAACGGTGCTCCCCATGATGGCGCCCTTAGTCAAGGACTTGTAGCCGTGGCTGTCTAGGGTCTGGGTATTGGTGATCGTAGCTCCGCTCGTGAAAGTGTCCGATCCATCCGCCTTATAAGAATTGCTGGTGGAAAAGCTCGAGCCAGTGAACGTGACCCCCTCAAAATTCATGCCCTTAAAAGTGGCGGCGACAATCATAGAAGCTGTTATCGGCGTTGCTACCCAGGAAGTACCATTGCTGACATAGACCGCCGTAGCTTGGCCGTCTGCATTTGTGAGCCAAAATTGACTGTTTGCAGGACCAACTGTAGACGGAAGGGCGGTACCTTTGGCAAAACTAGTGATGTCCTTGCCTGCTGGCCCCTGCGCCTGCATCCAGGTGTACTTGCTGGCAACCGTACTATCGGCCGCTGTCTGGTCGGAGTAAACACCAATATATGTCGCACCAGTGGCGCTGGTAGTGGAGAACCCCAGCGTGCCGGTCGAATTCTGTGCGTACGCGGTGTGTAAGTAACTGGTCAGCCCATCCTTCCCGTCTTGGCCATCTGCGCCAGTGTGTCCGACTTCACCCTTGACGTACTGCCAAGTGTAGGCGGTCGGGTCTGTCGGGTCAGCCTCCGTGAAGTCTGTCACGGTGCCAATGTAAAGACGATTACCAGCTTCGCTGGTCGAGAAGTTGGCCGTGCCGTCCACGCTATCCGCCCAGGCTGTGTGAATGTACGACGTCTTACCGTCAGCCCCCGGCGTCCCAGGTGTCCCCTGCCCGCCGTCCTTACCGGGGTCGCCAGTGACCTTTTGCCACAGTCCCACATAGTCGGCGGGATCGTCGCTCGGCACCGCGTCCGTTTGGTTCGGCTTCATCGCGATGTACGCTTTGCCCGCCGCCAGTGGACTGATGCCAGTGCCCTGGTCATCATCGGCGTAGCGGATCCACGTATACGTCTGCTTGATAGTCGCTCGCAGTGTGTCCGCAATGGCCTGCAGCTCAGGACTGATACCCGACTGTTCCTTCACAAACTCGCCAAATGTCGCGTCAACCGTGCCCATCGAATAAGAATGCGTCAGCGTTAGAAGCCGTGTCTCGATGTACTGGCCTTCTTCGGGGTCGGCTAAGTGCACCCGATCGCCTACGCGTACACCATCAGGCAGCACAGCGCCCTCAATCTCATATGAGACGGCTGGCGTATTGTGCGCCTTGAGGTCAGCCAGTGCCAAGTTAAGCAACTTACTTTGCACCTTGCTCAGTAGCTTAGCAGACCCTGCGTTCATCGAAGCGATATCCGCGTTGTCAGTGGAAATCTGCTTGTTGTACTTTACGATGTCCGCCTTGTACTCGGCGATCTTCTTGTTATAGCCCTTGATGGCAGTGTTGGCGTTGGCAATATAGGTCTTCTGGTTGGGGATGTACCGGTTGTTGTTAGTGATCGACTTCTGCTTTGAGGCAATTGACTTGACCACTGTAGCTGTCTGCGACTCAGTCTTCAGCTTGGCGATGTCCGCGTTGTACTGAGTAATTCGTGCTTGGTAAGTCTTGATGCGGGCGTTGCACTGCGAGATGTACATGTTCTTGTTAGCGATGTACTTCTGCTGGTTAGCAATCTGCGTGTTCGCGCTGGTGATTTTCTTTTTCTGCGCGGTGATGTCCTTGGACTTGCTCTCAATCTCCTCTGGGTACTGAGAGTAGCTAATGTCCGACTCAATCCCCGTCGTGTATGTCTTAACGCGCTGGAGGTGGTGCGCGTCGGCACTCAACCCGGGCGTATACAGTCCACGACTCCAGAGCTTTACAGCCTCAGTGTCTCGCAAGATACCATCGGACCCCAGGACATAACGGCCATCAGACGACTGCCACGTGTGGCCCTTCAAGGTGATCGGTTTATCGTTAGTGCCATGCGTGTCAGCCTTTGCTTTGACACTGGTAAAGAGTCCGGTAATGTCAGTAGTTGTGATCAGATCATCAACATTGAAATCGCGGATTAGCTCGGCATCAGTATCTGACCCCCGTTTCTTGTGAATGTCGATGAACTTCGTTAGCACGCCATCGACAAACGTAAAGCTGAAGCTCAGCTCAACGCCAAATCCCTCGGCTACTTCGAGGATACGTGCCAGAGCGGTTTCATCTTCGGTGTCGAATGTGAGCTTGAGTGCAGTGTTAGGAATCTCATTGGCCCCAATCGACCAGCCCGAATCAGAAGTAAACTCGTCCAGATAGAAGTCAATGGTGTAGGCATCGTCCGCAGCGTAGGCGCCCACGGTCTCATCGATCAGGTCGATACCGGCGTCTTCCGCTTGAATAGTCTGAGTACCCTCTTTCGGGCTCCGCTCGGTGTGCGTGATTTCCATAAACACGCTTTCGCCATCGTTATCTTTGTATAGTAAGAAGTTGCCACCGGCGGCCATAGTCGCGACGTCATCGGATTGGCTAGAATCAAAAAAAAGTGTCGCCGTCAGCACTCGTTTGGATATTTCAACGCTTTGTACGTCTTGATCGTTGCCGAATTTGACAGTACCCGGCGTATCGTCAGTGGTGGCGGTGCCGAGATAGCCAAAACTTCGGTCAAAAAAGTAAAAGTCCATTAATCGAACGCCTCCTCCAACGTGATAATAGTGACAGGCTGAGTGGCCCAGTCAGAGACAACCGTCTGAATATCTGTTTCCGGTTCAGTGATCCCAAACTTGTCCCATTGATTGCCGATGGTGAACAGCGAGCTTGGCGCACCGTTAAGCATTACAGAATGGGTGCCGGTGTCGACAGTCAGAACGTCCCCAGCTGAAAACGTATTCGGAATATCGATGTCGGCCGCAGCGTTTATCCAAGTGAAAGAACAGTTCGACCAGAACACACCCATCGGGAAGTAATCTACGCTCCGGTAGCCGGAGAACCAGACGGTCATTGCATCGATTGGAACCTGACCGAAATCCTCAATCGAAAATGAGTACTTTACGGACATGCCGCCAATTTGAAGGGTGGTTCCAGATTTGACTGTGTTCAGGATGAACGTTGCCGTGTCGCCACGCCGCTGCATCTCAAGCTCACAGAAGTCTAGTGGCAACTTCTTGAGATTGATACTAACTGACTTGACCTGACGGCCGTTCACATTCATATCCATCCATGCGTCGTTCTTTTTGATCGTGGACGACCGCAGAATGCACGTCATCACACCGTATCCGGCGCTCTCAAGTGTGGTCTCAATACGGAACATCCGTGTTGTGACCGTTGGAATACGGTACCGGTTCGAGAAGTTAAAGGAACCGGTCTGATCGTCATCATAATTGCCAACGATGTCGGCGTGGAGCGATGGGCCTAGCCAACAAGCACCCCAGTCCTGAGCAATGAAACCAGGTGAGGCCGAGTTCTTGTCCCCGTTGAGATTGCCGTAAACCATTGCGCCATCAAACTTGTTGGGTGTGCTGGTGTCGTTGAGGTTGTAGGCGTATTGCATGAAGCCTGTGTTTTCGGTAGCGCCGGCGGGCTTAGTCTCCATACTAAACGCAATGGCCTTATCCGAGCTTGGCGCTGGTATCTTATCGACTTCTTCCAATTTTCCAAACTGAAGCACTCCACCCGTGTTCGGATTGATGAAGCCAACAAAGCCATTGTCGCTTTGCATTTGTGCTTCAAGCACCGGCCACGCCTTCGCTGTGCCCACATTCTTCACCACCGTTGTATCAGTTGGTGATGTGAATGTCTTTGGCGTAACAGCGTGGGCCAAGCCATCAGGACCGGTGAACGTCAGTGTGATGTCTGTGAAGTTTGCATAGCGAGCTTCATAAGTTTGGTCGCCGTCAAAAATAGCACTAAAATAGCGCGACGGGTCGTTTGAGAAAACCAGTCGCGCCGGCGCGTCTGTGTCAAGCTGTGCCAGGATAGCGTCACGTGTATGTGCTACGTTTGTACGAGATAGGTCAGACACGAGGTGACAGCCCAGTTCAATCTTGTTCGCTAGGTGCCGCGAATAATTGAACAACGAGCCGTCTGCGCGTCCGACTGGTGTCAACGTCGCTTCCTTACTGAGAAACGGCATGGACAGCGTCTCGACAACAACTAATTTTGAAAAATCATAATCGTTAAACTTAAACGAGATCATACAATTCCCATCCCCCTCTTCTTAACGCTTTCGTTCCGTTGATTGATTTTTACCAGTTCAGGATTGATTACCGCCGCAACTCGTTTTTTGTCCATATAGATGTCGATATCCTTGTCGAGCAGTTGCTTCAGCAAGATGGCGAGTGTGCTCAGGCCAGCGACTACAGCCGAGTTGTCCGTGGCCGCTACGTTAACGGTTGGCGTTGAGTTGCCGGTGGTCATCTGCATCGCATTTATCTCGTTGATCGTGGCCGAATAGTTTGGCGTGCCATTGGCAAACTGCGGAATGTTGTAGAGCGCCGCGGCTTTAGCGGCAGGAACGACTGCATCACCTTTGGCCAGCGGTGTGATGACGTTTCGGTCCTCAAAATAACTTACCGTGTTGGTTGCCTTGTGGATGATGGCTTCACGATAAGTCTGGCCGGGCGCATCGTTGACCATCGCAAGGCCGCCAGCGAAGTTTGTTGTGCCGTTTTTGAGATGGAGCAGCTTGCGAATTTTATCTGATATATTCGCCACAAAGTTAAACGTCTTGGTGATGGTCTCGTTGCCGCCAAATGCCGTCCATGATTTCTTTGCGGCTGTCAGCGCGCTGGATGCGTTATCCTTACCCTTAGCTGTCTTAGTGCTTCCCATGCCTTGACCTTGCCATGCCTTCGCGGCCTTAGTTGCGCGGTTGATGTCAGGCGATGCGTGGTCGGCAGCGGTTGGCATCTTGGTCTTGCCCACGTCCTGCTTCTTGAATTTGTTCGTATTGTCAGTTGCTTTCAGCATCTTGTGATTGAAGATTCCGGTGTCAGCAGTCGGCTTTTTTTCCGTCGGGTTATGGTTTTTATTGAAGTCATCCACAAGCTGGCCGGAATCAATTAACTTCTGCCGCAAGTCCTTGTCATTCATCAGCGCTTTCTTGATGCTATCAGGCAAGGTGGCAAAGTTGTGATATTTGATGGAGTCGTTGGCGACCTGCTTCAAGAAGCCTTCGTCCTTGAACACGGCCTTTTTCGTCGTGTCATCGAGCTTTGCGAACTGACCATATTTGAGATATAGCAAGCCCACATCAGCGGCACCCTTAGCATCAACGATGGCCTTTTTCTCAGTCCATGTGAGGCTGTTCCACTTCTTGCCTTGGATTAACGAGTCAATCAGTGGCGGCGTGGCCCTGTCGTTCACAACGGCCTGCTTTTCATCGATCGTCATCTTATTCCAATCGCCGGCCTTGATGAGACTGTCGGCAAGCGCGGTGTAGTCGCCGTTAACGATTGCCCGTTGCTCTTTGAGTGTCAGCTTGTTCCAGCTCTTGAACTTCTCCATGACGTCAGCAAGCTCACTACGGCCTTGCATCCGAATGACCGCATTCTTCTCCCAGTCAGGCATTGTCTTCCATTGCTTGCTGGCGGCCATCGCTTCCACGATAGTTTGCTTGGCGTTGCTGGTGATTTTAGCGTTCTTGAGGTCAAACTCCAGCGCCGCCCATCCCTTCTTGGTGGATGCCGTTTTTGTCAGTACCTCATCGAGGTTAGTCTTGACTTTGCCAGTCTTCGGGTCGAGCACCAGCTTGTTCCAATCGTTGCCAGCCTTCTTAGTCGCGGCGTCCATGTCGTTAGTAATGGAGGCCGCAAACTGTTTGTTGCTGACGACCGTCTTGGACATGTTCTGCTGATATTCAGTCAGTAGGTCTTCAGCCGCGCCGTTGTAGAAGCCAAAATTATCATAGAGGTTCTTGATAATCTCGTCTTGGCTCATGCCCTGCTGCTTCATCGCTTGAATGGCGCCGAGGCGAATGGACTTCAACTTAGACTGCAAGTCATTCTCAAGGCCAGCCAGCGCCGCATTGCGTTGTTTGGTGGTTAGCTGGTCGTTGTCATTGATCTCGCGTTGCTTGTTGCCATATTCTTTGATCTCCTGCATTTGAGCGGTGTGGACTTCTTGCAACTGCTCCGCCGCCTGCTCCTTGGTCATGTTTGTACGCTGACCGAGCACGGCTTTGATGACGTTGTTTTCCGCTTTACCACCCAGTGACAGAGACTTCACGGCTTCGGTCGCGCTGTCCTGTTGAAGGTTCTTGATGATTTGAAGCTGGTCAGCAGTCAGCGCCTCTTGACCTTTAGCGGCCGCCGCTGTGATGGCCTTAGCTTTGGCAGCGTTAGACTGCAGTTGCGCAATGCGTTTTTTGTCAGCCGCCTCTTCTTTAGCTGTTGCCGCGAGCAATTGGTCTGCGGAGTCGCCGCCGAGTGTCGCCGCCAGCTTCTTTGCCGCTTTAGCAGACTCATCAGAGGCCTTCTGCGCCGCTTTAGTCATAGCATCGAAGCCAGCCGCGATTTGCTTGGCGTTCGTCTGCGTGGACTGGTTCGTGTTGTCAAGCGCGCCGCTGATTTGACCGGAGGCTTGTTGCATCGAACCGGCCGCCTTAGATGCGGACGCTCCGATGTCGGAACCCCACTTCTGCGTGCGCTGTGCAGAGGCTACGGCTTCCTTTCCCCATAGCTCCCACACGGCAATGCCGGCACCAACGGCGACTGCGAGTGCAGACACTACCGGCACGGCTGGCGCGAGTGATGCTACAAGGCTTGTGCCACCGCCCGCAGCAGTCTCCATCGCGCCACCGGCCTTGACGGCTTCGAGCGCGGTCTTCGAGAATGCTGACTTAAGAACTTCCATGCCAGTGCCGCCGGCTTTAGCGGCAGTTACTGCACGTCCAATGCCCAAGGCGGTCTTAGCAAGCCCGCCCGTGACACCACTGGTCACCTTCATCACCTTGCCGAGTGCGCCAGCAACAGGGCCAGCGGCGGCGGCAAGCAGTGCCCACTTGATGATGCTCTTCTGCGTCTGTGCGTCCATCGCGGAGAACTTCTGAATGAGTTTGGTCGCATCGTCCACGATCGGTGCGAGTGTAGGAAGCAACTGTTGACCAAACGAGATGCCCAGTGCCTTGATTGACTGCTGGAATCGCTTGACCTTGTTCGCCTGCGTGTCATTGAGCTGGTCAGCAACCTTCTTTGTGGCGCCGGCGCTATTCTCAGTCTCTTTAGTGAGGTTGCGAAGCGTGGTCGTCCCAGCCGCCATCATCGCGCTAAACGCTGCTTGGTTCTGCCGGCCGAAGATGGCCGCCAGTGCGGAGGCCTTCTGTTGCTTGGTCATGCCAGCAAGTGATGCCGTGAAGTATTCGATAATCTTCGGCATATCACCCGCATTCTTTTTGAGATAACCAGCGTCCATGCCGAGGGACTTAATCTTCTGCGCGACCGCACCAGATGGATTGATGAGCGCGGTCAGAATGCCACGTAAGTTAGTGCCGGCCTTCTGGCCCTCAATTCCCTGGTTAGACAGCTCACCGACAGCCGCCGCCGTGTCTGAGACACTCATGCCAACAGACTTAGCGACAGGGCCAACATAGCTCATGGCTAGTGACATATCACCAAAGCCGGCAGCAGTAGCGTTGGCTGCATAGGTCAGCTCATCCGTGACGGCCTGCGTGTTCTTCAATTGGCCAGCCGTGGTGTTAGACTTCAGGCCAAACTGCTCCATGATGGACGCGGTGGCTTGCATGACGTCTTCCAGGGGCTCACCAGAGGCCACTGTCGCGTCAAGAATGGACGGCATCGAGCCGAGCACTTGATTTGCACTGAAGCCACGCTTGACCATCTCAGACAGCGCGTCATTGATCTCATCAGTGGAGATTCCGTATTGTCCAGCCCACTTGAGGCTTGACGCCGACATTTGGTCGAGAGAGTCGCGATATTTCTTTGTAACGGCCGCGCCGTTTGTCAGCAGCGGCCCAATGGCGTCAATCTGCGAGCTGAAGCTGATGGCAGACTTGACTGCTGTGCCCAGTCCCGCAACGATCGGTGCTGTGACACCCATGGTCAGCTTCGAGCCAACGTTTGTCAGGCCGTTGCCGATCTTGCCAGATAGCGTGGAGAATTTCTCCAGGCCTTCGCCAGCCTTAGTCCAACCAGACTGCTGAAGCAAGATGGACTTGTTCAGTGTGTTCATCTTGTTGCGGAGTGCTTCTATCTGTGCGGACGTCTTATTGTAGGCACTGGCAGCGTTAGCCGTGCGAGCGTTGAGCGTCTGCTGCTCTTTGTCAGTCTTGGCGGTCGCGCCGGACAGCTTGTCATAGGTGGCTTTTTGCCGAGCGAGCTGTGCCTCGTAATTCTTCATCTGGCGCGCAGTTGCTTCATAGGATGCCTTCATCCCGTTGACGGTCGTCTCATTGCCTTTAGACGTGGCATCGAGGGCCTTCAATTCGGCTTGCGTGGCCTTAATGGTCGAGCCGAGCGCCTTTGCAGACGCCTGGAACGGGTCGATATTCAGACTAATCGTGGACGCAATATGTCCCAAGTTTCCTGACATTATTTACCTCCTTTCCCTGCGAATAAAAATGGAAACGCCTTGTCAATGGTGGTCTCGAGAACCGGCTCTTGCTCCTTAGTGCCAATGAGCTTGTTCAGCTCGGAGAAACGCGCCATATCATCCAGCGTCATCTCGTCCACGTCAGCTAATGTGTAGCCTTCTTCGCGGCGAGCGTTGTAGAATCGGTCAAGCTGGCGGAGGGCTTTGTCGACGTCCGCCGTGGTGATTTTTTTGGTTCGGCGTCACCCGACGGTTCTTCCTGCCCGGCTGCCAGAATGCCGCTAACGGTGACATAGATGTTGTTCACCGCGTCCTTAGTCGCGCCGTCGATGACTTCATCCTTGGTGAATTGCCCGTGGAAGAAGTCGACCGCAAACTTCGCGAGCAATTGCTCTTCCTCGTCGATGTCTTGGTTAGTTGCGCCGTCGTCGCGCGACATTTGCTGAAGCCAATTGCGTTGGAGTTTGGTTGCGTTGTTGATGTCGCGCAAATGTGGTTCATCGTTGCGGACAAATTTATTCAGTTTGCCATCAATCTCAAGTTCGATTTCGTATGCCATGTTTTCCTCCTAAGCGCCGCCCTGCCGGCTCGCAGTACTGTTTATTTCACAGGCGACAAACTGTCAGTGATTAGCCTTGAACGCCGCTAGCAGGCGTCACAGTAATCTCAGCTTCGTCAGAAGTCTTCGGAAACACGCACTTGTGGAACTGCTCGAAGTTGAAGTCTGGATCGGACTCGCGGCCAATCAAGATCATGTTGCCGGTGTCGGAGTCACCACGTGGGGCCGCAGTGCCTTCGATCTTGTCGGCAGTCGGGTCAGGCGTGCCGTCAACCGTCTTGACGTCAATACCAGGCAAAGTGAACTTAGCCTTGAGGACGGCGACCCAGATTCCTTTGCCTTCTTCATCGCGAGTCTTAAGCAAGAAGGCAATGTCGTTCGGCACAAGGCTCTTGTTATAGAGGGCAACGCCGCCCACGGTCTCAATGCCGTAGAAGTCCTTCTGCGCATCGGGGCCAATGTCGTAGTTTTCCAGCGACAGCTTGGCTTCGCTGATGCCGCCAGAAACGGTCACATATGGGCCGTCATCAGCCGCGAGCGTCTTAACCTCAGCAGTAATTTCCAGCGTTGCGCTGGTCATGCCAGGCAACTTCTTGGTCTCGTCCGCAACAAGGTCACCTTTAACGACCCCGTATTCGGCGTGGGAAACACCAAATTTAACTTTTGTCATTTCGTTCTCCTTTATATTAAAAAAGGACTACCCCAGCGGCAGTCCTTGATATTCGTAATAACCAATGATCATCCGCAGACTCGGCGTGTCGACATCCACGTAGGCGTCCTTGTAGTCGCGTTCCCAGCCTGCCGCGTGCATCACCGCGTAGATCTGGCTTTGTAGGTCAGCATAATCAGTGGTCACGGGAAGCCAGGCATCAACTTGGACACGTGGATATTCAGCGACGCGCGCATCGTCCGCATAATCGGCAGCGTCCCCAGGCAACATGGTCACCCGCATAAACGGTGCCATCTCATCCGGCGTGGTCTGAAGCTCGTCATATGGCGGCGTCGTGGTGAAGATGCCAGACAAGCTGTTGCCCAATGGTTGCCCGCGCATCTCATCGAGAGTCTCTTTGAGTGCGCCCAGAATGGATTTAACTGTGAATTCGTTCATGTCACACCTCCAGATGCTTGAGCATTGCTGCAATCACAGCATCGCGCGTTTTCTCTTCGGTGGCCTCAATAAAGTGTTGTGGGGATTGCTTGCTTGTCCCTGAGTTTGGGAAGTGCGCATATCCGCCCGTCTCTTTGTCATAGCCAACGTCCACAGAGATGTCGCCAGTCTTGTCCGTCACCGCGCCCAGCGCCACGTGGTCGGCTAAATGGACAGCATCAGCGCCAGGGCCGTCCGTGTATTCCGGCGTATTCTCGGACAGTGCCTTAGCAAACACCTCGGCACCGTCCTTCACGGCCTTGCGCGCATTTGCTTGGATGCCTAGGTCGAGCGCCAGCAGTTTAGCCTGCAACTCATCAATTCCAGTCGTCTTAACTGACACGGGGCTTCACCTTCCTCTTCGCCGTGGTGATGGTGGTGATGTCGCGCCGCTGATAATCCGGGTCAAGTCCCGTGATGTCATATAGCACGCCATGCCACCGGATACACCACGATGGGTCGATGTTACTGTCAGTCAAGAAGCGGATGATGAATGTCGGCTTCTCTGTCCGCACGCCGAGTGTCGTTTGCGGATCGTTCGCCTCACGCAACGGAACCTTGGGTACCTCCGCCCACACAGTCATCTGGTCAGTCGGGTTGTCCGGCACGATGACGCCATTCACCTCGGCCGGTGTAAGTGACACAAAGGTAATGCGTTCTCGCATATTAGTCGTTCGCATCTGCATCACCCGTTTCAGTGCGAAGCTGGTTCACGATGCCAGCGACCGGCGTTAGCAGGGGATAACGCATCACCTCGGCGCCTTCGCCGCGATAATCGTATTCTTCCTTCACTTGCCGCATCATGGCCGCAAAAAAACGGTCGCGGGTGGCGGTGGGTGTCAGGAAGTCTTCCGGCGTTGAGCCGAAGCGGATGGCCGTGGCAATCTCTGATCCAGCATCATGGACAAGTTGCATCAGCAGGTCGTCCTCCACCGTGTTGTCGACCTTGCAGTACATTTTCAGCACCGCAAATTGGTCTTCGGTCAGTGGATCGGTGTTCAGTTGTTCAGCCATGGCGCGCCTCCTTATTCAGCCGGCACAAGTGCCAACAGGTCAGCCTTCAGCGTCTTGCCGGTGTGGTCGATGCCTTGGGCGTCAAGCCACGCCGTGATGTCGGCCACGGTCTGGGCGTCAGTCGGCTTCACACTGCCAGCGGGGTCGAACGTATCCGGAGTTGTGGTGGTGTCGCCGCCGTCATTCTCGGACGGCGTTACGCTTTTGGGTCAACATAGGTCAAGAAGAAACCGGCATTCTTGTCAGCAACCGCAACGCCAAACCGCATCCCAGCGCGCAGGTACTTGCCATAGACATCATTGTCCACCCACTGAATGTCGAGATCGGCCCGGTCAGCGAACAGAATGGCGCGGCTGACATCACCCAAGAACGCATTGCCAGCACCAAAGGACTTGTCAGACACAACAACAACTGGCATCCCCAAGATAGACTTGCCGGAAGCGCTGGTGATGTCATCGTGCAGCAGATGACGGCCGTTGCCATCCTTGATGGTGTCCAAGAAGTTGTAGAAAGTCTGAGATGCGATCAATGCGCGGTTATAAGCCGGGTCGAGGTCGATGTTAATGATATGCTTGAGGTCATCAACGGTGGAGACTGTCTTCGCGGTGAGCGTCTTGAATGCTGCCAAAATGACACTATTGGCGGTGCTTCGCTTCAACTGGCGGCCATTTTCGGCAACGATGCCAACTAAGTCAGCGGCACTGTCGTCGATGTCTTCCTGAGAGATAGGAATGGAGCCACGATAGGTGCCAATCTTCCAGTCAACTTTGGAGAATTCTGGCTTGGCCAGTGCCGGATTTTTTTCCAGCTCAGCAACTTCGTGAAGCACGCCATCCACATTTTTCAGAATTGGATATGTGCCGCTAGCTGTTTTTGCCGCGATTACGTGCGTGAATGGCTTGAGGTCGCTAACGGTCTCAAGTTCGCGTTGTGGCACATAAGTTTGGGCAATGGGAATAGTCAGCGTATTGTCCGCAGACTTGATGCCATTGTCAGCTGCTGTCTCGGACACAACGGCGTCTTCACGCAGACTAATAGTCATAGACTTGCTCAAGTCCTTTGCGCGGATGAAGTCATTAACTTCCTTACGGCGGTCTTCAGTCGCTGGTGCCACCTTCGCCGGTACTTGTTCACCCTTTAGCGCCATTTCGTACAAAGAGCGCTTGCCTTCCATGTCATTAATTTCCTTCTCTGCGGCTTCGACAGCAGAACGCTTGTCTTGTGCCGCCTTAAAATCTTCTTCGCTCTCGGCCTTTTCAGCCAACGAGCGCACTTCTTCCTTCATAGCAGGCAGTGCCGCCCGCTTTTCGTCGAGCTGTTTACGCAGTGCGGCGAGCTTTTCGTCTAAAGTCATACTTGTTTCCTCCTAATTAAAAAAGGCCCCTTTATAGGCCTTCAGTGATTTGTTCACGTTTTAACTGCTTGACCAGTGCATCGCGGTCTTCTTGCCACTTCGGCGGCTGGTCAAGTTTGTTGATCTCTTCGAGTGATCGTGCACCCACCTTGACCTCTGTGTCAGGATAGGCTGGCGTAGTCACCGGAGACACGTCATAAATGTGGTCGATTGACCGGATGAGCCGGTTATAAGGTGCCTCAGCATCCCCGTCACGTGTCCACTTGTCAGCGTCGGTGTCATCTGGGATTGTGAAAGCGAAGCTGGACTGCGAGACAACACCGGAGCGGATATTCTCCACCAGATCGTGGCTAAGCTGCGTGTCAAGCGGTGTCAGCTCATAACGCAAGCCAACTTCATCCACGGTCAATGTGAGATTAATGCCCGTGCGGCCTAACACTTGCGACTGGTCATGGTTAAACAACGCAACCACGTTAGACAGGTCGGCATTGTCGAGTGCGTGCGGGTCGATGGTCTCGCGGAACCGATAGTCGCCGTAGCCGAGCGGGTCAGATTGACGATTAAACTTCAGCGCATAGCCGGTGATGGCCTGCGATTTGCCTTCTTCGGCATCACGCAGCTCAATCGGCGTTGTCATCATGCGAATTTCCTTCATGTGCATCACCTCCTTTCGTTGCCGCCTTAGCGGCTTGATAGGCTGCACGTTGGTCGAGCCAAATAGTGTTGAGATTGCTCTCGAGCCGATTCATGTCGGGGTTATCAATCGACTTCATGCCGAGCTTCTGGCGCGCCTCGTTACCGACGATGATGCCGTTGGTCTTCATTGACGCCACGTCTTGCACGCTCGGCCCCGACACCTTGGACGTGTCAAACTCAATCTTGAATTTGTGTCGCTGCTCATCATCAAGCAGCTTCATCTCGGCCTCGGTGGTGATTGGCTCAAAATAGAACGGCATATCGTTGACGATGTAGTCATCAGACAACTGCTTAACGGACTGGTTCGGGCTGTTTTGCGCCAGTCGATAAGCTGGCACGCGCAAGGCTTTTGCAATCTGTGAGGTGGAATAATTGTTCGATGTGATGAGGTTCAGCACGCTGGTGTCCACTTCGAGCGGTTGATACTCCACGGTGTCATCTACCACCACTGGTGCACCCGAGGCGGCTCCAGATTGGGCGCGTTCAAAGTCTTCACGCATCTTCTTGCGAGCATCAGCAGACAACTTGCCTTTAGCCTTGAGCACTGACCCCTTGAGGCCCCCGCCAAAGAATGACTTGAGCGTCCCAATGCCCTGCTCTTGCAGTTTAATCTCATCGCCGAGCGATAGAAGCGGCGAACGGCCAGTGAATGTGTCATAGCTGAAGAACTTCCAATGAAGAACGTCTTCTTGCTGACAAACGATGGTGTATCCGCTGTTATATGGCGTGAAGCGATAGACAACGTGATTCGGGTCTGTTGTGTCGACCTCAGTCTGCGACGGCGCATAAAACTCGAGCATTGACGGTTCATTGGTCAGCGGGTCGCGCACGATGCGGGAATATGAGTTGCCGGTCAAAATGGCGTTCACAGTCATCGCAAAGCGCCACTGATAAGCAGATAGCCGGCCATTGACCTTTGTGTTCAGCAGATATTCGACATTTTCGAGCGGCACGATGGTCTCTTTTGCCTTGTCTTCCACAATCATGGGGAACCGTGCCACATCCCCCGCAATGATGGACACGGCGGTCAGCACGTCACTGTTGCGAAGCGCACTGATGCCCACATAACCACCACGGAATGACGGCAGTGTCCCATCTGCAAGCAGTGAGCCAGCCCAATTTGGGTCTGCATCAGTTGCATAGTCCAAACTTCTAAATAGTCTCAATTAATCACCTCCTTTCCCGTCAGGAATCATCAAGATAACGGCCAAAATGACCATCAATAGGCCAGAAACGGCCAACCCCACTGTCAAACTCACCGAAAAGCCTGCCGCCGCGAGCAATAAAAAACCAGCAATCAGGACGATTGCCGGCGCGTTTAGGACGATTAATTTGATTAAATTTGCCATTATTCATCCCCCTAGAAGCCGAAGTCATCGCTAAACACGCGGTCATCGTCCAGATAATCATCAATGTCAGTGCGGAATGCCACGGCGTAGGCATCCAGCGCCGCGTCCAGCATGTCAATCTTGTTCGTGTAGCGGTTCTTGTTGATGCGCACACCGTTGTTGTCACTCATCAGCACGGCATTCATTGCGGCCGCACGCATGATGCGGTTTGCGGAGTGCTTTATCTTGCCAGAGATTAAGTCCATTCTGAATTGCTTGGTCGGCATGGACAGTGTGAGTGTGCCCTGCCTAACTTCGACCATTGGCCACTCGGGATGATTCTTCTCAATCATGGTCAGCAATGGGCCAAATTGATACGGATCATACATAATTCCTTGAACGTCAAGCTCATTGTCTTCGATGAAGCCTGCGAGCCACTCATAAACGCGGTCGTTGTCGATAATGCCAGACTCCAGCGTTGACACCTCTGCTTCACCAGCGTTTGCCGCGCCGATGTAGTCGATGCGGTCAGTCTTCTGCTTGTTGTCGATGCCATCGCGGCTACCAACGAATGCATAACCGTCGAGCCACCAACTGCCCTCTTGTGGGATGAGCCACGTGATGGCGAACAAATCGCCCACGCGGCCAACGTCAATGCCGAGCCACGCACGTGCACCGTGGATGCTTGGCGCATCGCCTTGTGAGTTACTCCAGACTTCGGTGTCGATATAGCTGTCTTCGGTTGCTTGCCGCCAGATGTTCCAATTTTTGATTAGCTTTGAGTTAATTGTGCCATCAGCGCGAGCGGCCTTGAGCCTGCCAGTTAGATAATCGGTTATCTGGTCATGCAACGCGGGGACGTCCAGCAACGGGTTTGCTTTGATCCATAGCACAGGGTCATCGACCTCTTCGATGCCGTCCATCTCCGCGATAAACGCAAAGTAGCGGTCGTTTGTCTCATCCCCAGCCAGCACCTTCTTCGCATAGGGATAATTCTGCGTGTACATGGGCACGTTCATGTCAAACCCAGCGGTGGAGATGATGAACGTGAGGTAACTAGGCAACAACAGTTGGCCAGACGCGAGCGTCTCGAGCATATCGGTTGTCTTGGCGTTGGCATATTCATCCACAACGGCAACGTGTGGCTCATAGCCATCGACCAGGCCAGCGTCACGCGAGAATGAGCGGATAATCGAGCCATCGTCGAGATTAACGATCTCATCGCGAGTGATCTTAACCATCTGATTAATATCAGAATCTTTGCGGCACAACGCTTTGATGCGGTCCTTGACCATGCCGAACACGATGCCGGCCTGCTTGCGGTCGTTCGCGGCGGTGTATAGTTGCCGCTTGCGCTCAGGATTTTTGCCGAACAGAAACTCATAGGTGATGACGCCAGAAATGAGCAAACTCTTCCCGTTTTTCCGAGCCATAGAAATAAACGCGTCAGTGAACCGGCGCACGGTGTTGTCGTCCTTGTCTACCCAGCCATATAAGCTGCCAATGATGAACTTCTGGAACGGCGCGAGCGGTGTCGGCTTGCCAGTCTTAGGCTCGGGCAGCATCTCCATGAATGCGACGGCCTTGCCAGCCAACTCGGCGTCATAGATCCAACGCCAGTCGGTCCGTTTCAAGTCTTCTTTGTGGCGTTGGACGGCTTGAAGGACTGCCTTCGATGTCAGCAGCTCCCCACTCAGCACCCGCCCCACAAATGACGGCAACGGGTCTTTGAATGTCATCCGAACACCTCCTTGAGTGACTTCCGTTTCTGTTCCTCAGTCTTAGGCATATTCATTGCCATGCGGCTGTTCACGGATAAACCGAGGTCACTCGCTAATCCTTTAATTGCGGCGGTCGCCTTGTTCAGGATACCCACATAAGCAAAGTATTGCTCTTCATCCCCCACCGCCATGGCCTGCTTCATCCGCGTTGATGTGTTTTTATATACCGAATACCACGTGCAATAATTCTCCAGCTCCCCACGGTCGAGGTTTCGCAGCGGAAGTTGGCCAATGCTCTCCACTATGCGGCGATATTCTTGCTTCGCCAGGGGGTCGAGATGACTTGGTGGCGTCTTCTGCAATTCCGGCAATCCGTCTGCCGCCAGGAACTCCGCTTGTACCTTGGCTTCCTGCTGGAGCTTAGTCAGATTGCCCTTGCTTTGGCTCAAAACTTTATATTTTCCTGCCATACCACGTCACCCCCTTTTTCATAAATAGGGTGCAGCACTCCACTTTAGCCTATAAAATGGATAGAAAATGGGACGAGAAAAATAGGACGGCCGTTCAAGAGACCGAACAGACCTAACCCCCGACAAAACCGAGGGGGGTATCCCCACCCGCCGAATAGCCGGCAAACTTTCCGTCGGCCAAAAGTTGGTCAACCTTGTTGATTGCTTCCATCGCATCGAGTCGTCCTTGTTCCCGCAAACGCGCAACGCAAATCTCTCTTGATGTTGTCAATCGAATGTGATGAACATCTCTGTTCACCAGCAGACTGTCGAGCTTGTCGTCTGGATAAGTCAGGATGATCCACACATTGTCGAATGTCTGCTCTGCCTTGAGCTTACGAAGCATCATCTCATAGATGAGTTGCACATAGTCATGGGCGTTTATATTGTGAGTGTGCGCCGGTTGTCCAGTGAGCGCCGCCATCAGCGCATCATAGTCATAGATCAAGTCATGACTTCCACAATGATCTCTCACATATGTTGTCTTCCCACTTGCGGGATAACCAGCAATGACATTGATGCGCATCGCACGTCGCTCTCCCTTCTTCCGCTTAGCATTCTCCCTGCGTGTCTTCCAGTAGTGGCAGTCTTTGCAAAGGGCCTCCAGATTGTCCACGTTCAGTCTGTCTTCCCAATCGTCTTCGCTGGGGATGACGTGGTCAACCAGCGTGGCTTCCAATCCACATCGCTGGCAAAGGTAGTTGTCGCGCATCAGCACTTGCTTGCGAGTATGCAGCCACGCAGCGGAGTGATAGAAGCTCAGGTAATCGCTGTCGGCGTCCGCCCTACGCTGATTATATTGGCGGTCGGATGATTGCCGCGTGCGTTGGTTGACTGGCACAAGCGTTGGCTTACCATTGATGAAGGACAGCTTTTGCATGGGCATGGCCGTCACTCCTCATGTAATCCGGTGACGACAATTAGTCCGATCCAGAATACTATCCAGATGATCCAAGCAATCAGCGGCACGAACACCAGTAACCAACTCCATGCGATCAAGCCGAACAGCTTGGCCAGCACGAAGATCAGCGTCAGCAGTAGTACGAAGTAGTACATGTTAGTCAGCCTCCTTGTATTGGTTGATCTTGTCTGTCCTCATGTCGCACCATTGATCGCGCGTGCCATCTGGCTTGTACACGGTAACGACTGGCATAGACTTGTAGCCTTGCTTGCGGAAACGTGCATAGTCTTGTTCGTCAGCCATGATTGTTTGGACTGGCATGGCACGAGACAGCAGGTTGGATGTCATGCGACACTTGGCACAGTTTGGTTTGGTATAAATGATTGCGTGCATGTGTTTCTCTTCCCTCGATAGTTTCTCAATGATTGATCGCTCTATGCCGCTGACGTAGCCGTAGTCAGTTCGGATCATACGATTAGACATCGTACGTCACCCGCAATCTGCTCTCATCGTATTCAAACACCTTCCACGACTTATGGCTCATGGTGTAGCCGTTCTTCTTCTCGTAGTTGTCTGACGGCTTGGGTGTGCCCATCTGTCTAAGAATCACACCACTATCGTCGTCGACTACCTCATGATGGAAATGGCCGTAATGTACCTCGCGCCATGTAGAATTTGCCCATATGTCTGAATGCTCTGTTGCAAATAGCATTGGCAACTTGCGCAGCGCCGTATCGCCGTGGGCCATCATAATGCCAACGTGATCAAGTCTGAACGCTTGCCGATACTCAATGGTATTGTATACACTAACTTGCGGATAGCGATCACTCAGGCCATCAACGAATGCCCATTGCATGTCAAAATCATGATTTCCCCCAATTGCTCGTATTGAGACGTGTGCGGCGTTTTGCAGACACGCCTGTATGATTGCACCAATAAACTGTTTGGCCTCGCTCCACGCCTTTACGGTGTCCGCGTGGTCAAGCTGAGTGCCTTTGACCGTCTGGGTAGTCGCCATGAAGTCGGAATGAAGCAAGTCGCCGCCTAACTCAATGACAACGTGCTTGTAGCCTCGCCCAATAATCTCAATCAGATCGTTAAGCCTGGGCCTTAACATCTCCAATGTCGTGATACCGAAGTGTAAATCAAAAAGCGGAATCACCAAGTTATGGCGTCCCGCTTTGATATTAGTTACTCTGATCGGTGTGACATCTTCATTGAGCATCACCGACAGTTCCTTGGGCTGTAGTCCGCCCTTTGGTGCCAGCCGAATCTTACTCTGATACAGGGTTGCCTCGGGCGTCTGCTTCCAATAGTTGGAAGTCGCATTTGAAATACGCCATTGTTCTGGGTCGTATCCATGCGCCCTAAGAACGTCTTCTGGGGTGAGTTTCTGTCCCCTGACGACCTTCAGGATCGTCTCACTAGACTGTGTGCCATCTGAATCGTACTCGTTCGTCATGGGTGGCTGAAATTCAATTCCGAGCCTGTGTGACTTCGCCTTTATAGTGGATACTGAATATTTGTAAGTGCCTTGTTTTCATGGGAACCGTTCCGTTACTGTCGTATAATGAATGCAGAGG
>NZ_RHOG01000021.1 GCF_003946405.1 Lacticaseibacillus yichunensis | reverse complement strand
CGCGCCCGACACCGCCGCCATTACTGGCTTTAGCATCGAGCGTGTTCGATTGAATTTCTAACTTGTTACTTGAGGGTGATCGTTGCGCCAACTTCTTCAAGCTGAGCCTTGATCTTGTTTGCTTCGTCTTCGGTGATGTCTTCCTTGATAGCGGAAGGCGCAGCATCAACAAGACCCTTCGCATCCTTCAGGCCGAGACCAGTGATCTCACGAACGGCCTTGATGACCTTGACCTTTTCCTGGCCTGCTTCGGTCAGTTCAACGGTGTAGCTGTCTTTTTCAGCAGCGGCATCGCCGGCGCCAGCAGCTGCAGCTGCAACAGGGGCAGCAGCGGAGACACCAAATTCTTCTTCGATTGCTTTTACAAGATCATTCAGTTCAAGAATGGAAGCTTCTTTGAGCTGGCTGATGATTGCTTCATTATCTAAAGCCATGTTTGTTTCCTCCAATTAAAATGAAATTATGCCGCAATGCGGCGGGAATAGAAAACGTAACGCTTAGGCAGCAGGCTGTTCGTCCTTGCTTTCGGCAACCGCTTTGATCGCGTATGCGACATTGCGTACCGGAGCCTGCAGAACGGAGAGCAGCATGGAAAGCAGCCCATCGCGATCTGGCAAGCTGGCCAGTTCATTGATCTGGTCAAGCGTGGCAACCTTACCTTCGATGATGCCGCCTTTGATCTCCAATGCCTCGATTTTGTCCGCGAACTTCTTCATGATGCGGGCAGGAGCGACAACATCGTCGTTGGAAAAGGCAACGGCAGTCGGGCCAGTGAAAACCTCGTCGAGATCTTCGTAACCGTTGGCGTCAGCTGCACGACGCAGATAGGTATTCTTGATGACTTCCATCTTGACCCCTGCATCACGCAACTCCTTGCGCAGGTCGGTGACCTGAGCAACCGTCAAGCCGCGGTAGTTGACAACAACAACACTGGATGCGGCTTTGAACTGCTCGGAAACACCTTTGACGATCTCGGCTTTTTGTGCTTGAATCGCTTCACTCATTTGATTCACCTCCTGTTAGTTGATCGAAGTTCTTTTAAGTATAAAAAAACTCCATGTCTACCAAGACATAGAGGTATCTGTTGAACCGATACCACCTCGGCAGGATAATTAAGGCTTGCGCCACCTGAGTCTTAGGCAGAGTGAATTAACACAAAAACGAGTGTAACATTCCAAGTCAGACGCGTCAACCGGAGAAAATAAAAAAGCCGTCGCACGTGGCGACGACTTTTTTTGCAAACAACCTTAGAAGGCGTTGCTGTCGACTGTGACGCCAGGGCCAAAGGTCGAGGTCACGGTCAAGCTCTTGATGTACTGGCCCTTCGCAGAGGCAGGACGTGCACGGGTGATCACGTCGTTCATCGTCTTGAAGTTTTCCAGCAACTTTGCGGTGTCAAAGGAGACCTTGCCGATCGGGGCGTGAACGATACCAGCCTTGTCAGCACGGTATGCCACTTGGCCTGCCTTGACGTCGTTGACTGCCTTGGTGACATCCATGGTCACGGTGCCGGTCTTCGGGTTAGGCATCAAGCCTTTCGGGCCGAGAACACGGCCCAAACGACCAACCTTAGCCATCATTGGCGGGGTCGCAACGGCAACATCAAAGTCGAGCCAGCCGTCTTGGATCTTTTGAACCAAGTCGTCGCCGCCAACTTCATCAGCACCGGCATCCTTTGCCTGTTGTGCCTGCGGGCCTTCCGCAAACACGATGACCTTTTGAGTCTTACCGGTCCCGTTTGGCAGGACAACGGCGCCACGGATCTGCTGGTCCGCCTGCTTGACATCGATGTTCAGGTTGTAAGCAACTTCAACGGTTGCGTCGAACTTGGCAAAATCGATCTTCTTCACGAGATCAACTGCTTCTTCCGGCGTGTAAGTCTTAGTCGCGTCGACCTGTTTGGACGCTTCGAGATACTTCTTTGCTTTTTTAGCCATTCTGGATTTTCCTCCTTGCAAATGTGGTCAACGGGCCGGAGCCCTTCCACTTGATTCATTCAGCTTTCGCCGATGATCCGGACATTAGCCCTCGACTTCAAAGCCCATCGAGCGTGCAGTCCCTTCAACCATGCGCATCGCAGCTTCGACGTCTGCGGCGTTAAGGTCTTGCATCTTCGTTTCCGCGATCTGGCGAACCTGATCCTTGGTCACTTTGGCGACCTTCTTGGTGTTCGGTTCACCGGAGCCGTGTTCAACACCAGCGGCCTTCTTCAGCAGGGTTGCTGCAGGCGGTGTCTTGGTGATGAATTCGAAGGAACGATCTTCGTACACGGTGATCACAACAGGGATGATCATGCCGACCTGATCTGCGGTCCGCGCATTGAAGTCCTTGGTGAAGCCCATGATGTTGATCCCAGCCTGGCCCAGTGCTGGGCCAACTGGCGGGGCCGGAGTTGCCTTACCAGCAGGGATCTGGAGTTTAACGATGTTTGCTACTTTTTTAGCCACGAAACATAACCTCCTTAAGTCCGTGATGTGGTGATGATGGCCAAGTTGATTTTGACCTCCCACGCGTATGCAAAAACATACCTGAGTAGATTACCATGAAAGCCGCCAAACTTCAAGCGGATTCAAAGGCGGGGCACGCTCTGACGGAAAAATCGGTCAGCGCGTCTCTGCAGCAGGCTGCGCAGACCCCCAAAGAAAGGTGGTGATATCCTGATCCACCACCGGATTTTCATGCAATAAGCTGTGTGCCGCTCTGGGGCCGCGCACCACCGCCTCGCGGTAATCCGCCACCGTATTTTCAGCTAAAAAACGGACCGCAAAACTTGAATTCACGCCGACGACGCCATCATGGGCCAGGTTGCCAGTAAACAGGTCCCCTGCGATGTTCAGCCAGCGCAACTGCGCCGGCAGATCCGCGCGGTGGGCCTGGAAATAATCATACACCGGCGCCGTCTGCTCGGGGCCGGTACCAGTCAGATGCCAATCCAAGATCGGCGTGTTCTTTGCGACTTCCAGATCATTGTACGGCGCGGCGATCGACACCAGCGCCGCCACGGGCACGGCCGGCCGACTGATGGTGTAAAGCAGCGCCGTCACCCCGCCCATGGAATGCGCGACGAGATTGATCTCGGAAAAAGCTGCCTGCTTCTGCAAGGCGGCCACCACCCGCATCAAACCCTCGCGCTGCGCCCGGGGCCGGGTGCGCTTGTCGGCAAACAGCACCTGGACCCCGGCGTGCGGGCCGAGCTGAAGATGGCCGCGAAGCCGCACCCGCCCGCTGCGCGTCACGATCGCCACCACCTGTTTGTCGATCGGCAGGCGCCGCAGCATATGGCCAAACGACAAACGGTTGCCGAGATACCCTGGCACAAATATAGTTGGCGTGTGATCGCCGACCTCAGCGCCGCGCTGCTTTTGCGGCTGTCCAAGCATATAAAAATCGAGTGCCGCGCCGAACGCGAGACACCCGATCAGAATGAGCCAAGCCATTTTACAGTTTGTCCACTTGGTCGTAGTCGAGCTCGGCGGCGACTTCGCGATCAAACATATTGATGGTGACGCGCAGTTTTTGCTTGTCGGCGTCGTTGGCGGTGATTTTGCCGGTCATGCTGGAAAATGCGCCGGCGATGATTGTGACTGTTTCGCCCACTTCATAGGAAACATTGGTGCGGGCGGTGGCCATCCCCATGCTGTGCAGCACCGAGGAGACTTCTTCCGGCAACAGCGGGGCTGGCTTGGAGCCTGCCCCGTGAGAGCCAACAAACCCGGTGACGCCCGGCGTGTTTCGAACCACAAACCAGCTTTCGTCGGTCATGACCATTTCGACCAGCACATAGCCCGGGAACGTCTTTTCCATCTTGACGTTGTCCTTGCCATTTTTCATTTCGTGCTCTTCTTCTTCAGGCACGATCACACGGAAAATGTTGTTGTCCATGCCCATCGAAGTGGCGCGACTCTCGAGGTTCGTCTTGACCTTATTTTCGTAACCGGAATAGGTATGCAGCACATACCATTGTTTCTCTGCTGATTCAGCCATCGTTAAGCTCCTTTGTTTAGTTGCAAATAAAAAAACCGTTGCGCATGTGCAGCGGTTTTTTCGCTAAGGCAAGTATAGCAGACTCGCCCGATTTTTCAACTAAAAGACAAATGCGTTGAGCAAGGCCAAGATCGCCCAGTCGGCCAGCGCAAAATAGATTGCAAAAAGCAAGGACGTGATGACCACCGTCGTCGTATCGCGGCGGGTCTCACTTGCTGTCGGCCAGGTGACAGCTTTCATTTCAGCAACAACACTTTTAATAAACTTCATGATGACCCTCCGTTTACTTCGTTTCTTTATGTTCGGTCACTTTTCCGCAGTACTTGCAGAATTTATTCAAGGTTAGACGCTCGGTGCGTCGTTTGTTCTCCGGCACATAGTAATTACGCCGGCCGCAGACGCTGCACGCCATCGCTACTTTTTTTACAGACATGTTGAACCTCCATACTCGCACTTCAGCATATCAAAAAAAGGCGAGTGAAACAACTGTGAAGTCTTTGAAGGGTGCGAAGCGGGGCGCTTAGGTCTGAGCAGCTAGGCTAGCCTGGCGCTTGGGGCGTTCTTAGCCCCGAGTGACGGGCGAACCTAGCTGCCTCAGACCTGCCTCGCGTAGCCCAACTGCAGGGTGCGAAGCGGGGCGCTTAGGTCTGAGCAGCTAGGCTAGCCTGGCGCTTGGGGCGTTCTCAGCCCCGAGTGACGGGCGTACCTAGATGCCTCAGACCTGCCCCGCGTAGCCCAACTGCAGGGTGCGGAGGCCCGCGGGATGGTCGAGTAGCTAGTTTGGCTTGGATGCTTGAGGCGCACTTCGCCTCGAGCGTCCGAGCCAACTAGATACCTCGACCATGCGAGCCGAAGCCCAACTGAAGGGTGCGCAAGCCCGCGGGATAGCGGAGGCTCACAACCAAATGGCCACCACTATCAGCACCACTTCCCCGCTCGCCACCAACAATAGCGAGGAGATCGCGGTATTGAACGTTTCCTGCTTGCTCTGTTTTGCCAAGAAGCGCTGCGTATTGCGCCGCACCAGAGGCCACAGCAGCAATACGGCCAAAAGCGGCCACGGGAGAAGCCGAAGTAGCACAGCCAGCACCACACAGGCAAAAGCCAGGCGCGGCAACCATGGGTAAATGCGGAGTGCTTTTTCCTTGCTCAGGTAATAGGGCAAGGTGAAGCGCTGGTTGCGGATGTCCTGGTCGATGTCGCAGATATTGTCCGCAAACATCACCGTGCCATCCAGGATCACGATCGGCAGGGCGACCAGCAGCAGTTGCAGGATCACACTCAAGTCAGCGGACAAAGCGAAATGGCTCGCTGTGAAAGTCAGATCGACCGGTCGCGGCGTGATATTCACAAAGCACGCGATGAAGATCGTGCCAAAGCCTTCGCACAGCCCCGCCAGCAGCTCCCCGCAAGGAATCCGCGACAATGGCACTGGGCCAAAGGTGTAGAAGATCGCCACGAAGATCCCGGCGCCGCCGATCAAAAGCAGGCTCAAATTGGTTCGCCAGACGAGCGCCAAGCCCATCACCACCGCCAACGCGAGAAACGCCCCCATCAACGCGAGCATCCGCCGCGGGGACAGATGCTCGCGGCCAATGATATTCTGGGTCGCCCGGTACTGTAAGTCTTTTGCCTTGTAGTAATCCTGAACGTTGTTGAAGCCGGTGACAAACAGCGCGATGCTCATTTGCCCGACAAAATACAGAGAGGTGTTGACCCAATCCAGCTGGCCGAATGCGAGTTTTGCATATGCCACCCCGAGCAAAAATGGCAGCAGGCTCGCTGCTTTTGCAGGCAACCGAATCAACTCCAGAAAAAGTGGCCAGGTCAGTGGGCGATAGGTTTTTTCCGTGTCCATCAGCGCACCCCTCCCTTCACTAGCAGACTGAGCAAAAGACCGGCGATCAGCCCGCCATTTTCAAGGAGCAAGTTGTACAGCGAGGTCTTGAACGTCAGGCGCTTGTCCTGGCGATGGCGGAAGCGGTTGGTGTTGCGCATCGCCCAGGGCAGCGTCAGCAGTGCCACCAGCGTTGGCCACGGCAGCAGGCCAACTGCGACTGCCAGCACCACCGCCACATAGCCGCCATATGCCAGTAGCGTGTACAGCAGGCGACTGTGGGCCGGGCCCAGATACATCGGCAGGGTCATGCGCTTGTTGGCGGTGTCCTCTGCGAGATCGGACATGTTGTTGGCCAGCATCACATTGGCGATCGTGGCCATTGGCGTGACGCAGACGAAGGCTAAAGCGACCAGCGCCGGCCAATCCCCTGCCAGCGCCAGGTTTGGCCAGGCAAATGTCAACCGCAAAAATGGCGTTGTGCGCGCGGCCACATAGGCGGCTATACCGGGAATGCCAAGGCCCATCACCACCCCGGAAAACAGTTCGCCCAGCGGCATGCGAGACAACGGCAGCGGCCCAAATGTGTAGAAAATGCCGACCACAAAACACGCCCCGCCTGCCAGCAGCAACAGCCAGTCCGTGCGCCAGACCAACACCAGGCTCAGCGCGGTGGACACCGCCAACATCCCCCAGATGACGGCGCGCACCAAGGCAGTCGGCAACTGCCTGCGCCCGATCACGTTCACCGTTTGCCGATACTGGTCGTCTTTTGCCTTACGATAATCCATCCAGTTATTGATCGCGGTGGTGGTCATGTCAAACAACAGCATCGCCACGAAAAACAGGGTGCTGTTGACCCAATTGACCTGCCCTAACACCACGGCCGCAAACAAGGTCCCCACACAAAAAGGCAAGACACTTGCCAATTTCGTCGGTCCCTCGACTAACTCCCAAAATGCACGAATACTCATGTTGACCCCCAACTTGTTGTCGCGTTGCCTCCAGCATTTGCCGACCAAGCCGACAAATGATTTTCTTCTATATTATGTGCGTCAGAAAAATGACAGCCGATCAATTGCCCATCGTGTAGCCAAGGCCTGTGATCAGCTTGAACGTCTTTTTCAGGCCGCTACTGATATAAACTTTTTTGTCTTTGGTGATGAAAATTGCCTCGGTGTCCTTGCGTTTTTCAATGAAGGCCAAGCCATCCTTGAGCCCCTTGTCGAATGTGGCCGTCGAGAGCGCATCCCCGTCGACGGAGTGCTTGGTGATGATCGACACGCCCATCAAGTTGTTGTCGAACGGATAACCGGTCTTGGGGTTCATCAAATGCATGTAGATCTTGCCGTCGACCTTCAGATACCGTTCGTAGATGCCCGAAGTGACGATGGTCTTGTTGCTGGCCGGAATCGTGCCAAGCGAGCTGCCTCGAGTCTGCTTGGGATCTTGAATGCCGACCGTCCAATCTGCGTCTTTTGCTTTGGGACTGTGGCCGAGCACATAAATATTGCCGCCGAGGTCAACAATCGCGGTGGTCACCCCATTTTTCTTGAGGACCTTGACCACTTGATCGGTGATGTAGCCCTTGGCGATGCCGCCCAGGTCGATCGCCATCCCCTTTTTTTGCAGATAGACCGTGCGCTTTGCGGCGTTCAGGGTCACATCCTGGTAGTGCACCAGCGGCAGGCGGGCGTCGATCTCGCTTTGTGTCGGCTTCTTGGCATCGGCAAACCCAATGTGCCACAGGCTGGTGATTGGGCCGATTGCGAGGTCAAAGCTCCCGTTGGACTGTTCACTGTACGATTTGGCGTAAGTGATCAGGTCAAAAACGTCCTGATCGACTTTCACCGCGTGCTTGCCGGCTGCGGCGTTGACCGCATCGACCTGCGAGCCCTTTTGGTTGACGGTGATCGCATCGGCGAGTTCCTTGATGCGATCGAACGCTTTTTCAAGAACGGGCTGTTTGCCTTTGTCATAAATGCGTAAGGTCACCACGGTCCCCATCAGAAACTGGGTATCCTGATACGGGGTCTTCACCAACTCCGGTGCCTTGGTCGCCGGTTTTGCCTGGTTGCAGGCCGCCAGCGGTAAAATGACTAGCGCGATAAGCGCCAGTGCTGCTTGTTTGAGCCATCTTTTTTTCACTCGAGTGCGCCTCCCACGCGTGTTATCGATTTAAATATACCGGCGTTTGACCAAAAAGAAAAGGGTGCGAAGGTGCGCGTTTATGGTCGAGCGGCTAGGCTAGCCTGGCGCTTGGGGCGCTCTTAGCCCCGAGTGACGGGCGTACCTAGCTGTCTCGACCATGCGCACCGTAGCCCAACTGCAAAGGGTGCGAAGGTGCACGTTTATGGTCGATCAGGTAGGCTAGCCCGTCGCCCAACAGGCCCCGTTCGCCGCATCATTTTTTCCCTAGACATAGGAACAGGGACAAAACCGAGGTTTTGTCCCTGCTTCGTCAAACTATGAGTTGCGCGTTTCGACTGTTATTCGCCGTAAACGATGTTGTCGATCTCGATCGTGTTGGTGTTGCCAGCCTGAGCAGCGTTGATCAACTGCTGTGCATAAAGGATGAAGGAGTCAGAGGAGCTCGTCGCACCGGAAACAACTTCGACCTTGGCTGGTTCCTGGTTCTTGACCAAGGATTCGTTGAGGGCCTTGGTGTATTCCTTAGGACCGACGTTGTTGACCTTCTTCATTTGCTTTTCGTAAGCCGCATCATCGGTCTTGGACTTGCCATCCTTGTCGATGTTGTCGTACTTGCTTTCGGTGATCTTTCCGCCAGCAACCACAATCTCAAAGTGGACACGGTAGCCGTGAGAATAGTTCTTTTCCTCAAGCGTGTAGGTGCCGTCTTTCATCTTCGCGGTGTTGTCGATCTTGATCGTGTCCGTGCTCCCTGCTTGGGCAGCCTGGATCAGTTGCTGGACATAGTTCTTGAAGGTCAAGGATGAATCGGTCGCACCGGAAACAACGTCGATGGCGCCAACATTCGTGCCATTCTTGTCGAGGGATTCCTTGAGTTCAGGAATGTATTCCTTCGGGCCGACGTTGTTGACTTTCTTCATCTGCTTTTCGTAGTCGGCATCGTCTTGCTTGGACTTGCCATCTTTGTCGACATAGTCATAGGTCGAATCAGAGATCTTGCCGTCTGCGACAGTGATCGACATCTCCACTTTATAGCCGTGAGAGAAGTCAGCTTCTTCAAGCTTGTATGTTCCGTCCTTCAGCGCCCCGCCAGCAGTCTGCTTGGCTTCTGAGGATTCCTCGGTCTTGCTTGACGAGGACTTTTCAACTTTCGAGCTACTTGCTTTGGAGCTCGAGTCACTGGATGAGCTGCTCCCACATGCGGACAATGTCAAAACAGACACTGCGAGTACGGAGACAGTCGCGAATACTTTACTTAACTTCATGGTGTTTTCCCCTTTGCGCCTTTTTTGCAACACTTGTTGCCCCTTGTGTTACATTTCACACAAACCAAGTGTACTCACAGCATGTGCAAAAAGCAACAATGACCATTCGATTATGAGCGCTTTCTCATTTTTATGGCACCGTTTGCGGTTGCGATAAGCGCGCGCTTTTGACACGCTTACATCAATTTCACAGAAAACGGTATCAATCCTCGTGAAGGCGTGGACAATGAACGCAATTAGAGGGTATAATTTGTCATGCAATCAGCCATTATCTGGCATCATCTACACTAAGGAGTGTGTATCCATGGCGCAAAAAAATATCGTTGTTGTCGGCGCGGGGTTTGCCGGCGTTTACGCAACGAAGCGACTCGCAAAACATTTTAAGCGAGACCAAGATGTCACCATCACCTTGATCGACCGTCACTCGTATTTCACCTATATGACCGAGCTACATGAGATTGCAGCCGATCGAACACCTGAAGATGCGATTCAATACGATCTGCAGCGTCTCTTCTGCCGCCGTAAGAACGTCAACTTGGTCACCGACACGGTCACCAACATTGATCGCGAAAATAAGGTCGTCAAGACCAAACACGGTGCTTATCCCTACGACTATGTGATGCTCGGCATCGGCTCGGAGCCAAATGATTTTGGCACCCCTGGGGTCAAAGAGAACGGCTTCACATTGGGTTCCTGGGAACAGGCCATTCAGCTCAAGGCGCATATCGAAGATGTTGTTCGCCGCGGGGCGGTCGAACAAGATCCCGACAAGCGCAAGGCTCTGCTTTCCATCGTTGTCGTTGGCTCCGGGTTCACCGGGACCGAAACGATTGGCGAGCTTCGCGATTGGCGCGATGTGCTGGCCAAGGAAAATAAGATCGACCCCGAAGAGATCACCTTCTCTTTGATGGAAATGGCCCCAACGATCATGAACATGCTCGACCGCAGCGATGCTGATAAGGCCGAACGCTACATGATCAAGCGCGGCATCAAGGTCATGAAGAATACCGGCGTGATCGGCGTTCATGAAGACTATGTTGATCTCAAAGACGGCTCGACCTTCCCGACTTCGACTTTGATCTGGACCGCTGGCGTCAAGGCCACCGACCAAGCCAAGAATTTTGGCCTGACTCAGGGCCGCGCCGGCCGGATCGTGGTCAACTCTCACATGGAGAGCCAAGACGACCCGAACGTCTATGTTGTCGGTGACGTTTCCTTCTTCGCTGGCAATTCCGATCGCGGCGAACCTCAGATCGTTCAAGGCGCCGAAGCCAGTGCCCAGACCGCGTTGACCAACATCGAAAAGAAGATGGCTGGCCAAGCCGGTGACACGGATTACAAAGCATCCTACTCCGGCTTCATGGTCTCCCTCGGCTCCCGTTACGGCGTGGCCAACATCATGGGCTGGCTGCATCTGTCCGGGTTCTTCGCGATGTTGATGAAGCATCTTGTCAACATGCTTTACTTCATCCAGATCTTCTCTGGCTACTATCTGTTCCAATACTTCATGCACGAATTCTTCCGTACCCGCAACGATCGCAACCTGATGCGTGGCCACATTTCCCGTCAAGGCAATGTGCTGTGGGCAGTGCCCGCACGGATCTTCTTGGGTCTGATGTGGTTGGTGGATTGCTGGCCGAAGATCTTCAGCTCCAGCGAATCCTGGTTCGTTGATAAACTGCGCTTGCCATTTTCCTGGCTCCAGCCAGCGGCAACCAGTGGTGCGTCCGCAGCCGGTGCTGATGCCACAAGCGCGGCGTCTGGCGCAGCGGCGGATGCCACCAAGGAAGCGGCCAAGGCTGTCTTCTCCCTTTCCTATCAATATGGCAAGGATCCGATGATGGTTTTTGATCAAATGCCAAACTGGATGTACAGCATCACCAAGACACTGATTCCAAACCAACAAGTCGCCTTCTTCATGCAAAAGTCGATGACGGTCATCGAAGTGCTGATCGGCTTGGCACTTGTCGCCGGCCTCTTCACCTGGCTGAGCGGTGCCGTGTCCGTTGCCTTCACCGCGATCTTCTGCCTGAGTGGGATGTTCTACTGGGTCAACATTTGGATGATCCCAATGGCCATCGCCGTCATGAACGGTTCAGGCCGCAGCTTCGGGCTCGACAAATGGGTCGTGCCTTACCTGCAGAAGGTCTTTGGCAAGTGGCGGTATGGGAAACCTAAAGCACTTTATGGCAGCTCGGTCATGAAGTAAGTCAGCTGCCAGCAAGCAAGTGGCCTCGATGCCCCTTGCCCGCTAGAAAGGTCCTGAGGTAGACTGGCCTCAGGACTTTTTCATTGGCAAAAAAGGAGGGACGCAGGATGGACCGTGGCATTCGAAAATATTTGCACATGATCCGCCCCTTCGACGTGATCATTGTCGTCGCCCTCATGCTTGCCGCATTTATTCCCTATGTTGTGTTTGCCCGGCAGCAGGCGCAGGAAAAAGCGACCCGCACAGAACCCGCCGTTTACACCGCCGTGGTCACGCATGACGGCAAAGAAGTCTACCGGCTAAAGCTCACCGGCCACAAGGGCACGACGCGTTTTCGCTACAACGATGGCGACGAATGGAACGAGATCGTCGCGACCGGCTCGAAGATCGCGATCAAAGAGGCCAACTGCAAGGACCAGGTCTGCGTGCGCGAGGGGCAGATCAGTCGCCCGGGTCAAACCATCGTCTGCTTGCCGCATAAACTGCTGATCGAGATCAAGAGCACCACGGCCAGCAGCGGCAACAACACAGGCGGGATGGTGACAGAATGACACGTGAGTATCGGCCCGAACGCACCAGGCAGGTGATCTACATCGCCCTGCTGTGCGCGCAAGGCGTCATCATCGGCCTGCTCGAGCGCATGATTCCGTTTCCGTTTGCGTTTGCGCCTGGGGCAAAACTGGGCCTCGCCAATCTGATCACGATCGTCTCGCTGTTTACCATGTCGGTCCCGGACAGTTTTTTACTGATGGTGCTTCGCCTGGTCTTGACCACGCTACTTGGCGGCACGCTCTCGACCTTTTTATACAGCGGCGCTGGGGCCCTGCTGAGTTGGTGCGGAATGCTCCTGATCAAACAGCTCGGGCCAAAACGCGTCAGCATGATCGGCATCTCCACGGCCGGCGGGATCTTGCACAACGTCGGGCAGCTGACTGTGGCCAGTTGGATCGCTCAGAGCTGGACGGTCATGCTTTATCTGCCAGTGCTTTCCTTTATGGGCATCCTCGCTGGGCTGGCAGTCGGCGTTGCCGCAAACTTTTTATTCGAACATGTCGACACACTGCAGCGGCTGCGTTTTGATCGCGGCCGTCGCAAGAAGAAGGAGACTTAGTCATGCAGATTCACCCAATGTGGGCGGACTATCCAACCCTGGCACCGGAATTGGTCGCAACGCTCGACCTGATCGAGACCAAGATCGCCCCCGACAGCGTGCCGGTGAAAGAGGCATTGCTCCAAATGATCAATGCAGGCGGCAAGCTATTGCGGCCCGCCTACTGCCTGCTTTTTTCCCAGTTCAAGGAGACGGATCGCGAGAAAATGATCGCGCTGGCGGCTGCCGTTGAGACCTTACACACGGCAACGTTGGTGCATGACGATATCATCGACCGCGCCGCGACCCGCCGGAATCAAAAAACGGTCGCGGCCCAATTCGGCCCCGACGTCGCAGTTTACGCAGGTGATTATCTGTTTGTCGTGTGTTTCAAACTGCTGGCCCAATACGCCAGCTCGCTGCGCAGTGTCCAAAAGGATGGCACCAGCATGGAGCGCATCCTCAACGGTGAGCTCGCACAAATGGCCACACGCTATAACTACGACATCACGATCGATCAATACTTACATCAGGTCTCGGGCAAAACTGGGCAACTTTTTGCCTTGAGTTGCTTCATCGGGGCCTATGAAGGCGGCAATAGCCTAGCCTTCGCGAAACGCGCCGAGACGATCGGCCTAAACATCGGCATTGCCTTCCAGCTACGCGACGACATCCTCGATTACACCAGCGACGCCACCAGTTTTGGCAAACCGGTGCACGAGGACATCAAGCAGGGGGTCTACTCCGCCCCGCTGATTCTCGCCATGAACGACGACCGCGCCGCATTTCGACCGCTTCTTTCGAAAAAGCAGACGATGCAGCCTGAGGACATGCGTCAGATTGCCACATTAATGTCCGCCCATGACGGGGTGGCAAAGGCGCAGGCCATGGCGCAGACCTATACCGACAAGGCACTGGCCGGCCTCGCAAAATTGCCCGCCGGCGCCGCAAAAGACACCTTGGTGCAACTGACCCAGCAGCTGTTGAACCGCCAAAATTGATTATGTAAGGGGAGGCGACATGCTTCCCCTTTTTGTGTCCCACCGAATCAGTCACGGCGGCCCATCTTCTTGCAGATAGTTGCTCAGTTTCTCGCGCGTCCGGCGCAGTACACGATCTTTTTTCGCATCGCGCACGGAGATTGCGTCGAGTAATGCGCGCACCTCAGCTTCATTCAGTGTCAGCAAGAAGCCGTTCATTGTGACCCTGATCAGCATCCGGTCCTCGATCTGCCTTGGCGTCGGGCGCGCTGTGATCACATCAAGCGCCGGCGTGTCCCCGATCAGCACCGCATTGGCATCCGCCTTGCGCTTTTGGGCAAAATAATACCGGAGCTGCGAGCGAATGTCCGACACCAAGACGAGTTTGTAAAACGGGCCAAACTGCGAGCCCGCGCGCCCGTTAAAATGGCGAGCGGCTTTGAGCATCGCGATGCGTGCCTCCTGCAACCAGTCCTCTTGCGTCATCCCCTGCAAGCGATACCCCTTAAGCACTCCGAGCACCATCGGCTTGTATTGCTCGAACAATTCGCTGAATGCATCCGAGTCAGAAACGGCGCGTTGCACTAATTCGAGTTGCCTTTGATCCACTGCCTCACCCCCTTTCCTATTTGGTGCCCACAGTATAAACGAGGCAGGTGAAAATTGACTACCGAACATTTGTTTCGCCGGCTTGATGAGACGGCGTTCTCTGTGCAAATGTTGCGTAACAAATTTTACGGTTTGATGAAATCGGTTACATTTTCAAGACACTTTCACAAAAGGCGCGCCTCCTCATCCCCGTAGCGCGACCGTATTGAGATAGCCCAACCAGGTGCCGCCGCGTTTGGTGTACACCGAGTAATACTTGGCCACACCATTGTTGTACCGCGTGGCCACATAAACGGTGCGCCCATAATAACTCGCCGTAGACCCCAGCGCTTTGGTATAAAACAGATTCTGCCAGCGAGACGCGTTGCGGCTGACCACCACCATGGTCCGCGCGATCGTGGTCGGCGTGACCACCCGTATCGCGCCAGCGTTGACATAGCCGAGAAATTGCCCGGCGGCGGTATTAAGGCGATAATACGTCGCCCCATTTGGGTGAAGCGTCTGGCTGACCAGCCGAACGCGCAAACCGAGCGTTGTGACACGCACCTTCTTTGAAAATTTCAGGTCCTGCCAAATGGTCCAGCCAGCTTTGGTTGCGACGCCGGTCTTCCCCACGGCGGTACTTGCCAACGTGTTGCGCCAAGCCACCAGGGCCTTGTAAACGGCGGCCGTGATAACTACCCCTTGGTTATAGCCGACCCCGGCGGACGTGTGGACGATCACCACGCGATTTTGCGCCGTAAAAAGACCGCTCCCACTGGCACTAGGGCTGGTCGGCAACTGATATTGCGCCAGCGTCGGCGACCACATCGAGGCGATCGGCCCCGTGGCGACTCCCAGCTGACCTTTCAGATCCTGCGAATAGCCGGCCAAGGTGACGCGCTGACCCACGGACGCGCCGGTACCAAATGTCAGCGTCCCCGTCTGGTTCCCAATCTGCGTCGTCAATTTGACGAGGCCATAATCGCTGGCCCCATCATTTGGATTTGTCACATAAGCGGCCGGCACGAACAGCCGGCTACTTCGTGCAATGCCATAAGGGGCCTTGCCGCGGTCGTAGCCGGGAATCACCTCGACGCGCTGGGCCCAGCCGCCATAGCGGGCATCATACAGGACATGTCCGGCTGTCAGGACGGTCTCCGCGCCGATCAACGTACCCGTTCCTTGCACATACATCCCGCCACCTAATTTTGGAAAATACACTTTCAAAAACGCGATTGCCCGATACGGAAATTGCGTCGTATTGGCGACCACCGTGCGGGTATCCTTCCCGATCACACTTTCATTCACGATGGGCGCTGTGACAGCCGCTTGGGGCAACACCGCCCCACTGACAGGAGCGCCGGCCGCCGCGCTGACAGGCTGCATCCCCGCCAGCGGCCAGCTGCTCACAAGCAACCACGCCATAAACACTTGAAAAAGACGTCGATTCATCTCCGATTCCCCCAATCATCGATGACAAAACTACGAGACGATCACTTGCGCCCCGACCGGCCCAACCCGCTTTGGCTGGCCAGCTCCGCGCGGCGAGTGGCGCCGCCTGAGTCAGACGGCAAAAAAACAGACCCAACTTGCGTACTTAGCAAGTTAGGCCCTAAGTTAAGGATGCGCTCGGCGCTGATAAAATCATTGATAATGTGATTCGACGACACCTCTATATTCACTTTTACGCGTGGGCGGACGTTGCAGTTGATGTTGCGAGATAACTTCGCGTTGTTTGGTGGACCGGTTGCGCCACCCTATTTAGCCATCTAATGACGTTCTGCCGTTGCGCTTGGATCAATGAGCCTTGTTATTAGACTCACACCTCCAATTTGGTTAGATGAAACGGTTATGGCACTTGTTTCTTGGAACTCGGAGCTTTGAAACTAGAACTTTGTACTCAGAGCTACTGACGTGGATCTGTAACCCCAGATCTTGTAACTGATGCATGAGCAACATTCTTGGAACGAGGCGCTTACACTACGCCCGACCATCGCGGCTACTTCTCAGCAGGCGTTAAATGGTGCTTAGCTTTGAGGAGCCGCGGGCCAAGATCGTACCGTTGGCTACTGCGTGAGAACCATCCTCGGGTCATGTGGTACCGTGTTGAACGACTGTCGAGAATTCACGCGCTTGCTGTGGTTCTTACCGAGTATTGCTTCCTTAACTCTGACTTTAGTATAGCAGGCACCCACCGTTTTAGCAAGCGCTTACACGTTATTTTTTTGGTTGACCAGGTCAATCTTTTTCCAGCCCAACGCAATCCTCAAAGCCAACCGCCCACACAGGCTCCGCGTCGAACGCGCCCCCTCAATACCGGAAGCGCCGTGTTTTCGCGGCCGCCCCATAGCCAAAAATACTGAGCAGTCGCGCTTGATCATCGATGCTGACCACATACCCAGCGTACTCGCTTGGCGTGGCGATCACCCGGTTCTGGCGGCGGTTAAAGCGCGTCGTCAACGCGTGGTTACGGCCCATCAACGCCGACACATTTTGCAGACTGTAATGAATGCCGTTGACGGCAAAATCCTCTTCGGTGTGCCAGTGACCGGCAAGATACGCGATCACCTGGCCGCTAGTCTCGGCAAAATCAAACCGCACCTGCCCGCCAAAATCCGGATCACTCCCGCAGTTCAAACGGCCGCTCAATTTTTCGTTGTAGGCCCGCAGCAACTCATGCAGCTGCCGGGCGTTGAAGCGCAGCCCGACCTTGCCGCTACGGGTCATCGCCGGCGCATGCGCCATGATCAGCACATTGCGGCTCCCCGCCCCTGCCAGCGCATCGGCGAGCTCCTGCAACTGCCCGGCCGTGACGCCCAGCGTCTTCTTCAGGTCATAATTTTTCCGCCCGCCGACCCAGCGCACCGGAATATCGCTAGTGTTGAGGGTGATCACCCGCAGTGTGCCCTGATCGAACACGGATAGACCATGCAGGGACACGAACGGCCCGCCCACTTGCGCCTTCATCGGCAAAAAGACATTCTCGTTGAAGACCCACGGATGGAAGCTGCCGGAAAAACGGCGGTTCTTTTCCGCGTATTTATCATTATCATCATGGTTGCCCTTCGCGATCACAAACGGCAAACTATCCGCCTTGTAGTCATTCATGATATTCTTTAAGCGCCACAGGGTGAGAAAAGACGGCTCGGAGCCATCGACCAGATCACCGAGATGCACGCGCCAATCGATCGGCAGCTCGCCGGCAAGCCAGTGCTGCTCCTGCACATGCCAAAACCCGTTCGGCCCGTAAAACGTCCGGCTGAACTGGGTGCGGTCATGCGTGTCGGTGATCAGCGCCAGATTCAGCGTCGCGCCGGTGATCTGCGGGCGCACCCACTGTGCAAACGCGCCGAGGTCACGTTTGGCAAAGCGGCGAATCGTGATATTACGAGGATGAAGTGCCATCATTTTTCTCCTTAGATATTGACCCAAACGCCCAAGGCCATGGCGAGCACCTGTGCAAGCGTCGTAAGAAACAGATTTTTAACAGCCAGAATGAAGGTCTCTTTTTTGACCTGCTTTTGCCAAAAACGCGCGATATTGCGCCAGACCAGCGGCACGGTCAGCAGCGCCAACAGCGTCAGCCGTGGCAAGAGGCCCAGCACACTGGCCACCGTCAACATCGCAAAGCCGCCCACATACAGCAAGGTGAAAAAGCGCAGACTGTTTTGCTTGCCCAGATAAAAGACGATCGTGCGGCGCTGCAGCTCCCGGTCCTCGACCTCATCGCAAATGTTGTTTGCGAGCATCAAGGCCGCGATCGCCCCTTGCGCCAGTCCGCTGGCTAAAAAGACACGGCCGATCAGCGCCCAGTCGAAGGCCGCCACTGAAAACACGTTGACGTACACGGCGATCAAGAAGATGACAAACCCCATCGTGAAGCCGGAGAAAAATTCGCCCAGCGGGGTCGTCGAGATCGGTCGCGGCCCGCCGGCGTAGAAGTAGCCCACCGCAAAGCTGAACAGTCCCAGCCATAACAACGGCCACCCCGTCCGGCTAACCATCCACAGCCCCAGCGCCGCCGACACGGTCATCATGCCGATGATCAGCGCCAAGATGCGCCCGGGGTCCAGATGATTGGTCCCGATAATATTTGTCTTTTCCCGAAACTGATGGGCCTGCGTGCGCTGAGAACGCTTATAATCTTGATAGTTGTCGTTTGCATCGACCGCCATGTTGAAAAGAAGCATCGCAATGAAAAAAATCACCAACTCAGGCAGGTGTAACATGCGATAATGATACCATGCATAAAGGGTGCCCATCAAAAAAGGAAAGACCGAGGCGGTTTTTGCCTTGATCTCGACAAGCTCAAAAAAGAGTCTTGGTGTCACGTTGGTTCCTCCCTCACCTTGCCCGCGCCGTTACCCAATTCCTACGAAAGAGGTTCAGTCTGATGATTCATCGTCTTTGGTCCCGTTACCCAGACATTGCCCCGCATCTTGAAGCCGCCCAGCGCCTGCTTGCCGCGCGGGCGCATTTGCGTGTGCCGGCGGTCGAAACGATCGTTCAGACCCAGATCGCCGCTGGTGGAAAAATGTTGCGCAGCGGCCTTATGTTCATGCTAGCGCGTTTCCATGATGCTGACAATCCCGAGTTGGTCACGGCTGCGGCCGCGATCGAGGCGCTGCACCTGGCCACCTTGATTCACGATGATGTGCTGGACGGGGCCGCCACGCGCCGAGGCCAGGCCACCCTGCAGCCAACCGTGGGCGACCGCAACGCGATCTATGCCGGCGACCTGCTGTTTTCCGTTTACTTTGAACTCCTGGCCCAGGCCGCACCCGACGTTCGAACAGTGGGCGTGAATGCCCGTAGCATGCACCGCATTTTCCTTGGCGAGCTTGACCAAAATGCGCAACCGCCTGAACCGCTCAGGATGCCAACCGTCCACCGCTATTTGCGTCAGATCAGTGGCAAGACCGCGGCCCTGTTCGCCTTGGCCTGCTACGAAGGCGCCCTGCTTTCTGGGGCCACACGCGCCGAACAGCAAGCCGCAAAACGCTATGGCCGCCTGCTGGGCATGGCCTTTCAAATGACGGATGACCTGCTGGATCTGACTGGCGACGACCGCCTGCAAAAACCCAAGCGCGAGGACTTGCAAAATGGCGTGGCGACCTTGCCCGCGATTTATGCGCTGCAAGCCGACCCGAGCCTATTGCCCCTGTTGGTTCAGGCTCAGACAGATGCCCAGGCGCGAACCCAGGCCGCGGCACGCATCATTGAGACCGGCGTGCCGCAAGCCGCTGAGCTCGCCGCTCGGTATACGCAAAAAGCATTGGCCGCCCTCACCATTTTCCCAGACACAGCCGCCAAGCACGAGCTCCTGGTTTTGACCCAGGGCCTGCTCGCACGCCAGCAATAGGCCATTGCCCAATAAGCCAAAATAAGTCAGCCCCAAGCGTTGCACATCGCAAGCGACTCGGGGCTGGCTTTTGTTTGTGTTTGCTAGGCTTCCCCTGCATCCAGCGCATACAGCCGCCGGTAACGTGCATTGGTGGCCGCAAGCTCACGCGGCGCGCCGGTCATCGTCAGCGCGCCATCTTCAAGGAAGATCACCTGATCACAGCGCGAAACGCCCTGCAAATGATGTGTCACCCACAGCACTGTTTTATCCTGCAGCACCGTAAACATCGTCTCAAGCAGTGCCTGTTCAGTCAGCGGATCGAGGCCGACCGTGGGTTCGTCCAGCAGCACGATTGGCGCGTCCTGCAGCAGGATTCTGGCCAAGGCCATGCGCTGCCGCTCGCCGCCGGAAAAATCAAAGCCGCTTTCGGCCATCGGCGTGTTGACCCCTTGCGGCAGCCGGGCGATCAGGTCGGTCAGCTGAACGGCCTGCAATGCCGCCGCCACGTCTTCGTCGCTGGCCTGCTCATTGCCGAGCCGAATGTTGTTTAAGATCGAGGTATTAAATAGAAAAGGGCTTTGGTCGAGCACCGCAAACAACGAGCTGCGCTGATCCTGATAAGCCAGCACATTGACCCCGTCGAGCGCGACCTGGCCATGGGTGGGCGTGAGATCGCCGAGGACCAGTTGCAGCAAGGTCGTCTTACCCATCCCACTGGGACCCAGAATCGCCAATTTTTCCCCGCGGTGGATGGTCAACGAGAGATCCGTGATCAGGGGCTCACTGTCCTGGTCATAGCGAAAATTCAGATGCGCCAGCGTCAGCGTCCCCACCTCAGTCGGAGCCGGGAGCTGCTGTGGCAGCGGTCGGGTGACCGGCGTCAACGCGTTCAAGTGCGCCAGGGAATCGCGCGACGTCGGCCACTCACTGACGCCTTGCGCGACCCCGGAAAAAGCCTGGTTCAGCGGAAAGACCACGAGCACGAAACTGCCGACCCAATCGGCAATGAGCTTTCCGCCGGTCCAATACTTGCTGGTCCACACCAGAAACGACACCGCGATCAGGCCGAAAAATAGTTCGCCGATCAGGTCACGCACCCACTGGAATTGCTTTGAGCGCTGCATCGAGGCTGCCAGCTGTCGGGGTTTGGCAACCGCCCCGTCGACAAAAGCCGCCTGCCGATGCGTGATCACCCAGTCGCTCAGGCCCATCACGCTGTCCGTCAGTGCGACATAGGCTTCCTGATTGAGCCGTTTTTGAGCGGACTTGCGCCGTTTTTCCACCAGCAGGCTCCACCACGGCAACAAGAGAATCTGCACCAACAGAAGGAGCGCGATCCAGAGGGCAAACAGCCAGTCGAACCAGCCCAAGAGCAGCGTCGCAATCAGCGTCAGACCCCCGGCGACGACCGCGGGAAAAACGGTGCGCAGATACAGATTCTGGATGTGGCCAATATCATCCGCCAGCAGACTCAACAGGTCCCCGGTTTGATGATGCGCTTGCAAGAAGGCGGCATCCCCTTCCAGCACCTGGTACAATTTTCGCCGCATGTGGCTCGTCACCTTGAGCACCCAATTATGGCTGGTCAGGCGCTCCAGATATTGAAACACAGGCCGCCCGATGCCAAACGCCCGCGTCAGCACCACCGGCACATAGATCGCCGCAAACAACGGCATCCGCGCGGAAAAGTCGATCAGGTAGCCCGACGTGAACATCAACGCCCCGGCGGCCATGAACGTTAAAATGCCCAGCGCCAGGGACCAAAACAGGAGCCAGCGATAGCGCTTGAGATCTGGCTTGACCCAGTGATCATTTTTCAGCCAATGCATCGAAGTCACCTCGCATTTCATGGACCAATTGGTGATACGCGTCAGACGTTTGCGCCAAGTCGGCAGGCCGGCCTTGTGCGACCACCTGCCCCGCCTGCATCACGAGCACCCAGTCCATCTGATTCAGCCAGTGCAAGCGGTGCGTCGCGAAGATCACCAAGTGGCCGGCAAATAGCGGCACCATGGTATCTTTGAGCGCGGCCTCAGTCTCGATATCCAGATGCGCGGTCGGCTCATCGAACAGCCAGATCGAGCGGTCCGTATCAAGCAGCGTGCGGGCCAGGGCAATGCGCTGCGCCTGGCCGCCAGAGATTCCCCTGCCGCCTTCGCCGATACGCGTCGCAAAACCGGTCGGCAGCGTCTGGATCCACGTGAGGATCCCCGCCGCATCGGCCGCCTGCTGCACCGCTTCATCATCGGCATCCGGCCGATAAAAGCGGATGTTAGCCGCGATCGACGCCGCAAAAATATATGGATCTTGCGGGATATACGAAAGATGGGCCTGCCAGTTCTCCTGCGCCAAATGCGGCAAGGGTTGGCCGTTGATGGCAAACGGCATAGCGGTCGCGTCCTCGCCATTCACTTGGTCAGAGTCTGCGTTGCCAGGCTGCAAAAAACCGCCCAGCAGATTCAACAAAGTGGATTTGCCCGCCCCGCTTGCGCCGATGATGGCCACTTTCTCAAACCCTTGAAAACGGAAGGTCGCGCGCGTGACCCCTGCACGTTTGCCCGAATACTGAAACGACAGGTCCTGCGCGGAAATGGTGCTCGTGCTTGTCCATGCCGGCAGCGCTGTTAGGGCATCCGTTTGCGTCGGCAGCGGCGCCGCGAGCACCGCTAAGATCGCCGTCAATGCATTTTTCCCATTCAGGGTCGCGTGGTAGTCACTGCCGAATTCGCGAATCGGCATGAAGTATTCCGGCGCCAGGATCAACGCGACCATTGCTGGGTACAAGGCAAGCTTGCCGGCCAGCAAGTCGACCCCCATGAACACCGCGATCACCGCGATCGACAGCGTCGCAAAAAAGTCCATCGCAAAACTCGACAGCATCGCGATCTTCAAAACGCCCATGGTCTGCTTGCGATAACTTTCGGAGACCTGATAGACGTTATCGGCATATTGCCGGGAAATGCCCATCAGCTGCAGGGTCTTCAGCCCGCGCAGCGAATCGATGAAGTGGTTGCTCATCTGCTGAAAGCCGGCGTATTGAGTCTCGGACTTGTCGCGCGCGGCGTAACCGAGGATGATCATGAATAAAATAATCACAGGAAACATGAGCAGTAGCGCAATGCCCGCCACGGGATGTTGCACCCAGATGTACACTAAAAGCACGATTGGAATAATCATCATATTCAAGATCTTGATCAAGATCAGCTCTATATAATTTTGCGTTTCGGGAATGCCATCCAGCGCCATGGTGACCACATTGCCGGTGCCCGCATCCGCCACCGCCCGCGGGCCAAGCGCGAACAAATGCGCCATCAAGTCTTCCTGCAACTGGCCGGCCGTCTTCGCCGCAAAATGACCCGCCAGCCGATTTTTCAGCCAGGTCAGCCCCTGCCGCAGCGCATACGCCGCCGCAAACCAGCCGATCAAAGGCCACAGCCCAGCCAGTGTTTTCAACTGCCAAGAATGCACGATGCCAAGTGCCAAAAAGTGGCCTTGCCCTAAAATGACAAATGCTTGCACGAGCGTCAGCCCGGCAAGCATCATCATCACCGCGCGCATTCCCGGCAAACGCATCAAGCGTTTATCGATCATGCGACGCCTCCTATGAATTGAGCGGTGCGATGCGTTTATGGAACACGACATACGCCCAGATGAAGTAAGCCAGCGCGATCGGCAGCAGCACACAGGTCACCCCGGTCATGATCGACAGGGTGAGCGGACTGGCCGATGCGTTTTTGAGCAGGAGCGAATTCGCCGGATCCACGCCAATCAGTACCCGCGGGAACAGCCCATTGAAGATCAATCCGACCACCAGCGCCAAACTGAGCCCGCTGCCGATGAACGACAGGAGCTCCTTATTTTTCAAGGCCCCGACATGCATGACCACCGCAGCGCAGACGATCAGAATTACGATCAAGCTCGTGGACACCGGCCGTTTTTGGAAAAAGTCTGTGAAGACGAAGACCAACACCGCAAACACCGCCTCGCCGGCATACAGCACCCACGCGAGTTTCGCATTCAGCCGGCGCGCGCGGTCACGAAGCGGCCCAGTCGTTTTCAGCCGAATAAAATTCAGTCCGTGCATCAGGCACAGCAGGGTCACCGCCACGCCGCCGACCACCGTCAACAAGTTGACCTGGTCGCCAAACGTCGCATACACGTTGTAGGCCCCGTTGTCATTGGCGATCGGCAGCGGCTGCATGATCGCCGTGAAGATCATGCCCAGCACAAACGGCGGCACCACACTGCCGATAAACAGCGCCCAGCGCCAGATACTGCGGCCGCGCGGGGTTTCCGCATGCGCGGCAAATTCAAACGACACCCCGCGGACGATCAAGCCCAACAACACTAGGAAAAAGAGGATGTAAAAGCCGGAAAACAGGCTCGCGTACCACAGCGGATACGAGGCGAACATCGCCCCGCCAGCCGTGATCAGCCACACCTCGTTGCCATCCCAGTGCGGCCCGATCGTCGCCACCAGTTGCGTGCGCTCATTTTCATCGCGTGCAAGGACCCGCGTGGCCATACCGACGCCGAAGTCAAAGCCCTCCAGGAAGAAAAAGCCGATGAATAAAACAGCCAGCAGGATGAACCATAATAATTGTAATCCGCTCATTTGACGAACGCCTCCTTTGCAAAAGGATCCGCCGACACGCCGTAATTCGTGTCAAGATCGGCATCCGGCCCGTGGAACAGGACCCGCCGGCAGTAATAGATCATCACCCCGCCAAGCAGGCTGAAGATCAGGAAGTACGTGATGTCGGTGAACCACAGCTGGCCCGCCGTGGTCGTTGGCGAGATCGAATCGGCGATCGTGTACAGCCCATAGACCGTCCATGGATACCGGCCAAGCTCCGTGATCAGCCAGCCACATGTATTAATGATGAACGGCAGCCACAGCGTCAGCCCAAGCGTGACCAGGAGCCAGCGTTTGCGCGCCAGCGAATTATTTTTGGCTCGCGAGAAAAACAGGCCGAGCACGGCGACCAGCGCCAGCAGCATCCCGCCGCCTGCCATCACACGGAAGGACCAAAACAGCGTCTTGACCGGGACATAATAATTCTTATCCTTGCCGTATTTTGCCTCGAGCTCCTTATTCACCGTGTCCATCCCCTTCACCGAGCCATGAAGCTTGTGATAGGAGAGAATACTCAGCAAATACGGCACCTCGATGTCGGCCTTGGTGGTGTGATCTTCCGTATCGATCAACTCGACCAGACTCCACGCCGCCGGGTCACCGGTATCCTTGTAGATGCCTTCCGTCGCCGCAAACTTCATCGGCTGATCCTTGATGATGAAGCGCGTCTGCAGATCGCCCATCCCCATCGCCGCGACAACGGCGACCAGGCCGACCCACAGCCCAATGCGCAGCGACTTCGTGTAAAACACCGCGTCACGTTTTTTCCATAACTGCCAGGCGGCCATCCCCGCGACCGCAAATCCGGCCGTGGTGAACGCGCCAAAGATCACATGCGGGAACTCGACCCACAGCTGCGGATTGGTGATCACCGCCATAAAATCGACCAGCTTCACCCGGCCGGTCTCCGAATTGATGGCAAACCCAGTGGGATGCTGCATGAACGCGTTGGCCGCGAGAATCCAGATCGCCGACAGCGTTGTCCCGAGCCACACCAACCAGATCATCACCGCATGAAGCGCCGGCTTAAATCGATCCCAGGTGAACATCCACAACCCGATGAACGTCGATTCCAGGAAAAATGCCAGCAGCGCCTCAATCGCCAGAGGGGCCCCGAAGATATCGCCCATGAAGCGCGAATAATCAGACCAGTTCATTCCAAATTGAAATTCCTGGATGATCCCTGTGACGACGCCGACCGCAAAACTAAGTAGGAAGATCTTGCCCCAGAACTTGGCCATCTTCTTGTACATCTCGTCTTTTTTGAACACGAACAAGGTCTCCATGATCGCGGTGACCAAGGCCATGCCGATCGAGAACGGGACGAAAAAGAAGTGAAAGACAGTGGTCATGGCGAACTGGAAGCGTGCCAGATCAAGCACATCTATCGCAAATAGCATACCCTTTTCCTCCTTCTCCCAGGCTTTCTGCGAGCCGGGAAGTCATCTCACTTGCGCGAAAAGAATGAAAGCGGTTGACCAGACAAAAATGGCGCAAGCGTTCAACTTAATGATACACGCTTGCGCCATAAAAAGGGATTTGACCTCAGTAAAAATAAATAGCGGGAATTGAACTGAAGGGTGCGCAGGCCCGCGGGATGGTCGAGTAGCTAGTTTGGCTCGGGTGCTTGAGGCGGTCTTCGCCTCGAGTGCACGAGACAACTAGATACCTCGACCATGCGGGCCGGAGCCCAACTGCGGAAGGGTGCGGAGCGGGGCGCTTTGGTCTGAGCAGCTAGGCTAGCCTGGCGCTTGGGGCGGTCTTCGCCCCGAGTGACGGGCGACCTAGATGCCTCAGACCTGCCCCGCGGAGCCCAACTATGAAAAAGGGTGCGCAGGCCCGCGGGATGGTCGAGTAGCTAGTTTGCCTCGAGTGCACGAGACAACTAGATACCTCGATCATGCGGGCCGGAGCCGAGCGTTTAGGGGTGGGCAGGTAGTTCGGCCTGGGCGCTTGGTGGCGCACCTTGCCACCTAGTGACCAGGCCGACTACATGTCCCACCCCTGCTCGGCGGAGCCCAACTATGAAACAGGGGGCGCAGGCCCGCGGGATTGTGGAACAGCTCGGTCTGCTCAATCCGTTGACCTAAGCTTTCCAGCCTCGCCTTACGCTTCCGGCCGCACGACCTGCAGAATCAGTGGCGTCTTTTCCGGTGCGGCCTCGCCAATCACAAAGGCCTGACGCACCGCATCAAGCAGCGCTTCCTGAGGCTCGCTGTCGGCGTGGACCATTGCCAGCGTGTCACCTTCATGGACGGGCGTGCCGACTTTTTTGTGAAGCACCAGCCCCACAGCAAGATCCAGCACATCGTCCTGCTTGGCGCGACCGCCGCCCAGTTGCATCACCGCCGTGCCCAATGCCTCGGCGTCGATGCCGGTGATGTACCCACTGGTTGTTGCTTTGACTGGCACCTTCAGTTTTGCTTGCGGCAGTGTTTGCGGCTGATCCACGATCGAGGCATCGCCGCCTTGTGCGGTGATCAGCTGTTTGAACTTGCGCAGCGCGCGCCCATCACGCAACGCGTCCTCAGCGAGGTTTGTCGCAACTTCTAGACTGTCTGTTTTGCCTGCCAGAACCAGCATCTGAGCGGCCAGCGCGATCGTCAGCTGCCGCACATCGGCCGGCCCTTGGTTACGCATAATTGCCACGGATTCGGCGATCTCCAGACTGTTGCCGATCGTCACGCCCAGCGGCTGATCCATCGCAGTCAAAAGCGCGACGCTGGCCACCCCGGCTGCCTTGGCGATCGCCACCAGGGCCTTGGCCAATTTTTCCGCCTGGGCGCGGGTCTTCATGAAGGCCCCTTCCCCAACTTTGACATCAAAGACTAAGGCGTTGGTGCCACTGGCGATTTTTTTGCTCATGATCGAACTGGCAATCAGCGGAATCGACTCCACGGTGCCGGTCACATCGCGCAGGGCGTAAATGCGCCGGTCGGCCGGGGCAAGATCCCCGCTGGCCGAGACGATCGCCGCGCCCACGTCTTGAACCTGGTCGATGAACTGGTTCTCCGTCAAGTCGACCTTGAAGCCGTGAATACTCTCCAGTTTGTCCAGCGTCCCGCCTGTGTGACCCAAGCCGCGGCCCGAGATCATCGGTACCGATACGCCCAGCGCCGCCACGAGTGGCGTGAGCGGAATGCTGATCTTGTCGCCGACACCACCCGTGCTATGTTTATCGACCTTGATGCCCGGAATACTGGACAGATCCAAGCGGTCGCCGGAATCAAGCATCGCAAACGCGAGCTGGGACTGCTCCTCGTCGGTCATCCCCTGAAAATAAGTGGCCATCAAAAAAGCGCTCATTTGATAATCCGGAACTTCCCCTGCCACATACTGGCCAATGAGCCAGGTGATCTCTTCTTTGGTGAGTGTTTTGCCATCGCGTTTCTTGGTGATCAGATCGACCATCCGCATGAAATCGCCGCCTTTCTTCTTAATTGTATTGTACCGCATTGACCCGCGCGGTTGGGGCAAATCCGAATATGGTAAACTACTAACAGGAGGCGACATTATGTTGAGTGAAAAGGCGTTGCACCAACTGGGAAAAGTCGAGTTGCATTGTCATCTGGATGGGTCGCTGTCACTGCCGCTGGTGCGGCGATTGGCCCAAATGGCGGCCATCACCGTTCCCTCATCGGACGAGGCACTTCGCCAGCTGGTCCAGGCGCCCGCCGATGCAAAGACCCTGATGGATTATCTGCGGCCCTTTGATTTTGTGCGTCCATTATTGCAGACAAAAGAAGCGTTGCGCCTGGCCGCGTATGACGTCTTGGCCCAAGCAGCCGCTGAAAATGTGCGCTATATCGAGGTCCGCTTCGCCCCGGAGCTTTCGATGGATCAGGGTCTGACTGCCACCGACACGATCTTGGCGGTGATTGCCGGCCTTCAAGATGGCATGGCCGCGTTTGATATTCAGGCCCAGGCCCTGATCTGCGGCATGCGCCAAAGTCGCCCCGAACTTTCCGCCGCAATTTTTCAGGTAGCCGGCCCATTTCGCGGCCAAGGCGTGGCAGGGGCAGACTTCGCTGGGAACGAAGCGGATTTTCCGCCTGATGTGTTGACCATCGCCAGTGAGGCCGCCAAAAAAGCCGGTTTGCCACTGACCTTTCACGCTGGCGAATGTCACTGCGCGGCAAACGTCTACCAAGCGATCTCGGCAGGCGCCACCCGCATTGGCCACGGCACCGCACTGTTTGACGAGCCCGCCATGGTCCAGCAACTTGCCAGCGAAAATGTCGCCGTTGAGCTCTGCCTGACCTCTAATCTGCAGACCAAGGCCGCCGCCTCTTATGCCGAATTTCCATATCCCGCACTTGCTCAGGCAGGCGTGTCGCTATCCATCAACACCGACAATCGCACCGTCTCCAATACCACGTTGACGCGCGAGTACGCGTTGTTCCAGGAACACTTCGGCTTGACCGCCGCGGATTTCGCCCGCATCAACCATCAGGCCGCTGATGCCGCATTTTTGGCTGACGAGGAAAAAGCACAACTGCAAGCCCGCCTGACTGAGGATTACCGGCCACTGCTTGCAGACTGAGCCACTGAGTCGAGGCAAAACAGGGCCATCAGCGCGGCCACGAAAAAAGTTCAAAAAAGATGTAAGCGCATCCTTGACAAAAATTGCGAACCGGATCTATACTTCACTTACTAAAAGTTTAGAAGCTCAAACTTGGCGGCAGGCATGTCATTGATCTGCCAGGCAAAAGCGACGAACGGCCGGCTCCTTTGCGGCTCGCAACCATTGATGGTGTTCTAGATCAGACATTAGGGAGCATGGGCTGCCTCCTACCATCAATGCACGTGAGTCGGGAAGTCCGGAGTACTAAGCCAGCGGCCGGGGTACATACCGCGCGATGGTAATTGAATAGTGATGAGACGGGGTTCTTTCCTGTACCCAAGGGGAAGGGGGAGAACCGCGCCGCACCAGCACCAAACAAGCTGGCGAAAAATTTGGACCTCGGCGGCCTGTTTGCTTTGCCATTCACGCCAACGCGTCACCAAAAAATCGGGATCTGTACGTGCAGGGTCAACTACCCCTGCCGCTCAGATCCCGATTTTTTTGTCTTGACGCTTTTCTTCTATTAAAAGTAATCGTACAGTTGCCCCTGCTTCTGCATGAACACGTCAGACAGATTGGCCGCGGCGAATGCATCGCCATCCACCAAGCCGAGCTGATACGCCTCGCGCAGCGGGCGAACGCCGAAACTGGCTTTGACGAGCTGTTGTTCCGTCATCACCACAGCCGGCTGTTGATCAGTTTTCGCCAAATGGACACGGCCATCATCGATCGCCAACTCCCAACTGGCATTATTTTCCGGCACGTAATCATCCTTGATGCCAATCACGACTGGCGCGAGGTCAGATACTTGGTATGGGTAGCGCTGCAAGAAATCCGCCACGTCGACGATGCGCGCCATCATGAACGGCACCAGCTGCGTCGTCAACACGCCAGGCTCCGGCAACAGGTCGTGCAACCCAGCCGCATCCCCTGCCTCATACTCGAAATGGGAAAACGCGCTGCGGTGCGCGGTCACGAACCGGCCCAGTGCCAACAGCGCGTCCAGGTCGTCGTAAAACAGTTCGTGAACGCGGAAAGTCGTCCCCATTTTCTCAAAGACGACATAGCCGACCGGATGATCGCCCAACGCCGCCACGGCCACCTGCCGCGTCGGATAATGGCTGGCCACATTCAGCCACCACCAGTCCTCACGCCGCAAGCCTCCGCGCGTGGCATTGCGGTTGCGGCTGTATACCTCGGCCATGGCCGGAATCGCCGCACCATAAGACAGCCGTGTCACGGTCGTCTCGCTTTCGCGCACTGGTACCTTGGGTAGGTCGCGGGCCGCGATCGAATGAATGGCGTGTTCGAACGCATTTTCATACCCGAAGCGCCGGTAGAATGTTGCGGAAAACGGCGCCAGGTAGGACAGTGTCTCGCCGTTTTCCCGCATGTCGGCAAACGCTTGCCGCATGATTGCGCCGATACCACCGTGGCCGCTGGCTTCCGGATAGCTGGCGACATAGCCCACGCCGCTCATCTTGAAGGCAGTCCCCGCCAGGTCAACGGTAAAATGCGTCCCCAGCAGGCCGGAGCTCAGCGGCTCCCCTGTCGCCCAGCCGCTGCTATGGGCAAATAAGTTTTTGAAGGTCGCATCGCGCTCTGGACTTTGCGGCTTGTTGAAGGCATACCGCGCCAACGCGTAAAAAGCGGGCAGGTCCTGTTCCTGCATCTGATACACATCTGCCATATCGGCTCATCGACTCCTTTGTCTTAATAAAAATGTAAGCGCTATTCACAAAATCATCACAAACTCATCGGCCGCCGACCACATTCAACTGCGATGATAGAGACAGTCGAAAGGAATGATGCTTATGTTACGCGACCAACAAGATGTATACACCGCCAAGCTCGATCAGATCTCCTACCCGAACATCACGGGCCACATGGAAAATGGCCAGGCGATTCTCATCGAGACGAACAAAAAACAGCGCGACGACCCTGCATTTTGGCAGGCCATCAGCGCCATCTTGAAAGCCCAACTGTGGGTGCCGGTCTCCAAACGTCTCCATCAATTGCTCGACACAGATTGGCTGGCCGCGCCGCAACTCAGCTGAGCACCGACCCGCGCGCAAATTCATGAGGTTGGGCCGCGCCAGTCAGACTAGGCTTTTTGCCAATCCGCAAATGCCTGCGCCGCCACGATGAACGTCACCAAGGCGTCGTGCGACAGCACATCGGCCAGCGTGTCGTCATCGCCCGTGCTTGCGGCCGCGCCGACGACTTCCAGGCCAAACTTCACGATGTTGAGGTCTTTTTTCGGGGAATAGGTCCCGTCGAAAACAGGCTCGTGGTTATACGTGAAGTTCAGCGTGTCTTCCGTGAGCGAGCCATCCACATGGTTGACCATGATGCGGTCTTCCAAGGCAGAAAGCGGCTGGTCATCCGCCAGCAAGTTTAATTTATGATCGGATTCATTTTGAAAATATTGACCTTGCCGCACACTGAGATAGTGTGCCGCTGGCTGCTGCAAAACACCGAGCTGATCGACAGCGGCAAAAACGCGGTCGACCGGCATCGCCTCTTTCTTTTCCAAAAGCGCGGTGCTGTGTGCTTCAAGCCAGTCTGCTAAGTCACTGATACCGAATTGATCCATGGGGTTCGTCCTCCCTTGAGCGTCAAAATCATTTTCATTGTATCATTTATTGCGCGGCACGCCTATGATAAGCGCCGCAAAGGGTGTCGAGCGGGGTGTTTTAGGGTGGGCAGCTAAGTCGACCCAGCCGCTCGATGGCCAAGTGCGCTATCAATCGTCTGGGCCGAACTACCTGCTCATACCTAAACGCCCCGCTACGCACCCTCACCAAAAATCGCTATAATAGACGTGAGGAGGCGAGCATCATGCCAGCACGTCAAACTGTTTTGCCAGTCGTCGATGCAGAAGGCAACCCGCTGCGGCTCCAATCGCACATCACGTACAAGTTGCGCGTTAAAAACGGCTATATCTTAGCCCTGCGAGCCGACCAGCACCAGGTCCGGCTGCCAAATCTGATGACCGTTCACGCGCATTGCCAGAAACGCTAATATAATAGAAGAAACGCATCGCGCGACGAAAAGGCGTCGCAAGGCCGGGCTTTTGTAGCCGGTTTTGCAACGCCTTTTGCGTGCTTAATTTTCTTTCAGTTGCGGCGCTTTTGGTGTCGTGATCACCATCAGCGAAACGGTCGCAATGATGATCGCCCCGCCTGCCAACTCAGCCGGGCCCATGTGCAAATGCAGCAGCGTCACCGCCACCACCGTTGCCCCAAGTGGCTCAAACGCGTCGAGCAAGCTGGCCGCCTCGGCGGAAATATATTGCAGGCTGGCCAAATACACCAGATACGCCACGATCGTCCCGAATACCACGATGAACGCGTAGCTCCACCAGCCATCCGCCGGCATGTGCGGAATCCCGACCCAAAACGGATGGTAGACCGTCATGCCAATACCGCCCAGCAATTGCGCCCAGGCCGTTACCGTCAGCGGGGAATGCCGCGCCAGCAGGCCTTCCGGTAACATGTTGTATGCCACCGCGGCCCACGCAGCCATGATTCCCCAGAAAAAGGCGCGCGGGGAGATCGCCAGCTGCGTAAAGTGGCCCTTGGTGACCACGAGTGCCGTACCGAAAAGCGCCATCGCGATGACGACCACATCGATGCGCCTAGGCAATGACCGGGACCGGATCGCCATGATCACCATGATCAAGACCGGCGCCAGGTACTGCAAGATCGTCGCCGTCGCCGCATTGGCCACCTCGACCGCCTTGAAGTAAATGTACTGCATCGTGACCATGCCGAAGATGATGAAAATGATCATCTGAATCGCATCTTTTTTGGTCCGCCACGGATCCAGCACATGCCGTTTATCGATCAAAAGGGCCAAGATCATCGTGACGACCCCTGCCATCAGCATTTTTGAACTGATCAGCCAAGAGACCGATACCCCATACCCAAAAATATGTTCACTGGCTGGGCCGGAAACGCCCCACAGCAATGAGCCAAATGTCGCAAGGCCAATGCCCAGCTCGCGTTGATGCTTCATGTCCCTACTCCTTACCGCGCGCCTCCCCCCGAAGATGGTCATCGATCAGCCCTGCCCCCTGCATATAACTGTAGGCGGTGACTGGCCCGATGAACGAAAAGCCGCGCTGTTTCATATCTTTGGCCAACGCCCGCGATTCATCGCTGGCACTTGGCACATCCGCCTGCGTCGCCGGCGCATGAACAAGCGGTTGGTGATTCACAAAGCCCCACAGATAAGTGTCGAGGCTGCCAAATTCCTGTTGGATACGCAAAGTTGCCTGCGCATTTTGGACGATTGCATTCAATTTTCGCCGATTGCGGATCAGCGCCGGATCTTGCATCGCCGCATCGAGCTCAGCTTCCGTCATGACGGCCACTGCACTTGGGTCGAAGCGGTGGAAAGTCGCATTGAACGCCGCCCGCTTTTTCAGCACCAACTGCCAGTTTAACCCAGCTTGCAGAATCTCTAAAGACATTAATTCAAACAATCCCTGATCCTCATGGTGCGGCTTGCCCCACTCATTGTCGTGATACGCGCGCAAAACAGGATCGCGGTCATACCAATATTGTGCCATGCCGATTCCTCCTTGTTGAAAAATGCGAGTCGTTTGCCGTTTTGACTCAGCTTACTATCAATTACGCGAATTGGCGAAAAAAAAAACCGCGGGTCGCCCCACGGCTCAACAATTGCCTAGTCGTTCGTCTTCGTCTTGACGATCACCACATCGCAAGGCGCTGTGCGATTGACATACTCGGTGACAGATCCGACCAGCACGCGCTCCACGGCATTCAAACCAGTGGCGCCGATCATGATCAAGTCGGTGTGATGGTCATGCGGAAAATCTGTCGCGATGACCGTCTTCGGATTGCCGAAACGAATATGGATCGCAACATCGTCCAACCCGGCTTTTTTCGCCCGCTCCGCCAGCCCATCCAGGTACTTTTCAGCATCCTGCGTCAGCTGGTAGATCGCGTCACCGGAGATCATGCCGCCATAGCCACCGACAAACTGCTTGGTGTCCAGGACGTTCAGAATATCGAGATGCGCGTGATTCGTCGTTGCGACCTTGACCGCTTTATGGAAAGCCAGATCTGACTCATCAGAGCCATCAACGGGAACCAAGATCGTGGTATACTCCTGATCCATATGATCACTTCCTTGTCTTCTATACCAATAAGCCTACGCCAGCCAGCCGGGAAAAACAAGAAAAAGACAGGGTGCGAAGGCCCGCGAGATGGTGGAACAGCTAGGTCGGCTCAAGCGATTGATGGCGCGCTTGGCCATCGAGCGCTTGAGGTGCCTAGATGTTTCCACCATGCAGGCCTGAGCCCTACTAGGGTGCGAAGCGGGGCACTCAGCGGTGAGCAGGTAGGGCGGCCGGGACGATTGATGGCGCACTTGGCCATCGAGTGGCCGGGACGACTACCTGCCTCACCTCTGCCCCGCGTAGCCCAACTACGGTGCGAAGGCCCGCGGGATGGTGGAACAGCTAACTTGGCCCTGGCGCTTGAAGCAAATTTATGCTCCGAAAAGCCTCCTCCAGCCGCCACGCCTTCAGCCGTAAAAAATAATTGCCATTCTTGCCGTTTCCGTCGCAATTCCATCCACCGGTTCCCGGTATCAGCTACGTCCGAGAGGCAAAGCAAACGATTGCACGCGTGTTAATAACAAGTGTCAAGATACGTAAATAAAAAAAGTGATAACAACGAGCGTTTTCGTTGCATTTTCCATTAAATACAGTTACATTAATCAATGATGCGGGGCGCCTGTCCGTCCCCTCTAACTTATAGAAACGTGGTGAGACACATGACAGAAACAGTAGGAAGCACCCTCCGCCGGATTCGCAAGAATCGCGGCGAGTCGATCGTCACCGTCGCAAAGGCAACGCACACCTCTCCAGCAAGCTTTACCAAGTGGGAAAACGATCAAACGGTGCCAAGTGAACGCAGTATTCGCAAACTTGCAGAATATTACAACACGGAACCGCTTGAGATCTTGGCCGTTGCTTTTCCAGACAAGTACGCACCTGCCGAAGAAAAGAAGGTCGTTCTTGAAGGCAGCACCGTCATTCGCGTCGAGGATCTGCTCAGCGATACCACCGTGTTGACCTATAACGATCAGCCGTTGACGCCTTCTAAGAAGAACTTGATCGCGTCCTTTACTGCGGGCTTGATCATCGCTTCAGCCGACAAAGACTGAGCGCTTAAGCCGCCTCGAGCGGCTTTTTTGATTCCGGTAGGCCATCGCCCCTTCCACAGTTGGGCTCCGCCGAGCAGGGGTGGAACATCTAGTTGTCCACCCCTAAGCGCTCGGCGTCACACCCTTCCAAGCATTCTCGGCCCACATCTTGGCCGCATGCGGTATACTGATAGGTAATAGAAAGAAGGGATCGCACGATGAAACTGTATCAAGGATTGACTCAGGTCCAGGTCAACGACGTGTTGGCTGACGACGCCCCTGCATTCACCATTACCACCGACCTGCAAAAGCCATTGAATTTTTCACCCGATGACTTGTACCACTACATCGATAGTGTGCTCAAGCCCGGTAGCCGCCATGATGAAAATAATCTCAAGTTCGTCACCGACCCGGCATTCATCGGCGAGAACTACGATTTTGCCAGCATTCCGCTGACTGCTGGCCTCAAAGATTTCGAAAGCAAAATGACCTTTGCCCGCAAGCTGGTGGCTGATCTGAACCGCCACATCTCGATCAACATCGACATCACCAAGCACGAGTTCCAGCTGCTCTTTGTCGATTGATCACCGGTTGCCTGCCTAGAAAGAAGTGTCCGCATGGATAAGGATTACCCGAATATGGCCCCGAGCCCCGAGAAGCTGCCCACCACGACTGGTAATAAGCAGCCGCTGTGGCAGGCGCTCGCGCAAAAAATGCCCAAGCTCGCCGGCCTGCGCGTTCTTGTGATTCATGCAGGCGATGGCTGGTTTTGTCGCTATGCGATCAACCACGGGGCGATCGAGGTCCTCGGCATTTCCAATGATGGTGCGGCGATGAGTGAGGCGCGTGAAACGGCCAGCTCCGATCGCCTGCGCTATCGCATCATGCCAGATGGGTATCTGAAATTGCTCAGCGGGCCGTTTGACCTGATCGTCGGGACCTTTGATCTGCGCCAAGATGACCTGCACGCCGCCAGTCACCAGCTGAGTCGGTTGCTCAAGCCAAGCGGTCGCCTGATTGCCGCGGTAGCCACCCCGCTTGACCCCAAGCCGGCCGATGGGCTCCAGATTCGCGAGTTATTCACCTCGCGTCTGGCCATCGATCAATGGTACCAAGTTTCCGATCAGCGCCTGCCGCTCAAGGAGACGGTTCAATTCATCTTGTCGAGTCGAACGAAAAAAACAAAATAGGTCGTTCAAAAGGGCCAACCAAGATCTGTGCGAACTGCGCAGGATTTGGGCTGGCCCTTTTGTACTGGTTTTCGTTTCTCGAATGAGGAATGCAGCAGGCCTAAACGCGCCGCTTCGCACACTGTCTTTGTCGGGCGCCGGGCCGCATGGCGGAAACATCTAACTGTGCCTGTCACTCGGGGCTAAAGACAGCCCCAAGCGCCAGGCCCAAGTTAGCTGTTCCACCATCCCGCGGCCCTTCGCACCCTTTTTAAAATGCAAAGCAGGCGTCCAGTTCATCGAAGAGTAATTGCTTGCTGGCGGCCACTTCCGCCTCCGTCAAGACCGGGGCCGATGCAAATCCTTCTTCATTGGCGATGGTCTGAAACGCCGCAACGTCCAGCTCCGGGTGAAATTGGACCGCCGCCAAATGTCGATGATACTTGAAGCCCTGCACCGCGCCGAGCTCGTCTGAATACGTTTGCGTCATCCCCGGAAAAGCGGTGATACCTTCTGTGTGCGCCTCAAAAACCGGCAACGTCGCGCCAGTCGCCGCATTCGTGACCATGGTGCGGCCATATTGCGGGTACGTCAGCGGGCCAACTCCCGCCGCAAACGCCCGGGCGATCTGCTGGGCACCAAGGCAGATGCCAAACACCGGCCGATTGCGCTGATCCAGGCTCCGCACCAAAATTCGCTCAGACGACAGCCACGGCAGATCATCATTGACGCTTTGCGGTCCGCCCAGGATGATTAGACCGTTCAACTCGCTGGCCCGCAGCGGCATCAGATTTTCACCTTGATCCGGCCTAAGCAGCTTGAGCGTCACGTCATGCGCCGCCGCCCAATCCGCGACAAAGCCCGGTCCACAATTATCCGCATGTTGTAAAACAACAACTTCTACCATTTATATTGTTTCCTCCTTCAGATCACGGCCGAGTCCCGCCACAAACAGAGGCAAAACCGTGCCACGCCGGTCATAAACTGCGAACCAGATCGTCTCAAACACGCCGGCAAATTCCGGCCGGGCCAATTGCTGCGCAAACAGGCGGCCGACTTCCCGCGGGGGATTACCGAACACCCCACTGCCAAACGCGCCCAAGATGGGGGTGGTCACGCCATGTTTTTTCATCGCGCGCAAGGTCTGGCTGATTTTGAATTCGATATCCGCCAGGGCCTCGGCATCGCTCAGGTGCCCGCGCCGCCGATCCGGAGCCGCCACGGTCACGATATCAACTTGGTGGTCGGCTACAGGCGCGCCGGTTCCGGAAAACACCTGCCGCACCCCCGCCGAATAGATCAGCCACGGCGAAAAGAGGCCGCGGTTGGGATGAGCGCGGTTGACTTCATAATACGTTGCGCAAAATTGTTCCAACGCCGGCACAAGGTAGGTGCCCTTTGCGATTGCCTCTTCCTGCGCCTGTGCGCCCAGCTCCACCCCGCCACCTGGCCGTGTGGGACTGGCAAAATTCATCACGCCGACGCGGCCGGGGAGCTTGGCCATCACCGTCAGTACATCCGCGTTCACCAGCCGCCACGGGGTTTCGTCTACCGGCCGGCCAAGCGTTTCGTCATCAGCCGTGAAAGGCGTTTTGCCCTCGCCCGTGCGGCGTCGTTGACCTTCAGCCCTGCCAGACGTTGCGGGCAGCGGTTCCGTGATCAATTCGCTGATCGGCCACTCCGGTTTTTTCGCGAAGCGGCGCATCGTTTCGCGGTACATCGTCACTTGATCCATCTGCGTCTCCTTCATTTCGGCAATTACCGTCTCTATTCTACACCACCGCCCGCCGGCTTGGGGAAACGCGATGCCGCGCGGGTCCCCGTGTACACCGCGAGTAAAAATGTTAAAATAGAGCCACATATGCATGAAATGAGGAATGAATGAATGGATAGTGGCCAAGTTGCCTCTAATCTAGGAATACTAGTCATCACGTTCGTCTTCGCCACTTTTTTTGTTGCGGCGGAGTTTGCGTTGGTGCAAAGCCGGCCAAGTGCACTTGAGGAAATGCTGGACCAGGGCCAAGGCAACCGCAAGAAATTGCAGCGCGCCTTGCGCATGGTCCACCGGCTGAATGAATATTTATCAACCACACAGGTCGGCACCTCGGTCTGCGGGATCATCCTCGGCTGGATCGGCGAGGATTTCATGGAATTTATTCTGATCGATCTGATGCAGCTGGTGCATCTCCAGTTGCCAAACGGTGGGCTCCATGCAGTGGGGGCCGTGCTCGGGGTCATTGTGTTGACCTATCTGGAAGTCGTCATCACGGAGATCGTGCCGAAAAACATCGCGATCGACATTCCGATCAAGGTCCTGATGCTGGTCGTCACACCGCTGCACTATTTTCACCTGGTCTTCTACCCCTTCGTTTGGCTGCTCAATGTGTCCGCGAACGGACTGGTGCGCCTGCTTGGCATGAAGCCTGCCGACGAAGGCAACGAGGCCTTTAGCCAGGCGGAGATTCTCAATCTCTCCAAGGCAGCCGTGACCACCGGCGAAATGGACCAAAACGATGTGGTGTACATGCAGCGCGCCTTTGACCTCAACGACAAAGAGGCGCATGACATCATGGTCGACCGCACCAGCTTGGTCGTCATCGATATCACCGCGACGGTCAAAGAGGTCCTGCGCAAATATCTGCAAGAAGGCTACAGCCGCTTCCCGGTCGTCGCAAATGGCGACAAAGACAAGGTGCTCGGCTATGTTTACATCTACGACCTCGTCAAACAGGCCCAGGTCGATGACAGCGTGCATGTTTCCAAGCTTCTGCGCGCGATCATCACCGTCCCGGAAGTCACCCCGATCTCAACGATTCTGACGCAGATGATTCAAAAACAGGCACCGATCGTGGTCGTCGTGGATGAATATGGCGGCACCTCGGGCATCGTCACTGACAAAGATATTTATGAAGAGTTATTCGGAACTGTCAAAGACGAGATCGATGACGTCTCCGATGAATACATCATCAAAACAGAGGACCCAGATGTCTACAAGGTCAGCGGGAAAACCACGCTGTATGATTTCGAACGGTTCTTCCACACCAAGCTCCGCGAGTTCCAGGATTCAGAGATCATCACCGTCGCCGGCTTTTTGATGGAAGATCATCCTGAGCTCAAGCTGCACGACAGCGTTCAAGTCGACCGCTACACCTTCACCGTCGCCGATTTCTCGCGCGGCTTTGCCAACTGGTTCAACGTCACGGTTGGCCCAGAGATCATCCCCGATGACGACGAAGACGCCACGGATGACGACGAGTAAGACCTTGAAAATCAAGTTGTAAAAATTGAGTCAGGACGCCGAGATGCGTGCTGACTTATTTTTTTGAATGACGGTTCGGCGCAACAGCAACAAGGACTCTCGCATTTTCCGCCGAGTCGTTTTAATATACAGATTTGCAAAAAAGTGCTATCATTATTAATTGCAATTTTCATTAAAAATGAGTGCGGGAATGAAAATAGAACTCGGGTGAGCCTCGCTGGGTGTTGGGGTCGAAGTTGAGGCCCGTCTAATTGGTCCAGTGTCCCGCGGGTCTCCGCACCCTCACAGTTGGGCTTCGCGGGCTAGGGCTAGAGCGTCTAACTGTCACGTGCACTCGAGGCGAAATGCGCCATACGCACTGGGCCAAACTAGCCGCCCGGACATCCCGCGAGCTTCCGCACCCTTTTCAAATAGAAAGGATCTGATTCACGTGAATTCTCCCGTTGATGTTAACGGTAAGCCGTATCATCGTGGGCTGATGGTCGCCACGCTTTTGATCGGCACGTTCACGACCTTCCTGACGCAAACGATCTTGACCACCGCGTTTCCGACGCTGATGAAGGATTTTCACATCAACGCCTCTGCGGTGCAGTGGCTGACCACCGGCTTCATGCTGGTGATGGGCATCATGATTCCGGTGTCCGCCTGGCTCCTGAGCAAATTCAATGTTAAGTATCTCTACATGACTGCCATGTCCATTTTCTTTTTGGGCACGCTACTGTCGCGGTTCGCGCCGAGTTTTCAAGCGCTACTTGCCGGGCGTTTGATTCAAGCAATGGGCGTCGGCATGTCCGCCCCCACGTTCCAAACCGTCATGTACTCCATTTTTCCGCCGAACAAGCGCGGCTCGGCGATGGGACTGGCCGGCATCGTCATCGGCCTGGCGCCTGCGATCGGTCCTACCTTGTCTGGTTGGGTCCTGCTCAACCATTCCTGGCGCTCGCTATTTTCCGTCATTCTGCCGATCGCCGCGCTGGTCTTGATCTTGGCCAGCTATAGCATGCGCAAAGTTCTGCCGACGACGAATCCGAAGATCGATGTGCTGTCGGTCATCGAATCGACGCTTGGGTTTGGCTCCCTGCTGTACGGCTTTTCAACGGTCGGCGATGAAGGCTGGGGTAGCCCGATCGTCATCGCGGCCCTGCTCATCGGCGTGCTATTCGTCGGCCTCTTCGTTTGGCGCCAGCTGCACATGGAAACGCCACTGCTGGAGCTGCGCGTCTTCAAGAGTCCGCTGTTCACGCTGTCCGTCATTTTGACCGCGGTGGCTTTCATGTCCATGGTCGGCGTCGAAATGGTCCTGCCGATGTACATTCAGACGATTCGCGGCCAAAGCGCCTTCAACTCCGGCCTGATTCTGTTGCCCGGCGCCATCATGATGGGCATCATGAGTCCCATCACCGGCAACATCTTTGACCGCATCGGCGCGCGCCGGCTGGCCAACACCGGGTTGTTCCTCCTGCTGGTCGGGACAGTACCACTGATGACGCTGACGGCTGAGACACCGATCATTTTCGTCACCGTTTTGTACACGGTCCGGATGTTTGGCATCACCATGGTTACGATGCCTGTCACCACAGCCGGGATGAACGCGCTGCCCGCCAACCTGATCAACCACGGCACCGCCGTCAACAACACCGTTCGCCAGGTGGCCGCCTCAATTGGCACCGCCATCCTGGTCTCCGTCTTGTCGACCGTCACCAAGGGCCAGATGCCGACCGGCGCGCTGAAGCTCGCTGAGCCGATGCGATACGCGCTGGGCGCGCAAAACGCAACCGTTGCCGGCTACCGCGCGGCCTTCATCGTTTCCGTGATCTTGGCGACACTCGGCTTTGCCCTCAGTTTCTTCTTGAAAAAAGATCCAGCCGATAAAGGAGGTGCCGCGCGATGATCTTAGCCATTCTTTCCGTTTCGGCGCTGTGCTTCTTCCTTTTCGCCGTGCTTTCCCAGCGTGGGGCCTTGCGCCGCATCATGACACTGCTGTTCGGCGCCTTGATCATTTTGTCCGCCGCGGGTATCGCCGCCAATGACGTCAATCATTTCGGCATGGTGCAGAAAACAACCTTGACCACCGCCCCACTGGTTGGCGCGAAGCAGGAGAAAGTGTTGCTGGCCCAACCACTCGGCACAGCCGGCAAGGAAAATGCGTATCTGTATCGCACCAATCCGCTGAGCACCAAAGTCCTAGTCGCAAAACCGGGCCTGCACGCCACCACCGCCGTTGTCGATGGGCAAAAGGCGCAGGTCCGCAGTTCAGTCACCCGCTGGCGCTACAGCGGCACCTGGTCCGCATTCCTATTTTGCTGGTCCGGCCAGGAAAATTCGATTGCATCGACTGATGTGACCTTCGTTGTGCCCAGCGATTGGCAAGTCGTCAACGCAAAATAAGCGCGACTGCGCAACAGAACAGCAAAACCCCGCCACGACTTTCTTCAGTCGTGGCGGGGTTTTTCGAATCCTTTGAAAAATCTGCTTAATCCACCATCGCCGGAACAGGGGGCTGTTTTTGCCAAGTCAGCTCGCGGTGCTTCAAGCGCAAGACCGCGTCGCATTTGGCCGCGCCGGCCGCATCATGGGTGACGATGATCACGCATTTGCCCTGATCATGCGCCAGCTGATTGAACAGCGCCATCACCTCATCGGAATTGGCCTCATCGAGGTTCCCGGTCGGCTCATCCGCGACGACCAGCGGGGCATCGCAAACCATGGCGCGCGCGATCGCGACACGCTGCTGCTGGCCGCCGGATAAACGCTGGACGTTTTGCTTCATCTGCTCCTCGGTCAAACCGAGCTTGCTCAGCATCTGCATCGCGTATTGGCGATCACCATTGTGGCTGGAGTGGGTGATGGACAGCGCCGTCATCAGATTTTCCAAGGCGGACATATAGGTGAATAGGTTGTAGGCTTGGAAAACAATGCTGACATGGTGGCGGCGGAAGTTGCTGAGGCCGCTTGCCTGAATATCTTCGCCGCGGAACAAGATCTTGCCTGCCCGAGGTTTGTCGAGGCCGGCAAGCAGCGAGATCAGCGTGGTCTTCCCCGTCCCGCTTTCGCCGACGATCGCATAGCTGATGCCAGCGTCAAACGTCAAATCGAGGTCCTTGAACAAATAATCCTCTTTGTTTGTGTACCAATAGGATAGATCTTTTGTCTCTAACATGAGGGGGCTCCTTTCAGCTACCGATCAGCACTTTTTTCGGCTGCAGACGCAAGATGCCAGCGGCGCCCGCTGTGATCGCGATCAAGATGATGGCAAGGCCCAAGACGGTGAGCAAGCCGACATCCTTGAGCGTGATGCGCGTGGAGAGTTTCGCCTGTTTTTGCATTGCTGCTTGATTTGCAGACGCGCGCCCGCCCATATTACCAGGCATTTGGCCGCTCGGGGCGCCTTGGCCTTGATCGCCGCTCGGGGCCTGGCCGCCGCCTCGGGTGAAGCCGCCTTGCGCGTTGTTCGTGGTCGACGTTTGCGCCGAAGCGACGACTTGCTCGCCGAGTTTATCCCCGACGAACTGACCGCCGGCACTCGCCAGGCCGATCGCAACGAGCAACACCACCAGCAGTTCGCAGAAGAATTGCGCGATGATCTTGCCGCGCCGTTCGCCAAGCGCCAGAAGAACGCCGATCTCAAAGCGCCGCTCGCGAATCATCAAGATGACGATCAAGGCGAGAATGATCGTGCCGGCGATCGCGACCAGCCAGACGATCTTATCCGCAAAGCTTGTGACCGACGACATCGAGGCCTTCACCATTTGGTAGCTGGCATCATTGCTGTCGATGGAGAATTTGCTGGTGTTGATCAGCTTCTTCGCCGCTTTTTGCACACTATCGACCTTGCTTGGCGTGGACACGGTGAAAATAACGGAGTCTGCCGTGTTTTTCGCATCGCTCCCCTTCAAGGTGTTGGCAAACGAGTAGCTGGTGAAAATTGTGTTGGCGGGGTCGCTTGCGCCAGGTCCCATTTGGGCGGTGCTGCTGGACTTGGCCTTGTAAATGCCAACGATCGTGACCGTGTAGCTCTTGGCCGCCGCATCATCCGTCTTCAGGGACTTCAGCTTGATGGTATCGCCGACCGCCAGATCATTTTGCTTGGCAAGCTCGGTCTCTACCACGACATTTTTCGTCCCGATATCATCCGACGTCAGGCCGCGACCCTTTGTGATCGTGTTCGTTCCATCGGAAAAAGCGGTGGCGCCGGCCGTACTGGAAACGCCACTGATCGTGATGTCGCCGGAATTGTCCTCAAAGCCGCCCCGGCCGCCAAAACCGCCGCCGCCCTGCATGATGCTGGTGCCGGTCGACGTTTCGATCACGTCAAACCCGCTGGCATTGGCAGACGTCGACACCGACACATTGTAACTTTCGATGCCGCTGAGCTTCGCGATCTTCTCGGCATCGCTGAGCTTGACCGGCGTCATCGTTAGACTTGGCCGTGTCGGCGTGGTGTCGCTATCCGAATCGCTATCTTGGCTCTGGTCTTCCATCTGCTCGCGCATCTTCTTGAACGCGGCTTCCCGGTTGGCACTGAGCGTGAGCGTAGCGCCGACGCTACTTTTCGCGTTGGCGACTGCGGTGTTGGCCGCTGAGCGCAACAAAAGGCCGGCCAGCACGAAAAGCATAATGGCTGCGGTAACAAGAATAAGTAGGGCAGACCGACCCTTTCTCGCCCACAAGTTGAGCCAGGCGCGTTTGACAAAATTCATATTGAGACTCCCTTCTCTGTCCGTCTGGGGACTAGTTTTAAAATAGCGAAGAGAGTTGGCTAACTCATGCACAAAATAGGATTAATCTGTGAATGCTGTGAAGAATATGAGAATTTTCCCAAGACCGCGGCAGCGCTTGCACCCCACCGCCTGAAACGTTAAGATTGATGCGGAAAAATAAATAATAAAGGATGTCTCGTCATGTCTCCCTATCTGATCTTCATGGACGTCGACAACACATTGATCGGCCCCAGTTTGAAACCATCCCCTGCCAACCTCGACGCGATCCACCGCCTGAGCCAAGCCGGCCACCGCTTTTTTATCGCTAGCGGCCGCGCCCTGTTTTCCGCCCAGCAGATCGCGAACATGGTGGGCCCCGACTTGAACGTCATCGCTTCCAACGGTTCCGTCACCAAAGTCGATGGCAAGGTGACCAGCGTACACTTTGACGCCCAGACCCTGACCGACATCTACAACATCACCCATGACCTCCACCTGCCGACCTTTTTCTTCTCCAAGGACCGCGTGCTGTACCTCGATCAGCTGCCCGCGGATTACACCGAGGACGGTAAGCGGCGCGTCGCCGGCGAAGCCCCCGACCGCTACATCCGCATCGACTCCGCCGAGCACCTGCGCGCCCACCAGCAGGAGATCACCAACGGCATCGTGATCGAGCCCCACGACGCCGCCTTGCTTGAAGCCGGGCGCGCCCGGCTAAAAAATGTGGCGGGCCTCGATACCTCCAGCTCCTTCATCGACAATATCGAATTGACCAAACATGGCGTGAATAAGGCAGACGCCATCCGCCGTGTGTGCGCGCAACTCGACCATCCCCTGGACCGCACCATGGCGTTCGGTGATGGCAACAATGATCTGGAAATGCTGATGTATGTCAAATACGGCGTCGCAATGGGCAACGCCGCTCCAAACGTCTTGGAAAAGGCACCATACCGCACCACCGACGTTGCGCATGACGGCGTGGCAAGTTATCTGAATGCGTTCTTTAAGTAATACTGCTTGTGTGTTGGCCGCGGGGTGTGTCCGCGGCTTTTTTTGTTGTGCGGGGCCGTGCGGGTCGGCTGGGTAGCTGGGTGGCTGGGTGTGATGCCGTCACATTAGTTCCTGCGGGCCCCCCGCGCAAATAATGTGACACCATCACACCAATCCGCACGCCCACCGGGGCGTGCGGACAAAAAGTTGGACTTCAGGTATGATATTAAATGTACTCACTAAAAGAGAAGCAGAGGGCCGTCGAG
>NZ_RHOG01000020.1 GCF_003946405.1 Lacticaseibacillus yichunensis | reverse complement strand
TGGTGTGTTGTTTCCCCCGACCGCCCATGGAGTCGAATGAATATGCATGCGACAGTCTCCACTTGGGGCATGCTCATTCGGGCGTCGGCAAGAGCCCACCTTCCTGACCCTTACATAATATAAAGCGAACGGGAGCCGGAAAATGTGATCGGAAATTTTGAAACGTTGATGCGGTGCGGGTTCCAGCAATCGCGAAAAAGCCCGGATCGTTCACCTCTTACACGAGAGTCGATACCCATGGACGCACGTGAATAGAATAAACGATGCAATTTTAACCAATCTAAACTCGACGGCGATTTCGATTTCTTTAACATCATTTCATCTCTGAAGGTCCGCACGCCCGGCCCCCGGATTCAAAAACTTTTGTGATAGCGTCACAGCCCATCACATCAGCGTTTTAAAGCAATGTACCCGGCGCCGACGAAAAAATCGTTCACAAAAAGACCGCCAGCATTGTCAAGAACACGTGAACAAAAAACTCAGTCACGCAAATGAACAATACTAGCGGTCTTGTGTGGTGCTTTTTACCTAACTGAACCCCGCGTCATTACAGGCGTGCGGTCAATTCCTTGGTCATATCTTCAAAGCCAGGGCGGCCGAGAAGCGCAAACATATTTTTCTTATAGGCTTCAACGCCAGGCTGGTTGAATGGGTTGATGCCATTCAGGTAGCCAGAGACAGCAACGGCTGCTTCAAAGAAATAGATCAGGTAGCCCAAGGTGTATGCATCCTGCTTTGGAATGGTGACAGTCATCACTGGCACGCCGCCATCGGTATGAGCCAGCACAACGCCCTCGTACGCCTTGCGGTTTACTTCGGACATCTTGCGGCCTTCCAGATAGTCGAGGCCATCGTTAGAGCCTTTTTCAACAGGAATGGTCAGCTCATGATTTGGCTGGTCGACCCAAACAACGGTCTCCATCAGGTTGCGCAGACCTTCCTGGATGTATTGACCCAAGGAATGCAGGTCAGTACTGAAGTTTGCAGATGATGGGTAGATTCCCTTTTGATCCTTGCCTTCAGACTCGCCCATCAATTGCTTCCACCATTCGCCGAGATACTGCAGGGTCGGTTCGTAGTTTTCAAGCAATTCAGTCGTGTAGCCCTTGCGATACAAAATGTTGCGCAATGCAGCATACTGATAAGCTTCGTTCTTGGTCAGATCCGCGTCGCTATATTCGTCGCGGGCATCGGCAGCGCCCTTCATCAAGGCATCGATGTCGCCACCAGCAACGGCGATCGGAAGCAGGCCAACTGCGGACAAAACAGAGTAACGGCCACCCAGATCATCAGGCACAACGAATTCTTCGTAGCCTTCAACATCGGATTCATGCTTCAAAGCGCCTTGTGCGCGATCAGTTGTCGCGTAGATACGACCCTTAGCGCCTTCCTTGCCGTATTTCTCGACAAGTTTGGCCTTGAGGATCCGGAATGCGATCGAAGGTTCGGTCGTGGTCCCGGACTTGCTGATGACGTTCAAAGAGAAGTCGCGGTCGCCAATGATGTCGACCAGATCAGCCAGGTAGCTGCTAGAAATGGAATTGCCGGCAAAATAAACTTCTGGCAGTTTGCGGCCTGGTTCGTAGTTGCGGAAGGTGTGGGACAAAAAGTCGATTGCCATCCGTGCGCCAAGGTAGGAACCACCAATACCGATCGCAACGAAGACTTCGGAATCGCTTTGAACCTTTTCTGCCGCCTTCTTGATCCGGGCGAACTCGTCCTTGTCATAGTTGACAGGCAGGTCCAAGAACCCACGAAAATCGTTGCCAGCGCCGGTGCCTTCACGCAGCTCCTTGTCAGCTGCGGTGACCAGTGCCTGCATCTCGCCGAGCTCGTTTTCGTGAACGAACTTGCTCAGCTTCGATGAATCAAAAGAGATATAAGCCATTATCTGCATCCTCCTAAATTGTTCCTGAAACACTTTCAACTTTAACCGCGCATATATGAAAAAGCAAGGTAGCCCAATACGAAAAAATCAGTTCTTTCGTATCCGCTAGCTTGCTGATGTGGTTATTTCATGATTCCGAGGACGACGCCGCCAGCGATAATGAGCAAAGACCCCACTGTCACCCACTGCATCTCCTTGTGCGTCTTATGTTCACCGAGCAAATAGATCGAGCCAAACGTCGAGATCACAATGCCCATTTGCGCAAGCGAATAGGAAACGGCGAGGCCGACCAATGTCATCGAATAGAGCTGAAATGCGTTGCCGGTGCCCCACAAAAAGCCGGTGAGGATGTTCTTGACTGTTTCTTTATTGAAGGCATTGTGGCCGATGGCAAACAGCAGCGCGCCGATCACCATGCCGATCGATTGCGGCAGGACAACGCCGGTGGTCGAGACCTGGCCAGCATTGATGATGATCGTGTAGCCCGCATAGCCGATCGTGGAAATCAGCAGCGTCCGGATGCCTTTTGCGTAGGCCAATGGGGTCCCAGCGTCCCCGCCTTTTTCCTTCCGCGAGGTCAAAAATGCCCCTGCGACCAGAAAGACCAAGGCAAGCAGGCCGAGAATAACCATTTTGCCTGTTTTCCATTCGGCGAATAATAGCGCGCCAGCCAACGTGTTGGCCACCAGTTGCATCCCGGTGGAAAGCGGCACGGTCATCGACACGCCGATATATTTCATAGCTTGGAATTGTTGGCTCTGTCCCAGCGCCCAGAATAAGCCGGCAGCCAGGCCGATCGCCCACACTTTCACATCCATGGCCGGGCGCATTACAAGCCAGGTGCCAATGCCGAAGATCAATGCGCCAAGCGTCATCCCCAGGGTCTGCTGGTAAGCATTCCCGCCAAGTTTGCCGCTGACAAGGCCGATCGAGCCCCATGCAAGGGCGGGAATCAGCGCGATGATGATGGTCATGTCATTTTCCTCTTTTCATCGAAGGTCGTGTGTCTCTTGCAAAAATGTAAAATACACAAGTAGTCATTCTATCGTGATTTCGTTTTCAATTCAACCGCATAATGGCAGGCATCACGCTATGAAAACGAATTCTGAAATCGGTGCCATCTCACGCCCAATTTTCAGACAAGGCGATAATAACAGGCTTTTTTCAAAAAAACCAGCCAGACCACTCGGTGGCAAAAAAAATAGCGAAACGCACTGCTTGACCGCCCTGTCTAGGCGCTTCAAGCAAGCGAGTTTCACTAAATCATGAAATTCAAAAATATTTTCAGAAAAGTTCTGTTAAGCCCGTCCATGCGGCCAGATCAACTTATAAACGAGGTACCCGGCGGCCGCGCCAATCGTGTTGAAGATCACGTCATCGATGTCGGCCACGCCGGAGATCAAAAGAAATTGTAGCGTTTCAATGACCAGCGACAGAAGCAGCCCGCGCGCACTGACCCCCAGCAGGTTCTGCTTGCGACTGGCGACCAGCGGCAGGCCAAAGCCAAAGGGCATGAACCAGGCGATGTTGCCGGCTGATTGATACCAAAAATCAAATTGCGACAGGCCCTGCCTGAGCTTGAACGTCTCGACAAGGGGGTGAAAATTGATCACGGACAGCGGGCGGTCGAAGTGGAAGACTAGTTGCCAGGGGTAATAGACATCGCGGAAAACGGTCAGCATCATCACCATGATCACGTAGCCGGAAAACAGCGTCACCAGTAGCTCATGGCGAAAATGCAACGGACGGTGGCGTAATAGTTTCCACGCCCAGCGCAACGCCATCCATATCAATAGGTAGAGAATTGTCTTATCCATGCTGTACAAGACAAGCCGCACCAAAGGAAAATGATTGATGCGGGTGGCAAAATGGTCGGCGATCAGCCGGTATAATGGGCCTAAAAACAACATGGCGACTCCTCCAAACTCGCATCAATTGTACCAGACCACACCGCCCCATTTCGCGCCGATCAAGATTTTAATTCTTTTTTATTTTTACGAGTAAGTGGCCGGCGCCGCTGGTTTGCGGCACACCCCGGCCGATTTTTCCCGTGGACTGGTTTGCCCAAGCACGCGGCGGCGGTTACAATAGGAAAGACTATTTTAGAGAGGAGAAGTTCAGTGAAGCGACTGATAACCCGGCTGCGCACCACCCGCATGGGATTTTTGGCGGTGCTGCTCGCCTTGATTTGGCTCAAAACATTGTTCGCTTATTTTGTGGACTTCACCCTCGGCGCCACCGGTCTGTTGCAGCAGATCATTCTCGTGATCAATCCGCTGGGGACCAGCATCCTGCTGCTCAGTTTTGCGCTGTACATCCGGCGGCCGCGGCGTGCCTACATATCGGCGTTAATTATTTATTTTCTAATGTGCGTACTGTTGATCGCCAATGTCCTTTATTACCGCGAGTTCTCCGATTTCATGACGGTGACCACGGTGCTCGGTGTGTCAAAGGTCTCACAGGGCCTAGGGGCGAGCTCGCTGAACATGCTGGTCTGGCATGATCTCGTCTATGTCCTCGACTTTGTCTTGATGGGCGTGGCGCTAGTGATTTTTGCCATTCGCAATTTGATCGCCTACCTTCAGCAAAAGCCGCTTCATTGGCCGCATTTTGGTTTTGTCTGCGACCCCCGCCAGCCGACGTATCACCTGCCGCAAGCCGTGTCGACGATTGGGGTCGCGCTGTTTGCCGTCACCATGATGACCAGCGAGCTGAACCGCCCGCAGCTGCTGTGGCGCACGTTTGATCGCAACTACATCGTGAAATACCTCGGGCTGACGCCGTTTACGATCTACGATGGCTTCAAGACCGCACAGAACAACCAGGTACGGGCCAGCGCCGACAGTGCCAACATGAATCAGATTCTGGCCTATACGAAAAAGCATGCGGCGGCACCTGACCCGCAGTATGACGGCGTCGCCAAAGGCAAAAATGTGATCATCATCCATCTGGAAAGCTTCCAGCAGTTTTTGATCGGCACCAAGATCGACGGCCAAGAAGTCACCCCGTTTCTTAATTCGCTGATCAAACAGCCCAGCACCTTGAGTTTTTCAAACTTCTTCCACCAAGTCGGCCAGGGCAAGACCTCCGATGCGGAAAATATGCTGGAGACCTCCACCTTTGGCCTGTCGACCGGCTCTCTTTTCTCCTCGCTGGGCACCGACAACACCTTTGAGGGACAGCCGGCGATTCTGGAGCAGCGGGCCGGCTACACCACCGCTGTTTTCCATGGCGGCGCAGGCACCTTTTGGAACCGCAACAACGTTTATAACAGCCTTGGCTACAATTACTTTTTTGACGGCAATTTTTATAAGCACGACACCGGCCAGGATACCGATTATGGCATCAAGGATAAGTTGATGTTTGGGGAGTCGATCAAGTATCTGGAGCATCTTCAGCAACCGTTTGAGGCCAAGATCATCACGACCTCCAACCACTACCCATTTTTCATCACGGATACCGACAGTAACTTCCCGGATGCGAATACGTCAGATCCGTACATCAACGGCTATTTCCGCACCGCGCATTATCTCGACCAGGCGCTGAAGGAGTTCTTCGACTACCTCAAAGCCAGTGGCCTTGAGAAAAATACGCTGGTGATGATGTACGGCGACCACTTTGGCATCTCAAATGATCGTAATCAGACACTGGCCTCGGCGCTTGGCATGGACGCCAAAGACTGGGACAGCTACGACGACACCCAGATGCAGCGCGTGCCACTGATTTTCAGCATGCCGGGGCTCAAGGGCGGCATCAACAATACTTATGGCGGCGAGATCGATGTCTTGCCAACGCTGCTACACCTGCTGGGCATCAGCACGGATTCTTACGTCCAGTTCGGCACCGACCTGCTTTCCCCCCAGCATGACAGCGTGGTCGCCTTCCGCAATCACAACTACATCACACCAAAATACACGGTGCTCGGCGATACCGTCTACGCCAATTCAAGCGGCGATGTCGTCACCCCAGATGAGAAGCTCAAAAAAGAGCTCACGGCCGACCAGCAGCACGTCGATGAAAGTCTGAGTTTGTCGGACATGTTGGCCAACCAGAACTTGCTGCGCTTCTACGTGCCAAAGGGCTTCACCCCGGTCGACCCGACCACTCTCGACCACGCGCATAGTTTGAAAAATATGCTGGCGACCGAGGAGGCATTGGGCGATCACTCGACCTCGCTTTACTTACAAAACGGCGACCACTCCACGGCGGACTTGTTCCAAACGGATGCGCCAGAATTGTCAACGGACCGCTCACCACTGACGACCTATCCGGATAAGGTCTTGCCGCAGGTCGATGCGGCAAAAGAGGCCGTCGAATCAGGCGCAGTCATCAAAAACGGCGTCGTCACCTCGTCGAGTAGTAGCGCAACAAGCAAACAAAAACCGAAGCGGTGACAGGGTGCGACGGCCCGCGGGATGGTCGAGTAGCTAGCTTGGCTCGGGTGCTTGAGGCGCACTTCGCCTCGAGTGCACGAGACAGCTGGATACCTCGACCATGCGGGCCTGAGCCCATCTACGGTGCGAAGTGGGGCGCCCAGGGGTGGGCAGCTAGTGCGGCCTGGGCGTTTGATGGCGCTCTTTGCCATCGGGCGACCGGGACGACTAGATGTCCCACCCCTGCCCCGCGGAGCCTGACTAAGACAGGGTGCGACGGCCCGCGGGATGGTCGAGTAGCGACCCGCCGTCGCCCATCCGACCTAAATTTATCGAGAAGACCCAGGACAAAACCAACCTTTTGTCCTGGGTCTTTTCGTTATTTCCAGTGCAATTATTCCCGTCAAATTCATAATTTGTTCACACCCCGCCGCTATACTGGTGTCATTAAGGTGAGGTGAAAGCATGCGTTTTCTCGAACGGGCGCTCAAGGCGCTGAACTATCATCGCCGAGCCTACATCGCCACCGCGGTGTGGACGCTGGTGTTTACCATCCTCAGCCTTTTTCTGCTCACCTTTCAGGCCGCCAACCGCGGGGCACTTGCCGCCTTTAAGGGGCGACTGGGGCAATTTGATAAGTCCGCCTTATCTGGCGCCGCCAAGCTGATCGACCAGGTCGAAAAGACGTACGCCACTGTTGGCCAGCGTCTTCAGCTGACTTGGTGGATCGGCGTTCTCGTCAGCTTGCTGGTGTGGATCATTTTTGCCCTATTGTTCGCCCATTTTCGCCGGCAAGAGACCACCGCGTATCTGATGGTCGGCAAAAACGCCGGGGATATCACGGCCCAATATTTGCTTGAAAACGTGCTGGTCTTCACTGGCGTCTATGTGCTGTTATGGCTACTTGCCACCTTGTTCGGCGACACGGCGGCCAGCTGGATCAACGACCTCAACCGGCATTGGTTCGACACACAGCTCACCAAAAGCGGCGCTTCCGAAGACTTGCGCACGATCACAAAAAAACTATTTGCAAACCGCCTGACCGAATTCAATGATCAGGGACTGATTTTCCCCCATCGCGGCCCGCGCCCCATGGAGGCAGGCATTGTCGGCATGCTACCCACCTATTTGGCGGGGTTAGCGACCATGCTGATCGGCCAAGGCAGCGTTTTTCTCACGGCGATCACCGCGACCAAGCGCAGAATGCTTCATCATTGACGAAAGGAGTCTTTTCATGCAGATCTTTCATGTTCGCGCCGCCCAAGCCTTTGCGACCCGGCTTGACGCACTGTTTGCCCCTTCACATCTTTATTACCTTCAGCAGCCCAGTGACGACGTGCGTGATGAGACTTTTCGCCGGTATGGCCAGACGTTCATCGCAAACGGCGCTAGCAAGCTTCTCGCGACGATCACCTTGCCGGATGCCGGTTTGGTCCCGTATCTGACGGTGCGCGGCAACCTGCTCATCAATGGGGAAAGCTTGCCATTTGACATTCTCCCTGAAAATTTGCGCAGAGACAGCGACTTTTTGGATCAGCAGGCCTCAGCGCTGACGGATCAGCAAAGTCTGTACATCCAGCTGTTTCGCGGGCTACTGGCTGGCCGCCAATATCTGTTGATGCGCGATCTGCCGGCTAGCATGGATCCACAGGAGCGCCGCCTGTTTTTGGCCTGTGCCGAAGCCGCCCTGGCCCACAGCACCGCCCGCCTCTTGATGTTGACCACCGATGCGGCGCTGATTGCTGCCAATCCGCAGACGAGTTTTCAAACGCCGCCGGACCTGTTGCACGATGCCAGCATGCCAAACGCCAAATTATCTTAAGCGCGCAAAAGCGGGCAGTGCCTGTCCTCATCGACAAGCACCGCCCGCTTTTTGCGTGCCTAGATCAATACAGATTATCGTCTTCGCCAGGGGCTGTATCCTTCAACGTGTCCAAAAAGGCCATTTCCGCTGGCGTCAGCTCAAACTCCAGCTGCGCATTTTGGCTGATGTGTTGTGGCGCGGTCGCCTTGGGAAGCGGCAACAGGCCGTGTTGCAAGACATATTTGATTGCCACCTGGGCAACTGACACACCATGTGCGGCAGCCACTTTTTGCACGTCTGGGTTGTTCAGTAAGAAGCCGGTCGCAAGTGGTGAAAACGCCTCGACGAGCATGCCATTGTCCTGAGCCGCCTGCACGTTTTCTGCTTCCGTGAAGCCGATATAATATTGCAGCTGCAAGACCATCGGCTGAATCGTCGCATGGGCGTACAAATCCTTTTGATCACGGGCATTGAAGTTCGAGATGCCGATCGCCTTGACCCGCCCACTTTGGTAGAACTCTTCCATCGCTCGCCAGACCTCGCGATTTGCCTCGCGGTAGTCGCCGCCCAGGTCACTCCATGGCCATGGCGCGTGGATCAGGTACAGATCGAGCTGATCAAGGCCGAGATTGGCCATACTTTCCTCGATCGCCGTTTTCGCCGCTTCATAGCTTTTTGCGTGTGCCGGTAATTTGGACGTGATAAACAACTCGTCGCGGGCGATGCCGGAATCACGCACCGCTTTGCCGACACTGGCCTCATTTTTATATTGCCACGCAGTATCAATGTGGCGATACCCAGCCGCCAGCGCATCTGCCACAGCCTTATAAGCAATCGGACCATCCGGAATCTGCCATGTGCCAAAGCCGACCTGCGGAATCTTGACGCCATTTGCAAGCGTATATGTATCTGTTAATTTTGTCATCGAGTCACCTGTTTCATTGTTTGCAGTCGAGTATAGCACTTTGCGGGACAGTCGACGCGCGATGACAGCGACAAACTTTTTGCTTGCCAAAAACAAACACACGTTCGTATAATAATGACGAGGTGATTCGGATGGTCTATGAAAAAGAACCGCGGCGCGTTGTCTTCATGATCGACAACAAGTCCTTTTATGCCTCGGTTGAAAGTGTGATGCGTGGGCTCAATCCCCTAAAGTCGATTCTTGTCGTGATGTCAGAGCAAGCCAACACCAATGGCGGCTTGATCTTGGCCACCTCACCTGAAGCCAAGCGCCTGTATGGCCTGAAAGCCAACGTCTCGCGGCAACGCGACTTACCGGATGAGGCGCATCTGTGGGTCGTGCCCCCGCGCATGAATCTGTACATCAAGCGCAACCTGCAGATCAATGATATTTTTCGCCGTTTCGTCGCCGATGAAGACTTATGGCCTTACTCAATCGACGAATCGCTGCTAGATCTGACCAAAAGTTGGCAGCTTTTTGGCGACTCCCCGCGCGCCGTTGCCGAGAAGATCCAGCGCACCGTTCGGCGAGAGCTCGGTCTATACACCACCGTCGGCATCGGTGAAAATCCGGTGCAGGCAAAAATCGCGCTGGATGTCTACGCCAAGCACACGCCGAATCTGATTGGCGAGATCACCTATCGTACCGTGCCGGAAAAGATCTGGTCGATCACCAACTTGACCGATGTGTGGGGCATCGCCGATCGCACCGCGCGTCACTTGAACAAACTCGACATTCACGATATGGACGAGCTCGCCCATGCCGATCCGTATCTCCTTAAACAGGAACTTGGCATCATCGGCACCCAGCTGTTTGCGCTCAGCTGGGGCATCGACCGCAGCAAGCTTTCGCAGCGCGTACCGACCCGTTCAGCCAGTATCGGCAATTCCCAGGTCCTGCCGCGCGATTATGCCTTGCAAAGCGAGATCGAACTGGTGATCAAAGAAATCGGCGAACAGGTGGCGGCCAGGCTGCGGCATCACCACAAACAAGCTGGCAGTCTCAGTTTAGGCATCGGTTTTTCCTACGCGGCCAGCGAAGAAGATGGCCGCGGCGGCTTTAATGGCAGTATGCGAATCGCCCCGACCAACCGCAACGACGCGATCAATGCGGCACTGCTTCAACTTTTTCGCGCGCGCTGGGAAGGCCAAGTCATCCGAAATATCGCGGTTTACACCGGGCGCTTAAGTCCCGATACAGGCGAGCAACTCGACTTATTTGAGCCATTGCCATCACAACTCCACCGCACAGATCTCGCCCGCACCGTGGATCAGATTCGCGAGCGGTTTGGCTTCACCGCCCTCGTTTATGCAAAATCCAAGTTACGCGGTGGCACCGCGATTCAGCGCGCCAGTCTGGTCGGGGGCCACAACGGCGGCAACAGTTATGAATAGAAGGCTTACCAATGGATCGCCGAGATGTTGATTTGATCGTCGCCCGAATTCAGCCACTTTTTGCGCAACGCCGGAATACCCGTTACTGGCTACTGGTCGCCAACGACCCTTATGACCACGCCATCAACTTCTTTTTCAATCAGCAAGCCCTCGGCCACCGGCTGAAGTCCACCCCACTGCACAGTGCCACCGGCGACCTCAGCGAACTCGAGCAGGTAATTACTGCGCTGGGCCAGCACTTCCAGTTTTCCATCGAATACACCGGCTTTACCGGCATGCGTTGGCCCAGCACCTGGCATTTGATCGAAAAGAAGAAAGAATCCGGAGAATAACGGCTCCTGTGGTTTTGAGGCCAAAATCGAGCGCGCCCTCACAGATTGGCGGAGCGCGAAAAGGAACTGGGACAAAACTTTCCCAGTTCCAGTATAGTGCACTAATGTGACTGCAGTGTCGTGGGCCAAATGTCCGGGTCCGAGCAGCTAAGGCTCCAATCACCTGGCCCAAAGTTCGGACCCGGCGCTTGGAACACTTACCTGTCGGACCCAAGAACGACATTTGTCCCACTTCCATCCTACCTAAAGTGAAAAGTGAAAATCTTCTTCGTCTGCAAGGACCATGACCTCGACAACGGCCACCCCGTGTTGATCGGTGGCCTGATGGAGCAAGTAATCCCGGAGATCGACGGCAAAATAGGTCTCAATGCTGTGCTCGATCGCAGCGAATAAATGCTCCCCTTGCGAATGAAAAAGGCGCTCCTTTGCCCAAATATGGCGGCAGATCGTGCGCCCCGACAGATCGATGCAGACAGGCGGGTGATGGCGCACCCCGGCCACGACATAATTCAGTTCTCCTTGGTGAAAATGGATAAACTGGAGCCCGAGCAGCATCCCGGCCGCCACAAGTAGAGCACCGGCCAATGTCCCACTGACCGCGACCAACAGCCCGCTCGCGATGCCAGCCGCAGCTAGGCCAGTCACCATTAAACTGAGTGCCACGATCGCCGTTGTCAGCGCCAAAGCCGGCAAGATGATCAACAGCCCGAGCAAGAACAACGCCGCCACCTTTACTGGACGCGTCATGTCCATCACTTCCCCACAAGCAATTTATTTAATCAAATTATCATCTTCTCACCAAGATTGCAACTAAATATTAATAGGGCTCCAATCGCAGTAACGATCAGCGCCCTATTTTTCTCATTTATAAAGACGTTTGTTAGCCCAGCGTGATGCCCGCATCATTGAGTGCCGCATCTACCACCTGCATCACAGCCTCACTGTGTGCCATCCGCTGGTCCGCTTCCGCGTGATCCGCCAAGCGAATGATGCGCTCAAAATTATCGAACTCTTGGAACATTCGGTGATCCGACACACGCCGATCTACCTGGATGCTTGGCTGGCCATTGAGGGTCTCGTCGAAGCGCTCAACGGTATTGGTCGGCCCTTCAACAATGATGGACCCCGCATCGCCTTGAATGCTGGACGTCACCGGCGCCGCACAATCCTTGGCGGCGATGCACAGCGCCTGGCAGGTCGGATAAGTCAGTGTCAAAATACCCGACGTATCCACGCCACGGTCGATATTGGCAAAATAATGCACCGCCACCGGCTTACCCAGTAGGCCTACCACAAAATGGATATTGTAAATGTTCAAGTCCATCAGGGCCCCGCCGCCCAGTTTAGGGTCAAAGACTGGCAGCACCGTTCCCTCTTTAAACGCATCATAGCGTGAGGAATACTGCGAATAGTTACACGACACGATCTTGATGTCGCCGAGCTTAGGCAGATCCGCCTTGATCTGCTGATAATTAGTCAGATACTGATTGGTGATTGCCTCAAGCAACAAGACCCCTTTCGCCGCGGCGATGTCTTTCAAGGTCTCAAGCTCTGCCAAGTGCAGCGTGAACGGCTTTTCGCAGATCACATTTTTGCCAGCCTCGAGTGCCAATTTGGCGAAACGAAAATGAAGCGAATTGGGCAACGCAACATACACCGTGTCGACAGCCGGATCTGCAAGTCCCTCATTGATATCAGTATAGACATGCCCGATCGGAAACTGATCAGCCAGGCGCGTCATTTCCGGTGCATCTTGTGGTAACCCGCAAATGGCCGCGACCTCGATTGCCGGCAGTGCCTGCACCATCGGCAAAAAATCATGTACGATCTTCCCTGCGCCAAGAATCGCAAGCTTCATATCACTTACCTTCTTCCTGGTCGACCAACGGCTGGATGCCGTCCTGCAATATTTGCAATTGCAACAAGGTCTCTTCGTCCTTGACCGCTTTTGGCTTGCCATTGATCAGCGTCTCATACAACCCCGCATACACGCGGCTGTAATCGCCAATGGCCGACACGACTTTTTCCTGATGATATTGGCCGTTGTCATCCACATACGTCAAGGTTCCATAATCTTCCGGCCGATCCAGCCCAAAGTCCGGATGCGTCGGCATGTAAAACATCTTCAGGTGGGTCTCCTGCCGATCCATCCCCTGCTTGATGAAGACGCCGCGTTTGCCGTACACGGAAAAGCTCGGCCGTGGCACCAACCGGAAAAAGCTGGATTTCACAGCGACCTTGATCTTGCCATAATACAGATCCAGGTCAAAATAATCGTTCATCTTCCCGCGCCCAAGCAACTGGCGAACATCACTGTGCACCGAATCCGGTTTGCCAAAATAGGAGATGATCTGATCCAGCGTGTGGCACGCATGGCCGTAGAGAAAGCTGCCAGCTGCCGAGAAGGTACTATTTTCCGGGGTTTCCGGGCGGAAGTAATCGAAAGTATCCTCGACCTCCAGCAGATCGCCGAGCTTGCCACTTTCGATCACCTGCTGGACAGTGAGAAAATCGGAGTCGAAGCGCCGATTTTGGTAGCATTGGATCATCAGGCCTTTCGCCTTGGCCAGATCAAATAGTTCACGCGCCTCGGCGACCGTCTCGGTGAATGGCTTTTCCACCAGCACGTTTTTACCGCGGGTCAAGGCTTCCTTTGCCAGCGTATAATGCGTCTCGGCTGGGGTAGCGACCACCACCAGCTGGATCGAATCATCATTATAAATATCGTTGATGTCCGTTGTATAATGAACACCCGGGATGCGTGCCCAGGTGTGATCATCGTGGCGGGCATAGATCGTCTTGACGGTGATCTTGTCCGCCTGCTTCAGCGCAAACGGCAGATGATAGCGGTTGGTGCTTTTCCCATTGCCAATATATGCGATCGTTAATTTTGTCATGATGTGAAGACCTCCATGTAGGGTTATACTCAGTGTAACAAGTTCTTTGCTTTGACGGCGAACGCGCTGCCACTTAGACCGAAACCGACCAGCCTTTCGATTGGAAAAACAACGTGGTTGAACATTTCGGCCAGATTGGAGATAGGATGTTACTCACAGACGCATTGACGCAAACAGAAGGCCTGACCGCGACCGAGCAGCGGCTGGCTGGCTATATTCAAACTCATCTCGCCAGCATCCCCGCCCTTTCCATCGAGGAGCTGGCCGCCAAGACTTACACCTCACACTCGGCAATCGTTCGTTTGGCAAAAAAGCTCGGTTACGCCGGCTACAAGGAGCTCCGCGTGGCGATCGCCCAGGCCGCAGCCGCCGCGCTTCAAACGCCGGAGCCAGTCGATGCAAATTTTCCCTTCATGCCGACTGACAGCACCATGACCATCGCAAAAAAAATGGCCGATCTGACCCAGGCCGCGGTGGCGCGCGCGCTGACGCAACTTCAGCAGGCCGACCTCACCCGCGCCGCCGATCTGATCGATGATGCCAAGCGTATCTTCCTGTTTGCCAGCGGCGATTCACAGATTCGGGCGCGCAGTTTGCAAAATCGCCTGATCAAGCTCAACAAGTTTGCGGTGATCGCGGATGAGTATGCCGATGAGGCCTGGACCGCGGCGAACCTGACTGAAGACGACTGTGCCATCTTCATCACGTATGGTGGCAAGACGCCGCGCGCCGAACAACTGATGCAGTTTTTGACCAATGCCAGCGTGCCGCTTCTGCTGCTCAGTGGTAACGTCAACTCGCCGCTGAATCAACTGGCGGATGTTGCGCTGATCATCACGCAAAAAGAATTCGATGTGATGAAGATCGGGACCTTCGCCTCACAAGCGGCGTTTGACTATGTCCTGAATGTTCTGTTTGCGCTCGTCTATGCCCGCGATTATCAGCATCATGTCGGGGCGCTGCGTCATAAATATCAACAGCTGGAAGATCATCAACTGAGCTGATTTTTCCGCAAGATCACAGGACACAAAAAGGACCCGGGACAAAAGTTTCCCGGGTCCTTTTTGGTGCACTAATGTTACAGCAGTGTCGTGGGCCAAATGTCCGGGTCCGAGCAGCTAAGGTCCCAATCACCTGGTCCAAAGTTCGAACCTAGCGCTTGGAACACTTACCTGTCGGACCCAAAAACGCCATTTGTCCCACTTCCGCTTTTTGCGCCGCGCTCATTCAACTGAGATCAAGGTCACATCGGTCACCCCACGGGACGCCCGCAGCACATCCAGCAATTCGTCGATCGTCCCTTCCAGATTGGAGATATCAAACGAGATCACCACACTGGCCCAATCGTGAATCGGAATGTTCTGGTTGATCGTGATAATACTGCCGTTTGCCGCCGAGATCGCGTTGAGCACCTCAGACAGGATTCCGCGGTCATGATGTAACATCAGGGAGATCACGGCCTTGCGCTGGGTCAGACCCGCCTCGGGCAAAAAAACGTAATCTTTGTACTTATAATAGGTGCCCCGACTGATCCCGACTCGCTTGACGGCTTCTGAGACCTGCCGCACCTGCCCATTTTCGATCATCGTGCGCGCCCGGATCACCTTGTCAACGACCTCAGGCAGAATCGAGCTGTCAACAATGTAATACTTCTGCATACCCCGCACCCCACAAGTTAATTTACGCTCATTGTAGCACAAAGGAAAAAAGGGTGCGGCGCCGAGCACTTTTGGGATGGAGCGCAAACCTGGCCCAGTCACTTGCCTTTAGCCAATTGCGATCACTGTGCCAATCCCGCATGAATGTGAGACAGATTCCATTGCATCATGGTCAGGTAGGTGTCGCCTTTCTGACCTTTTTTGGCGAGGGAATCCGTGAACAGTGTCGCGTAGATTGGCTTGCCACTATCCTGGCTGACTTTTTGCATCGCCTTTTTCGACACCGAGGTCTCGACGAACAGCACTGGCACGTCACTGGCCTCGATCTTGGCCAAAACGGTGCGCAATTGTTCTGGCGTCCCCTGGGATTCGGTGTTGATTGCCCAGATGAAGGTCGGCGTCAGATCGTAGGCCGCGCTGAAATACTGGAACGCGCCTTCAGAGGTCACCAGCAGTTTTTTGGCCGCCGGGATGTCGGCAAATTGTTGCTTGGCCGCCTGGTCCAACTTGGTGAGTTTGGCGATGTAGGCATCAGCGTTGGCTTGATACTCTTTTGCATGCGCCGGATCTTTGTCGATCACGGCCGCCGCAATGTTTTTGATGTACCGAATCCCATTGGCGATATCCAGCCAGGCGTGCGGATCCGGGGAGTTTTTGTCGCCGTTCACATACCGAGCTGTGACGCCTTCAGATGCCGCAAAGACTTCTTTGTTGTCCCGTTTGCCGGCATTGGCCACCAATTTTGTGAACCAGCCGTTGCCACCGGTCTCGAGCTTGAGCCCGTTATGGAAGATCAAATCCGCGGCCGCGGTGGCTTGGGCGTCGGATGGCTTCGGCTCGTATTCGTGAGGATCTTGTCCGCGCGGCACGATACTATACACTTCCGCGCGGCTGCCAACTACTTGCTCGGTCATGTCTTCCAAAATCGAATTGGTGGTGACGATTCGCATTGTGCTGGCATCGCCCATCACCCGGACCGGTTTGGCATTCACGAACCACAAGACAAAGCCGGTCACCGCCGCCAGCAACAGACTGGTGATACCCAGGCGCTTAAGCATTGGCGGCACCACCCTTCAGCTGACGGAGCAGGCCCTGTTTTGGCGAGAGAATGAACGAGAGTAAAAACAGGACGGCGGCGGTCAACACGATTGCCGGGCCGGACGCCCAGTTGAAGGTATAGCTGAAATACAACCCGATCAATGCGGACACGGCGCCGATCGACGCGGACAACACCAGCATCACGCCCATGTTCTCCGTCCACAAGAAGGCAGTCGCAGCCGGCGTGACCAGCATTGCAACAATCAGGATGATGCCAACTGTTTGCAAGGCGGACACGGTCACCAGCGTCAGCATCAACATCAGGCCATAATGTAGCACTTGCACCTTCAGCCCATATGCCTGCGCGTAATGCGGATCAAAGGAGGAGACCAGCAGTTCCTTGTAAAATAAGACGGTGAACAAAACGACCACGACCAGCACCGCATTTGTCAGCAACAGGTCGGAATCGGATACCGCCAGCACGTTGCCAAACAGCACGTGATGCAAGTTCGTCGAGCTCTCCGCCAGCGAGATCAAAATAAACCCCAAGGCGAAAAAGGCGGAGAAAACGATGCCGATCGCAGTATCATTTTTCAACTTGGTGCGATCGGCCACAAACCCAATCAACAGGGCGGCCAAAATGCCGAAGAAGGCAGCCCCGAAGACGACGTTGATGCCAAGCATGTAGGCAACGGCCACACCCGGCAGCACCGCGTGGGAGATTGCATCCCCCATCAGCGACATCCCGCGCAAAATAATGAAACTGCCGATGATACCGGACATGACTCCAACCATGATGGCGGTGATCAGTGCCGTCTGTAGGAAGTTGTACTGCATCAAGCCGTTGAAAAATGCGACAAGACTAGTCATTGAAGGCCACCTCCTGTTTTTGCGCGGCGCCTGCCGTCTCGGCCTTACCGGACCCAAACAACACATTGCCGAGATCTGGCGAGAAGGCCGCCTGAATATTGGCTTGCGTGAAGACCTCATCTACCGGCCCGTGCGCGACAATGCCAGCGCCCGGACTCATGATCACCAGCTCATCGAAATACTGGCTGACCTTGTTGAGATCATGATGGACCACGACGATTGTTTTGCCCGCCGCCCGCCATTCCTTGAGAATGCGAATGATCTCGGCCTCACTTTGCATGTCGATGCCAACGAACGGCTCATCCATGAAGACCAGCGGCGCCTCCTGAACGATGGCCCGCGCAACGAACACGCGCTGCAGCTGCCCGCCAGAGAGGTTGCCGATCTGACGATGGGCAAAGTCACTCAATCCGACCTTTGAAAGCGCCGCCTTGGCTTGGGCACGCTGCGTTTTACCAGGCACCTTGAACCATCCAAGTTTCGGATAGGTACCCATCACGATCACATCCAAGACGTCGATGGGAAAAGTCAGATCGATCTCCGCGCGTTGCTCGATATAGGCAACGGAGGCCGCTTGTTTCACCAGCGGAACGCCATTAAAATCCGCGTACCCGTTCACCGGTTTCACCAAGTTCAGCATATTTTTGATCAATGTTGATTTGCCTGCGCCATTTGGTCCGATGATGCCAGTGATCTTACCCGGTGCAAAATCGACAGACACGTCAGAGAAGATCGGGGTCCCTTCGTATGCCGCGGACAGGCCCTTGACTCTGAGCATAGATAATTCCTCCTTTGGTTAGGCGAGCCTAACTTTGTCTATATCGTCATTCTACCGAACGTTTCTGAAAAAAGCAATTTCTAATTCCTGCGACACATTTGATTCTAATGAAATCGATTTCGCCTGTATCGACATAAAAAAACACCCAGCCGTAGCCGAGTGTTCTGATTAGAAATGTCTGGTCTCATTTTGCGGTGCGCGACGCTTGGTAGGCCCGCCAAAAATTGCGTAGCGAATAGCCTATCAAAAAACCGAAGACGCCGATTACCAAGGCGCCACCGACCAGCGGCAGCCACTTCGGGCCACCCAGGCCATTCACGAACAACAGGACACCACTGCCCATCAACGCAGTGTTTAGTAGAATCGCCAGCGCCAGCCGCAGCCAAAGTCGCCGCTACGATGCGGGCGAAACAGCTACCGGAAGAAAAAGAAATTCGCTGAGAATATAGAGTGCGTCGACCAGGACATCTGCCATGTCGCCTGCCTCCTATTTGGTATGCGTGATTGGTGCCTGCTTCGGCGCTGTCTCCTCATCGGGGAAGGTCAGGGTAAACGTGGTGCCTTTGCCAAGCTCAGAATCGACCTTGATCTCGCCGCCATGCAGGGTGACCAGTTGATGCACGATCGCCAAGCCCAACCCGGATTCGCCGTACTTCGTATTTTTCCGGGATGGGTCAGCCTTATAATACCGCTCCCAGATATTTTTGACCTGATCTGGGCTCATCCCAATGCCGCTGTCGGTGACCGCCAGCTCAGTCTGGTGATAGCCCGCCTTGGCCCGCACCGTGATCGTCCCATTTTGGGTAAACTGAATCGCGTTTTGCGTGATGTTGAAAAGGACCTGCACGAAGCGGTCATGGTCGGCGAAGACCGGCACCTCGTCTGCGGCCTCAATGGTGATCGTGTCGCCGGCATCCTGCGCCTTTTTTGTCAGCTGCGAGACAATATCGTGCAACGCTTCAGTCGCATTGAATGTCTGCTTGTTAAGCATGATCTGGTTGGTCCGAATTTTTTCGTAGTCCAGATTTTCGTTGACCAGTCGGATCAGACGGTTGGTCTCCCGGCGCATCAACTGAATCGACTCGCCCTTGCTCTCTTCCGGAATCGCATCATACGCGAGGCCTTCCAAGAGCCCATTGATTGTGGTGAGCGGCGTGCGCATCTCATGAGCCGCATCCGCCATGAACTGCCGGCGCCGCTCTTCCTGGCGCTTGATCTCCGCTTGGCTGGCTCGCAAACTTTGCACCATGTCTTGAAAATCGTTAGCCAGCGCCACGACTTCATCGCGCTGACTCCCCTTGACCTTCACCTCGACGTCGTAATCCCCTTCCGCCACCTGGTGAGTCGCCAGCCGCAGGCGATTGATCCGCCCCGTCTGATAGCGCGCGACAAAATAGGAAATGACGATTGCCGCCAGCATCGACAACAGAAAGGCGATCAACAAGTTATGCTCTGTTTTTTTGATCGAGGCCTGAATATTGTCGACCGGGGCATACGCGGCGATGACAAACAGCAACTCATTGTCCAAAAAGACAGGCTTATAATAGATGGTCATGCTTTGCGCCTTGCCATCTGCCGGATTGGTCGTCAGCTCAGGCAGTGCGACCGCATTACCATTTTTCAGCTGCTTCCAGTAATTGCTGGCGATTGGCTCGGCCCCACCATTTGCTGCTTGCGCCGGGTAACGTGCATTGTTTTTGGCATCATAAATAATGAAATGCACGTGCTGGTCCTTGAGAATCTCCTCGGAGTTTTGGATGAACTGCGAGTTGATCAGGTACGTGTTGCTATCGACCGCCCGATCCTTGAGCACATCTGTATATTGTTCAAGCTGATCGAAGCTAGTCTCCCAGACGTTACTTGTCGTGGAGCGGATAAACAAAATGGAGACGACCGCCAGCGTGACCAAGATCACACCGAAAAAGGCGAGCATCTGCTGGTAGAGCATCTTCATTTATCGAGCCCTGAATCATCGAATTTATAGCCAACCCCCCAGACCGTCTGGATGATCTGTGGGCCAACCTTTTCGATCTTCTGCCGAAGTTTTTTGATATGCGCGTCGACGGTGCGTTCATCGCCGTAATATTCGTAATCCCACACCAACTGAAGGAGCTGTTCCCGTGAGAACACCTGCTTAGGATTTTGCGCCAGCGTGTGGAGCAAGTCGAATTCCTTAGGCGTGAGGCCCTCGATCGGCTCGTCATCCAAAAACGCCTCGCGCGTCTTGGTGCTGAGCTTGAAATGCGGCGTCACCACGTCGTATTCAGCCGTGGTCTCCGGCTTGGCCTCAGCCGGCGCGTCGCTGACTTCAGCGCGTCGATGCAGGGCCTTGATACGCGCGACCAGCGTGATCGGGGAAAACGGCTTGGTCACATAATCATCCGCCCCAAGCTCTAGGCCAAGCACCTGGTCGCTTTCCGAATCGCGCGCCGTCAGCATGATCAGCGGCACCGTTTTTGACGTCTTGCGAATCTCTTGGGCGACCTGCATCCCATCCATTTTCGGCAGGTTGAGATCCAGGGTGATGAGATCGAAGCTGTCGGGCGCCGCGTTGAACTGGGCAAGCCCCTCCTCGCCGTCATACGCATTGACCACGTCCCACTGTTCCTTCTTGAAAAACATGTCCATCATCTGGGCAACGCTTTCGTTGTCCTCGATCATTAAAATCTTCATTATGAGGGGCCTCACTTTCGTTGATCACGGTAGCCTTGCCGGTAGCGGTGAGCCGAGCGCGCTTTGAGCGCCTCGTCTGGATCCACATAGTCGGTCGGCATCGCGTCATGAGCTGTCAAATATTGCTTCAATTTGCTTTCAGTATAGGTGAACATCGGCAAAAACAAGAGCACGGCCAAAATCAGCCAAATGATGAAAAAGCCTTCCCAGTGCAAGGCTCTGATCGCAGCCCCCGCCGCGATCTCAAGCGTCCCGGTCACCAGTAGCGCATTGCGCGCCCATTTTTGCGCCAACACGAACCCCTCATCCGTGACACGGGCCAGGTATGAGACATACCCGTAAAAGCTACTTGGCTTTTTTGCTGGTGCGATCAAAAAGAGGACACCGATCACAAACTGGACAGCGCCAGCGATCATAAAAATCATACCGAATTCTCCTATCACCAAATTGTAACGTATATTTTATATCCAGCCTAGCACCCCGGCCAAACTTTGACAAACCTTTCTAGTCCATGCTATCATGACGGTTGCAACTATCGGGGGTGTAATGGTCTCGACATTGGTCTTCGCGCATGTAGTGCACTCCGGAGGCTCGGCTCCGTCATCAACGGAAACAGTTAATTTAACTGCAAAAAACGAAAATTCTTACGCCCTGGCTGCTTAATAACAGCTTAGCGTGATCTGCCCGTTGTCGCTCAAGCGGCGGTGTCAGGTCTCAAATCATTGAGCTACGGCGTCTCCTGCCGCCTGAGGGAGCCGCAAGAGATTCTCAGGATAGCCCTCGCGCGTTAGCCTAGCCGGTTGGCGCGGCGCGTTGGCGAAATTCAAATGAATCGACTATGAGTGTAGAGCTGGGTGTAGCAGGGCTGATGGACAGGAGTTCGATTCTCCTCACCTCCATTTTCGAGGTTCTTCTGCCAAATGTATTTTAATAAATACCGGTATGACGGTGTTTTCAGGCTTTAGTTTTTGGTAGAACCCGTGTCTGTGGCAATTCGTAGGCACAAAGTAGACACAACAAGGCGCAGGGTGCAAAGAGTCGCCAATGCATAAAGATACACAAATGGGTCTCCAGCCGCAGAGTTTGCGGCCAGCGGAGGCCCTTTCTGTTTATAAATGAAAGGAATGGTCCCATGACCCAAACACGTATGACAAATCGACCGCGCAAACGTCGCTGGCCAAAGATTCTCCTCGCGATCGGGCTGACCCTCGTCATTTTGATTGGCCTAGGGGTGGCCTTTTTCCCGCAACTCAATAATGGGCTGCGCACACTGACAGGTGGCAACACCCCTGCCGATAACGTAGTCAAGGACCAGATCGTTCAGCGCATTGACGCGGCGAAAAATGGCAACCCGGACACCGACGCGACGCTGGATCAGGTCGCATCGACGCTCAAGGCTACCAAAATGAGTACGATCGTCGCCGCCGCCCAAAATCAAGCTAAGGCCGCGGACCTCCTGCAGACGGCGGCCGGCTTATCTAGCACCCAGGCCACAGCGGCGGCGCAGGTCCTATTTTCCGAAAGTCAGCTACAGCCACTGCGACAGGCGCTGGCCAAAGGTGATTTCTACGGTGCCTATAAGGCCTACAAGACCGTCAGCGAAACAGGCGCCGCGCAAGCGCTCAAAGCCGCGATTGTCAATGAGCAATGAGCAGGATGCAAAAAAGTCGAGGCCAAACGCCGCGACTTTTTTGATTCAATCTTTTTTAGGCGCGCCGTTCTCGCAAACGGTACGCGAAGGCCAAAAAGATCAGCCAAGCGATCGCCAGGAGTTCCGCGATCGCCGTTTCTTGGCGTAGCATCATCACCACCGCGATCATCAGCAAGAAAGCCAACACAAACCAGTCCGCCACAGGAAATAGCGGTGCCGGAAAAGCTGTTTTGCCGGGATGCGCTTTTTTGAACCGGAGATGCGCCAAAATGATCATACTCCACACAAACAGGAAGCTGGTCGTTGCGACACTTGAGATGACGCTGAACACGTGGTCCGGCAACACCATGTTGAGCAGGACTGCCACCGCGATCACCAGCGCCGAGCCGACGATCGCACGGGCCGGCACTTGGCGGCGAGACAAATGGGAGAACCAGTGCAATTTTCCCTTCGTCGGTAGCGTGAGTGAAAACAGCATGCGCCCGGTCGAAAACAGGCTGGAATTGCAGGCCGACGCCGCCGCGGTCAGGACCACAAAGTTGATCACATCCGCCGCGATCTTGATGCCGACATTGTTGAACACCTGAACAAACGGGCTGGCATTTGCGCTGAAGGTGTTCCAAGGATAAATGCACATCAGGACAAACAAGGCCCCTATGTAAAACAAAATGATCCGCACAGGCAATTTATTGATGGCCTCGGGAATCACCTTCTCAGGATCTTGCGCCTCGCCAGCCGTCATCCCGACCATCTCGATACCGACGAAACTGAAGGTCACCATTTGAAACGATAAGAAGAACCCGCGGACCCCAGTTGGAAAAAAGCCGCCAAACGCCGTCAGATTGTGCAGGCTGGCGTGGCCTACCGCGGTGCGGTAATGAAAGCCGATCATCACAGCCCCAATGGCGATCAACGCGATGATCGCCGCCACTTTGATCAGCGCAAACCAAAATTCCGTTTCGCCGAACGCCCCAACGGAGATCAGATTGAGCAACGCCAGCAGCGCCAATGCGATCAGTCCAGGTACCCATTGCGGGAGGCCTGGGAGCCAAAACCGAATGTATAGCCCGATTGCCGTCACTTCCGCCATCGCGATCGCGATCCAACAGACCCAATACGTCCAGCCAGTGATGAACGCCCAACGCGGACCCAAATAGCGATTGATAAAATCGACAAACGAGTGTTGATCGACGTCCGACAGCATCAATTCACCCAGCGCGCGCATCAAGGCAAAACACATGATGCCAGCCAGCAGATACGCCAGCAAGATCGAGGGCCCCGCCAAGTGAATCGATTGGCCTGCCCCCAAAAATAAGCCGGTCCCGATCGTACCACCGATCGCGATCAATTGGATGTGGCGACTCTTTAAACTGCGGGCCATTTGCGGCTGGTGTGTGCTGTGCTGCGTCAATCAACATCGTTCCCTTCTATTCCTTAGAATCAGTATACGCGGCAAGCGGCGAGGCTTCCTCCCGATGGCGAATCAAAAAGCGGCATGAATCGCGTCACGCCGCTTTTATTACTACTTTCATGAAAGTTGTTCACTGCACGATGATCACGCGCTGTGGGTCCATCCGCCGCTTCAAAAACTTCGCGACGAACTTTGGATCATCTTTGAACCGCATTTTCACCACTGTCACCGAACCGACCATGGCCTGCATGCTGGTGCCGCTAGTTCCATCTGCCTGCAACCGAATCGCAGAAAAGGTGCGGTAGGCGCGCACACTACCCAGGCCATTGATGACGGCACTGGTGGTGAGCCCGCGTTGCCAAAAAGCGAAGATCAGAAACATCCCGCAGATGAAAAACCCGCTCACATACTCATCCACGGTCTTTGAGATCACCAGGGTCATCGCCAGGATCAGCCCAGCTGCGACCAGATAAAAGATCCGCCAGCCCCGCCGCGCCCGGGCCGCGTAAACCACCTGCCGCCGAAACAGCCCAACGGCCACAGCCGCAACGATGAACACCACGATATATAAAATACTCGTCCATTGCATGACGGCACCTCATTTCTAAAGAAGGTGGGCCGCCCAAATGTGCGACCCAGCCTCTTATTTTTAACCTAAATGTGCAAGGCGCACAACATCGCGGGCAATCATCAATTCCTCGTTAGTCGGCACCAGAAGCATGGCGACCGGAGAGTCATCGCTGGAGATCACACGCTCAACCGTGTCAACGTCGTTCAAAACAGGATCGAGTTTCGGGCCAAAGACGGAGAGGCCATCGATGATGCGCTGACGCATCTTCGGATCGCCTTCGCCCATACCACCGGCAAAGACCAGCGCGTCGATGCCGCCCATTTCGGCAATGTAGCCGGCCACGTATTTGATGACGCGGTTGACGAAGATGTCGATCGCCAGCTGGGACTGTGGGCGCGTCTCACGCGTTTTTTCCAGTTCACGCATGTCCGGAGACAGTTCTGACAACGCGACCAAGCCGCTTTCGTTGTTCAGAATATCGATCATCTCTTGTGGATCCTTCAAGCCAAGCTTTTGCTGCAAAAAGGCAACCAACGATGGGTCAATGTCGCCGCTACGAGTGCTCATCGTGATCCCAGCCAACGGGGTGAAGCCCATCGAGGTATCAAACGACTTGCCATCTTTTTCCGCGGTGATCGAAGCGCCAGAGCCCAAATGCAAAGTGACCATCTTCAAGTCCTTGAGGTCCTTGCCGAGCATTTCGGCCGCACGATGGGAAACGTAACGGTGACTGGTCCCATGGGCGCCATATTTACGCGCCCCAAACTTTTCGTAATACTCGCGCTTGATCGAGTAGAGGTAATTCATCTTCGGCATGGTCGTGTGGAACGATGTGTCAAAGACGCCGACTTCCGGCACGCCTGGCAGCAGGTGCATAAAGGCCTGGATGCCGTCAGCTTCAGCTGGATTGTGCAGTGGCGCATAATCTGAGAGGGCGCGCACTTCTTTCAGCGACGCCGCGTCGATCACTTCAGATTCTTTGAACCGCTCGCCGCCTGCGACGATGCGGTGGCCAATGCCTTCGATCTCTTTGTAATCGCCGATGATCTTGAGGTCGATCAGTGCCTTCAGCAACAGGTCCACGGCCATGTCTGCCGTTGGAATATCCTGGTTCACTAAGTATTGTTGGCCATCGCCATACTTGACCTTGAACTTGGAATTCGGCAGGCCCATCCGATCGACCATGCCACTTGCGATCACGGTCTCCTCAGGCATTTCAAACAATTTGAACTTCAACGTCGAACTGCCGGCGTTGATTGCGAGAATCTTTGTCATCAGTACATCTCCTTAAACGGGATCGATCAATGACCCCTGGTTAATTTCAGTGGTGCGCGGGCGCGAGGTTGGTCGCCGCCCAGCGATTCACGTCGCCGATAAAGCGACTGAATGCTTGTTTATCATTGAGCGCGGGAAATGTGCCCAACAGAACCTGGTTGACGCGCTGCGCCGAGCCACCCGGCCGCTGCAAGACCAGCAACGATTTTTCAGCGGCCTTGCTCGCAAAGAAGTCCTCAGGCAGATTCAAGAGGCCTTGCAGGTAAGTCGTTTTTGCCAGCCATGCGGTCAGGCCCTTCGCTTCATCCTTCTGGAAAACATTGCTCGGCACGAAAAACAATCCGAGTCCACCAGGCTTCAAGAAGTGCAGGCTCTGCTCAAGTAGCAGATGATGCACATACGAGTGGCCAGACTCAGCCGCCGTGGCAAACTGCTTGGCGCGCTCATCCACCGGATAATACCCGACCGGTAGATCTGCAACGACCAGATCCGCCTGCGTGACCGGCGGCGTGGCCAGCGCATCTTGGTGAAAATACTGGGCGTCCTGATGCTGCAACTGACCGCTCATGGCCGCAAACGCCAACAGGTCCTCATCGTTATCGACCAGCACCCCTGTCGTCGTCACCTTCAGCGCGGCATGCAACTGGTTCATCACCGCAAAGATCAGATTACCGCTGCCTGCCACAGGATCGACCACCGTGACCGGACTGCTCAGATCACCCGCAAAGATCGTGACCAGGTACGTCGCCAGGCTCGCCATCGCATCAGGCGTCACTTGCTTGTTTGGCTCAATGGCATCGCGCCTGATTGCCTCAACCAACAACAACTGCAATGCCTGACGGATGTCCTCTGCAGAAAAAGCACCCAGATCGATCTGATCGTACTGTTCCTGCATCTTAGCCGCCGTTTCTGCATCCGGCTTGCCATCCTCCTGCTTCACAGTTCCCGCTTGGAGGTTTTCGCCAGACTCGATTGCACTGGCCAAAAAGCTGGTATCCAGCTGTTTCGCCAGCATCGTCGTTGTTTGTTCCAACACGGTATAAAGCGACTTCAACTCGTTTGCCAAGCGTCTCCCTCCTTTGATAATACAAGTTCCATTTTACCTATGAGACAGGCCAGTTTCAAGGCTTTAAAAAAGCCGATGGGCACGGTTACAACCGCGCCGCATCGGCATTCATTCAAGGCCCCTCAGATGCGCCGTCCTCCCAATACGTCTGCCAAGCGCTTTGAAGGCGCACTGTCAGCGTCTGACTGCGCTGTTGATAATTGAGACGCCACTGGGCCATTTCAGCCATGATTGCTGCCCCAGCGAGGGTCATCACCGCGAAAATGGCGACGGCAAAGATCAGCGCACTACCGCGTCGACGCATCTCCATCACGCTCCTTTGCTGGCGACTGAGACAGAATCCCAGAAAACTCGATTTGTTGTGGCGTCTTGAAGGTCCATTCGATTTCCCCGTTTGCCAATGGTTCTAATGTCCATTTGGCGACGCCGATCACGAGTGGATTAAAGCCCGGGGTCCGGTATAGATACGGCCCAGTTGGCTTTTTGCCGGCCGAGACGATGAATGAGTCGGCAGAGGTCGTCACCTGCCATTCATCCCCTGTCTCAGCGTGGTTGATTGTCATCGTCGTCGCTTGTTGCGCCATCTCCTCCAACCGCGTCTGGGCGCTCATGGCCAGCAAGTAATCCCGATCTAGCCAGGCCGCCACCAAAAAGCCGCGAAGGACCGGCCGCCAAAGTAAAACGACCCCCACAAATAATGCCACCGCGATCATGGCCTCGACCATAGTGTTACCGCGCCGTCTCATCCCCCGATAGGATAAATTCATAGTGGTGTCCCTCCCCTGTCACTAAGATGCCCGTTTCGGTCAGCTGAATTTGCCAGCTTTCGAGACCGTATCTGACAGTGGTCGCCAATTCATCAACCTTTTGGCCACGCCCCTGAAGCTCGTGGAGTCCAATCAGTGCCGCCTCTTTGGCCGACATTTCCAGCCGCGCCGGCTTCACAGTCCGCAAATAAAAGGATTGAATCAGGACCAGCCATGAAGCGGCGAGCACCAGTACCATCAGCGCCGCAAGATGTTCGACCATGGTGCTCCCTTTTAGTCGCGATACCACCGCAATTCCCCCCAACTCATCTGTGAACTGACCGACTCGCTGTGGCCATCCGCAAAATCAAAAATCAACGTGACCAGCCCGCTGAACGAATCGCCGCCTTGATAGACCATTTCCGCATCGGCTGGAAAGATGACATTTTTTGCCTTGGGCCAGCGCAAAGAGACCCCTTTTGGCAAAACAAAGGTCTGCGTCGTGCCGGCCGTTTCCCATTTGCTGACGCTCATTTTTGCCGGCCATGGTCCCACCCGCACCCACTGCTCATAATAGGAAGCGACCAGCCGTGCGCGTTGTCCGGTTCGCGCTGTCGCCAGTCGTTGCGCGCGCCAGCTTGCCTGCCATGCCTGCATAAAATGTTGCGCGGACTGCTGCGCGATCAACTGCCTGGCCCCCGCAAGCGCGACAGTCAAAAGGAGTGTCGCCACCACAAGACTGGCGACGACCTCGATCAAGGTGAAGCCGCGCCGTCTCATGGACGAATTCGGAACTGCGGTGGGTCGCTGGTCAGATCAAATGTGGCGGTTCCAGTTAACCGATCCAGCTGCTCCTTGGAAATGATTCCTTGCGTCACGAGATCCTGCGTACTGGTCGGTTTCACCCAACCAACCTGCTGGGCCGTAATGACGAGTTGCGCATTCACAGTCTCGATTAGAATCCGATTGTTTTGACGATTGGCTTGCTGCACTTGGCTGTTGATCGTTGCGACCAGCGCCACCGTGAGGACCACGATCAAAACAATGGCGGCCAATACTTCGATCAGGGTAAACCCGCGTCGTCTTTTGTGTCTCATGTTCCCATTCCTCCGATCTGTTGATAAAGAGGCAATAAAACGGTCAGATAGACCAGCACGATCTGGCTACCGATCACTAAAAACAGGAGCGGCTGCACCACGGCGACTGCCTTGGCCAGGCCACTTTGCAACCGGGAAAATTGTTGTGTTGCCAATAACTCGATTCCATTGACCACTTGCTCGCGGGGCAACCCCAGCGCAAGCAACGCGGGCAGGCTCTGCGGAATCAACGGATGATGAAGCACCTCGGCCACCGTTGCCCCCGCGCTCAGGTCAGCTGTCGCCTGACGCCCAACTTTGGCAAGCGGGCTGCCTGCCATGGCCCCTAGATGCGCCAAATAATCGGTCAACTGCTGGCCCGCAAGCAGGTAGGCCTGGCTCCCTGTCATGAACTGGTATTGATAAAACAGGATCATCATGCGCCGAACCACAGGCACGCGCATGGCAAGGGTGGCACGCGAGGCGGCAGGCACAACCCGCCACCCGACCATGCCGACACCCCCAGCGATTGCCATCACCACTGAAAGACCAATCGACCCCCAAGCGGCCGGCCCCACCGGCAGCTGAAGCAAGGGCAATGCAACGGCCAAGAGCGCGATCTGCAAAATCGCTAACAGACCTAACAGCACCGCCGGATAGACGAGCTGTTGCGCTAGGTGCCGCCGCTGCGTTTGCTGCATCCGCATCAAGGTGGCGCTGGTGGCCAACGCCCGGCTCAGCGCACCGTGGCCTTCTGCCAGGGTCACCTGAAAAACGATTGGCGAAGCGAATCCCTGACTCATCAGCGCCTGACTGAAGCGAACGCCGCCAGTCAGCGCGCCCTGCAAGGCATTGAGGACCGTTGATGCTTGCGGCATGGCGATCAGCAGATAGCTCAGTGCCGTTTGCAGGGAAAAACCGGCCTCAAGTAATTGGGCGAGCGTACTCGCAAATTGAACTTGCTGGCTGGAAGAGAGTCGTTTGCCTTTTTTCATGCCCCAAACAACCCCCTTTTTTCAACGGCTGGCAATAGATCAAGCTGTGCGTGAATCACCGGCTCAACCGCCAGCTGAAGATACCCACTGACGCGCAATGCTGCCTGGACATATGGGGCGGCGATACCCAATGCCTGTAATCGCATGGCCACGCCTTGCGCAGAGCGCGCATGAATCGTGGTCAGCACGACATGGCCTGATAACGCCGCTTCGATGCCGGCCTGTGCCGTCGCACGATCGCGAATCTCTCCAATCACCAGCACATCTGGGCGATGCCGCAGCGCGGCCTTTAACAGCGCCTCATAGGTCATCCCGGCCTGCGGATTCACCTGTAGCTGAACAAATGCCGGCGCAAGGATCTCCACCGGGTCTTCGATCGTCAGCACCATCTTATTTCTGGCCAACTCTCGCGCAACTTGATACAGGAGCGTCGTTTTTCCCGCGCCAGTTGGCCCCGCCAGCGCGATCATGCCGCCGCCTTCTGAAGCCTGCACCAACGACTCGACAAGCGGCCGGCTATAGCTGTCGAGCGCGGGAATCCCATAAAGCAGGCGAATGACCATGGTCTCTCGATCTAAATGATCACCCACCGTCGACAAACGCATTTGCGCGGCGACGTCCGCCAACGTCAGCCGCCCGATCTGCACACGGCGCTGTTCAACCAGGTTCATCCCCGCCGCAAACTTCAAGGTGTTGAGCCACCGCCTGCCTTCTTCACCGGACAGCGGGTCGCGCCGGCTGAGCCCGCCCGGCTGCCGCTTGACCAGCTGATAGTCATCGCCATCCGGAATCAAATAGACATCACTACTCGACTCCGCGACGGCCTGCTGCAAATACCTCACGACTGGATCCATTTTTTCACCCCCGCAATGAATGATTTCGCAATTAGGGAAAAAAACGCACCCAGCCGAAAAAAAGAATCAAAAAACGCGTGACTCAGTTTCCCGAATCACGCGTTTAGCAAAGTGCTCAGTCTTCGTCTGGCTCGTCTGGCCATTCAGCCGACGTGTAAACATTTTGAACATCGTCGTTATCTTCCAGGGCGTCGATCATGTTCTGGAAAGTCTCGACCTTGTCCGCCGGAAGCGCCACGGTATTTTGCGGGACCATGGTCAATTCAGCCGTGCTGAAGTGGAAGCCTTGTTCCTCCAGGGAATCACGAACCGTACTGAAATCTTTTGGATCAGTGAAAATCTCGAATTGGTCGTCGGATGATTGCAGATCGTCGGCGCCAGCCTCCATCACTGCTTCAAGCATCTGATCCTCATCAACATCGAGGCCTTCGCGTTCGATCACGAAGTAGCCTTTGCGGTCAAACATATAAGAGACCGCACCGGCGCTTGCCATCGTGCCACCATGGCGGGTGACCGCCACACGCACATCCGAGCTCGTCCGGTTCTTGTTATCGGTCAAAGCTTCGACGAGAACGCCGATACCTGCTGGCCCATAGCCTTCATATTGAACTTCATCGTATTGTGTCGTGTCGCCGCCCTCGGCTTTATCAAGCGCGCGCTTGATATTGTCTTTCGGCATGTTGGCAGCACGGGCCTTGTCCATGACTAGTCGAAGCGAAGGGTTGTTGTTGGGGTCAGAACCACCTGTTCTCGCAGCCATAAAGAGCTCACGGGAGATCTTTTGAAAAATTTTGCCACGCTTGGCATCTTGGGCGTTCTTACGACCTTGAATGTTATGCCATTTGGAGTGTCCTGACATGATTAACCCTCTTTTCTGATTTTTAAAGCCAAAAATGGCTCATAAACGTTTGTAGTATACCAAAAAACAGACACACGAACAATAGAAACAAGGTGCGAAGCCGAGCGCCTAGGTCTGAGCAGCTAGTTCGGCCTGGACGCGAATGGCGCACTTAGCCATACGTGACCGGGCCGACTAGATGTCTCAGACCTGCCGCGCGGAGCCCAGTTACAAGGTGCGAAGCCGAGCGCCTAGGTCTGAGCGGCTAGGCTGGCTTGGGTGCGGCTGGCGCACTTAGCCAAAGGCGTCCACGCTGATCGCAAGGTACAAACCCAAGCGCTCACATTCCCTACGCCCACCGCGTCGGCCGCCGCCATGCCATCAGCAACACAATCAAAATGCCCACACAGGCGGCGCAAGTATCCAGTAGAACGTCCTGAAAAAGCGGCGAACGGCCCCCTGTCAGCATCTGATGTGCCTCATCCAACGCCGCCACCCCACAAGCAGAAAGGCCGATCAGAACAGCCCGCAATCCCCGCGGCTGAATATTTTTTCGCAGCGCGATCATCATCACCCCTGCCAGTGTCATGAAAGTCAGGACATGCGCCGCCTTGCGGATAAAAAATTCGATAAAATTGAAATATCCAAGATGCGCGATCGAGATCGTGGTCCCGGCGTAATCAAAATCGACACCCGTCATTTGCGACCGAAATGGCTGATTGGCAAGTGTTTTTTCAAGCAAGGGAATCAGCGACTGCTGGCGATAGGTCATGGCCGAGCTGACGAATAGCGCCACCAACAAAGCACCTCCCACGAATAACCAAACATTGCGTTTCAACGAACGCCCCTCTTTCTTAACGCGCACCACACACGTATACTGACATTAATATATAGCAAACGGAGGCTTAATATATGAAGTATTCGATCAACTGGAATCTCGATTCGATCTTTCCCGGTGGCATCACATCCCCACAGCTGAAGGCCCGGATGGCAGATTGCGAAGCGAAGATGCCGACCCTAAAGCAAGCTATTAACAACTGGGACGCGGCAAGCGACAATGATTTTTCACAGGCCAAGGCGATTCTCAGCCTGCAAGAGGATGTCGAAAATGGCCTGGCCACGATCGCCACTTTTGCAAATATGTCCCTTAGTGCCGACACCAGCAATCAGCAGGCCGGCGTTGTGTTGAACCAGGTCCAGGTGCTGGGCACACAGTTGCAGCAAATCACCCTGCCGTTGATCAAAAAACTGACCTCGCTGGATGATGCGACATTTTCAACGCTCATTGCGACGCCCGGGCTGGATACTGTCGCGTTTGGCCTCCGCGAACTGCGGACCCAAGGCAAAGAGTTACTCGACGATCAAAGTGAGGCGATGATCAGCCAGCTTGCCCTGGACGGTTTCAATGGCTGGAGCAGTCACTACGATACATTGAGCGCCGATCTCCATTTTCCGGTCACCATCGACGGCGAGCAGCTTTCTTTGTCAGCTGGCCAGGCGCAAAATCGCTTTGAGTCGGACCCTGACCCGAAAGTCCGTGAGACTGTTTTCGATAGCTGGGAAACGACCTGGTCGCAGCACGCTGCTCCATTTGCGGATACGCTTAATCATCTGGCCGGTTTTCGTCTGACGAATAACCGCCTGCATGGCATCACCGACTACATGCACAAGCCATTGCAACTCAATCGCATGAGCCAGGCCACCCTCGACCAAATGTGGGCGACTGTTTCGGCAAATAAAAAGCCGTTTGTTGCCTACCTCGACCAAAAAGCCAAGCTGATGGGCCGCTCGCAAATGACTTGGCATGATCAGTGGGCGCCAGTGACGGTCGGCGACTACACGCCAAAGGTCTACACGTTCGACGAGGCCGCTGAATTTATTATCGCAAACTTCGCCAAGTTCTCCCAGAAAATGGCCGATTTTGCGGAATACGCTTTTGACCACGCGTGGATCGAAGCCGAAGATCGGCCAGGCAAGCGGCCAGGCGGTTACATGACCTCTGTGCCGGATGTCAAAGAGGCCCGGATCTTCATGACTTTTGACGGCTCAGCCGCGGGCGTCTCCACGATCGCGCATGAACTGGGGCACGCGTTCCACTCGAGCCTGCTCAAAGACATGCCGAGCATGCGCCGGGATTACGCCATGAACGTCGCAGAAACAGCGTCCACATTTGCCGAGCTGATCGTTGCGGACGCCACGGTCAAAGCCGCCACTTCCCCAGAAGAAAAGCTCAATTTGCTGGATGCCAAAATGAGCAATCCGTTGGCCATGCTGCTGAACATCCATGCGCGTTATCTTTTTGAACGCAGCTTCTATGATGCCCGGCAACAAGGCACCGTCACGGTCGACCAACTGCGTACGTTGATGACGCAGGCGCAAGAGACCGCCTATGCAGGTGGTCTGGCCGATTTCGACCCGATGTTCTGGGCTGATAAGCTCCACTTTTTCATCGACGATGTGCCGTTTTACAACTTTCCTTATACCTTTGGCTACCTCTTCTCCAGCGGTATTTACGCCAAGGCCCAGCAAAGCGGCAGCAATTTCGAAGATGATTATATCGCGCTACTCAAGGACACCGCGAATATGGACACCGAAACGTTGGCGAAAAAACACCTCGGCGTCGATCTCACGAAACCGGACTTTTGGCAGCAAGGCATCGACCTGGCCGCAAAAGACGCGCAGACCTTTATCGACCTGTCGCAACGCTATCTATAACCCATTGACCCAAAATAAAATCGCCACCGAGGCAAAAATCTCGGTGGCGATTTTTTATCCATAGATCGGCGTGCGCATTCGCTCAAAATCCGACAATCAACTTATTCCACAGTGACCGATTTTGCTAAATTCCGTGGCCGGTCAACGTCATACCCGCGATCCAAACTGGTAAAATACGCCAGCAACTGGCCCGCCACGATCGCGATCAAGGGCGTCAGGCGTGGCTCGATCGCCGGGACGACCAGGTCATCGCCTGCTTCAGCCAGGTCACTGGTCGCAATGATTGCCACGTGGCCCCCGCGCGCCGCGACCTCTTCGGCGTTGCTGCGCGTGCGAGCAGCCGTCAATGGATCCGTCACAAACGCAACGGTTGGTGTGTCCGGCTCGATCAGCGCGATCGTCCCATGCTTCAGCTCGCCTGCCGCAAATCCCTCCGCGTGCACATACGAGATCTCCTTGAGCTTCAGTGCCGCTTCAAGGCTCACCGCATGATCACTGCCGCGGCCGATATAAAACGCGCGGTCCTGGCCGGCAAAAAGCGTGGTGGCTAGCTCATGAATGCGGGCCTGCTGATCGATCAAAGTATGCTGACCGGCGGCGGCCAAGCTTAACCAGTGCGCCACCTCAAACTTGATGGCTGCCTCGGTCCCTTTGAACTCGCCGAGCGCTTTTGCCAACAATGCCTCCACCGCGACCTGCGCCGTGTATGCCTTCGTGGAGGCAACCGCGATCTCAGGGCCGGCGTGAAGCGCGAGCACATGATCCGCCTCACGGGCTAATGTGGAAGTCACGACATTGGTGATCGTCAGGGTCGGCGCGCCCATTTTTTTCACCTTGACCAACACCTCGCGAATATCGGCCGTCTCACCACTTTGCGTGAGAAAAATAAACAGCGGGTGGGCAGACAATAATGGCAAATGATAGCCAAACTCGCTGGCCAAGTGAACTTCGACGGGGACATTCGCGAGACTTTCAAAAAGCGGCTTGCCAATCAGTCCAGCGTGATAACTGGTCCCTGCCGCCACGATATACAGCCGATCCGCTTGCGCCAGTGCCGTCAAAAGCGCTGCAGGCATCTCAACTTGCCCATCTGCCTTTGTGTAGGCTGCAAGCAGGCGCCGCATCACGATTGGCTGCTCATTGATCTCCTTCAGCATGTAAAACGGATAGGGACCCTTATCAGCCTCGGCCGCATCGATCGTCACGGTGATCGGCGCACGCTCGATCTGTTGACCCGTCAAATTCTCGATCTGAACCTGCGAAGCCGTGAGCGTCACCACTTCCCCATCATTGAGCTCAAGGAATTGGTCCGTCAGCTCGATCATGGCCAGTGCATCGGAGGCGACCAGGTTGAACCCGGCCCCCTTGCCGATCAGCAGTGGGCTCTTATTTTTCGCGGCGTACAACACGTCAGAATCATCGCGATCGGCCAGGCAAAATGCATACGAGCCTTCCAGCAAGCGAAGTGTTTTGACAAACGCGGCATGCGCTGTCAGCCCGCTTTTGGCAAAAAAGGCGATCAGCTGGACGACCACCTCTGTATCCGTTTCGCTTGCGAAGCTGACGTCACTCAAATAAGTCGCGCGCAACGCCGCCGAATTGGTGATCACGCCATTGTGGACCAGATAAAAACGGCCGTCCGCAGAAACATGGGGGTGCGCATTGGCTTCAGTCGGCTTGCCATTTGTGGCCCACCGGGTGTGACCGATGCCCATCGTCCCTGTCACATCGGGGCCGATTGCCTCAGTCAGCGCCGCGATCTTACCCACGGCCTTCACCAACCGCGCAGATCCGGCACCGGCCGTATAGATACCGGCCGAGTCATAGCCGCGATATTCCAGTTTTTGCAGTCCTTGCAGTAAGACTTGCGGCGCATCTTCGCGCCCGATCACACCGACGATTCCACACATGAGACAACATCCTTTTCTTTTAACGAGATTGGCACAGGCAAAAATCTCGTATTGGTTTTTGATTTAACATTGTCTACTGTATTTCCGTGGTCACATAAAGTCAACGTTTTTTAAAACTGATATAGGTATTTTTAACAATATTGGTATAGGTCGGTTTAAAAAAAGATGCCCGCTCCGTCTCCGGAAAGGGCATCTCCTCTTATCGATCAACTGATTGGTGCGCTACCGCTCAACGCTTCTGCGCCGAATTGGCCAAGCTACAGCTCGTAGCATGGCGCGAAAACGGGCAACCCGTTATTCTGCTGCGCCCATCTGCTCCTCGACAACGGCCACAATGCGATCCACGTAAGTATTGACCAGCGGCTCAGTTTTCGCCTCGGCCATCACGCGCAACAACGGTTCGGTCCCGCTTGGGCGCACGAGAACGCGCCCGTCATCACCCATCTCCGCTTCAACGGCGTCGATGGCGTCTTGAATCGCGGGGTAAGCCTGCCAATTGTTTTTGTCAGACACCGGAACATTGACCAACTTTTGCGGGTAGGTCTGCACCGGCGCCGCAAGCTCGGACAATTTTTTACCCGTCCGCTTCATGATGGCTAGCAATTGAAGCCCTGTCAGCATGCCATCGCCCGTGTTGTGATAATCAAACAAGATCACATGGCCGGACTGCTCGCCGCCGATATTGTAGCCGTGCGCGCGCATCTCATCGGAGACGTGACGGTCACCGACTGCGGTCTGGACGGACTTCATTTCTGCCGCTGACATGGCCTTGTACAAGCCGAGATTGCTCATTACGGTCGTCACGATCGTATCCTGCTTGAGCCGGCCCTGGCGCTTCATGTCCGCGGCGATGATATACATGATCTTGTCGCCATCAACGATCTGGCCCAGCTCGTCGACCGCGATGCAGCGATCACCATCGCCGTCAAATGCCAACCCAGCTTGTGCGCCTTTGTCCACCACCAGTTTGGCAAGCGCCTCAGGATGCGTCGAGCCAACGTTCTTGTTGATGTTCAGCCCATCCGGATGCGTCGCCATGGTGTCAAAATTTGTCTCAACATCCGCAAACAGGCGGGAGACAAGGCCACTGGTCGCGCCGTTTGCCGCATCGACGGCCACATGGATACCTGACAGATCATCGCTGATGGTCTGTTCCAAAAACTGGAGGTATTTCAGCGACCCCTCCGGATACTCCGAAACGGTGCCAAGGCCTTCTGCAGCTGGCCGTGGGAGCGTGTCTTCCGGCGCGTCCAGCAACGCTTCAATTTCCTCTTCGGTCTCATCAGACAGCTTATAGCCATCCGGGCCGAAAAACTTGATGCCGTTGTCGGCAGCCGGATTATGGGATGCAGAGATCTGAATGCCGGCATCGGCACTTTGCACCTTGATCAAATAGGCCACGGCCGGGGTCGTGATCACCCCAAGCGACAATACCTCGATGCCGACCGACAGCAGGCCGGAGATCAGCGCATCGGCTAACATCTGGCCGGACGCACGGGTATCCCGCGCGACAAGGACTAATGGGCGCTTATTTGGATCCTGTGTGTGCTGGGTCAGAACATACCCACCGCAGCGGCCCAGGCGAAAAGCCATTTCCGGGCTCAATTCCTTATTCGCGATTCCGCGCACACCATCGGTTCCAAAATACTTTGTCATGATCTTTGCCTCATTTCATTTTTCTCAGTCATTATCGGAGGAGGAGCTACTGCTGGCGCGCTCGGCGCTTGAGCTTGAACTCGAGCTGGCAGCCGACTTGGCGACGCTGATCGTCACCTTGAGCGACGCAGGCGACACTTTATTGAGCTTCGTATCCACCCCACTCAAGTCGAGCGTTTTGGTGGTATTTTCGGTGATTCCGGAAACATCGACTGGCACTTCAAGCGAGTCGATCTTGTTGAGGACGGCATTGGCACCGTAAACCGTCACGTTTTTGGTGCTAGTCGTCAGCGCGTAGACGAGCGAGTCGTTAACGGTCCCTGTCTGCTTCAGCGTCACTGGGACTTTTTTGCTCGGCAGCGAGACAGGCAACTTCACCGTCACCGTTTCCGGCGACAGCACAACATTGACGGTGTTGCCTTTTTCATCCAGCGCCTGAAGCAAGACTTGCTGCGACACATCGGCCTTCGTGTTGCGCGCCATCACAATGTTCGCGACGACTTGATAGATCCGGTCGATCTCGCCCTTGCCGCCGGTCGCCTCGGCTGTGACAGTGGACAGGCTCGGGGTCCCCGCTTCATAATCCGGGGCGAGACTGTCCTTGTTGTACTTGACCTGAATCGGCAGTTGCAGCGATTTGCGATCCTGAATCTTGATCTTCACCGTTTCCGGTTTGATCGAGTAGGTCAGATCCTTGTTCAGCCCGTCTTCCTTGAGCTTCACCGTGTGCGTCCCAACGCCAAGGCCACCGAGTTCCGCGATCACGCGAAAATTCATCGTGTTGGCCGTCACCGTGACCAGGCTGGCACTGCCTGACAGCGTAACTGATACCTTGTCAGGATACCCGGTGATGAAATACTTATCCGTGTTGGCGTTCAGCTGAAGCGGGACTTTCAACGTGCGGGTGGTCGTGGCGGTGATGGCTGTGTTGTTGGTGCGGTTTTGCCGCGTGTTGTTCAGATTTTCCGCATTGACATAGGCAAATAACCCGATCGCCAAAAGCAACGCCAAGATGCGGTAAAACCATTTGCTTTCCCATAATTTATCAAAATGCATCACTTCGACCCCCCTTTATGCGTGAGGCCGGCGAAAATTTCCGCAAAGCGGCTCTGCTTTGCTTCATCCGCAGGCACCAATTGGGCAGTCAAAAGCTTGAGATAATCTTCACGCGTCAGATCACGAATCAAATTATTGTTCGTCGTGATTGTCACGCCGCCGGTCTCCTCTGAGATCACGATTGTCAAAGCGTCGGTCACCTCACTTATCCCGACCGCGGCGCGATGCCGGGTTCCAAGCTCTTTGGGAATCAGATTGCTTTCCGACAGCGGTAAATAGGCGGCTGCGACTGCGATGCGATTATCCCGAATGATCACCGCCCCATCGTGCAACGGGGTGTTGGGAATGAAGATGTTGATCAACAGCTCCCCAGACACATCGGCATCGATTGGAATCCCTGTTTCGATGTAATCCTCAAGCCCAGTCTTTTGCTGAATGGTGATCAAGGCACCGATTCGACGTCGGCTCATATATTGAATCGCCTTGTCCAACTCCTTGACGAGGCGCACTTCGATCTCGTGCTCATTAGGCTTGTTCCATGGCATGATCGAGCCGCGGCCGAGATGCTCAAGCCCGCGCCGGATCTCCGGTTGAAAAATGATGACCAAGACCGGCACCGACCACGTGATGATCAGATCCGTGATCCAGCCCAGCGTCCGCAGTTGCAGATACCAGGAAACAATCTTGATCGCCGCAACGACAAAGACGCCCTTGAACAACTGGACCGCTTTCGTCCCGCGCACCAGCATGATCAACCGATAAGCGAGAAACCATACCACGAGGATATCGATCGTGTTGGCCACCGTGGACCAGCGCAACAAGCCAGACAAAAAAGTCTGCATGTCAACTCCTCCATTTCCGATTTGCAATTAATTATACCACGAGCAAGGGGCGGGGGCGCGCGGGTCTGAGAAAGGGTGCGGAGGCCCGCGGGATGACGGGGCAACTAACTTGGCTCGGGTGCTTGATGGCGCACTCAGCCATCAAGTGCACGAGACAGTTAGATGTCCCCGTCATGCGGGCCGAAGCCCAACTGAAGGGTGCGGAGGCCCGCGGGATGGGCAGGCAGGCGCGCGCATCAATTGCCAAACCGCCACCTCACTCCCTCGCCGACTGTCACCACTGAAAAAAACTTCTGTCTCAATACAGAAAAAATGAAATCGCCGCCATTTATTGCAAAAGTTCGTGAATACTTTTTCAGACTTCCCGGTGACTCGGCGTTTCTCAGTCCAACTGTCACGGCTTGAAAAGTCATGTGTATACCTGTTACAGCACGTTTTCATGGTGTTTACAAGTGGCTGTTGGCTCGCTACGATAAGGATGAACAACCAAGGAGATGGCAGATCATGGCAACAACAGTTACACAGTTAAAACCGCAATCCAATGCAAAACCCGAGCCCAAACTTGAGATCGAGTCTCTCGTCCGCCAAGCACAAGTTGCCTTCAACGCCTATCAGCAGTTCACCCAGGCGCAAGTCGACGCCGTTTGCGAAGCCGTCGTCAAAACAGCGATCAATCATGCAAAGGACCTCGCATTTTTGGCCTGGAAGGAAACCGGCCGGGGCGTCGCCGAAGATAAGGCAATCAAGAATATCTACGCCAGCCAATACATTTGGAACAACATCAAAGACACCCGCACAGTTGGCCTGATCGATGATGACCCGGCCAATGGATTGACCCGCTACGCCGAGCCGCTTGGCATTATCGCTGGCGTCACACCAGTCACGAACCCAACCTCGACGGTGATCTTCAAAGCATTACTGTCATTGAAGACACGCAACGCAATCATTTTTGGCTTGCATCCCCAGGCGCAACAATGCGGCGTTGCGACCTGCCGCCTGCTTGAGACGGCCGCTGAAAAAGCCGGGGCGCCGGCCGGTCTGATTCAGTACATTCATACTCCGAGCATCGAGGCCACCAATACGTTGATGAACGACCCGCAGATCGCGCTGGTACTGGCCACCGGGGGCCCCGGCATGGTGAAGGCTGCCTATTCCACCGGCAAGCCCGCGCTCGGGGTTGGGCCTGGCAATGCGCCGGCTTACATCGAGGCCTCGGCCGATATCGACGCCGCAGCCACCGACATCGTCCTCAGCAAATCTTTTGACAACAGCATGATCTGCGCCAGCGAAAACAGCATCGTCGTTGACCGCAGCATCTATCCCCGCGTGAAAGCAGCGTTTCAAGCGCGCGGCGCCTATTTTGTGCCGGATCAAGACGTTGCCAAACTCAGTGAGGCGGTCATCGATCCCCAGCGGCACACAGTCCGCGGGCCGATCGCCGGCCAATCTGCGGAGAAGATCGCCCGCGCCGCCGGTCTCCACGTCCCCAAGGGAACCAAGCTGCTGATTGCAAAGCTCGATGGCATTGGCGTCAACTTCCCGCTATCCGGGGAAAAACTCTGCCCAGTTTTAGCCTGCTATGTCGCGCCAGACCAGGCATCCGCCTTTTCCCTTTGCCGCGCGCTGCTTGATCATGGTGGACTCGGCCACACTGCCGCCGTGCACACCACCAGCGACGACGTGATTTCGGCCTTTGGTGAAGCCATGCCCGCTTGCCGGATCCTCGTCAACACGCCTGCCAGTCTTGGCGGCATCGGTGGGCTTTTCAACAAGCTCACCCCATCGCTCACCCTGGGCACGGGCTCTTACGGCAAAAATTCGATCTCGCATAACCTGACTGTGATGGACCTGCTCAACATCAAAACAGTCGCCCGCGCCACGCGCCACCCAAATGACCTCATCGGCGAGCTGCGGGATCTGATTCACGAAAATTAACGGCGGGTCGCGTCACGAGACTTCCACGTCCGCTTATTCGTCAAAACATCGTGGCCTAGGACAAAGCAAAAGTTTTGTCCCGGGTCCTTTTTGGTGCACTAATGTTACAGCAGTGTCGTGGGCCAAATGTCCGGGGCCCGAGCAGCTAAGGAGCTACGCAATTGAGCCTGTAAGACGCAGGCGTCTAACGGGCTCATATCCAATCGCCTGGTTCAAAGTTCGGACCTGGCGCTTGGAACACTTACCTGTCGGACCCAAAAACGACATTTGTCCCACTTCCTTTTTTATTTAACAAATATTGTTATGAGACGCCAGCGAGAACTTCCGGCTTTTTCCCATCAAAGCAGCCGAAAATGGTCTCAGCGTCTAGCAAAGCGTTAGAATATGGGTGAAGCGACCAACTGCCGCCCTCTTAATTATAGGAAGGAACATCAGAATATGGCTGCATCCGATCAAAAACGTGAGCGCTTTGCCGCCGCGTCAAATGAAGACGTGCTTGAGACGCTGAAAAGTCGCGTCGAGGGCCTGTCGTCTGCAGAGGCAACGGCCCGCCTGACCCAATATGGCCCCAATCGCATCACCCGCGCAAAGCAACAGTCTCAATTGAAAATTTTTCTCAAGAACTTCATCAGTCTCATGGCGATTCTGTTGTGGGTCTCTGGGCTCATCGCGATGTTGACTGGCACACCGGAACTCGGCATCGCCATTTGGCTCGTCAATATCATCAATGGCTGTTTCAGTTTTTGGCAGGAGTTCCAAGCAAAAAAAGCCACGGATTCGCTGATGGCGATGCTGCCGACTTACACCCAAGTCTACCGCGACGGCCAACTCCAACAAGTCGATGCGACCCAGATCGTGCCCGGAGACGTCTTTGAACTGCAGGCCGGCAACGCGATTCCAGTCGATGCCCGTTTGCTTGAGGCGACCTCGGTCCAAGTCGACCAAAGTGCCTTGACTGGCGAATCGGTGCCTGAATCAAAATTTGTGAAATACGATCCAGGCGAAGGCGAGTTTGCCGAGTCAAATCTAGTCTATGCCGGTACCAGCATCGGCGCAGGCACCGCGAAAGCCGTCGCGATCGCCACCGGCATGAACACCGAGTTTGGCCAGATTGCCAGCCTCACCCAGCAACAGACCAAATCTGCCAGTCCCCTGCAGCGTGAGCTTAACCGGCTGACCAAGCAGATCTCGCTGATCGCGATCGGCATCGGCCTCGCCTTTTTCATCGCCGCGATCTTCTTTGTCCACTATCCCGCGGCCAAAGCCTTCATTTTTGCGCTGGGCATGATCGTCGCCTTCATTCCGGAAGGCCTGTTGCCCACGGTCACACTTAGCCTGGCCCAAGGCGTGCAGCGCATGGCGAAGAAACACGCCTTGGTCAAGGAGCTCAATTCGGTTGAGACCCTTGGCGAGACCACAGTGATCTGCTCCGATAAGACTGGCACGCTCACGCAAAATCAGATGACGGTGAATCACATCTGGACCCGCGACAAGACCTTCACCATTTCAGGCGAGGGCTATGTCGCAAATGGCAAGGTGAAAAAAGACGGTCAGGTCATCACCTATCGAGACGACCCGGATCTGAATAAATTGATCACCGTCGCGGCCTTGAACAACGACACCACCGTCGAACAAGACGAAGCCGGAACACCCAAGATACTCGGAACGCCGACGGAAGCGGCGCTGGTGATCGTCGCGCAAAAAGCCGGCTTTGACGTGGCCGCGGCCGTCGCGGTTGCCCCGCGCCTGAAGGAATTCCCGTTTGACTCCGAACGCAAGCGGATGTCCACTGTGCATCAACATGACGCCCACACCTTGTCGATCTGCGCGAAGGGCTCGCTGAGTGACACGCTGAGCCAGTGCACCACCATTGCAGATGATGGCAAAATTCGGCCGCTGACCGATGACGACAGGCGCGCGATCGATGCCGCCAATCGCCATTATGCGGCGCAAGGCCTGCGCAGTCTGGCCGTCGCCTACCGCGAGATTCCAGCCGCCGCGGATCAGGCCGCCCAAGTGGACGCGCTGACCATCGAGACCGCCGAACAAGACCTGACCTTTCTTGGCCTGACCATCATGGCCGACCCGCCGCGTCCCGAGATCTATGACGCCATCGAAAAATGCCACCACGCCAACATCAAGATCATCATGGTCACGGGCGACTCGACCCTGACCGCTAAATCGATCGCAGTGAAGATCGGCCTGACCTCTGACAAGGCCCGCGTCGTGACCGGCACCGAGCTCGACGCAATGTCTGAAGATGAGCTGCAAGCGGCGCTGCGGGGCGAGATCATTTTCGCCCGGGTCGCCCCAGAACAGAAATACAAGATCGTCTCGACCTTGCAGAAAAATGGCGAGATTGTCGCCTCCACCGGAGATGGCGTCAACGATGCCCCTGCGCTGAAAAAAGCGGATATCGGCGTCGCCATGGGGGTCACCGGGACCGATGTGGCAAAAGACGCCGCCGATATGATCCTGACCGATGATAATTTTGCCTCGATCGTCAGCGCGATCGAAGAAGGCCGCACCGTCTATGCGAACATCCAGAAATTTCTCACGTACATCCTGACCTCCAATATGCCAGAGGCCTTCCCATCGATTCTGTTCCTGTTCTCGCGCGGACTCATTCCCCTGCCAATGACCGTCATGCAGATTCTGACTGTCGATCTTGGCACAGACATGTTGCCGGCGTTGGGGCTTGGCGCGGAAAAAGCGGAACCCGGCATCATGCACCAGCCCCCGCGCAAACGCACCGCCCATCTGATGAACAAACACGTGCTGTGGACCGCTTTTGCCTGGTATGGCTTGATCGCCAGCTTGATTTCCACCGGCGCCTACTTCTTCGTCAACATGCAAAACGGCTGGCCAAGCGTGCCACTTGCGGCCAGCGGCACCGTTTATGCCCGCGCGACGACCCTCGTGTTAGGGGCGATCGTCTTTTCGCAGATCGCCAACGCGCTGAATTGCCGGACAAAGACTGTGTCCGTGATGCGGTTTGGCATTTTCTCCAACCACCGCATCTGGTTCGGCATTCTGTTTGAGATCGCCCTCTTCGCCTTTCTCGCGTACACCCCAGGCGTTCAGACCCTGTTCAACACGACCGCCATCACCGCGGCGGACTGGCTCTTCCTCTTTATCATCCCGATTCCGATCTTCCTGATCGAAGAGCTGCGTAAATACTTGGTGCGCCGGATGGCCAAGAACAATGACTGATTGACGTCGCGGACCGTGGCCCGCGACTTTTTTTGGAAATTTGTCAAATGGTGTTGGTTTTATGTTTTAAGCTTTTATGGGTCTCCTCTTTTGAGGGGGCTTTTTGTTATCTTAAGGGCTTAGAGGGCTTAGAGGGCTTAGAGGGCTTAGAGGGCTTAGAGGGCTTAGAGGGCTTAGAGGGCTTAGAGGGCTTCGGGGCTTGCGGGCTTCGGGGCTTCGGGGCTTCCGGGCTTCCGCACTTGAGCATTTGACGACCACAAAAGTCTGCGCAGCGAAATCAGAGGCCAAGAACCGCACCTCCGAGGTGGTTTGGGCAGACTCCTCCTCGGGGTATGACCGAGGAGGATAGTCAGGCAATCAATTGATAGATTCGTTTGAACATACGGGCTTGATTGGCGAAACCATAACACGCTCGTTTGAGCTCCTTGATCTTGCGGTTGACGCCTTCGATCGGTCCGTTTGAATAGGTGGTCTTGGCTGCATTGAGGACACCGCGCAAATTCTTGCGCAGAGTGGAGAGCGCGACACTCATTGGTCCGCCGTGCCCGCGGTAGTGCTTGATCAGTTCATCAAGCCGCACGGTGTCGCCGTTCAGTAGTGCATCGTGAATATTGATGTAGGTCTCGTAGGCATCTTTTAAGGCTGGGAAGGCGTTCGTGCCAATATCGACCACTTCCTGATCTGTCAGATAATCATTCAGCCCAGGTCGATAACGACGGTGCTTGGCGTCAGGATTGGCCTTGTGTAGCGTCTTCCAGTTGTTCTTGAG
>NZ_RHOG01000002.1 GCF_003946405.1 Lacticaseibacillus yichunensis | reverse complement strand
GCTTAAAGCATAGCACCGGGGAAGACCAGGTGCCTTTTTTGTTATTCAAAAAAGGTCCAAAACTTCCGGCGTTGTCACAATCAACACCAAAAATTTTAGACCCATAAAATGTCTCGGCTTTTTTATACGGAAAAATAAACACGAACATTAATTTAAAAATAAACGAATAACGTTAGCAAAACCGGTTGAGGCGTTCGAAATTCTGTGCTATATTTTGGCTATCAAATGAAAGAGGTGACCAGCGTGCAAGTGGCGATCGTCATGGGCTCAAAATCGGATTGGCCGACCATGAAAGTAGCAGCAAAGCAGTTGGAAGAACTGGCGATACCTTACGTGAAACGGGTGATCTCAGCGCACCGCATGCCAGATGCGCTCGCAGCATTTGCCAAAAATGCGGCAACAGAGGGAATCGCTGTGATCATCGCAGGTGCAGGCGGCGCCGCCCATTTACCTGGAATGCTCGCGGCAAACACTCTGGTGCCGGTAATTGGCGTTCCCGTTAAAACACGAACATTAAACGGCGTCGACTCGCTTTTATCGATCGTTCAGATGCCGGCCGGGGTGCCAGTGGCGACAATGGCCATCGGTGAGGCAGGGGCGGCCAATGCGGCACTCTTTGCAGCCGCCATGCTAGCGGGTAATGATCCGGCCCTTCTGGCGCGGTTGACCGTGTTTCGTGAAGCCCAGACCAAGGCGGCAGAAGAAAGCGAGGCGGCGCTCGATGATTGAGGCAATCATTCCGCCTGCGACGATCGGCATCGTTGGCGGCGGCCAACTTGGCCAAATGCTGGCACAGGCGGCAAAAGAAATGGGGTATCGCGTGGGGGTGCTTGATCCCACGCCAGATGCACCGGCAGGGCAGGTCGCCGATTTTCAGCTGGTCAACGATTATGATGACCGCGATGCCTTAATGCGGCTGGCCAAGGCGGCAGATGTCCTGACGTATGAATTTGAAAATGTCGATCTGGCGGCGCTTGAGGCGGCAAAAAAGTATGCGGCCTTGCCACAGGGGACAAAACTGTTGGCACTCACCCGGGATCGTGTTCAGGAAAAGACGACGTTGCGCGAGCTGGGCATTCCCACGGCGGCCTTTGTCCCGGTGCCGGATGAGACGCATTTGATCGAAGCGATTCATGAGATCGGCGTCCCGGCTATTTTGAAGACGACCACAGGTGGTTATGACGGGCATGGCCAAGTGGACGTGAACGGGCCGGCTGATGTCGCAAAAGCGCAGGCTTTGGCTGCTAAGACCCCATGCATTTTGGAGGAGCGCCTGAGCTTCACGCGCGAGTTGTCTTTGATGGTCACCCGCGATGGGCAAGACCGAGTCCGCTGTTTTCCAATTGTCGAAAATCGGCACGCGCAGCATATCCTTCACACCACGATTGCCCCGGCGCCGCATCTGGATCCTGCGCTTGGCCGGCGCATCGAGGAGATGGCAGGCCGCATCGCCACGGCGCTAGACCTTCGCGGGGTGCTTGGCATCGAACTCTTTGAAACGACGCATGGCGTGGTGGTCAACGAGCTGGCACCAAGACCGCATAATTCGGGTCATTATTCCATTGAGGCCTGCAATTTTTCCCAGTTCCAGGCGCATATTTTAAGTATCTGCGGCTTACCGATTCCGCCAATCGTTCAGCGGGCGCCCGCGGTGATGCGCAACCTGTTGGGCGCGGATCTCACTGCGGCGCGCCAGCAGTGGTCGCAGCATCCTGAGTGGCATTTTCATGATTATGGGAAAGCTGAGATCAGGCCCGCACGAAAAATGGGCCATTTGACGGTGACAGGGCTCGACACGATGAACCTGCTTGATGCAGTTCGATTGGAGGACGAAACGCGATGAAACGGATGGCACTTCGTTACACAGGTAAGGCAAAGAAAATGTACGAGACGGACGACCCTGACGTGCTCTGGGTCGAATACATGGACCAGGCGACGGCCCTCAACGGCAAGAAAAAGGTCCACATCGATGGCAAGGGTGCGGTGAATCGCCGTATTTCTGCCATGTTGTTTGCGGAGCTGACCGAAACCGGTGTGCCAACGCATTACCTCTCCGCGCCGGATGAGACGACGATGCTGGTCAAAAAAGCAACGATGCTGCCGCTGGAGGCGGTCGTCCGCAATTTTGTTTCCGGCTCCTTTGAGCGGAAGTTCGCGTTGGCGCACCTACTGCCGCTGACTCCAGCCGTTCACGAATTTTATTTCAAATCCGATGCGCTGGATGATCCATTCATCAACGACGAGCAGATCATTGCCCTCAAGATCGCAGACGCGGCCACGCTCAAGCAGGTACACGCCTTGTCCGACACGGTCAATACGTATCTGACACGGCGCTTTGCGGCGATCGGCATCAAGTTGGTCGACTTCAAGTTGGAATTCGGTCGCCTGAGCGACGGGACGTTGGTCTTGGCCGATGAATTGTCGCCGGATAACTTCCGGTTGGTCGATGAGGCGACAGGTGAGTCGCTGGACAAGGATGTCTTTCGAAAAAACGAGGGGCCACTGACCCCGGTGTATGAGGAAGTCTTCGCTCGGTTGCAGAAAGGAGTCCAACATGTTTAAGGCCAAGATCTTTGTCAATTACAAGCCGTCTGTCCTGGATCCCAAGGCTGAGGTGATTCAAAACACTCTGGCACGGCTGGGCGATGACAACGTGCAGCACGTGCTGGTCGGCAAGTATTTTGAATTGCTGCTCAGCGGGGATGAGGCGGCGGTGCGAGCGCAGGTCGATCGAATCTGTGACACGATGCTGGCAAATATCAATACGGAGTCCTACCGGTTCACCCTTGAGCCTGTGAGCGACGGGGCGGTGACCGAATGAAGGCGGCGGTGCTGAGTTTTCCAGGCTCCAACTGCGATACCGACATGACTTGGGCGATCGGCGAGGTTGCCGGGCAAGACGTTCAGCTTGTTTCTGCCCAGGCGACCTCGCTGGCTGGGTTCGATTGCGTGGTGGTTCCAGGCGGTTTTTCCTATGGGGATTATCTGCGAAGCGGCGCGATCGCCAAATTTGCGCCGATCATGTCAGCGCTCAAAGATTTTGCGGCGGCAGGCGGCTTTGTCCTCGGAGTCTGCAATGGGTTTCAGATCTTGACGGAGGCTGGGCTCCTGCCTGGGACACTGCAATGGAACACCTCGCTTCAATTTATCTGCCAACCGACGCCCCTGATCGTGGCTAATGCTCGCACCGCATTTTCCACGGCCTATTCGGAAGGCCAGCAGATCACGCTGCCGATCGCGCATGGCGAAGGCAATTATTATGCGGATGACGCGACGCTGGCAGACCTTGAGAAAAATGGCCAGGTGGTGTTCCGCTATGCGGAAAATCCAAATGGCAGTCGAAACGACATTGCCGGGCTGACAAACGCCCGCGGCAATGTTTTAGGCATGATGCCTCATCCGGAGCGCGCAGTCGAGACGCTACTCGGTGGTACTGATGGCCTTGGCGTTTTTGACTCTCTGATCAACGCGATGAAAGGAGCACCTGCCGATGTTGCAACAAGAACTTTCGCCTGACCAGATTGCGACCGAAAAGCCTTATTTGGGGCTCGGGTTGAACGAGGATGAATACGATCGTCTGACCGAACTGTTGGGCAGGCGTCCGAATTTCACAGAGGTCGGCTTGGCAAGCGGGATGTGGAGTGAACACTGTGCCTACAAATACTCCAAGCCGGTGCTGAAGACGTTTTGGACCAAAAACGACCGCGTCCTGATGGGGCCTGGCGAAGGCGCTGGCGTCATTGATATCGGGGAAGGTAAGGCCGTTGTGTTCAAGGCGGAGAGCCACAATCATCCCAGTGCGGTGGAGCCTTATCAAGGCGCTGCGACCGGCGTGGGCGGCATCATCCGCGATATTTTTTCCATCGGGGCAAAGCCGATCGCCCTGCTGGATTCACTGGCGTTTGGCGACCCCAAGGATTCGCATGTGCGGCAATTGATCGACCAGATCGTGGCTGGCATCGGGGACTACGGCAATGCGATCGGGATTCCGACGGTCGGCGGGGAGACGCGGTTTGCGGATAGTTATGCCCGCAACCCGCTGGTCAACGCGATGTGTGTCGGCGTGATGGATACCGACGCGATTCAGCGCGGCAAGGCAGCCGGCGTAGGGAACGCCTTGGTCTATGTTGGGGCGAAAACAGGCCGCGACGGCATTAATGGCGCAAGCTTTGCCTCGGCCGAATTTTCCGATGAGGAGGCGGCGAATCGCTCAGCGGTTCAGGTCGGCGATCCATTCATGGAAAAGTTGCTGATGGATGCCTGCCTTGAAGTGACCCGCGAACACCAAGACGCGCTGGTCGGCATGCAGGATATGGGGGCGGCCGGGCTCGTTTCCTCCAGCGTCGAAATGGCGGGCAAAGCCAATTCCGGCATGACGCTTGACCTTGACCTGATTCCGCAACGCGAGCCCGAGATGACGCCGTTTGAGATCATGTTGTCCGAATCGCAGGAGCGCATGATGCTCTGCGTGAAGGCGGGACATGAGGACGAGATCGTCGCGCTATTCAAGCGGTATGACTTAGACGCTGTTGTTTGCGGGCGCGTCGATGAGGGGCACCAATACCGACTTTTGCATCGCGGCGAATTGGTGTGCGATGTGCCGGTGGCTGTTTTGACCGACGAGGCGCCGGTCTATCACCAAAAGGGCGTTCAACCTGCACGCCTGCAGCAGCCGGCGCCTGATTTTGAGCCAGGGGCGCTGTCACTGTTGTCGACCCTGCGTCAATTGTTAGCGGATCCTAATGTGGCTGACAAAAAGGCAATCTATCGGCGCTATGATGCGCAGGTGCAGACAAATACGGTGCTTGGCCCCGGGGCAGATGCCGCCGTTGTGCGGGTACGCGGCACGCACCGGGCGCTGGCGATGACCACCGATTCAAACGGTCGGTATCTGTATTTGGATCCAGAGATCGGTGGGGCGATCTCAGTTGCCGAAGCCGCCCGTAATTTGGTGGCGACGGGCGCCGAGCCGCTGGGCATCACAGACTGTTTGAACTATGGTGACCCGACAAAGCCGGAAAGCTTCTACTCACTGGCTGAATCAGCCAAGGGCATCACGGCGGCTTGCAAAGCCATGAATACGCCTGTGATCTCCGGCAATGTGTCGCTGTACAACGAGACCAATGGCGAGGCAATCTATCCGACCCCGATGATCGGGATGGTCGGGCTGATCGAGGATCTTTCGACGATCACCACGCCGGCTTTCAAACAGGTCCGCGAGCTGATCTATGTGATCGGCGAGACTGGGCCAGATTTCAACGGCTCCTTATTGCAACAAGTGACCACAGGCGCGGTTGCCGGGGCGCTTGCCCCATTTGACCTGACTCAAGACGCGGCCACCCAGCGTCGGCTCTTGGCGGCGATTCGGCAACATCTGGTCACCGCCGCCCATGATGTGAGCGATGGCGGACTGCTGGTCGCATTGAGCGACATGGCGATCGCCGGCGGATTAGGGGCAAAAGTGGATCTGCCGCTACCTGCAAGCTGGCTGTTCAGCGAGACTCAGGGCCGCTTCATTGTGACCGTTGCGCCTGAAAACCAAGTCGCGTTTGAGTCTGCAATGGGGGATGATGCCCATTTGACCGGCGTCGTTCAACCGGCAGTGCTGACTGTGGCAACAAATGACCAGACCCTGACCGTGCCAGTTCACGAATTGGCCACCATCAATGAGGAGGCCTTGCCATGTCTACTGAAGTGACCGCAACCGGGACTGCGCCGGAAGAGATCAAAAGCCTGAATGAGGAATGCGGTGTTTTTGGGGTCTGGGGCGATCCACATGCGGCTGAATTAACGCATTTGGGGCTCCACACCCTGCAGCATCGCGGCCAAGAAGGCGCCGGCATTGTCGGCAAGACCCCAGAAGGCCTGCGTCGGCATTATGGCTTTGGCTTGGTGGCGGAGGTGTTCGCTCAGCCGGCTTCCCTGCAGCAATTGCGTGGGGATGCCGCATTAGGGCATGTGCGTTACGCGACGGCTGGCGGCCGTATTTTGGAAAACATTCAACCGCTGCTGTTTCGGTTTACCGATTCGGCGATCGCCCTGGCGCATAACGGCAATTTGACCAATGCAGCGTCATTGCGCGCTCAGCTTGAGGCCAATGGGGCGATCTTTCAGTCGACCAGTGACACCGAAGTCTTGATGCATTTGGTGCGGCGGAGTCCTGCCTCGACCTTTATCGGCCAGTTGAAGGCGGCGTTGAATCAGGTCCATGGTGGGTTTGCCTTCGCGATCTTGACTGAAAGCGGCCTTTACGCGGCGGTGGATCCCAACGGCTTTCGGCCCTTAGTGGTCGGCCGGCTCCCAAGCGGCGGTTATGTCGTTTGCAGTGAAACGGCGGCGCTGGTTGCGGTTGGCGCAACTTTTTGCTTCGATGTTGAGCCGGGTGAGTTGGTCGAGATCACGGATGCCGGTTTGGTGCGGGATCATTTTACGACCCAGACCCAACTGGCGGTGTGTTCCATGGAGTTCATTTATTTTGCCCGCCCGGATTCCGAGATTCATGGCGTCAATGTCCATCTGGCCCGTGAAAAAATGGGGCGGCGCCTTGCTCAAGAGCAGCCGATCGATGCGGACATCGTGGTCGGTGTCCCGAATTCCTCACTTTCGGCCGCGCTGGGCTATGCGCAGGAAAGTGGCATTCCATATGAGCTTGGGTTAGTGAAGAGCCAATACATTGCCCGTACGTTCATCCAACCGACTCAGGCGCTGCGTGAGCGCAGTGTTCGGCTCAAGCTCAGTGCTGTACCGGCAGTGGTTGCAGGCAAACGCATCGTGTTGATCGATGACTCGATCGTGCGAGGAACCACGGCGATTCAGCTGGTCCAACTGCTCAAGGATGCCGGGGCCAAAGAGGTGCATCTGCGTATCGCCAGTCCGCCGCTGCGTTTCCCATGTTTTTATGGCATCGATATTCAGACGACAAAAGAATTATTTGCGGCTAATCACAGTGTCAGTCAGATGAAGGCGATTCTCGGCGTCGATTCGCTGGGCTTTTTATCCGTCGCCGGCCTTGAAGCCAGTATTGGACTCAAGACCACCGCGCCGAATGGTGGCCTTTGTGTCGCCTACTTCACTGGCGAATACCCGACGCCGCTGGATGATTACCAGCCGCATCTGAGTGAGGAACTGAGTCATTTGGCAATCAATATCGCGGAGGTGTCAGCGTGACGCATGATTATAAAAGCGCAGGGGTCGATATCGCAGCCGGCGATGAGGTTGTTTCGCGCATTGCGCCGCTTGCCAAAGCCACGCAAAACGACCAGGTGCTGGCCGGACTGGGCGGCTTTTCCGCGGCATACCGCTTGCCGCATGCCAAAAAGCCGGTGATGATGGCGGCGACGGACGGGGTCGGCACCAAATTACTGTTGGCGCTTCAATGTGACCAGCATGACACCATCGGCGTGGACCTTGTCGCAATGGTGGCCAATGATCTGCTGGCTGACGGCGCCACGCCGCTCTTTTTCCTGGATTACCTAGCGACGGATAAATTGTTGCCGGCCCAAGTCGAGACAGTTGTGCGCGGCATCGCGTATGGCTGTTCGCTGGCCGGCATGGCGCTGATTGGCGGGGAGACGGCCGAGATGCCGGGGATGTATCCCCAGGGCCATTATGACCTGGCTGGGTTTGCGGTCGGGCTGGCCGAGGCGGATGCGATCTTGCCTCAAGGGGTCGCGCCAGGGGATGTGTTGATCGGCCTGCCGAGTAGCGGCGCCCATAGTAACGGGTACTCACTGATCCGGGCGTTGCTGGCGGAAACGGACCTCGACGCAAGGCCGTTGTCGGATGGCACCGAATTGAAAAATGCGTTGCTGCGTCCCACGACGATCTACGTCAAGGAAGTGCAGCCGCTGATCGCCCAAGGCCTGATTCATGGCATCGCGCACATCACAGGCGGCGGTTTCACCGAAAATGTGCCGCGCATGCTGCCGTATGACTGCGCCGCCGTGCTGACGGAATGGGCCTGGCCGGAACTGTTTCAGCGCATTCAAGCGGCCGGGGATCTCAGCTTGGTCGAGATGCGCCGCACCTTCAACCTGGGGTATGGCATGGTACTGGCGGTCGCGCCAGAAAATGCGGCGCGGATCCAGGCGGCCTTGCCGCATAGCCGCCTCCTTGGGACGGTTCAGCATCGCACGCAGGACGCGGTGGAATGGAGGCAAGCATGACGACGCGCTTGATTGTTTTTGCCTCTGGGACAGGCTCTAATTTTGAGGCGCTGGCCGAGTATTTTGCCGACCGCCCCGATGTCGCGCTCGTCGGTCTTGTTTGCGACCACAAAGCCGCGCCGGTGTTGGCCAAGGCCGAGGCGGCACACGTGCCGACGATTCTGATCGACTATCGCGCCTACCCGACCAAAGCGGCAGCGGAAGCGGCGCTGGTGGCGCGGTTACCTCAGGCGGATGGGCTGGTGCTGGCCGGCTTCATGCGCATCATCGGCCCGACGCTGTTAGCCGCTTTTCCCGAGCGCATCATCAACTTGCATCCGGCCCTGCTTCCAAGTTTTCCGGGGCGTTCCGGCATCGCGGATGCGTTTGCCTATGGCGTCAAAGTGACCGGCGTAACGGTGCATTTTGTGGATGCCGGCATCGATTCGGGGCGCATCATTGCCCAAGAGCCGGTGCGCATGCGGCCGGATGACACGTTGGCCACCCTTGAAACACGGATTCATGAAGTAGAGCACCACCTATTGCCGACAACTGTGGACCACCTCATTGAAAAAGGAGTGTTTTGACTGTGAAACGTGCATTGCTTAGTGTTTCTGACAAAACGGGATTGACGGAATTTGCCGCCGGGCTTTTGGCGCGAGGCTTTGAACTGGTCTCGACGGGCGGCACCAAGAAAGTGCTCGAGGCAGCCGGTTTGGCGGTGACAGGCGTCGATGAGGTCACCGGGTTTCCGGAGATGCTCGACGGCCGCGTGAAGACCTTGCATCCACGCATTCACGCCGGCATCTTGGCGAAGCGCGACGAGCCTGCGCACATGGCGGCGCTCGCGGCACATGAGATCACCCCGATCGATGTGATCTGCGTGAACCTCTATCCATTTGCTGAGACGATTCAAAAACCAGATGTGACCCGTCCCGAGGCAATCGAGCAGATCGACATCGGCGGCCCGAGTGCCCTGCGTGCGGCCGCCAAAAACAGCGACAGCGTGTGGGCCGTGGTGGATCCGGCCGATTACGAAGCCGTGCTGGCCGGCCTCGATGCCGATGATGCCGCGCTTCGCCGCCAGCTTGCTGCGAAAGTCTTTGCGACGACCGCGGCCTATGACGCCCAGATCGCCGCGTACCTGGATCCCGAGCCATTTCCTGCGACTTTTACCCCAACGTATGTGAAGAAGCAGTCCTTGCGCTATGGTGAAAATAGTCATCAAAACGCGGCCTTTTATGCCGTTCCAAATCCTCCTAAGGCTTCACTGGCAAGCGGCACGCAGCTGCATGGCAAAGAGTTGTCCTACAACAACATCAAGGATGCGGATGCGGCGCTGGCGATGGTCAACGAATTCAGCGCCCCGACCGTGGTTGCTGTGAAGCACATGAACCCGTGCGGAATCGGGGAAGGCGAGACGATCGAGGCGGCCTGGGACAAAGCCTATGAGGCCGATCCGATGTCGATTTTCGGTGGCATCATCGCCTTGAATCGCCCAGTTGATCTGGCTACCGCTGAAAAGATGCACGCACTGTTTTTGGAGCTGATCATGGCCCCGGCGTTTGACGATGATGCCTTTGCGGTGTTGGCGAAGAAGAAAAATGTGCGCCTGATTCAGATTCAACTCAGCGACACCCCGAACGTCCCGCATCTGGAGACTGTTTCTGTGCTGGGTGGGTTGCTTCGCCAGGAAAGTGATGCGGCAATCGAAACGGCAGCGGATCTGACTGTCGTCACGAAGGTGCAGCCAACGCCTGATCAGATCAAGTCGCTACTTTTTGCGCAACAGGTCGTCAAGCATGTGAAGAGCAATGCAATCGTGGTGGCAAAAGATGGTCAGACCCTCGGCATTGGCGCAGGGCAAATGAACCGCATCGGCTCCGTTGAACTGGCGCTGACCGAAGCCCAGCAGAAAAAGAATTTTGCCGGCGCGGTGATGGCCTCGGATGCCTTTTTCCCGATGGATGACTGTGTCGAATATGCCGCCAAGCATGACATCAAGGCGATCATTCAACCCGGTGGCAGCATCAAGGACGCGGATTCGATCGCCATGGCGGACCGTTACGGCATCGCGATGGTCACGACCGGCGTGCGGCATTTCCGGCACTAGGCGAAAGGAAGGCAAACATGGTCAATGTGTTGATCGTCGGCAATGGCGCGCGAGAAAGTGCCCTGGGCAAAGCGTTCTTGGCGGCGCCTGAAGTGGATCAGGTCTTTGTGGCGCCGGGGAATGCCGGCATGCCGCTATTGGGGCTGACCACCGTACCGGTCACGGAAAATGATCAGGCCAGCTTGATCGAATTTGCCCGGCAGCATGTGGCCCTGACCTTCATCGGCCCTGAAGCGCCACTTGCAGCGGGCATTGTGGATGCTTTTTCCCAGGCGGGGTTGCCTGTTTTTGGGCCGACCCAGCAGATCGCGCAACTGGAAAGCTCAAAAGAGTTCGCCAAGGCGTTCATGGCGCGGCACCAGTTGCCGACCGCCCAGGCGACGCTCGTGCATTCGCTTCAGGAGGCGCAAGCGCAATTGGCCAAGGGTGGCGTGCCCGTCGTGATCAAGGAAAACGGGTTGGCCGCTGGCAAGGGGGTCACCGTGGCCCTCGATCTGGTCACCGCCAATGCGGCACTGGCCAAGGCCTATGCGGATAATCCCTATGCGGCTGTGTTGCTCGAGGAATATCTGAGCGGCGAAGAGGTCTCGGTGATGGCGCTCTTCAATGGCATGAGCCGCGTGATCTTGCCGCTTTCGCAGGATCATAAGCGACGCTTCGACCATGATGAGGGGCCAAACACGGGCGGCATGGGGGCATATTCTCCTGCGCCTCAGTTTTCCCAGGCACAACGAGATCAGGCCCGCGCGCTGGTCGACCAGACCTTGGCCGGCATGACCGTGGATGGGCTGTACGGCTGCGGGGTGCTCTACATTGGCCTGATGTTCACCGCGGCCGGGCCGAAAATTCTTGAGTACAACCTGCGCTTTGGCGATCCGGAGACCCAGGTGTTGCTCCCACAGATTCAAAACGATTTTTACCAATTGATCCAAGACCTGCTTGCGGGCAAGCAACCGACGCTCCGACTGGATGGCCAGACGTATTGTGGCGTCGTGGCGGTGCATCCAGGCTATCCAGAAGCGACGCGGCCCAGCGTTCCAGTGGTTCTCCCGGATGCGCACCAGCGCACGTGGTGGGTTCCCGCGGGGGTGGCGCGCGGGGCGGATGGCCTCAAATCCAGTGGCGGGCGCATCTTCACCGTTATTGGCGCAGGCGCAGATCTCGCGGAGGCCCAAGCCGAGGCCTATGCGCGCATGACCGCGCTGCAGGGCACGCTGGCGTGTCGCAGCGACATCGGTTGGCACGCGCTGGCCTGAATTAGACAAAAAAGCGATGACCCCATATCTTGTGGGACCATCGCTTTTTTTTACAAGCGTGCACGATATCTAGCGGGCTTGTGGTATATTAAACAGGACACGAGGGGGTGACGGCGATGAATGGGAGTGCACAACGCTCGGCGGCTGGGCCACTGCTCACCGGCTGTCCGGGCCAGCTGGAAAATGCCATCACCCGGTGGCTTGCGACCCCAGGCCCTGCGATCTTGGCGCTGATTGGGGATGCCCCGGCTTCACTTTCGTCGGTAACCGCCGATCAGCTTGCGGCCCGCCTGCTGTCCGCCGATCGGCAAAAAACGGTCTTAGTGGGCGGTGACGGTTTGCTTCAGATGGCCATCTTGACCAGGCTGCTGGCAGGGGATGGGCCACATCACCGACTGTTTGGCCCCCAGCTTTGGTTCAGCTGGCCCGAGGCAGTTGCGGCGCCGTCCTACCTGCCACTGCTGGCCCAATGCGCGGCTCGCTTTTTGACGCCCAGCTTGTGGACCGGCACGCCGGCGGAACTAGCAATGGCCCTGCCGACCGAGACGCGCACGGCTGAGACCCTGTTTCAATGGGCGGGGGCCGCGCATCCAACGCGGCTGGTCATGCAGTTGCCAGACCTGACGGAAAATCCGGCGGCGCTGATCGCCAGTTGGCAGTTCGCCCGCCATCATGCGCGCGCCATTTTACTCGATGCGCCGCGCGACCGCTGCTTTGTCTGCGGCTTCCAGGGCCGCTTCAGCCACATCGGCGGGGGTTATCGCTGCCCGCAATGCGGCGAGGCGGATCAAGCAAAAGGCGAGGTGCTCCGCCTTACTGCCAGTGGGGTCATCGCGCCGGAGCGGCAGGTAGCTGCCCCGCGGCCGCATCTGCACCTCAGTTTTATCGAAAGGAATGACGACGATGCTCACAAAACCAAATGATCCTCAGCCCCAGGAATGGCTGGCCAGCGATCTCTCGCTTGGCAACGTGGCCAGTTATAAGCCCTTCACGTTTGTCGACGGGGAAGGGGTCCGTTGCAGCCTTTATGTCTCCGGCTGCAAGTTTGCCTGCCCGGGTTGTTACAACAAGGTCGCGCAGAATTTTCGCTATGGGTCGCCTTATACCCAGACACTTGAAGATCAGATCATCGCCGATTTGGCGCAACCTTATGTGCAGGGCCTGACGCTACTTGGCGGGGAACCCTTTTTGAATACCCAGGTCTGCTTGCAGCTCTGCCGCCGGGTGCGGGCCGAATTTGGCCACACAAAAGACATCTGGAGCTGGACGGGGTACAAATGGGATGAATTGTTGGTGGAGTCGCCCGACAAACTCGAACTGCTGGGCCTGCTCGATATTTTAGTCGATGGCCGGTTCCTGGAAGCAGAAAAAGACCTCACTTTGCAATTTCGCGGCAGTGCCAATCAGCGCATCATCGATGTCCCGGCAAGCCTTGAAGCAGGTGAGGTCAAGATCTGGGCGAATCTGAAACGGTAAGGCGCGGCGCTTAGTCTGGGTCGTCGACGGACCCGTCGTTTTCGCCTAACCATTGGCCGCCATCTTGTTGCAAATAGTGGATCTTGACCGTGGAAGGCGGCTCATAGGTCCGCTTTTTTTGTGCAGGGGCGATGGCCAGGGTGGTGGTGGAGATGCCGGACGGATCGATGAAGCCTAGCTTGGTGTAGCGCCGGTCGCTGAGGGTGAACTGGTAGCCGATCAATTCCGTCTCTTTTCCGGGCGCAATCTGCACCTTGCCTGAAAAGGAGAAGATCTTGTTGGCTAACTCAAAATATTCCGTGTTGTTCGACTGCCCGAGGTATTTGACGGGCTGCGCGACTGTCTGGCGTTGATACATCGGCAACTTGTCGAGATCGCGCCAGTTGTTGAGGCGGGACATGGTGGCTACTTCATTCCCATCTAAGGGGACCAGTCGGCCAAGCTCAACTTTTTCGACGCGCACCCGCGCCGACACATATGGCAACAAGGTCCGATACGGCTGAATCAAATGCCACATGACCAGGCCACTGATCGTCGCAACGCCGATCAATGTGATGGAGATACCGAGGAACCATTTTTTCACCAGGGACCGCTGTTGGTAGATTGCGCTGAATGCGGCGACCAGGATCAAGGCGCCGCCGCCAAACATGCAGACAGGAATCCAGATCGTGCTGAGTTTTTCCATCCAGACCCATTGTGAAAATGTGAGTGCTGCTGTGAGCATGACGCGCCTCCTTACTGATGGACCGCGGGCTTGTGCAGGGTCGCACCTTCCTGGTCGTAATACTTGAGATGGGTGAAATGAATGGTGACGGCCGTCCCTTGCCCGACTGTGGAGGTGAGCGTCAGGGAATGGCCAAGCTTTTCCGCGAGCTGGGCGGCAAGAAAAAGGCCCAGGCCGGTGGATTTTTGATTGGCATTGCGCCCGTTCGTGCCGGTGAAGCCTTTTTCAAACACGCGGTGCAATTCGTCTTGGGGAATGCCGATGCCTGTATCCGTCAACGTCAGGGTGACTTCGTGGCTTGCCTGAGCGATGGTCGCGGTGATCTTGCCACCTGGCGCGCTATACTTGATTGCGTTGCTGACCAGCTGGGTGAAAATAAAACGGAGCCATTTTTCATCGGTCACCACGCTGGCCTTGTCGCCGGTGAGGGCAAAACTCAGCCGGCCGGCAATGAAGCTGTTGCGCTGGCTGACAACCACTTCATTGACCAGGGTGCCGAGATCATACTCCTGCAGTAGGTAATCGCGGGAAAAACTGTCCAGGCGTGAGTAATACAGGACTTGTTCCACATTTTGGTCGATCTTGTCGAGTTGCAAGGCGATCTGATTGAGGGACACTTCGGGCGCCTGACCATCTAGGCTGTCCGTCAGCAGTTCCACCGCTGCCAGTGGCACTTTGATCTCATGGACCCAGGAGTCGATGAACGTCTTTTGATCTTGCTGGCGGGCAATCAAGGCAGAGAGCTGTTGTTGATGCGCTTGAAGCAGACTGTTGAGACTTTCAGCAATCAATTTTTCCCGCTGCGAGCCGCTGACCGGCATGCGCCAGTTAAGCGCATCGGGGCCGGCGGTGCGGCGCGCCTGCAGTTGCGCGAAAAAACGGCGCTCTCGGCTGAACCGCCACAGGCCAAAGCCGCAAAGCAGAAGCGTCAACAACAAGTCGAGGTAGCCAAACGTGGAAAAGGCGATGCGATGCTGCGGATCCAGCCACAGGCCGATCGACAGGAGCAACAACCCGCCGAAGAAAAAGAGGAGATGCGGCAGGTGATCGCGCAGGTAATCTCGAAATGTCATGGCGCAGTCCTTTCTGTGCGGCAGCGGTCACGGAATCAGGTAGCCCTGCCCAACCTTGGTTTGAATGTAATCGGGGAGCCCGGCGTCTGTGATCTTGCGCCGCAGCCGGTTGATGTTCACGGTGAGGGTGTTGTCGTCTACGAACCGTTCGTCCTGCCAAAGGTCCTTGAGCAGCCGGGTGCGAGAAACGATCTGGCCGTGGCTACGCATCAGGATCTGAAGGAGCTTGTATTCATTTTTCGACAGGTCGATCTCTTGGCCGTTGATGCTGGCGCCACCGGTCTGTAGGTTCAAGATCAAGCCGTTGTATTCAAGCGCCTCGCTGTTTTGGTCGCTGTAATTATAGGTCCGGCGAAGCAGCGCGTTGATCTTCGCGAGCAGCACTTCCATCGCAAACGGCTTGGTGACAAAATCATCGCCGCCGAGATTCATCGCCATGATCATGTCCATGTTGGTGTTGCGGCTGGAGATGAAAATGACTGGTACGAGACTGTCTTGGCGAATCTTTTGGACCCAGTAATAGCCGTCATAAACAGGCAGGTTGATGTCTAGCAGGACCAGATGCGGTTTTTCACTTTGAAATTGCTCATAGACGCGGTTGAAGTCGGTGGCTACGACCGGCGTGAACTGCCACTTGACTAGATTTTGGGCGATCAAGTTGGCAATCGTTGCGTCGTCTTCTACGATCATGATCTTGAACATAGCGGACCTCCATTTTCTACTATCGTAGCGGTTTTACCCGCGCGACACAAGCGGCGCGGGTCGCGAAAATCTGTTATCATTGGGACGTATTGCACGCCGCGCATTGCGCTGGTAAGGGGATGTGACATCCGGCTGGCTGGCTTAATGGAAATGGCGGGGTGCGGCCGGCAACATAACATAAGGAGGCGCCCAAATGCGCATTGTCACAGTCGATCATTTGACAAAGATCTATGGTCACCGGTTCAACCGAGTCGGGGCGCTCAACGATCTCAGTTTTCACATTGATGCCGGCGAGTTTGTGGGCATTATGGGGCCAAGTGGAGCCGGAAAATCCACCCTACTGAATATTATTGCTTCCATAGACACCCCGACGACTGGGAGCGTGTGGGTCGGTGGGGTCGATCTGACCCAGCTCAATGATGCGGCGCTGGCCAAATACCGGCGCGAACAAGTCGGGTTCATTTTCCAGGAGCTCAATCTGCTGTCGGATCTCACCGTGGCGACCAATATCACGTTGCCCCTGACCTTTGTCCCGCCTGTGCCCAGCGACATCGACGCGCGGCTGGCCCATGTGGCGGACTTGCTCGATCTGACGGGCTTGCTGGCGCGCTATCCGACCGAGCTTAGCCTTGGCCAGCGCCAGCGCGTGGCCGCCGCACGCGCCTTGATCACGCAGCCGGCGCTGATCTTAGCGGATGAGCCGACCGGGAGTCTAGATTCCATGGCCGCCACGGAGTTACTCAGTTATCTGACAAAATTGAATCTGGAAGAGGATCGCACGATCATGATGGTGACGCATGATGCGTTCACGGCCAGTTTTTGTAATCGCATCATTTTTATTCGCGATGGCGCGTATTTTGCCGAGGTGACCCGAAGCGGCTCCCGCCAGGCATTTTTCGACCAGATCATCGACATGGAAGCGACCATCAACGGGGGAGGCAAGCGCCGTGAGACACCTCGCGTGGACTAATCTGAAACGCCATCGCCACAGCACCCTGATCGGCGCAGTGGCAGCCGGGGTCTTGATCGCGCTGGCATATGCGGTCGGCGCCTTGATCGATATGCGGCCGCTCATGCATGCGACTGGCAGCGTGCTTGAGGATTCGCGCCTGATGCCGGCGGTCATGACCCTGGCGTGGATCCTACTGCTGATCTTCATCGTGGCCTTTTTGATCTATTTGAACACGCTTTTGCTGGCCCGGCGCACCGAGGAGCTAGATATGTATCGACTGCTGGGAATGCCCAGTAGCCGGCTGGGTGGGGTATTGATCTGGGAAGCGCTGATGACTGGCGCGGCGGCCTTAGTGATCGGGCTGGTCGGCGGGGTGCTTTTGTCAAAATTGTTGGCGATGGCACTTGTGCGCCTGATGGGCTTTCAAACCGCGGTGGGCATTCAGTGGTCGCCGCAGATCGCCGGTCAGCTGACGGGGCTGTTCCTACTCGTGTACCTCATCATCGGTGCGGTCAATGCGGCATTCATCCGCACTTTGGGACACCAGCGCGGCCGCCGCGCTGAGGCGCAGCATTTGCCGCCTCGCCTGAGCGGCTGGCAGGTCGTGTTGGCCTGTGCCGGGGTGATTTTGGTGGGCTGGTCTGCAATCGGCACCGGGAACTATTTTGCCTGGGTCCGGCCGGTTCGTCAGCTGACGGGCCTGCCAGGATGGGGACAACTGGGCCTCCTGACTTTTTGCGGCATCGCTGGCACCTATCTGGTCTTTCGCCAATCGCTGCCGGCCGCCGCGTTTCTGCTGGCGCGCTGGCGGGTCGTCCGCCGGCATGCAAAATGGTTGCTGGCGGCGAACACGTTGTATCGATGGTGGCGACGCGACCATTTTGCGCTGTGGCTGATCACGCTGCTGTCCACCCTGACGATTGCTGTGCTCGGCAGTGCCGCGATGCTCCTGCAGTTGGGTCAGCGCGAGGTGGAAAATAGTATGCCGCTACCGATCACCACTTCCGCATCAAACGAAGCCCTGGTGGAAAAAAAGGCGGCCGGCTTGATCACGCGGCAGGCGCAAGTGACGACCAAACGGATGGTGGGGAAAACGACGTTGCGTCGGCAGGGCCGCGACGATCCCACCACCACGCTGTATCAAGTGATGCGGCTCAGCGATTATCAGCGGATTCGGCAATGGCAACCGAATCTGCCTGCCTTGCAGGTTGCCCCTGGCCAGGCCGCGTTGGTCCTGTCCGACCCGGCCTTCTTGCGGCGCGGGCCAGCGCAACGGTTGGTCAATGCGGGCCGCCAGATCACATTTCCGGCGGACGGGCGAACGCTGTTGATCAGCGATCTGACCACGGCTTTTCCGCTGGGCTCCGCGATCTATTTTGACCGTGGTCTGGTGGTGGCCGACAGCGATTATGAGGAAATGAAAGGGGTCAATGACCCGCTGGCGGTTTATTGGCTCAAGGAGACAGCGGCCGGCCATCGCGTGGAACAGCAGCTCGATGATCAAACCCAGATCGATTATGTGCGCTACGATCAGGCAGTGCGCAAGGGCGATAAGCTGCCGACCGCGACCAAGGACACCGATGATTCGTTTAGCCGGTCAGGATTGAACGTGCGTAGGCCAATGGCTCGCGCGGTGGATACCTTGTTTGGCTTCGCCGTCTTCATCACGCTTTTGATGGGTGGGGCGGTGCTGGTCGCGACCGCCTGCATTTTGCTCCTAAAGCAGGTGACCCATGCGCAGGGACGTGCCCCGGTGCGGCGCGTGCTGTGGCAGCTGGGAATGCCGACCAGCCAGCTGACAGACGTGGCTTATGTCTCAACGTTTGGGGTGTATCTCGCGCCGCTTATTTTTGCCAGCATCAACGCGTTTGTGATCGTGCATTTCATCGCCTCAGCCACGGCCGGGCAGACAGGCGGCTTGGTGCTCGTCGTCTGGGCAATCTATTCCCTCATCGATCTGGCCTTTGCCTGGCTGGCGGCGCAATTGACGGACCGGTATGGCTAGGCGAAAATTGCGTCTGGCGCGCCGTTTTCTACATCTCTCGGCTGGGGCGGGCACGGGCATTCGAGCGAATACGCTGCCAGGCCAAGCCGATACTTGACTCGGTCAAATACAAACTGGCCCAAAACAATTGTTTCGGGCCAGCGTCTCGTGATTATTTGCCTTGGTGAAATAGCCGCTTCAGATCAAGCGGCCGGTGCTCTTTTTCCTCGCTATCGGCCAGGGCTTCGGGCGTCGTGAAGTGATACTCGCTTTCATGGTAGCCTTCCCCGGCGGCCGCGCGGTGCTTGAAGACGCGCAGCGGTTCGACTAGCGGCAAGGACCGATTGGTGTAAGGATCAAGTTTATCATGCCAAGTGCTCATGACGACGAATTCGATGTGCTTGCTGTCGAGCTTGAGCAGGTGCATGCTTTGCAGGCCGGCAATGCGATCCGCCTCGTCCAGCAGCCGCTTGACCTGACTCTCGAAGACACTGCTTTCGTCCTCATTCAAGCGAAAATACATTAGGTAAAGAAAGCCATCTTGCGGCACTTCCTGATAGTGGTCACGAATCTGATAGCGCAGCGGCGCCTCAAATGGCACGCTGCCAGTTGAATCAAGCAGCAATGAACTTTGTCCTTGAATCATGCCCTCGGCCAGGCGCAGCGACTCTGGCGCCTTTTGATACAACTGTTTTAAAAAGTAAGTGGTCCCCAAGACCATTTGCATTTGATGTGACAAAAATACACCCCCCATGCACTCAGTATAACGCTTCCAAAAAGCGGAAAGGACGAATGACAATGAAATTGACGATTCTTGGCTATCTAGGCGGCTATCCTGCAAATGGAATCGGGACCTCAGCTTATTTACTGGAGAGCGGGGACTACCATCTCTTGATGGATGCGGGATCAGGCGCGTTGATTGCGCTAGAAAAGGTGCTACCGGCCAGCGCACTGGATGCGGTGCTTTTGACTCACTATCACCATGATCACACGGCGGACGTCGGCGTTTTGCAGTATTACTGCCAGCTTCATCAAGGGCCAGCGAAAGTGAGTCCCCTTCCAATTTATGGACACACGAAAGACCCGCTGAATTTTGCCGCGCTGACATTTGGCGACTTTACCAAAGGCGTGGGTTACGATGGCAGCACGACGCTAGAGTTAGGACCACTGACCGCCACTTTTTTGGAAACAGAACACCCGGTGCCAGCATTTTCGGTGCGGCTAGTCGAAAAAGAAACAGGGCGGGTGCTGGTTAATACCAGCGACACCCGCGCCTTTGCCGGGTTGGCGCCATTTGCCAAGGACGCTGATCTGTTAATGGCCGACACAAACTTCCTGGCCGATAAACCCGCGCCGCGCTGGCATTTAACAGCGCCAGAGGCCGGCCAGCTCGCCCAATCCGCCGGGGTTAAACGCCTACTGCTCACGCATTTACCGCAGCAGCTTCCACTCGATACACTATTGGCGCAGGCGCAGGCCGCTGCGTTAGACATTCCGGTTGAATTGGCGACCCAAGGCGCGGTCTTCATGGTCTGACAATATAAAACGATAATTTTATTTCTGTAATTTATCTAGTTAAGCATATGCTGAAGACGCCGTTAATGAACATAACACGGCTAAATGTTCATTAGCCGCTTGATAATGGCCAAAAACGTCAATAATGACAACGGGCAGTTGCGAGAAAAACAAAAATATTTTTTTCAATGTGATTGTAAAGACAGGGTTCGTTCCTTTATACTGATAATTGTAGATCAGTGCTTTGTGAATTTATCGTTTGAAGGAGCGAGCGCTTATGGTAACGCTATATTATGCACCTAGTTGCACCTCATGCCGCAAAGCCCGTGCTTGGCTCAAAGCACATAAGATACCGTTTGTTGAGCGCAATATCGTCGCTGACCCGCTGAATGCGACGGAAATCAAAGCGCTTTTGCGCATGACCGAAAATGGGACTGAGGAATTGATCTCGATCCGTTCCCGGACATTCCATGAACTCGGATTGGATCTTGATGATATGTCAATGACGGCGCTTCTTGACCTGTTGGTGCAGACCCCTGCGCTGATTCGGCGGCCGATCATTGCTGATGACAAACGGCTTCAGGTTGGCTTCAATGAAGATGAGATTCGCCGTTTCTTGCCGCGCAAGGTGCGAGCGATCGAGCTTCAGCAGGCCCAATTAATGTCAGGCTACTAATACCGTTGGCGTCCAGGTTTTGGGGCGCCTTTTTTATGGCTGAGAGTGTCCGGGCCTGCACGTGGCAGCTTTGGGCCGCATGGACGAGGGAGTTAGGTGCGCCTTTCACTCGAGGCGAGGTGCGCCACAAGCGCCCGAGCTAAGCTACCCGCTCAGACCTAGTTTCCCCGCTCCGCCCCCTTCCTAGTTGCGCGCTCGGCGCCGTGTTCTGTTTGCGTTTTGATGGTGATTGCGGTAGACTATCCGGAAGTTAGTAATCTGGTATAATGATTACAGACACACGATGGCGTTTATGACGCATAACAAAGTGAGGTGCAGTGGTCATGGAAATGCAACGACTCAATGAGAACACGATTCGTGTCCTGCTTGGCAACGATGATCTGGCCGAGCGCGGAATCACTGTCCTTGATCTGTTGGGCAACCACAAGCAGATCGAGAATTTCTTCTATAGTATTCTCGATGAGGTCGATAAGGATCACACCTTTGCGACCAATGACGCGGTCACGTTCCAGGTGATGCCGAGTCAGTCCGGGTTGGAGCTTTTGATCAGCCGCAATGTGGACCTCGGCGAAGACGACGATGAAGATGAGGCGCAAGATGACGCGTCTGCTGATGATGGCGACCAGGATGTTCCCGATTTCATCAAACAACAATTACGCGCTTTAGATGATGACTCCGCCACCGAAGCCGTCGACGAGGGCGGCTATATCGATGGCGATGGTGCGGCCCAAGAAGAATTTGTCCTGCGCTTTGGCTCTTTCGAGGATTTCGTGGCGCTCGCCAAACAGCTGCGCTTGGAAGGGGCGGCGAGCGACCTTTATCAATACAAGAACGACTATTACCTGGTCCTGACCTTCTACACGGACCACGTCTCAGCCGATGAGGCACACGATCAACTGGCACTTGCCCTTGAATTTGGCGACCGGGCCAATATTTCCGCAGCCGTTTTGTCAGAGTATGGCAAGTCGATTATGGCGACCAGCGCCCTTGAGACGGCACGGTACTATTTCAAGTAAGTTATGTCAGAAATGGCGAAATAATGGAGCAGACTTTTGTCTCGCTCCTAATTTTTTGCCCGGTGGCCCCTTTGTTTGTGCGATAATGCAGAAAGAAACGAAGATGAGGTGTGACATGGATAAAGCATTGCGATTTCGAAGCGTTTTTGACATCATCGGCCCGGTCATGGTTGGCCCCAGCAGCTCGCACACAGCCGGCGCAGCACGCATCGGCAAAGTCGTCCGGGATATCTTTGGTGAGGTCCCGGAAAAAGTCGACATCTATCTGTATGAATCTTTTGCCAAAACATATCGTGGCCACGGAACTGACATTGCGCTGGTTGGCGGCCTGCTCGGGATGGACCCGGCCGATCCGCGGTTGCGCGATTCGCTCCACTTGGCTTATGAACAAGGCATCAAAGTCAGTTTTGTGCCAAAAAGTGATAAGGTTGATCATCCCAATACCGCGCGGATCGTTTTGACAAAAGGCGCGCGGACGATGTCGGTGGTGGGGGTATCGATCGGCGGCGGCAACATTCAGATCAATGAGATCGACGGGTTCAAGATCTCGCTTTCCATGGGCACCCCGACGTTCATCACGGTGCATCAAGATGTGCCTGGCATGATCGCGCAAGTCACCAGTATTTTCAGCGACAATGATGTCAACATCGCGACGATGACGGTGACTCGAGCGGCCAAGGGGGAAAAGGCAATCATGATCATTGAAAGTGATGTGCGCCGCCCGGACCTCGTGCCGCAGTTACGTGCATTGCCGCACATGCAAAACGTCACGTATTTCGAGTAGGGGGACGCCATGTTTTATTCCATTCAAGATATCATCGAGCAAAGTGCCAATTATCCGTCAGTCGCAGACTTGATGATCGCCACCGAAATGGCGACCAGCGGTAAGGACCGCGAGACCATTCGTGCGATCATGGCGAAAAATCTGACCGTGATGGAGGCGTCGGTGACGGAAGGCGTCGCCGGCGTGCGGTCCGTGACCGGGCTGACGGGCGGAGATGCCAAACGCCTCGATCAGTATTTAGATGCTGGCGAGAGTCTGCTTGGCCCGACTGTTTTGACCGCGGTACGCAATGCGGTGGCGGTGAATGAGGTCAATGCGAAAATGGGCCTGATCTGCGCGACACCGACAGCGGGCTCGGCCGGGGTGCTTGCCGGGACGTTAATGGCGGTGCGCGACCAGCTGCACATGGATCGAGATGCCCAAGTGGATTATCTGTTCACGGCTGGGGCGTTTGGCTTGGTGATTGCCAACAAAGCGGGCATTGCCGGCGCGGAAGGCGGCTGCCAGGCAGAGGTTGGCTCGGCTTCCGCGATGGCTGCGGCGGCTTTGGTGATCGCAAAGGGCGGCACCGCCGACATGGCCGCCCAAGCCGTGGCCATCACTCTTGCCAATATGCTCGGCTTGATCTGCGACCCGGTCGCAGGGCTGGTCGAGGTGCCGTGCGTGAAGCGCAATGCGATGGGCGCCTCGCAGGCCTTGGTCTCGGCTGACATGGCGCTGGCCGGGATTCGCTCCGTGATTCCACCGGATGAAGTGATCACCGCAATGTATCAAGTCGGACGCCAGATGCCACAGATCTTCCGCGAAACAGCGGAAGGCGGCCTTGCGACCACACCAACAGGCCAGCGCCTGCAAAAACAGATCTTCGGCGATGCGACCAATTAAGGCAATTTGCCCGCCAGATAAAGATGAAGCATCTTGCAAAAGGCCTCCTCAATGCGCGAGGGGGCCTTTTGTGTGGCGAAGGATTGAAAAACGTCGGGGCATTCATCTGACAGGAAGGGGTCGTGATTCCAAATTGGCCAAGCGGAAAAGTTATTTTAAATAAATATATCGGGAGCTGACAAGACATCGGTAGAAATGCCGATGAGACGTGGTTCTTACGCATTTAAATTGTTGACAAATAAAGTTGACAAAACCGTTTTCACGGGTGTATATTAACCAACAGTTGAAGAGGTATCTGGCGTGGCCACACAGATTGCTTTCCTCCGAGACGGCGTGCCCGGCGAGGGAGTCCACCCCCGTCGCAAACCTAGAGCAGCCGCTATGAAGGGCATCCGAGTCAGTGGTGTCATAAATTAGGCGAGAGGGCGTACCACCAGTACCACCGTTGTCCGGCAGCAAAAATCGCACCTTGATCAAGCTGCCAGGTTGAAAATCTGATCCCGCTAAGCCCCGCGGCAAGGCGCCCTCAGTCTCCTAATCTAAAGTCTCCAATGCACACTGGCCATGGCTGAAAAGACACGTCGACCGGTGTGTTTGTCGTACATAGGGGCCGAATCTTTTTTTTCGATTCTGACCCTTTTTGTTTTGCCCGAAACAGGGCTCGTTGGACCAAGTGAAGCCGCCAGACAAAAAGATCCCCCTCACAAAAATCGTGAAGGGGAAGGGGCTTAGTCGAGTGTTTTCAATTTTCCTTGGAAGTCGCTGATCGAGGTGTAACCTTTTTTCGCCATTTCAGCGGACAGCTCTTCTGTCAGACGCTGGAAGACGCCGAGGCCTTCGATGCCGAGCACGGTGCCGAGCTGGACCATGCTGGCGCCGCAGAGAATCAGATCATAGACATCGCGGCCAGAGGTGACACCGCCAGTGCCGATGATCGCGATCTCCGGACGCAGGCGAAGGCGGAAGGCGCGGACATTGGCCAGCGCGATCGGCTTGGCGTAGGTGCCGCCGATACCGCCGAAGCCGCCCTTGGGCTTGATCAGAGTGGTGTCTGTCTCCGGGTCGATTGCCATGCCGTTGCCGATCGAATTCATCGAGTTGATGAACGTCAGCGGATAGTCGTTCAGCACGGCCGCCATGTCGTCGAATTGGGTCAGGTCAAAATACGGTGGCAATTTGATGCCCGCAGGTTTGGTGAAAAACGAGAACATGTCATCCAAAATGCGGCGGGTCGTCGGGATATCATAGGCAATCTGCGGCTTACCTGGGACGTTCGGGCAGCTGAGGTTGAATTCGGTCGGGCCCGTAAAGTTGCTTGCCTGAATCTTTTTGGCGATCACATGGTAGTCGTCGGGGCCAAGCCCAGCAACCGACAGGAAGATCGGCTTGTCAGGATGCTTTTCCTGGAACTTTTCAACGTAATCGATGTAATAGTCGATGCCGAGATTTGGCAGGCCCATCGAATTGATACTGCCAAAGGGAAGCCCGGCTGCGCGGGGGCTAGGATTGCCCGTGCGTGCCTCAGGGGTCCCGCTTTTTGTGATCAGTGTTCCCGCCACGGTGTCTGCGAGTTTATCGAGGTCGGCTGCCGTCATGCAGCGGACCCCACTGGCATTCATCAAGACATTGTCGAACCCAAACGAGCCGATCGTCGTGTGCAAATTGACCAAGTGTGCCACTCCTTTGCTATGCGTCTAGGAAAATTTTCATCTGGTCTATTAAAGCATACCACACGCTGTTTGACCAGCTGATTTTTACCTAATTCCACACGAAAAGCGCAGCTCCCTGACAAGAACGTTCGGGTCTGCGCTTGTTGGGGTTATAATAACGCGTTAACGGCCAGGGCAAGAATCGCGACGGCCGCGCTGCCGATCGTGACACGCCGCGGCCATTTAGGCTCGCGGTTGGCAATCATGACGATCAGCCATGTGATCAGGCTAACAAGAAAAACAGTGCCCGCGACTAGAAATACGCCGAGCGTGATGCGACTAAGCGTCAAAGTGAGGCCACCTTGCTTTGATGAGCAACTAGTTGGGCGAGCTTGCTGGCCTTGCGTCGAATTTCAGCAGGTGGCGCTTGTGGCAATGTGAAATGGGTCACCATTTTGTGTGGATCAAAATCAGGTGTCACGCTCACTAGTGAATAAAAGACGTTGTTGTCTTCGGTGTCAGGCATCTGGTTGAGCGTGTAAGCGGTCAGGGCTGCTTCGTCCTTTGGCAGGTGAGCGAGGAACTCAGCGAGCACGCGGTAAGAATAGTAGACTGTCTCTTCGTAAGTCGTCCCACTTGCTTCTGCTTGCGGAATGTTGACAAAATTGATCCGGTAGCCGTGGGTCGTGCGCTCGTTACGCGCCGCAAAGTAATATCGTCGCGTTGTTTTGGCCATGCCGATCGCTCCCTTCTACTTTTTCTCTATTTATTATAGCACGGTTAAAGAGTTAGGCAAGAAAATTTGACCTTTCTCATAATTTAAAGTTGGCCGAACATTTTGCTTGCAGCTTTGAGTGGCTAATGGGGCGTTTGTTTGTCCGAGGTGAGGGCGGGAACCAGGACTGTCCGCCGACCTAGCCGCCCCACCATCCCGCGGGCCTACGCACCGTAGTCGGGCTTCGCGGGGCAGGGGTGGGACATCTAAGCCATCAGCCGCCCGAGGCAAAGAGCGCCTCACGCGTCTGCTGGACTTAGCTGCCCACCCCCTAAGCGCTCCGCGCCGCACCCTAAATTTTCCTCTTGCTTATCTTCCTTCTGGCCGCTATAATATTTCATGTTGTTGCGGTCGTAGTTTAGTGGTAAAACTCCAGCTTCCCAAGCTGGTGTCGCGAGTTCGATTCTCGTCGACCGCTTTTTGCTGGTGCGCAAGCGCCGGCTTTTTTTGACATTAACAACCTTCATTGACGAAGAGGAGATCGTTTGTCTGTTTTCAGTGAGGCCGCGGGGGTGCGAGCGGCTGGCGGACGGCGGTGGCGCGCTTTTGAGAAGGAATTTCATATTGAGTGGACGTTCAGTCAACAAGAGTGGTACCGCGGGGCAACTCGTCTCTTTTTCAAATGGAAAAGGGACGGGTTTTTTTCAGCACCCAGAAGGAGGAAAATATGGATTTCAAACAAGAAGTTGTGACGGCATTGGCGGCTGTACTTAAAGACGAGGTCAGCGAGGCGGACATCGCAAAGCTCGTCGAGACGCCGAAGAGTTCAGCGATAGGCGATTACGCCTTCCCAACGTTCACGCTGGCGAAAATTCGGCATATGGCGCCTCCGATGATCGCCAAGGACCTGGTGGAAAAAATCGATGCCACCCCGTTCCAAGAGGTCAAAGCGGTTGGCGGCTATGTCAATTTCTTCCTTGATAAGGTCAGCTACGCCCATAGTGTTTTGACCACGATTGCCGAGCAGCAAGACAATTATGGTGACCTGACGCTGGGCAAGGGCAATGTGCCGATCGATATGTCCAGCCCGAACATCGCCAAGCCAATGAGCATGGGTCATCTGCGCTCGACCGTGATCGGCAATGCGCTGGCGAACATCATGACGAAGGTCGGCTACAGCCCAATCAAGATCAATCATCTGGGCGATTGGGGCACGCAATTCGGCAAGCTGATCGTCGCCTATAAGCTTTGGGGCTCTGAAGAAGAAGTCAAGGCCGAGCCGATCAAGCACCTGCTGGAATATTATGTCCGTTTCCACAAAGAGGCCGAGACCAAGCCAGAACTCGACGAAGAGGCGCGCGCCTGGTTCAAGAAGATGGAAGACGGCGATGAAGAGGCCAAGCATCTGTGGTCCTGGTTCCGCGAGGCGTCTTTGGCGGAATTCAACCGAATCTATAAAATGCTGGACGTCGATTTTGATTCTTATAACGGCGAGGCGTTTTACAACGATAAAATGGATGCCGTGGTGCAGACACTGCAAGACAAGGGTCTGCTGAAGGAGAGTCAGGGCGCAGAGATCGTGGATCTCAGCAAGTACGATCTCAACCCGGCGCTCATCCGTAAGTCCGACGGCGCAACGCTTTACATGACGCGTGATCTTGCGGCGGCGATCTATCGCCATGATCATTACGATTTCGTCAAGAGTTTGTATGTTGTTGGCGGCGAACAGCGCGAGCATTTCCAGCAATTGAAAGCTGTCTTACTGGAAATGGGGTATGATTGGGCTAACGAGATCACCCATGTGCTGTTTGGCTTGATCACTGCAAACGGGAAAAAACTGTCGACGCGTAAGGGCAACATCATTTTGCTCGAAAAAGTGCTGAACGATGCCATTACGTTGGCAAAACAGCAGATCGCCGCCAAGCATCCGGATCTTGAAAACGCCGATCAGGTCGCCCGCGAAGTCGGCGTCGGCGCCGTGATCTTCCATGATCTGAAAAATGAGCGATTGGACAATTTTGACTTCAACCTTGAAGAAGTTGTGCGCTTTGAAGGGGAGACTGGCCCATACGTGCAGTACACCAATGCGCGTGCTCACAGTATTTTAGCCAAGGCCACGGCTCAGCCGCTGCCTGAAGTGGCACTCACGGATCCGGCGGCGTGGGATGTGCTCAAGGCTCTCGGTGATTACCCGAATATCATCAAGCGCGCGGCCGACACTTATGAGCCGTCTGTGATCGCCAAATACGCACTGCGGTTGGCCAAGTCCTTCAACCAGTACTATGCCACCACCAAAGTGCTCACGGATGATGCAGAATTGCCAGCACGGCTGGCCCTAGTTCAGGCAACGAGCGATGTCTTGACCAACGCCTTGGCGCTGCTGGGTGTGCATGCGCCGGCTGAAATGTAGTTGCCCCGATACCCGATAGAGGAGGGATTCTATGAATAAAGCGGAACGACAGGCGGCGCTTGCGAAGATCATCAACCAGAAATCGATCAGCACGCAAGAGGAGCTGCTCAGCGAGCTCAAAAACGCGGGCATCGACGCGACGCAAGCGACGATTTCCCGTGACATTCGCGAAATGCGCGTGGTCAAGGCCCAAGATGGCACTGGGACGGTCCGTTACACGCTATTCCGCGGCGATTCAGAATCCGAACTCGAACGATTGGGCAACTCGGTGCGCGAGGTCGGCTTGTCGATCACTCGCGTTGAGTTCATGAACATCATCAAGACCATTCCGTCCAATGGCAATCTCCTGGCGGCCATCTTGGATACGATCGATTTTCCGCAGGTCGTGGGGACGCTGGCGGGCCACGATACCATCGTGGTGATCAGCCCAGACGTTGCGAGCGCGGAATGGTTCAACAAACAATACAAAAATAATTTTATCGAATAAGGGTGTGGAGGCCCGCGGGACGGTGGGTCAGCTAACTTGGCTTGGACGCTTGAGGCGTTTTTGGCCTCGAGTGTACGAGACAGTTAGCTGGTCCCACCATGCGGGCCGGAACCTGACTGGAAATAGGCGTGTCCATCCGCCGCCCAGCCATCGAAAAAGCGTTGCACGAAGCTGATCACAGCTTGGCGCAACGCTTTTTTAGTCTCCCTAAAATGGCACTGGCGATTCAAAGTGTAAGTCGCGACTCGACAACGGCTCGATCAGACGCATTTCGGCCGCATGCAGCATCAGCCGTGAAGCCGGGCGCGTGCTGTAAAGCGGATCACCAATGATCGGCGCGCCGATCGAGGCGAGGTGCACGCGCAATTGATGCGTGCGTCCAGTCTCAAGGGTCAGCCTCAACCGCGCGATGCCATCCCGCACGGCAAGCGTCTCGTAATGGGTGACGGCCGGCAAGCCATCCGGGCGAACCATGCGCTTGCGCTTGTCGTCGGGATCCTCGCCAATAGGGGCGGTGATCATACCGCTTGCCGGCAAGCCTGCTGGCACCAGGGCGACGTAAGATCGGGTCATTGTTTTGACCGCAAGTTCGCGGTCGATAATGGCCTGGGTCAGGGGATCCTTGGCGATCAACATTAAACCGCTTGTCGCCATGTCGAGGCGGTGGGTGATATAGGCGGGCCGGGGGTCCAGATAGCGCGCCGCTTGGTTGAGCAGCGTCCCGTTTTCACCTGGCTGGTTGGGATGGGGCTTGACGCCGGGCGCCTTGTCGCAGATCAGCACTTGGTCGTCTTCAAAAACAATCGTGGGCGGCTCGGCGGCGAGGGCATAGGTCGGCGGGGCGTCATCGCGAAGCGTTAAAGTGACCTGGGCGCCGGCTGCGACGGGTTCATTGAAATTTTGATAGAAGCCATCGATGGTGACGGCTTTGTTGATGCGTAAAAGGTGCTGGGTCTTTTTCGGCACCAACCACGCCGAAAGCAGCGCGCGCACACTGGCCGCCGCGGGGGCTGTCTCGTGAAGGGTAAAGATGGGCATCGTGTCTCCTTTCCGCCTGACTGAGGCCCGGATGTATTGAAAAATCGTTAAACTCCGGCTTGGGTCGGAAGCCCTGTATTCCCTGTATGGTAAAATAGGCAAGATCTGACAGGAGGGGCCGTTTTGCAAAATACGGATACATTTGGCGCGCGGGTGCGTGCGCTACTCAGCCGCATGCGCCATGCAATCGGCTGGTTCTTGAGACGATTTCAGATCGTCCGGTGGCTGATCTTGGTGCTGCTGGTCGTGTTCTTGGCGTTCTCCGCCTTTTTTACCTACAAGGCGAAAACGGCGGATGTGCAAGAGATCAAAAGCACGATGCAGACCAAGACGACGATCTATGATCAAAATAGTAAAGTCGCCGGCACGTTATATGGGCAAAAAGGGACTTATGTGGAGCTCGACAAGATCGCCCCGGCGATGCAAAACGCGGTGATCTCGACCGAGGACCGGACTTTTTATTCAAACTTAGGCTTTTCCATCAAAGGTATCGCGCGGTCCGTGCTCAACCTGGTCATCCATCGCGGGGAGATCACCGGCGGCGGCAGCACCATTACCCAGCAGCTCGCGAAAAACACGCTGTTGACGCAAAAGCAGAGCTACCTGCGCAAGGCCCAAGAGATCTTTTTGGCCGTGCAACTCACTAAAGTTTACTCGAAAAAAGATATCCTGACCATGTACCTGAACAATTCCTATTTCGGCAATGGTGTGTGGGGCGTCGAGGATGCCTCCGAGCGCTATTTCGGCAAGCACGCGGCGGCACTCACGGTGAGCGAGGCGGCGACGTTGACGGGGATGTTGCGCAATCCGAGCTATTACAACCCGGCCGATCACATGGACAATGCGGTTGCACGCCGCAATCTAATTCTCGGGCTGATGGTCGACAACAACAAGCTCTCCCAGGCCGATGCCGACGCGGCCAAGGCAACGAAGCTGACTGTCGTCGATAATTACTCCCAAGCAACGGCCGAGAAGTACCCGTGGTTCTTCGATTCGGTGATCGAAGAGGCGCGCGACAAGTACAACATTCAGCCGGACCAGTTGCTGAATAAGGGGTATCGCGTCTACACGACGATGGACCCGACCGCGCAAACGCAGCTCCAGAACAGTTTTGCCCAGGATTGGGCGTTTCCGGCGAATGCCTCCGATGGCACCAAGGCGCAGGCCGCCTCGGTGGTCGTCGATCCGAAAACTGGTGGCGTGCTCGCCGTGGTTGGGGCGCGCGGCCAGCATGTTTTCCTCGGCTACAATTACGCCACCCAGCTCCAGCGCTCGCCGGGCTCGACGATCAAACCTTTGATGGTCTACACGCCTGCACTTGAAAATGGCTACTCGTATGACTCGATCTTGACGGATAAGAAGCTCAGTTACGGGAAAAATAAGTACACGCCGACCAATCCGACCGGGCAGTATCTCGGCAGTGTGCCGATGTACACGGCCCTGGCCCAGTCCCTGAATGCGCCAGCGGTGTGGCTCATGAACAAGCTGGGCGTGGACACCGGCGTGCAGAGCCTCGCGCGGTTTGGCATTGATCTGAAGAAAGAGGATCAGAACCTGGCGGCTGTGTTGGGCGGCGTCACCACCGGTTTTTCTCCGCTGACCATGGCGCGGGCGTATTCGGCGTTTGCCAATGGTGGCAAGTTGCCGGAGACGCATTTCATCACCAAGATCGTCGATGCGACGGGCCAGACGGTGGTGGACAATACGAAGACCACCAGCAAGACGATCATGAAAAAAAGTGTGGCGACCGAAATGACGTCCATGATGATCGGGGTCTTCAAGGATGGCACCGGGCAGACTGCGGCGCCAACCGGTTACACGGTGGCCGGCAAGACTGGCTCCACCGAGGTACCAAGCAGCTGGGGTTACGGCACCCGCGATCAGTGGGTGGTCGGTTACACCCCGGATGTGGTGGTGGCAACTTGGACCGGCTTTTCCACGACCGACAGCACGCATTTTCTTGAAGGCACCAGCACCAGCGGGGTTGCCAGCATTTTCAAATTGGAAATGAGCAACATTTTGCCGTACACGGCTAAGACCCAATTCAACACCACCGATGCCAAGGCCCGCGCGACGCTTCAAACGCCAAGCACGGACGACGACGCGGCGGATTTCTGGTCGGGGCTGCAAAAAGGCGTGCAAGATGGCGTCGACTCGGCCAAGGATACCGTCGGAAAATGGTATAATGACATTCGTGACTGGTTCGACTAGTCAACACTCGGGAAATGAGGCGCGTTATGGCAAACGTATACGATACCGCAGACCAACTGGCAAAGGACCTCGAGGCCAGTGAACAGTTCCAGGACTTGAAAAAGGCATATGACATGCTGAAGCTGGACGCCGTCGCTTATGCGATGTTCCAACAGTTCCAAGACAAGCAAGTCGAGTTGCAGCAAAAACAAGCCACTGGCCAAGAGATCACGCAGGAAGAAATGGCCGGCCTGCAGACGATCGGTGAAAAGATGCAGAACATGCAGCCGATCAACGACCTGCTGGCCCGCGAGCAGGCACTTTCAACGGTGATGGATGACCTCAACCGGGTCATCGCCCAGCCAATCGTGGCGCTTTACCAAGCCAACATGAAAAAGCCTGACGCACAGTAATGACTGCACAGAAAACGCCGTCCAGCGATGGACGGTATTTTTTTGCGCTTTGCGCAGGTTATCGGTATGATGGGGGTAAATAGAAGACAGGTGGGGCGTATGGCAAAACAGATATTCGATTATCAAAACGGCGATGAGGTCAAGTTGACGGTGCTGGTCAAAACGGCCGAAGTGCGGCAGGCCAAAAACGGCAACAAATTCATCGCCTTCACATTCCAAGACGCAAGCGGCCACATTTCGGCCAAGTTCTGGGATGCCTCTGAGGCTGACATTGCGCAGTACAAAGCCGGCGAAGTGGTGCAGGTCAGCGGTAAGCGCGAGCTGTATCAGGGCAACCCGCAGATCAAGCTTTATTCGGTGCGCCTTGCGACTCAGGAAGAGGGCAATGACCCGAGCAAATATGTTGAGCACGCCCCGGAAACAGCGGACGATATGGGCGAAGAGCTCAACGATTTTATCTTCCAGATCACCAATGCCAACTGGAACCGCATCGTGCGCAAGGTGCTTGGCGATCACAAGCAGGCGTTTTTGACCTATCCGGCGGCGAAGTCTAATCATCATGCGTTCACCGGCGGCTTGGCATTCCACACGCTGAGTATTTTGCGCCTGGCTAAAAGCGTGGCGGCGCAATACAGCAGCGTGAATAAATCGCTGCTCTATGCAGGCGCGATCTTACATGACCTGGGCAAAACAATCGAGCTGTCCGGCCCGGTCTCCACGGAGTATACGATGGAAGGCAACCTGATCGGCCACATTGTGCTGATCGACGAGGCCATCGTGGTGGCGGCGCAGGAATTGAAAATCGATCCGGCGAGTGAGGACATGATCATGTTGCGGCATGTGGTGCTTGCCCATCACGGCTTGCTCGAATACGGTTCGCCAGTGCGCCCGCAACTCCTTGAAGCGCAAATTCTGCACGACCTGGACGAGTTAGATGCCGAAATCAACATGCTGACGACGGCATACCAGCGCGTTGAGCCTGGGACCTTCACTGAGCGGTTATTTGGGATGGACAACCGTCGTTTCTACCGCCCGGAAAAAGGACAGGGGTACCCGGATCCGAAGTGAGGACATCGCCAGTCAGCGCAAACAGGCTCACCAACAGTAGATGAACAAAACAAAATCGCCGATCGCAAGGCTCACGGATTTTCTGTGGGTGTCTGCGATCGGCGATTTTGTTGTGCGTTCAAGTTGGACCTTGCACCCGACAGTTGGGCTCCGCCGAGCAGGGGTGGGACATGTAGTTGTCCCGGTCGCCTGATGGCTAAGTGCGCCATCAACCGCCCAGGCCGAACTACCTGCCCACCCCAAAACGCTCGGCTGCGCACCCTACAGTTTGGCTCCGGCCCGCATGGTGGCAACGTCTAACTGTCTCGTGCACTCGATGGCTGAGTACGCCATCAAGCACGCGAGCCAAGTTAGTCGTTCCACCATCCCGCGGGCCTTCGCACCCTCAAGTCGGGCTCCGCCGAGCAGGTCTGAGACGTCTAGCTGTCTTGTGCACTCGAGGCGAAGTACGCCTCAAGCGCCCAAGGCAGACTATCCGCTCAGACCTAAACGCTCGGCTGCGCACCCTACAAAAAAAGCCGGCCTCAGCCGACTTTTTCATTGCGCTTAGTTGCTTGCTGCAGAGGAGCTGGTGCTTGTGTAAACGTCCAAGACGTCTGACAGGTCCTTGTCCTTGATGGAAACATTGGCCTTTTCAAGCACTTGCTCCATCACGCTGGTCATCACGGTGCTGTCGGATTCCCAGGTCGTGTAAAGTTGCTCTTTGAGTTCTTTGGTGTGATCGGATTCCTTGCCCTTGCCCGGGTTCTTGATGCTGCGAATGACATGGTAGCCATAAGTCGTCTTGACCGGGGTGGTGGTGTATTCGCCTTGCTTCAGCTTGAAGGCCGCAGTCTTGAAGTCGGAGTCGAGGCTGGTATCCGTGTTGTCGAACGCCGCAATCTTGCCGCCGCTGGTCGCGGTGCCGGTATCCGTCGAGTACTTCTTTGCCAAAGCGTTGAAGTTCTTTTCAGTGTTGTCCTTGGCCAAAAGCTTGATGATGTCTTCAGCCTTGGCTTTCTTGGCAACCAGAATGTGCTGAACGGTGATCTTTGGCTCGTAAGACTTCCACTGCGTATCGAGCTGCTTTTGGGTGACCTTCTTGAGATCCTTCAAAGCGACTTCGGAAAGAAGGGAAGTGCGAATCTCTTCCTTGAAGCTCTTGGTGGTCAGACCATTTTGTTCAAGGGCAGAGGCAAATGAGGTGCCATAGCTCTTCTTGACGGCGTTGTACTGCTTGGTGACTTGTTTGGTGGTCACTTTTTTGCCGTACTGCTGATCAAGCGCCTTGGCCAAGATCATGTTGCGAAGGGTCGCCTCGCCGCCAACGGAACTAGTCTTCATTTCATCGTAGTACTCCTGCTTGGTGATCTTCGCGCCGTTCATGTTTGCAACGGTCGCACTGTCGCCCGAGGAGCAACCTGCTAAGGTGACGGCCAGAAGAATGCCGGCGAGACCGGCGATCCATTTTTTCATTATCACACATCCTAAGTCCAGATTTTGCTTATGATAAGCACTGGGTCCTAGTTTAGCACATTGAAGCGCTTGTTGGCCCGGTGTTCACAGAACTTTCAAATTTCTATCACGCTGTCTTCTCAGATGACGGCCCGTCGCTTTGACCCGCTAGGGCGTCATCACTGGCAGTCAGGTCCGTCAGTGGGCCTGCTGCGGCTTCGATGGCATCGAGGTGTTCCTGCATCGCGGCCGTGGCGCCTTCTGCTTGGAACTGAAAATCGGTGACGTCATCGCTGATGTCTTTGAGCGCCGGCTGAAGGGTCTCTTTGAGCTCGCGTTGCAGGTCCTTGATGGCATTACCGAGGCGCGTGGTCGCGTGCTGCATATCGCCTGTCGCGCTGGTCACATCATCGACATAATCGGCGATGGCCCGTTGCCGCTCCGGCCCACTTTTTTTCGCGGTCAAAAGGGCGAAGAGGGTGCCAGCCACTGCCCCAAGTAAAAAGCCTTTGCCAAATTTTGCCATGTTAGTCGCCTACCTTTTCAGTGATGCTGTCCGCGACGGCCTGGCGCTTGGCGCTGTCGTATTGCGCGCTGTGGTCGCCAAAGTGGATGCTGAAGTCATCGCTGGCATCATAGCGCGGAATCAAATGAATGTGGGAATGGAACACGCTTTGATAGGCGACTTCCCCATTATTGATGAGGATATTCATGCCGGTGATCTTCGGGTCGCTGTCGCGAATCGCGCGGGCGATCTTTGGCAGCCGGGCAAAAACCTGGGCGGCCAGCTCGGCATCATAGGCGAAAATATCCGGGACATGCTTTTTCGGGACGACCAGCGTGTGGCCCTTCGTGACCTGGGTGAGGTCCAAGAACGCCTTCACAACATCGTCTTCGTAGACCACGGTGCTGGGGATCTCGTTGCTTACGATCTTACAAAATACACAATCCGTCATCACTGATTCCTCTTTCCTATTAATTCTGTGGGCTGGTTTCATGTTATCATAAACTGGACGTAAAAAGCGTTGTCAAAACGAAGAGAACGAGGTATTCAAATGAGCTTAGTGATCAACCATCTCACCGGCGGCTATGGGGCAATGCCGGTGATCAAAAACCTGGACTTTTCCGCCCCAGATGGCGAAGTGACTGCCTTGATCGGCCTGAACGGCGCGGGCAAGTCGACGACGATCAAACATATCATCGGTCTGCTGAAGCCAATGAGCGGGACGATCACGATCGGCGACAAGACGCTGGCCGACGACCCCGATGCGTATCGGCAGGCGATCGCCTATGTGCCGGAAACGCCGGTGCTCTATCCGGAGTTGACCCTCAAGGAACACCTCGAGCTGACCATGATGGCGTATCAGCTGGATCAGGACCAGACCTGGCCGAAAGTGAACGCGATGTTGGAAACGTTCCGGCTGGCCAACAAACTGGACTGGTTCCCGGATAATTTTTCCAAGGGGATGAAGCAGAAGGTCATGATCGTCTGCGCGTTCATGACGGATGCCGACCTGTTCTTGATCGATGAGCCCTTCACCGGCTTGGATCCGCTGGGCGTCCACGACTTGCTCGCGTTGGTCGAGGAAAAACGGGCGGCAGGGGCAGCCATTTTGATGTCGACGCACATCTTGAATACCGCCGAAGAAGTTGCAGATCAATTCGTGCTCCTCAAAGATGGCGGCGTGCGGGCGACCGGCGACTTGGCCAGCTTGCAGCGTCAGTTCAATTTGCCGGCAGGGCGGCTGGACGACATTTATTTGGCCATGACGAAAGAGGCCGCACATGAATAAGCTGTGGAAAACGCGGCTGGCGCGGCACTCAAAAGAACAATTCAAATACCTGCAGCTGGTTTTCAACGACCATTTCGTGTTGGCCCTGATCATTCTATTGGGCGCGCTGTTGTACGGCTATAGTCAGCTGATCCATGATCTGACGCCCCAATGGTGGTTCACCCCAGCCCTGGCCGCCGTGTTGGCCTTAGTTGTTGGGCTCGGTGATCTGGCCACGCTGGCGGAAGCGGCAGATGCGACATTTCTGTTGCCGCGCACCAGTGATTTTGCCGGCTACCTATTTCGGGCCCGGCGGTACAGCGCGCTTTTGCCACTGGCGACCTTGCTCCTCGCCACGCTGGCGGCCTGGCCGCTACTCGGCGTCTTGCATCACGGCGATTGGTTGTCGCTGGGGTTGATTCTGCTCGCGCTGTGGTTGTTCAAGGATGTCGACTTGTGGCTTCAATTGCTGGGCAATTACACGCTGCATTTGCCGATCTGGCTTTCGCGAGCGGTGTTGATCTTGGTCGCCTGGGCCGGATTGATGGCCGGCATCTGGATTCATCCGGTGATCACGACGGCGGTGGCCTTGGCCTGCGACCTCTTGCTCCGCTGGCGGATCGGCGATTGGTTCCAGCCCGCGCAACTCGACTGGCAGCTGCTGATCAAGCGCGAATCGGCGCGCATGGGCCGCATCTATCGCTTCTATAATCTCTTCACCGACGTCCCAGGCATTGGCGGTGGGGTGCATCGCCGCAAATACCTGGATATCTTTACGAAGCTGGTGCCAAAACGTTATGCCAGCAGTTGGACCTATCTCTATGTGCGCGGGTTTCTGCGCCGCACAGAATTTTTCGGCCTGTTTTTGCGGTTGGCGGTGATTGGCGCGGCAATCTTAGCCTTTGTCCAGCAATGGTGGTTGGCAGGGCTCTTCGCCTTGCTTTTCGTCTACCTGGTCGGCTTTCAGCTGTTGCCATTTTACCTGGCCTATGACGAGATCGTCTTCACCCATCTGTACCCGTTGTCGCTCAAGCAAAAAAAGGCCTCGTTTGGCCGGCTGGTGCTGGTCCTATTGCTATTGATGTCGGTGATCTTAGCAATCGGTGCAGCCCTCAGCGGGGCGTGGCTCAAAGTTGGTGTTGTCCTCGCGGCTGGCGTGGTGCTGGCCCTGGCGTTTGCGTTGTGGTATCTGCCGCTGCGGCTGGCAAAATTGGACGCAAGGTAGGCAGGAATTTCGTTTTCGCGGGGCAGGTCTGAGGCATCTAGTCGGCCTGAGCAGTCGATGACCGAACTAGATGCTCAGACCTAAACGCTTGGCTCTGCACCTAATAGTAGGGCTCCGCGGGGCAGGTTTGAGGCAGCTAGTCGGCCCGGTCGTTCGATGGCCAAGTGCGCCATCAACCGCCCAGGCCGAACTAGCTGCTCAGACCTAAACGCCCCGCTCCGCACCCTGATAGTAGGGCTCCGGCCCGTATGGTGGAAACATGCGGCGTCTCATGCACTCGGTGGCAAGGAACGCCACCAAGCACCTGAGCCGACCTAGCTGTTCCACCATCCCGCGGGCCTCCGCACCCTAGTTGGGCTTCGCCGAGCAGGGGTGGGGCATATAGTCGTCCCGGTCGTTCGATGGCCGAGTGCGCCATCAACCGCCCAGGCCGAACTATCTGCCCACCCCTAAACGCTCGGCTCCGCACCCTTCCTCAATATTGCCTTGACGGTGGGGCTGGCGGCTTGTAATATTGATTTTAGCTCACAGAAGATCGGTGCGTTGGGATGGGAGTTTTGGCAGATGAATTTTGACTTAGACCCCGGATGGTCGCTAGAGCCAGTTGGCGGCACGACCGGTGGGGCATTTATGGGCGTTTATGCCCACGAGAAATTCTTTTTAAAACGTAATGCGTCCCCATTTTTGGCGGCCTTATCAGTGGAAGGGGTGACCCCGAAGCTGATCTGGACCAAACGCATTTCTACCGGTGATGTTTTAACGGCTCAAGACTGGGTCAATGGCAAAACGCTGACGCGCGAGCAAATGTGCTCGCCGATCGTCGCACAACTTTTAGGCAAGGTCCACAATTCGGTGTTGCTTCGCCGGATGCTTCAAAAAGTTGGCGGCCAAGGTCAGTCGTTGCCTGCGTTGCGCGAACGCGTGCTGGTCAATTTGGCGCCAACGCTTCGGCAACACGCGGTGGTCGCACAGGCGGTCGCTGCGCTGATGACGTTGCCGCCGCAACGCGAATTGCGCGTGTGCCACGGGGACCTCAATCATAAGAACTGGCTGCTGTCCGACAGCGGGCGGCTTTATCTGGTCGACTGGGATCAAGCCTCGCTTGGCGATCCCGCCTTTGACCTGTCTGTTGTTTTGTTCAACTATGTGCCGCGCGCGCAGTGGCAAGAATGGCTCGATGCGTATGGCACGAAATTAACGGCAGATCTGGCCACTCGCCTGCAATGGTACGGCTTGCTTCATCTGTTGGATGAAACGCAGCGGATGTTTGACGCCCAGCGCTACACAGAAATGAATGCCGCACTGCTCAAGATGCAAGAAGTGCTTGATCAACAAGACTAAAATAAGCACCGGTGCGGACGTCGCACCGGTGCTTTTATGAGGAGAGAAGTAATGCGTTTACGCAACCAACCATGGGCAGCCCCGCTGATCGCGGCGAACCCAAACGAGATCTTAACGCGCCCGGAGAACATGCCGGGCAGATGGCAGGAACGGTTTGCCAAAAATCAACCACTGTATCTTGAGGTCGGGTCGGGAAAGGGTGCCTTCATTACCGAGATGGCGCAGCAACATCCCAATCGGAATTTCCTCGCGCTCGAAATACAAGAATCGGCGATCGGCTATATCCTACGCAAACAAGTTGCACTGAAACTGCCGAACCTACAATTGATCTTAGGCGACGGGGCCGATCTCACGACTTATTTTGCGCCAAGTGAGATCACCGGGGTTTTCCTGAACTTCTCAGATCCCTGGCCGAAAACGCGGCACGAGAAACGTCGCCTGACCTACAAGACATTTTTGGCCCAGTACCGCGCGATCTTGAAGCCGGCCGGGGTTTTGCAGTTCAAGACGGATAACCGCGGCCTGTTTGAATATTCGCTGGTCAGCATGAATAATTTCGGCATGCAGTTTGACCTTGTCAGTGTGGACGTGCACAATGATGCCCGGTTGTCCGAAAATGTCGAGACGGAATATGAGCACAAGTTCAGTGAAAAAGGTGGCGCTATTTATCAACTGACGGCGCGGTTTGCGGAAGAATCCGCTCCCCATTCCCTCTAATCAAAAACTTGATCACTTCGCCATCTTCGGTCGTCACACCGCCTTGATAGGTCGCTTGTGAGAAAGACCCTTCAGTGAGATAGGCGGGGTCCATCTCGATCCAGCCGCCAGTCACGGTATGCGTGGTGGCAACGTCTTGTTTCATCACTTTGAAGAGCCGGTTTGGCAACAGATGATGCCAGTAATAGCGCCGCGCGCTTTCGGCAATCACGCCCACCGCAAGCGGGGCCAGCACGCCGATCAGCAACCATTGATTTTTTCGCATGAGCTTCCTCCGAACATCGCCGCTGTGCGGCAAAATCAAAACTGGTTTCATTATAACCGGCAGGCAGGGAGAATGCATTGCATCTTCCCCGGAAACGTGTAAAATGTACTTATCAAATGTAAGCGAAAGGGATGTTGATCATGGAAAAATTCGATAGCAATGAGGCAATTTTGGAGGCGGCGAAGGCCCCTGGCAAGAAGATGCTGTTTTTCAGTGCTGACTGGTGCCCAGATTGCCAATTCATCAAGCCTGCAATGCCGGCGATCGAAGCGGAGTATCCGGAGTTCTCATTCATCTACGTCGATCGCGATGACAATATCGAGATCGCCCAAGACATGGGTGTGATGGGCATTCCAAGTTTTATCGCGCTGGAAGATGGCAAGGAGATCGGCCGGTTCGTCAACAAGGATCGGAAGACCAAGGCGGAAGTCGAAGCCTTTATCAATAACTTGCAGCCAGCCGCAATCTGATTTTAATTACTCAGGAGGTCCTATTTTGATCACCAGCATGAACAAGGAAGCGTGGGGCGACACTTTGATCGTTGTGCTTGCGCCAGACAGCGCCGTTGAGACCACCACGCAAAAAGGCGATATCGTCGGTATTTTCGACGACGCCGGTGCGGCACTTGGCTTCAATTTCTTCAACGTCTCACAGTGGCTGCCGACGCTGACCGGCGACGGGCAGTTGGCGCTCAGTGAAGCCGACGTGACCACGCTGAACCAGGCACTGGAAGCGGCCGGTTTTGACGGTGTGTTACCTCTGAATGAGGCGCCGACGCTGGTCATCGGCAAGATCGTCGCGATCGAGGCGCATCCGGATTCAGACCATCTGCACATCACCCAAGTTGACCTTGGCAACGGCAATGTCCGCCAAATCGTTTGCGGGGCGCCCAACGTCGCGTTGAACGAGACCGTTGTCGCTGCGCTGCCAGGCACCATGATGCCCGATGGCAAGATCATCTGGCCGGGCAAATTGCGCGGCGTCGATTCTTACGGCATGCTGTGCGCGGCACGCGAACTCGCGGTGCCGGGTGCACCGGCTGCACGAGGCATCTTGTTGATGCCAGCCAGCATTCCGGCTGGGACCCCATATGACCCTGAAGTTGCGGCTGAAGTGGTGGCCGCAGCCAACTAACAGACCCGTATTTCGCGATTCATAGGGCTGGATGGCGATCATGAGAAGACCTTTCGAGGAACCAAGACAAACAGTTTTGTCTTGGTTCCTTTTTTGTGGGGTTCCGGTGCGCAGGGGCGGGACATCTAACTGTCTCCCTCACTCGGGGCAAAGGACGCCCCAAGTGCCAGAGCCAAGTCAGCTGCCCACCCCTAAACGCGCACCTCCGCACCCTTTTTAGTCGGGCTCCGGTGCGCATGGTCGAGACAGCTAGGTATGCCCAGCACTCGATGGCTAAGAGCGCCATCCAGCGCCGGGCTAGCCTACCTGCTCGACCATATTCGCGCACCTCCGCACCCTTTTTTAGTGTTTCCAGCCGGGAAAAGTACCGTTCTATGGTAAAATAGGTGCATTAGCACAAGAGAGGAAGATCGCAATGGCTCATTATGACGGTCCGGCTTTTGGCCGCAAGCCAATTTCGCCGGCAAAATTTGACGACGCCAACGACGACTACGAATTGCCGCCGCGCCAGCAACACCCGACCGCCCGTCCAACCAAAGAGCCGGTCGCGAAAACAAAACCGGCGGCGCACGCGCCTAAGACCGCAGCGGCCACACAGACTGAGACCCGGCCTGGCGCGGCATTGGCGCGTACCATGCCGATGAGCGCCTTTACCACGCCGGCCAGTTTGGTCGATCGGGCGCAACGCGTGAAGATCGATTACAGCGCGCTTTTGACCCGCCTTGAGCGCCCAGACGACGCCGTATTTTTCCTCGCCAGCGAAGAGGACGAGGAGGATGATCCGGTCGCTTCAGAATTCGTTTCGGTGGAAGCGGTCGATGCCGTTGATGACGCACCTGACGAATCGGCGTTGCCGGATGTCGAAGAAGTGGAAGCGGACCAGGATGAAGCACCGGTAGATGAAGACTCTGAGACCGATGACGCGCCCACTTCACAAGCGGGGCTAAACCTCGAGGATGAGCCGATTCTAGATGCCGATCAAGAGCATCAGACTGACTCAGAAGAGGCCGCGGACCTGTCCGAAAACGAGACAGCGGACGCCGAGGAAAATGCGCCCCATTCGCCGGACATGGACGAGTCAGCCACTGTGTTCGAGCCAACGAACGAAGTGGCAGACGCTGAACTTACCACATCGACTGATGACGCGGCACCGGCTCCAGTCCAGAAACAGTCGATCGGCGAACCGGGGACATCCAACCCGTCAGATCAAGACGAGACCGCCCCAGCGCCGACCGGATCCGCGCATACTTATGTGGCGGCGACGTTGACGGAAATGATGGATCAGACCCGACGGCATCCTGAAAAACGGGCCACGACCACGGCAACGCAGGCGGCCAGCCGCGAAGAGCGGTCCTTGCTGCCGGATCGCCGCGCGGTCAGCCAACAGGTCCAGGCATACTTAGCAAAGAAAAAGGCAGCTCGGACAACGGTCGCAGCAACGACTGACACCCCCGCGGCTGAGCCGACCGCGACGCAATCCGAGCCCGTCGTTAAAGAGGTACCTGCCTTGACCGCCGACCTCACAGCACCGCAGACCGTTTCGTCGCACCAGAGCGCAAATGACCTTGGCGACAAAGAAGCAACGGCAACGACCACAGTCCAGCCCGCGCCATACGAATTTCCATCGCTCGACCTGCTCGATCCAGTTGCGACCGGCGATGAGGACGCGCAGGAAACATGGGCGGTCAATCAAATGGGCCAGCTGGATAAAACGCTGGCGGCCTTCAACGTTGACGCGCATGTGGTCGATAAAACCATTGGCCCAACCGTCACCCAGTTTCAGGTCGCAGTCGGGCCAGGGGTGAAGGTCAATAAGATCACTAATCTGACCGATGACCTCAAGCGGGCATTGGCCGCGCGCGACATTCGTATCGAGGCACCAATTCCGGGCAAAACGACTGTGGGTATTGAGATACCAAACCTCCATCCCCGGCCAGTGATGTTGCGTGAAGTGCTCCAGAGCCCTGTTTTCCAAGACGCCCGCTCGCCGTTGACCGTGGCGCTTGGGGTCGACTTGTTCGGCCAGCCGGTGGTCACGGATCTCGGGCGCATGCCGCATGGGCTGATCGCCGGGGCAACCGGATCGGGGAAGTCGGTCTTCATCAACAGCATCCTGACCTCGCTGTTGTATAAGGCCACGCCGCAACAGGTGCGCCTGCTGCTGATCGATCCAAAAGCGGTGGAGTTGGCTGTTTATAATGGCCTGCCGCATTTGGTCTCGCCGGTGATCTCAGATCCAAAAGCCGCCGCAGCCGCGTTGAAGTGGGCGGTCCAGGAAATGGATGACCGCTACAAGAAATTGGAAGCCGCGCGTGTCCGCAACTTGAAGCAATTTAATGAAAAAGCGGCGGCGCATGGCGACTACGGCCTGCAGCTGCCATATCTCGTGATTGTGATCGATGAGCTGGCCGATCTGATGATGGTCGCGTCCAGCGAAGTTCAGGATTATATTGCGCGCATCACAGCCAAGGCGCGGGCAGCCGGCATTCATTTGCTGGTGGCAACACAGCGGCCAAGCGTCGATGTCATCACAGGCACGATCAAAAATAATATTCCGACCCGTATCGCCTTCATGGTCGCTAGTCAGGTCGATTCGCGCACCATCATCGATACCGCTGGGGCGGAACGTTTGCTGGGCAAGGGCGATATGCTTTACCTGGGCAGCGGGGCCAGCCAAGCCCGCCGTCTGCAGGGGACGTTCATCGACCAGGCGATCGATGACGTGGTCGGGTTCGTCAAGCAACAAGCGCCAGTCCATTACGATTTTCAGCCGGAGACCTTGCTTCATAAATCAGAAGCCGCTGCGGACCAAGATCCGCTCATGCCGCAAGTGATGGCGTATCTCGTGGATCAACAAGAGGTCTCAACGTCTAAGCTTCAACGCGTCTTTTCCATCGGCTACAATCATGCGGCCAAACTGATCGATGAACTGGAGCGCCGGCATTTTGTCTCGCCGGCTAACGCTTCAAAGCCGCGGGATGTATACTTGACCCAGGAAGACTTGGCTCGCCTGAGTGATCAATAGAACAGAGAGGAAACATCATGACAGAGGACACGTATTATTTTATCGGTATCAAGGGCTCGGGGATGAGCGCACTGGCGCTGATCTTGCATGATCTTGGCCACACGGTATTAGGGAGCGACATCACCCAGTACACTTTCACTCAACGTGGGCTTGAACAGGCCGGCATTCAGTCGTTGCCATTTGATCCGGACAACCTGAAGCCGGGCTACACCGTGATCTGCGGCAACAGTTTCACCGATGAGCACCCGGAAGTTCTGCGCGCGCATGAACTTGGGCTGACCTTTTATCGCTACCACGAATTCGTTGGCAAATTCATGACGCCATACACCAGCATCGGTGTGGCTGGCGCGCACGGCAAGACCAGCACGACCGGCCTGCTTGCGCACACCTTGTCTGGCATCGCCAAGACCAGTTATCTGATCGGCGATGGCACTGGCAAAGGCGTTCCGGATTCCCAGTTCTTTGTGTTTGAGGCGGATGAATACCGCCGCCATTTCCTCGCGTATCATCCGGATTATACGATCATGACCAACATCGATTATGACCATCCGGATTATTACACCGGCATCGAAGACGTCTACTCCGCGTTTCAGACCGAAGCTGACCAGACCCAGAAGGCGATCTTTGCCTGGGGCGATGACAAGTGGCTCCGCAAGCTGTCCGCGAAGGTGCCGATCTATTATTATGGCTTAGATGACCGCGATGATTATGTCGCGAAAAATGTGGTGCGCACCACCACGGGTTCGAGCTTCGACGCGTTTCATCATGGCGAACTCATCGGCCATTTCCACGTGCCGTTGTTCGGCGAGCATAGCGTTTTGAACGCATTGGCTGTCGTCGCCGTGGCCACGACCGAGAATCTCGACCCAGAATTCATCGCGCGCGAGCTGGCCAGTTTTGCTGGCGTCAAGCGCCGCTTTTCGCAAAAAACGGTGGCGGATGCCGTCATCATCGACGATTACGCGCACCATCCAAGCGAGATTCGCGCGACCCTTGATGCCGCCCGCCAAAAGTTCCCGAATAAGCAGATCGTGGCGATCTTCCAGCCGCACACTTTTTCGCGGACGATCGCGTACCTGGATGATTTCGCCAAGACCTTGAATGCGGCCGACGCCGTGTACGTGACGCCGATCTTCAGCTCTGCGCGTGAAAAGTCGGGCGCGGTCTCGGCGGCGGATCTTGCGGCTAAGATTCCAGAAGGTGGCCATGTGATCGAGCTTGAAGACATGTCACCGCTGTTGGATTACAAAAACGCGGTCTTCGTCTTCATGGGGGCCGGGGATGTGCAAAAATACGAGAACGCGTTCGCGGATCTTCTAAGTGATCTCAGTCCAAAGTCTAACTGACAAGTCAGCCTGCGTTTCGTATAATAGCTTCTATACAAACAATACGTGTTCCAGAAAGGATCTGATTCAATGGATGAACGTCGAGTGGTGAATGACGACGCGGGCGTTGCGTCGTTCTTTAGCAAGGTTTACACGAAGATGGGTCTCGGCCTTGGATTGACCGGGCTGTTGTCCTATCTGCTGGCAGTGCCATTTCAGCAGCAGTATCTGACCTTCATTGGCCAGCACCAGATCCTGGCATGGATCTTTCTGTTCTTGCCGTTTATCATGACATTTATGGTCAGCGGCCGGCGCGCGCAGCAAAATACGTCCTTTGGCAATCTGATGTTCTACCTGTTCTCCGCCAGTTTTGCCTTCCAGATCAGCCTGGTCTTGATGGTCTATCCGACGATCAACATCTTTGCAGCCTTCGTCGTGACCGCGGTGATCTTCGTCTCCATGTCCCTCGTTGGACGGTTCGGTCACAAGGACCTCAGCAAAGCCGGTAGCATCGCCTACACCGCGCTGTGGGGTGTGATCGTGATGTCCCTCGTCAATATGTTCATCGCATCAAGTGGCTTGCAGTGGCTGATCAACTACGCCATCCTCGCGATCTTCATCGTGATGACCGCGTTTGACACCCAAAAGCTCAAGCAAGTCTACCTGACAGCAGGCGGCACCGGCGACGGCCTTATCGCGGAAAACGCCCTTGTGACCCAGGGCGCCTTGATGCTTTACCTCGATTTCCTGAACCTTTTCCTCGTCATCCTCCGCATCTTCGGTGGCGTGAGTCGAGATTAATAAGAATTTGTGTAAGCACTCACCTAACAAAACGGGTGGGTGCTTGTTTGATTCTAGGCGATGTTTCCGAGAGCCGAAGCAACGTGCGACAATGCAACGAAAAGTGCGGGACCTGTTCTTGTCAGTATCTGATTTTTTCTTTGTCGACTGCTCTGATGTGAAGATCGGAGTAATCGGAGTTGATCAGTGTCGTGAGTTTTATGACAACTTTTATGAATTCAAATGGTGTGTAACTGGAATGTGCAATATGAGGGTGGGTTCCGGCCAGAAATGGCTCAGCCCCCTCGTCGGTGTTAGCGGCTGTGCCGCTTACACCGAAAGTGAGCTTTAAGACCGCGGTCTTTGCGGGCTTAAAGTCACTTGGGAGCGTTCCAGCCATTTCTGGCCGGAGCTCAGCCGGGCGTTTTCACAAAATAAGCTTCTTAGCTAGATAGAAAACCTCAGACCTTGCCATCGAGGACCCACCCGCTGACCCTGCAAAATCTGGTACAATGGAAACGAGAAAAAGGAGGCCGCACATGGCAGACAAGGTGAAATTATTATTGATTGATGGCAATTCAGTCGCGTTCCGCGCATTCTACGCGCTGTACACCCAGATGGACCGCTTCACCAACAGCGAAGGCCTGCACACCAATGCGGTGTTCGCCTTCAATAACATGCTCGACAACATTGTGGCCCAGCAAAAGCCCGACAAGATTCTCGTGGCCTTTGATAAAAGTGGCGGTACATTTCGGACCAAGATGTTCGGCGACTACAAAGGCCAGCGTGACGCCGCGCCTTCTGAGCTGCTCGAGCAGTTGCCCGTGATCAAGGAACTGCTCGACGATCACGGCATGGCCCATTATGAATTGCAGGATTACGAAGCGGATGACATCATCGGCACCCTTTCCCGCGAAGCGGAAAAAGCAGGGTGGGAGACCACCATTGTGACCGGCGACCGCGATTTGACTCAACTGGCCACGGATCACATCACGGTGCAGGTGACCAAAAAAGGCGTTGCGGAGCTTGAGACCTACACGCCGGCGCACATCGAGGATAAATTCGGCCTGACCCCGACTCAAATCATCGACATGAAGGGCCTGATGGGCGACACCTCGGACAATTATCCCGGCGTCACCAAGGTCGGTGAAAAAACGGCGATCAAGTTGGTCACCCAGTTCGGCAGTATCGAAGATCTCTATGACAATCTGGATCAGCTCAAGCCTAGCAAAATGAAGGAAAACTTGGTGAACGACGAGGCCCAGGCTCGCCTCAGCAAGACTCTTGCGACCATCAAAGTCGACGCGCCGCTCACGATCGGCCTGGACGACCTGCATTACGCCGGCCCAGATATCGAAAAATTGCGTGCGCTTTACACCCGGCTGGACATGCGCCAGGCATTGGCCAAGTTGCCGGCCAGTGCACAGGAAACGGCGGTCCACGAAGCCATTACCTACACCGTCCTCGACGACGCCAATTTAGCCGCCCTGCTCGACGTCCATGAACCGGCTGCATTTGAAGTAGAGATGCTGACGGAAAATTATCATACCGCAGACCCGATCGGCTGGTTTGTTGTCACTGCGGATCAGGCTTTTGTCAGCAGTGATGTCACGCTGTTGACCCTGCCCGCGGTGCAGACCTGGCTGACGGAGGCGAAGCTGGCTGTATTTGACGGCAAGCGCGATATCGTGGCCGCCGCCCGCCTTGGCGTGACGCTGCCCGCGCTTGCGTTTGATGTGCTGCTGGCGTCCTATTTGCTGAACCCTGATCAAAACGCCAACGACCTCGGCCAGATCGCGCAAGATCATGGCGTCAGCGTGCCATTTGATGAAACGGTCTACGGCAAAGGGGCCAAGCGCCACGTCCCAGACGAGGTGGCGCTGTTTACGCATTTTGTTGAAAAAGGCCGGGCAATCTTAGCCCTGCAGCCGCTGTTGACCACCAAGCTGAAGGAACAGGAAGAGACGCATCTGTTCACCGAGCTGGAAATGCCGCTGGCGCAGGTGCTCGCGCAAATGGAAATCACCGGCATCACGCTTGAGCGCGCGACGCTCAAGGCGATGGGGGACCAGTGGCGCAGCACCCAGACGGTCCTGGAGGAAAAGATCTACGCCGAAGCTGGAGTGAAGTTCAATCTGAACTCCCCGAAACAGCTCGGCGAGGTCCTGTTTGAAAAACTCAACCTGCCCGTGATCAAGAAAACAAAGACGGGGTATTCCACCAGCGTCGAGGTGCTTGAGGAATTGAAATCGGCCAGTCCGATCATTCAGGACATTCTGGATTACCGGCAAGTCGCCAAACTTTTTTCAACCTATGTCACCGGCTTATTAAATGCGCAGCTGGCAGATGGCAAAATTCACACGCGCTATCTGCAGACCTTAACGCAAACGGGCCGGCTGTCTTCCGTGGATCCCAATCTGCAAAACATTCCAGCGCGCGATGAGGGGAAGCAGGTCCGTAAGGCGTTCATTCCGTCCAAGCCGGGTTGGCAGATCTTCTCCAGTGATTATTCGCAGATCGAATTGCGCGTGCTCGCCCATATTTCCGGCGATGCGAACATGCAGGAAGCCTTCAAGGAAGACCGCGACATCCACGCCAATACCGCGATGAAGATCTTTGGCCTGGATTCGCCGGATCAGGTCACCCCGGACATGCGCCGGCAAGCCAAGGCGACCAACTTCGGAATCGTGTACGGCATCTCCGATTTTGGCTTGGCCAAGAACATCGGCGTCACTCGCAAGCAGGCCAAGGCGTTCATCGACGGCTATTTCGAGCAATACCCGCAAGTCCACGACTACATGGAAAAAATGGTGAAGGTCGCCCGCGAGCAGGGGTATGTTGAAACCTTGATGCATCGCCATCGTTATCTGGGCGACATCCACTCGCGCAATTTCAACCTGCGCAGTTTTGCCGAACGCACGGCCATGAATTCGCCGATTCAAGGCAGCGCCGCCGATATCATCAAAGTGGCGATGATCCGGATGCAGGCGATGCTCGATGAGAACCACTTGCATTCGCGGATGTTGCTACAGGTCCACGATGAGCTGATCTTCGAGGGGCCGGCAGAAGAAATGGCGACGCTGGCCGAGCTCGTGCCCAAGGTGATGGATTCCGCCGTCTCGCTGGCGGTGCCATTGAAGGTCGAAAGCCATTACGGCCCGACCTGGTTCGACGCAAAATAAATGGGAAGTGGGCCGAATGTCGATCTTGGGTCCGACAGGTAAGTGTCCGCATCACCAGGTCCGTTCTTTGGACCAGGCGATGCGAACCTTAGCTGCTCGGACCCGGACATTTGGTCCACGACACTGCTGTCAAAGTGGTGGACGATACGGAAGTGGGCCAAGTGCCGGGTCTGAGTCGTAATCACTTGGGTTCGAATCATGCGGCCACTTTTATAACGAGATAAAGGAAGAACAAAATGCCTGAATTACCTGAGGTCGAAAATGTGCGCCGCGGCCTGTCCAAATTGGTCGTGGGCAAAACGGTCACGGCCGTCGATGCCAATTGGCCGAAGACCTTGATCGGCGGGCTGACCGCGTTTCGCACCGCGCTGATCGGTCGCACCATCACTGGCGTCGACCGCCGCGGCAAATACTTATTGATTCGCTTTGACCAGGACTTAACGCTGGTGTCGCATCTACGCATGGAAGGCAAGTATCAATTGGCCGCCTCTGCGGATCAGGAGCCGCCGCGCTTCATGCATGTCTGGTTCACCTTTGCGGATGGCTCGCAAATGCGCTACGCCGACATGCGCAAGTTTGGGCGGATGCAGCTGGTGCTGACCGGCACGGAAAACTCGACGGTCAGTGGTCTTTCGACACTAGGTCCGGAGCCGGATGACCCAAGCTGGACCGCGGCGACTTTTTACGATGCTTTGCACCGGCGGAAAGCGCCAATCAAATCCGTGCTACTGGATCAAAACGTGGTCGCCGGCATCGGCAACATCTATGCCGATGAAACGCTGTGGCTCAGCCAGCTCTCGCCGCTTCAGCCCGCCGCGACCCTCAAGCGTGCGGAAGTCGTGCGCCTTCATGACAACATCATCCAGGAGCTGGCCACCGCCACCGAACTGGGCGGCACCACGGTCCATTCGTTCTTGGATGCAGGCGGCCACACCGGGCGCTTCCAGGAACAACTCCATGTTTACGGTCAAGAGGGAACGCCGTGTGCGCGCTGCGGGACAGAGATCTTGAAGACCAAAGTCGGCGAACGCGGGACCCATTTTTGCCCGCATTGTCAGCCGCTGAGAAAGAGGCGACTGCCATGACGTATTGGCTCGGGCTGACCGGCGGCATTGCGACCGGCAAAAGCACGGTTGCAGCCGTGTTCAAACAGCGCGGCTGCCTTGTTGTTGATGCGGATGTGATTGCGCATCAGGTGATGGCGCCCGGCGCACCAGTGTTGCAGGAGATCGCGGCGGCGTTTGGGGCGGATGTGCTGACCCCAGACGGCGCGCTGAATCGCAAGCGGCTAGGGGCGCTGATCTTCGCCGATCCGGCCAAGCGCCGGCAGCTGGACGCCATCGATCAGCCCCACATCCGCGTCGCATTGAAGCGCGCGCTGGACGAGGCGGCCGCAACCGGCGCCCCGGTGATCGTGGGCGACATTCCGCTGATGTATGAGACCAACTGGGACAAGGCGTTTGACGGCGTGGCGGTGGTGACACTGCCGGAATCGGTGCAACTCACCCGGCTGATGGCACGTGATGGGCTTTCCGAGGCGGCGGCCCAGGCACGCATTGAGGCCCAGATGCCACTGGACGAGAAGGTCGCGCGGGCGGATTTTCTCATCGACAACAGCCGCGGCCAGGCGATTCGCGAGAAGCAAGTCGATGCGCTGCTCAAGGCCGTGACAAAAATGGCGTGACGGCCGCGCTTTTCTTGTGAACTCAAGCTTGGTCGCATATGCAGCAAAATAAATATGCTATAATGACGTATAAACCCTGGATAAGAAGGTGGCGCCTTGTTATGCCCACATTGTCATCACAATAGTTCGCGCGTCGTTGACTCTCGCCCGACAGATGGTGGTCGCGCGATTCGGCGGCGGCGGGAATGCGAGAATTGCGGCTTCCGCTTCACGACCTTCGAGCGCGTCGAGCAGACGCCGCTGTTGGTGATCAAGAAAAATGGGACCCGCGAAGAGTTCAATCGCGAGAAGATCTTGAAAGGCTTGATTCGAGCAGCGGAAAAGCGGCCTGTCACGATGGAGCAGATGCAAAATATCGTCGAGCAGGTCGAAAACAAGTTGCGGGCGATCGGCGACAACGAAGTCTCCAGTCAGGTCATCGGCGAGTATGTCATGAAGCTGTTGGCCGACGTAGACGACGTGGCGTATATTCGGTTTGCCAGTGTCTATCGCCAGTTCAAAGATATGTCCGTTTTCATGTCCGAACTTCAGGACATGATGAAAAAGGAACAGACTGACCAGAAATAGCGCAAAAGCGCCGGGGGCTTGGCTGCGCGCCAGGCCCTTTATTTTGCGGCCAGCACCTGGCCACGTTGTCGAAGCAGCCTACCGCGTTGCCAAAGCAGCCCGGCGCGGGGAGGCGGCCAATCGCGTTGCCGAAGTCAATTGCGGCAGTCAAAAGAAAGGAGCACGCCGATGAAACGACCCACCACATTCATGGCCCAAGACGGGTATCTCGTCACCCAGGCCACGTATTTAAGCGACCTAGATCAAGATGTCGCAATCTGTTTATATCAGCCACTGGTCGGCCCGGCCGCGCTCAGTTTATATTTGACGCTTTGGCGCGAGGCCAAACAGCCGCAACAATTTTCCAAACGGCCTCCTCAGACGCGGTTGCTGGATCTGATCGACGTCGATCTGGATGGCTTATTTGAGGCGCGGGTCAAACTCGAGGCAGTGGGCTTGCTCAAAACGTATTCCACCGTCGATCAACTCGGCCGCTATTTTGCCTATGAGCTGTATGCCCCGGTCGCGCCGAATCGCTTTTTCGCGGACGACTTGCTGGGAATGCTGCTGTATGACAAGGTCGGGGAGACGCGCTACCTGCAGTTGCAGGGGCAATACGAATTGCATCCGGTGCGCCGCGACACCTGGCAGGATGTGTCCGCCCAGTTTCTGGATGTCTTTCATCTGACCCATGTGCTTCAGCGGCCGGCGCAGTCAGACGGGCCAAAAACGCAGCCGGCTGTCAGCTTGGGCAATGGCGACGGCTATGACTGGGCGCTGCTGGCTGCGATGCTCACGCGAACCGGCGTCGATCAGGGCAGCGTGGATGCCCAGCGCGCGGGCCTTTATCAGGTGGCGAAGTTCTATGGCCTCGATGTGCCGAGCCTGGCACGGCTATTGCAGCACGCCGCCGATCCACTGACTGGTAAGTTTAAGTTGAAGGCTGTACAAAATTTTGCGGAGCAGGAGTTTTCCACCGGGCAGGCCAATTTCCGGCCAGCGGAAAATGCGGCCACGGCGCAGGGCCAAGCCCAGCCGCAGACGGGCGATGCCACGCAGACGCAGCAGCCAGGGACAACCGCCCAGTCGCAAATGCAGGGCGCAACTGCCACTTACACCCCGGCCGAAACGACGCTGCTCAAGCAGGCACGCGACTTGCCGGTGCGCGAATTCATGGAACAGCGCAAGAAGCAAAAGGGGCCGAGCATGTTTGTCTCGCGTGATGAAGAATGGGCGGTGCGCGACCTCAGCCGCCGCCATGTCTTTGACGATGCGACGTTGAATATCTTGATCGACTCGATCTATCAGACCAATGACACGATCAATGAAAAATACCTGAACAAGGTGGCTAATGAATGGGCGAAGGCCGGTGTCGGCTCACCTGAGGCGGCGCTGGCCTATCTGAAAACAGCGGCCGCCAACCCGACGACCTCTTCGCAGCCGCGCTCCCGCCGAAACAGCGGGCGCCCGAGTCGACAAGAGGCAGTGCCGGATTGGTTGAAAGATGATTACCAGGCGCAAGGGGATGCATTGACTCCGGCCCAACAAGCCGAGCTCGATGCCCGACTCGCGCGGATCAAACAGACGGATAAGAAAGGCGGCAACCAGCAATGAATCTGACAAATGTACGCGACCAGATCGCCGCGATCATGGACCAACGCCAACTGACCGGCAGATATGCCGAGCTGGTCAAACAGGCAGTCGCAGATCCGTCGGTGCAGGCATGGCTGACGGCGCACAAGGATGAATTGGCGGACGATGCGGTGACTCGCGGCGCGGCCAAGATCTACGAATATGTGACCGCCCGCGATGGCAAAGGCGAGGACCAGGCGTTGCCAAATTCCGGCTACATGCCCCAGCTCGTCGTGTCCAACCGGCTGATCGACATCATGTATGAGCCGACGCCGGCTAAGATTGCAGCGGACCAAGTGGCCCATCAGGCGTCGCTCATCACCTCGGTCAACATGCCCAAGGCGATTCGCACCGCGGCGCTTGAAGACTATGATCCAACCGGCCGAGCCGCCGCATTGCTCGCCGCGACCCGTTTCACCGACGCGATGGATGAGGCCCCGCAGGAATTCCACCGCGGCCTTTACCTGACCGGCCCGTTTGGCGTGGGCAAGACTTATCTTTTGGGCGCGATTGCCAATCACTTGGCGGACCGCGGCATCGCCTCGACCATGGTGCATTATCCGACCTTTGCCCTTGAGATCAGAAACGCGATCAATGATCACACCACCGAAGACAAACTCGGCCGATTGAAAAAGGTGCCCGTTTTGATGCTCGATGACATCGCCGCCGAATCGTACAGTGCTTGGCTGCGTGACGAGGTGCTCGGGGTGCTGCTTCAGTACCGGATGCAAGAGGAGTTGCCGACGCTTTTTACCTCGAATAAAAGCATGGCCGAGCTCACCGATTTCTTGTCGGGCAAGGAATCGGGGAAGGACCTGGAAGAGGTGCGTGCACGCCGGATCATGGAGCGCATCCGATTTTTGGCCGATGAGATTCATGTCGGCGGCCAAGAGCGGCGAAATGGGTCGCGCTGACGCCTGATCACGCGCCAATTTTTCGCCGAGCCGAAAAGTTTTTTCAAACTCGCGCTTGCGCCGTTTTGCTGGCTGTGGTTTAATCAGGGTATCAAAGACGAAAGTTAAAGGATCATGTTTCACCAGAGAGCCCCGGCCGTGGCTGAAAGCCGAGCAAGACCTGATCCACACCGCTTTCCGAGTGTGCCAGCGATGGCCCAGTGCTCAGGTTACGAGCATAGAGTGGAAAGCAGTGCTTTCAAGTCGGGTGGAACCGCGAGAGATCGTCCCGGGTATCGGTAAAGATATCCGAGGCGTTTTTTTATGGTCAAGTGTTCGAAAAGGGACACAGCTTTCAAATTTAAACAAAGGGAGTTTTTACAATGTCGATCAAGCTCACATTTCCAGATAACAGCGTCAAGGAATACGATGACGGCGTGACCGTTGAGGCGGTGGCCAAGGCTATCAGCACCTCGCTGGCGAAAAAAGCCGTCGCAGGCAAATTCAACGGCGCATTCGTCAACCTTCAAGACAGCCTGACTGCAGACGGCGCCATCGAGATCATCACCAAAGACAGCGAAGACGGGCTCAACGTCCTGCGTCAAACGGCCGCGTTTGTGTTGGCTGCCGCGATCAAGGACCTGCATCCAGAAGTGCGGCTCGGCGAAGGCCAGGCGGATGAGGATGGCTTTTTCTACGACACCGACCGCGATGATGGCCAGCTGACGATCGACCAATTGCCAGCGATCGAAGCCAAAATGGCGGCGATCGTCAAGGATGCTCCGGCAATTGAAAAGGCGTCCCTGACCAAGGCCGAGGCGAAGCAATTGTTCGCAGACGACCCATACAAGCTCGAATTGATCGATGCGATCGAAGGCGACACCGTTGATGGCTTTAAGCTGGGCGACTTTTTCGACTTCGAAGAAGCAGTTCTGTTGCCAAGTCTGAAGGACCTCAAGCATTTCAAGTTGTTGTCCGTTGCCGGCGCATACTGGCAGGGCAAGTCAAGCAACCCAATGCTTCAGCGGATCTACGCGACGGCTTACTACAAGGAAGCCGACCTTGAAGCAGACGCCAAGCGCCGCGAAGAGGCCAAGGAACGTGACCACCGTGTGATCGGGCGCGACCAGGATCTGTTTTTCGTTGATCCAAACGTCGGCGCCGGCCTGCCATACTGGATGCCAAATGGGGCGACCATTCGCCGCGTGATCGAGCGCTACATCATCGACAAGGAGCTCGCGGACGGCTATGAGCACGTCTACACCCCAGTTCTGATGAACCTGAGCGCGTACAAGACATCCGGCCACTGGGAACACTACCGCGAAGACATGTTCCCACCGATGGACATGGGCGATGGCGAAATGCTGGAATTGCGGCCGATGAACTGCCCGAGCCACATCCAGATCTACAAGCACCACATTCGCTCGTATCGTGAATTGCCGCTGCGCATCGCGGAACTTGGCATGATGCATCGTTATGAAAAATCCGGCGCGCTTTCCGGGCTGCAGCGCGTCCGTGAAATGACGTTGAACGATGGCCACACGTTTGTCGCCCTTGACCAAGTCCAGGAAGAATTCAAAAAGATCCTGCGCCTGATCATGGCGGTGTATGAAGACTTCAATATCTCCGATTACAGTTTCCGTCTTTCCTACCGCGATCCGAAGAATACGGAAAAGTATTTTGACGACGAGGAAATGTGGACCCGCAGCCAAAGCATGCTGAAGGCCGCCATGGATGACCTTGGCCTGGACTACTACGAAGCAGAAGGCGAGGCTGCCTTCTACGGCCCGAAGCTCGACATCCAGACCAAGACAGCGCTGGGCAACGACGAAACGATGTCCACCATTCAGCTGGACTTCATGCTGCCGGAGCGCTTCGGCTTGACATACGTCGGCGCCGATGGCCAGGAACATCGCCCAGTTATGATTCACCGCGGCATCGTCGGCACCATGGAGCGCTTCATCGCCTATCTGACCGAGATCTACAAAGGCGCCTTCCCAACCTGGCTCGCTCCAACTCAGGTCGTGATCGTGCCGGTCAACCTCGACGCGCACATGGCTTATGCCAAGCAGCTCAAGGAAGAAATGCTCAAGAAGGGCTTCCGCGTTGAGCTCGACAGCCGCAACGAAAAGATGAACTACAAGATCCGCGACTCGCAGACCCGCAAGATTCCATTCACGATCGTTGTCGGGGAAGAGGAATTGAACGCCGCGACCGTCTCTGTTCGTAAGTTTGGCCAAAGCAAGGCTGAAGAAATGCCGGCCAACATGTTTATGGATTCCGTCCAAGCTGAGATCAACAACTTCAGCCGCGATGGCAAACACAAGCGCGGCGAAGGCAGCCAGCTCGCTGACTAACAACTGAATTCGTGCTTTCTTGAACCGTCGCAGCGCGTGATCGCTTTGCGGCGGTTTTTGTTGCCATTTAAAGAACGGTCCTGAGACGTTTTCCCTGATGGTTGCAAATAACTCGAATGAATCAAAAACGGCGTTGCCCCATTTTGCGAGGTAACGCCGTCGTTTTTCCTCTATTATATACGTAGCTGGTATCTCGGGGGTTCGCGGCTATCTGCGCCGCTGCTTGGCAGTCCGCATGACCTGTTTCATCTGTTTGCGACTGCCAAAGATCTGGTCGATCTTCGCGCGCTCCCGGGCCCGCCCGCGCAATGCCACATTCACGGCTTGCTCTTCTTGCAGGCGGCGGAAACTGGCAAGGCGCTCAGGGTCAAGCGTCCCCGCTGCGATCGCCGCTTGCACTGCGCAACCGGGTTCTTGCTGGTGCGTGCAATCATTGAACCGGCATTGCGTCGCGAGATCCGTGATATCCGCAAAAGTGGTTTCCGTGTCGGCGTCGAGTAGCGAAAGTGCCCGCATGCCCGGCGTGTCGATCACAATGCCGCCGCTGGGCAAAAGCAAGAGGTCACGGCTTGTGGTAGTGTGGCGGCCATGGGCATCATTTTCGCGTATCGCGCCCGTCGCCAAGCGGTCTTCCCCAAGTAGCCGGTTAATCAGGGTGGTTTTGCCCACACCTGATGACCCAAGGAATGCCACTGTTTTGCCTGGCTCGATCAAGGCAGCCAGCGAGACGATGCCATCGGTCCGCGTCGCATCGCAAAATACGACGGGCGCGTTGCCACTCAGGGCACGGACGGCGCTCAGTTGGTCGGTGAGGTCGGGCGCCTTGTCCGCCTTGGTCAAAACGATCGCAGGCATGGCGCCACTCGCATTGGCCACGGCCAAATAGCGCTCCATGCGGCGCAGGTTGAAATTCTCATCCAGCGCCATGCACAGCATCAGTGTGTCCACATTGGCTGCGACGACCTGTTCGGCGCCGCTACGCCCGGCCGCGACTCGGCTGAAAACACTGGTGCGCGGCAGGAGCCGTTCGATGATCGCCACGTCGCCAGCAGTTGGCGTGCCGCGAAGCAGGACCCAATCGCCGACCGCGGGAAATTCTTCCGGCCCGGCCGCCATGTTCGCAAGCCGGCCAGCCACTTCGGCGCGCACCGGCCCAGTTTCCGTGGCTGCGGTATACAACGTGCGATCCTGCGTGGTGATGCGCGCAAGGGTGAGCTCGGCCGGCTGCTGAGCCGCGCGGGCAGGGGTGAGACCATATTCAGTTAATGTCAATTTCGTGTGTTCCTCCTAATAGATCTGGAGGGCTGCTAGAAGGCGATTCCCTCCACCGACGGGCCAACGCCCATCACAATGCTCAACTTATTTGTCATAGCATGCACACATCCTTTCCGAAGCCGCCGCGACGTCTGCGCGGCTGTTGTCGCCAGTATAGCATGGTTAATTATAAAATTAATAGTGCCAGCCGGTTTTTTCGTCGTCTCATTTCTGCGTGGTCGGCCTCGATTTTCTGCCCGCACACTCGCCCCGTTATGATAGACTGGTTTCTTGTGGAGGCGGAAAATGTTGATCGCGCTGTGGGGTTCTTGGCTTCTTTTATATCTGATCGCAAGGGTGGTCGGCGCGTTGATTACCACGGCGATCATTCTTTTGGCCGCGGTGTTGCCCGGTGATCGCGAAACACGGTTTCAGCGGTTAGCCGCGAAAAATGGGCGTGGGTTGATGACCATTTTGGCGGTCGCATTAGTAGCGGCGCTGGTGGCCACAGGGTTTATCGCTGTCGCCTGGTTCCGCGCGATCAATTTTTATCCAGTCTGGATCGCAGTCTTCGGGGCGGTCGGCATCTGCGCGCTGACCTGGGGGATGCGCTTTTTCCACAGCCGGCAGGACATGATCGACCAGCTATCGCATTGGAATGATGATGGGGATGAATGACCCGAGTCTTCGAGTCAAAATGAAGGCATGAATGCCTCCCACAAAGAATCTTGACGCTGGCTGATTTTTCCCGTATACTATTCAAGTTGAGAAAACAAGCAGAAGTTCCCGCTTCTCGCCCACGTGCTTTGCACCGCTAGGCTCATATGTACGGTATATACATACGGCGGGGACCTTTATATGGTCTTCGCCGTATTCTGTTAACGGGCAGATGGCCCCGTTTTCTCGAAATTTATTCGGAGGTGAATTGCCATAGCACGAGATATGATGGTCAATGATGGGATTCGTTCACGCGAAGTACGCCTGATCTCTTCGACCGGCGAACAGCTTGGCGTCAAGGATACCCGCGAAGCCCTGCAGCTGGCGCAGGATGCAAACTTGGACCTGGTCTTGGTTTCTCCGACCGCGAAGCCGCCTGTCGCTCGCATCATGGATTACGGCAAGTTCCGCTTCGAGCTGCAAAAAAAGCAGCGTGAAGCACGCAAGAAACAGAAAACCATCAGCATCAAAGAAATTCGCCTGTCTCCGACCATCGGTGAAGCGGATTTCAACACGCGCCTCAAAAACGCGACCAAGTTCCTTGAAAAAGGGGACAAGGTAAAGGTCTCCGTTCGTTTCCGCGGACGTGCGATCACCCATAAGGACTTGGGGCAAAAAGTTCTGGAACAGATGGCGACAGCCGTTAAAGACATCGCCAACGTTGAGGCTCGTCCGAAGATGGATGGCCGGAGCATGTTCATGATGCTCGCACCAAAACCTGACACCAACGCAAAAAAGTGATCAGGGAAGAAGTTTAGGAGGAAGATCGTTATGCCAAAATTCAAGACACACCGTGCATCTGCAAAGCGTTTCAAGAAAACTGCTAGTGGTGCGCTGAAGCGCGGTCACGCGTACACCAGCCACCGTTTCCACGGCAAGACTAAGAAGCAGCGTCGCCAGCTTCGCAAGTCCGCACTGGTATCCCATTCCGATATGAAGCGGATCCGCCAGATGCTCAGCCAGATGAAGTAATTGCCTGCCAGTGCAGGACGCATCTGAAAACGAGCGTCGCACCGCAGAACGTATTCGTATTTATTAGAGGAGGAATTTCCTATGCCACGTGTTAAAGGTGGAACTGTTACTCGTAAGCGTCGTAAGAAGGTCTTGAAGCTCGCCAAGGGTTATCGTGGGGCCAAGCATCTGTTGTTCAAGGCAGCCAATGCCCAGGTCATGGTATCCTATCGTTACGCATTCCGCGACCGTCGCGCGACCAAGCGCAACTTCCGCAGCCTGTGGATCGCTCGGATCAACGCCGCAGCCCGTATGAACGACATTTCTTACAGCAAGTTGATGCACGGTCTGAAAGTGGCCAACATCGACATGAACCGTAAGATGCTTGCTGACATCGCGATCGCCGACCCAGAGGGCTTCACCGCTCTGGCAGACGCCGCAAAGAAAGCTTTGGCATAACAGATCGACAACCGTCCTTTCGGGGACGGTTTTTTTGTGCCTTTTTTGGTGCGGAAAAAGGTGCAAGGTTGCCTGGAATGTGGCGTGTCCGCACGCCGGTCGGCTTGGCGTTGCGTTGGTGTGATAGCATCACATTATTTGTCGGGGATATCCGGGGGGCGTGCAAATTCGCATACCCGGAGTACGCCCGGGGAAAACTGGCGCGGTAGACGGTGCCCTGTATGGCAATCTCTGATATCGCAAATATCTATAATTTTCGCGTCTGAGAGCAAGTTTGCAATCTCTGATATCGCGGATTTTGGCATATCCTCTTGATGGACGGTGACTTGGTGTGATGGCATCACATTATTTCTCGGGGACATCCGAGGGGCGTGCGGACAAAATAATGTGACGGCATCACAATTGCTAGATGTGTCATTCATCAAACTCTATTTTGTCGTCCTTGAGGAGATCTGCCGAGCCACGCGTGTTATGCTTTTACCATTCTGGAAAAAGCGAGGCCCCCTGATGACAATTGGTAGACTCACACAAGATGACCAAACAGATATGCACAATAATAGTGATGAACTGACCGACAACGATGACAATACACTGACAGGTGTGTCGGCGAGCCAGTTGGCCTCCGATGATCGAGTGCAAACGAACGACCGAGCCAATGATGAAACCTCTGGTGCTGAATCAGTAGTCAGCGATTTTCAGCTGAATCCGAGGCAGGGGAAGCAACCAACATCACCGAAACGCAAATTGAAAGTGAAGGTAACGATTCGACCGATTCAAATAGGACTTCGACTCCCGACGCCGACCAAGTAGCTGACTCTGAAACAGGGACGGCGCCGACGACACATGAAGAGGCTGATACAATAGAAGATCTGACGGCCCTGCCATATCTCGCACGGATACGCGAAACGCTGAGCGATGACCGGGTCTTGGGCAAGTCGTATTCAGTCAGCACGACCCTTGACCGGGTGCTCGCCTGGTATGGCCGCGTTAGCGTGGTCTGGTTTGGCTTTTTGGTCTGGTTTGCATACCATATGACCTCCAGCACTGGCTTTGACTGGCGATATTTTAAGCTGGAATTCGCATTGCTCGTTCGGTACCCATTTGACGTGGACTTCTTGGGCTTGGGCTTTTACGCAGTGATGATAGCCGTGATTCTGGCCGCCGCTCGTTGGTATTATGTGAAAAATGCGATCCGCAAATATGCCAGTAAGATGCGCGAGAACCCGACCTTGATCACGCTCACGCATAGTATGCCCGTCAAACCGTACCGGCTCGTTTACCAGTTAACAAACGGCGGGCCACTGTTGCCCCAACGGATGAAAAAATGGCCGGAGTCGGCGCGTGTGGATTGGCACGAGATCGTTGCGATGATCAATGATGGCAGTGATGATAGTGGGGACTCAATGACCACGACTGAAGGACGACTTGAAAATTTGCTGGCCAAGGCTGAACCGGACGTGACGTTCTTGGGTCTCACCGAGGAGCATCACGATCTGATCTGGCCAAGCGGCGATGGCAGTTTTCATGATCTGGTGCTGGTCCTTGATCCGGCCGCAAAACCGGTGCGGGTCGTGCGCAACAATTTTGATCAAGAAACGCAGCGGCCGGCCAAAGATTAGGTTGCCTCATGCATTCGGCGCTTCAACGATCATGACGCCCAACGACGGCTATAGACAAAGACAGGATCCCACGCAACCGCGAAGCTGCGCAGATCCTGTCTTTTTTCATGACAACTATTTCACCAGCACGATTTTCCCTGGGGCATGGCGGGTCTCCAGTAATTCATGGCCGCGAATCACGCCGGCGAGGTCAAATGGCAGAACATCCGCCAGCGGGACGCTCAGCGCGCCGGCCGCCACGGTATCGACCAGCTCATGGAGCAATGCCCCGTTGTCGACTTTGATCGTGCCCAGCTGCAGGCGGGTCACATGCGGACGCGTGCTGAGATCGACGTCGACCCAGGCCGTTGTAAGCAATTTGCCATCCGGCTTGACCAATTCGATGCTGGTGGCCAACTCATGGCCGCCACCGGTCGCATTGATCACGGCGTCGGCGGTGCCGAAAACATCGGCGATCTTACCCAAGTCATCAGTCGCCAAGGCTAAGTCAGCGCCCAATTTTTTTAACAAGGGCAAATTCGGCCGGCTGGCGAGCGCGATCACGTGGAGGCCAGCGGTTCGTGCCAGTTGCACCAGCAAACTGCCAACCCCACCCGACGCGCCTTGAATCGCGAGGGTCGCGCCGGGGTGCAGGTTGACCTGCCTCAACGCCGCAAGCGCCGCCACGCCAGCTTGCGCCAATCCGGCAGCCTGGGTGAGCGGCATCGCGTCTGGCATTTTGGCGACTTTGGAAACAGAGGCGTTCACGACTTCACTGTACCCACCGATCGGCCGGTAGTTGATCACCGTGTCGCCAAGCGCAAATTCGGTGACGCCTTTGCCGATCGCGGTGACTGTGCCGACGACATCCGTTCCCGGCACAATGGGAAAAGTGAGCGGCCGTATTTTAGCCTGTTCACCGCGGCGCAATGCGGCATCATACGGATTGAGGCCGACCCCTTGGACCGTGATCTGAACCACTCCCGCGATTGGCGGAAGCGCCTTGGCTTGGATCGTTTCAAAAACTGATGGCGCGCCAAATGTCGAAAATCCATAACGGTTCATTCTATCGCTTCCTTCTATTAAAGATGCAGCCGGCCGGAGTCTTGAAGCCAGGTGCGCGCACTTTTCAGCTCGTCTTCGTTGAGGTTGTGGCCTTGGTCATGCGTAAAAATCGTTGTCTGAACGCCGGCCTGGGTGAGGTCGTTTGTCAGCTCGGTGAAATTGGCGGCCGATACGATTGCATCGCGACTGCCATGAGAAAGCCAAACTTCGGCGTCGGCTGGCTTGGCAAAGTTTGTGATCACGCCCAAGCTCATCGGGTGGAAGAGGACGGCGGTGCGGTACGGCACGGGCCGCGTCATCAGCGCCCGAACCGCCACGTTGGCGCCGTTTGAATAGCCAATCACGATCGCGGCCGAAAGCGGCACCCGATTGTCCGCGGCAGCGGCACTCATTTCATCGAGCAGCCAATCCGTTTGAACGGCCAAGTCGGCAAGGTCAAAGCCGCCCTTTGGCAAATGGCGAAAATAGCGACTTTGGCCATCTTCGATCAGGGGCGCGCCGATGCTGATGATGGGGCTCCCAGGCGCAAGAAACCGGCCGATTGGAATCAGGTCGTCCACCGAGCCGCCGGTGCCGTGAAGGACGATGAGTGGGACGCGCAACGGCGAGCCGGAAACAAATTTGATCTCAGCCATAATTGTCCTTTCTCAGCGGCCACGCCATCTGGTCTCGATGGGGGTGAGGCCGGCTTCGATGCTGGCCCTCTGCGCTTCCAAAAATGGCGGTAGCTCCAGGTGAATCCCGGCCTCATCATACGTTTCATCCTGCAAAAAGCCAGGTCCCGCGGTGGCGATCTCAAACAGAATCTGCGGCGCCGCCCGGAAATATTCGGACTGGAAGTAGTAGCGCTCCACAAATCCGGATTGCGGCAAGCGATAATCGGAAATGCGGTCGATCCAAAATTGCAGGGTCTCACGGTCCTCGGTGTTGAAGGCCGCGTGGTGAATCTGGCCAAACCCTTCCACGGCCAGGGGCAGGTCATCGCGGTGTTCGACGATCAGCTGCGCGCCGTGGCCACCTTCGCCTGTCTCGTACAAGGTAAAGTTGCCATCCGCGGCCAGCTGACGATAGCCCATCAGATCCGTGGCGACAAAATGCATATGTTCCTGATCGGCAACGGTCACCGTCACCGGACCCAGGCCGAGGATCGCCATTTCTGCTGGAACGTCGCTATGCCGCCATGGAGTGCCGCCTGCCACGCCATGTGTATTTTCATCAGAGATAAGCTGATATTCCTGACCATCTTCATCGCGAAAGTTCAGATGGCGGCTGCCGAATTGGCTCTCGGCCGGATCGTGCTCGATGTCGCGGTCATTCAAGCGGTCCTCCCAAAAGTCGAGCGCCGCGTCGTTGGGCACGCGGAAGCTGACACGCGAGATCATATTCGTCCCGCGAATACCCGGCAGCTGATTGGGGAAGGTGAAAAACGTCATGTCGGTGCCGGCAGTCCCTGTGTCATCCGTGAAGTACAAATGATACGTGTCGATGGCATCCTGGTTGACGGTCTTTTTGATCAAATGCAGGCCGAGTGTTTTGCTCATCAAGTCAAAGATCGCTTGCGGCGAGCTGGCCATCGCGGTCACATGGTTCATTCCAAGCAGGGGATGTTTGATCATGAGAAATCGACTCCTTTATCGTGAAAATAGGCAGTGATCACTGGTCGTTTTGCCTCTAAAAATGGTGGCAGGCCAAGCCCTTGGCCCAGTGTTTCGACAGGCTCATCCAGCGTGAAGCCGGGGCCTGGCGTGGCAAACTCGATGCGCACCCCACCCGGCGTGAGCACATACAAACTTGTGAACCAGCCGCGATCCGCAAACTTTTCAATGACAAACTGGTTGGCGGAAGCGCGGGCGGCGATGTCATCGAGCGCACCCTTGTCCGGCACGACGAATGCGACATGATCCATGCTGCCGCGGCCGAAACGATGGGTGCCGGCATGGCCAGGCCGCAAGATCAGCCCCGGATCATCCGCCAGCATCGTCGAGGCAAACCGCTGCGCCTCTGCGGTTGAGGTGGTCTCAAGCGACGTGCTAACCAGCCCGGTGATCTGATGATCCCCCGGCACAGATCCTGCGACCTGCCGCGCCGCGGGCAACGCCGGCCCATTTTCCACCAACGTGATCGCGACATCGTTTGGATCCGTGACCGTCAGCCCGCCCAGCCGCGCGGTCCAATAGGCGGCGGACCCATCTGGAATCCCAAGCGTCACGCCGGTCAGAAAATCGCCATCGTCATACCGCGACCCAAGATGATCGATGACAAAAAACGAGATCACTGTCCCCAGCGTGCCAAAGCGGTCGCCGAAAAATAAATGGCGCATCTTCAGATCTTCCTGATTGACTGTATTTTTCACCAACCGCAGCCCCAGTCGTTCCTCGTAAAAATCACGCGTGGCCGCAGCGGAGCCAGTGAGCAAAGAAACATGATGCAACATCGCTATCGCCTCCCAACTTATTTATAGTAAGTATATCAACCGTGTCATAAAAAGCAACCTACCTCCATTGTAAAGGGGGCCGCCCAAAAGAGGAAACAAAAGCACTTGGGGGAGGGCGGCTGTTGCTGCGGACAGCCACAAGTAAGACCGCCGGCGGATGCTGCGCGCGTCGATTACGCTATTATAATAGAAGAAAAAAGTCAGCGCACGGCGAGGCTGTGAGCGGAAAACGTTGGGGGACAAGAACTTTGGACTTTATATGACCGCGATATATTGACAAGACAGACTGCTTGGTCGACCAGGCAAAGAACGAGTTCAGGCAAGTGTATGGTCATTGTCGATGAGCGCGTCAAAACGGGACAAACTGATGTCCTTGATTACACAAGATATGCCCAAATCCGTTTCCGGTTGGGCAAGACATTGCGCGCGTAGTATAATAAACTGATATGACCTTTTGTCATGAGGAGGAACAACGTGTCACTTTTCAAACCTACCTGGCTGGTCCAGGCTGTCTACGGCTTGACCGCCGCGCGCTTGAAAGAGCAAGGCATCCGCGCGGTTTTTTGCGACCTAGATAACACCTTGCTGGCGTGGAACGACCCAGACGGCTCCGCAGAACTGCGCGACTGGCTCGCCGCGATGCACCAAGCCGACATTACCGTGATGGTCGTGTCGAACAACAACGCCAAGCGCGTGGGGCGGGCCCTTGAAAAATTGGACCTGCCATTTGTTGCGCGGGCGATGAAGCCATTGCCGGTTGGAATCAATAAAGCCGTCCATTATCTTGGTCTCACCAAACGCGAATGCGTGATGGTGGGCGACCAACTGCTGACGGATGTGGCGGCCGGCAATCTTGCCGGGGTGCGCACCATTTTGGTCCAGCCGCTGATCGAAAGCGACGCCTGGAACACCAGCATCAACCGCTTTTTGGAAAAATTCGTCTTCATGACGCTCGGCGGGAAAAAACACCTGCATTATTCGGAGGATCTGAATGGAAAATAACGAAACGGCACTTTTTTGTATTGGCTGCGGTGCGCAGCTGCAGACCACAGACCCGGCCAAGGCTGGGTATCTGCCGGCTGCGTCCCTGGCGAAAGCAGAAGACGGTGAGGAGCTTTATTGCCAGCGCTGCTTCCGCCTGCGCCATTACAACGAGGTCGCCGATGTTCAGTTGACCGACGATGATTTTTTGCGCCTGCTCAACACGATTGGTGAAAGCAATGCGTTGATCGTCAACGTGGTCGATATTTTTGACTTCAATGGCTCGGTGATTCCTGGGCTCCACCGCTTTGTCGGCGATAATCCGGTGGTGCTGGTTGGCAACAAGGCGGATGTCTTGCCGCGTGACCTCAATCACAACAAATTGACGAATTGGCTGACCCAGGCCGCCCATGCGCAAGGGCTGCGGCCGGTGAAAACAATTTTGACCTCCGCCAAACGCGGCGATGCGGTCGACGACTTGCTGGAAACGATCGAGGACCTGCGCGCCGGCCGCGACGTGTATGTGGTGGGTGTCACCAATACCGGAAAATCGACGTTGATCAATCGCATCATCAAAGAACTGACCGGCGTTGAGGATCTGATCACCACGTCGCGTTTTCCCGGAACGACCTTGGACCGGATTCAGATTCCGCTGGACGATGGGCATTTTCTCATCGACACGCCGGGCATCATTCACCGCCACCAAATGGCGCATTACCTGGGCGCCAAGGATCTGCGGCTGGTGACGCCGACGAAGACGATCAAGCCCAAAGTCTATCAGCTTGAGGCGGGCCAGACCATCTTCTTGGCGGGCCTCGCACGGTTTGATTTCATCCGCGGGCGCCGCAGTGGCTTTACCATTTATGCGGACAATCAGCTCTTGCTGCACCGCACAAAGCTGGCCAACGCGGATGCATTTTATGAAAAACACCGCGGGGACCTGCTGACACCGCCGCGGCCGGAAGATCTTGCTGATTTTCCCAAGCTGGCCCGATTCGAGTTCACGCCCAAGGAAAAATCCGACCTGGTGTTTGCCGGGCTCGGCTGGATCGTGGTGCCGGCCGGTGTCACCGTTGCGGGCTATGCCCCAGAAGGCGTCGACGTGTTGTTGCGCCGCGCCTTGATCTGAAAGGAGTCGCTATGTTAACTGGAAAACAGAAACGGTATTTACGCAGTTTGGCCATGACCCAAAAGCCGCTGATCAATGTCGGCAAAAATGGGCTGACCACGCAATTTGCGCAGGGGGTCGCGGCTGCGCTTGAACCCCGCGAAATGGTGAAGATCGCGCTTTTGCCAAGTGCCGAGGAAACGCCGGCGATGGTGGCCGACTTTTTGGCTGAGGCAATGCCAGGGCTTGAGGTGGCGCAGCTCATCGGGCGCACGCTGGTGGTCTTCCGGCCGGCTGAGCAGGAAAAGCATCGCAAGTTGTCGCTTGAAGTCGCCAAGCGCGGGTGAGCCCCATGGCAACAAGGAAGGCTCAAGACACGCGTGACGCGGCGCCGGCCCGGACCACGGTTCAGCCGCTGACTCGCCCCGCGGTCCATGCGGTGATCGAGGAGGAAGTGACGGCGCAGCCCCTTGCTGGCAAGCGCCGCCAAGTCGGTGTTTTCGGCGGGACGTTCAATCCGATTCACATCGGCCATTTGATCATGGCCGAGGCCGCGGGCACGCAGCTGGGACTCTCGCAGGTCCTGTTTTTGCCGGATAATCAGCCGCCGCATGTCGACAAAAAAGAGGCGATCGCCGCTCGCGACCGCGTGGCGATGGTGGAGGCGACCATCAAGGACAATCCGCTGTTTGGCCTGGAGCTCGCCGAGATTCGGCGCGGCGGGGTGTCGTACACGGTCGATACGATGCGGGCGCTGACACATTTGCATCCGGACATCGATTATTTCTTCATCATCGGTGCGGACATGGTCGCGTATCTGCCCAAGTGGCACGCAATCGATGAACTGGCGAAGCTGGTCACGTTTGTCGGCGTCAAGCGCCGCGGGTACGCCCCGCAAAGCCCGTACCCGATCGTCTGGGTGGACGCGCCGCTTGTGGATATCTCGTCCACGCAGATCAGACAGCGCCTGGCATGCGGCCTCAGCATTCGCTACCTAGTGCCGGATGCCGTCCGGAATTACATCGAAGAAAAGGGGCTTTATCGTGGATGAAATCGTTTATCCAAGCACCTTGACCAATGGCAAAACACGCGACGAGATCGTCCATTTGCTGCAAAAACGGCTGGACGAGGCGCGTTTTCAACATTGCCTGCGGGTCGAAAAAACGGCCCGAGCGCTCGCCCGCCTGCATCACGAAGACGTCGATCGCGCCGGACTGGCGGGCCTGCTTCACGACTATGCCAAACAGATTCCGGTCGCGGACTATCGCCAGCTGATCGAGACAGGGCCCTATGACCCCGAACTGTTGGTGTTTGGCCGCGGGGTCTGGCACGGGGTGGTCGGCATCGCCTACATTGAACGCGAAGTCGGCATTACCGACAAGTTGGTGCTGCAGGCAATTGCCCGCCACACGACTGGCGACCCTGACATGACGCCGCTTGATGAGATCATTTTTCTTGCGGACTTCATTGAGCCGGCGCGCACGCTGGACAGTGAAAAACAGGCGCGCAAAGCCGCCCAGACAGACTTGACCGAGGCCACCTTGATTGAGTTGTCGTCGACGTTGACGTATCTGGTCGGTGCCCGCAAATTGATTTTTCCTAAGACACTTGAAACGTATAACGCATTACTTCAAAGGAGTGAGTCAAACTGAACGCAGAAAAGTTACTCGAAACGATCGTCCTGGCCGCTGATGACAAGCGCGCCGACGATATCGTGACCCTGGATATGACCAAGGTCTCCCTGCTTGCCGATTACTTTGTGATCATGAGCGCCGGCTCGCAGCGCCAGATCGATGCAATCGTGGATGCGATCGATGAAAAAGTGAAGGCCGCTGGTGGCCCGCTTCCCCGCATCGAAGGGACAAAGGATTCCAAATGGCTGCTGATGGACTACACGGATATCGTGGTCCATGTCTTTTTGCCAGAGGAACGCGCCTTTTACAATCTTGAAAAACTTTGGTCTGAAGCCCCGCTGGTGGATGTGTCGGCCTGGGTCCAGGAAGCATGATCTACACGACGTTTGCCGAAGTCTATGACCGCTTGATGGACGACAGCTTATACAGCCGCTGGTGCGATTATGTGACCGCCCGCGTGGCGCCTCATGGCCAGCGCCTGCTGGAATTGGCGGGCGGCTCCGCCAGTTTGGCGGTGCTGTTGGCGCAGGCGGGGTTTGCCGTGACGGATCTTGATCTGTCAGGTGACATGCTGGCGCTGGCTGAGCCGAAGATCGAGGCGGCCGGCGTGGACGTACCGCTGGTGCAAGGCGACATGCTGGCGCTGGACGAGATCGGCCTGGCGCCATTTGATGTGGTGACCTGCTTTGACGATTCGCTTTGCTACATGCCAGACCTGGCCAGCGTGGCAGCGGTCTTCCAGCAGGTAGCCAAGCTGTTGCCGGCCGACGGAGACTTCTTTTTTGATGCGCATTCGCTGCATCAAATGGATGATATTTTTCCCGGCTTCATGTACAACGACCAAACGGAGACGCAGGCGTTTTTGTGGACCAGCTATGAAGGTGAGGTGCCGCATAGTATCGAGCACGATCTGACTTTCTTCATTTATGACGAGGCGATCGACGCCTACCATCCATTGGCCGAAACGCACAAGGAGCGGACCTATCCGCAGGCAGACTTTGAAAAGACGTTGGCGCAGGCGGGCTTTAAACTGGTGTCGGCCACCGCTGATTTTGGCGAAGCCGCCATCACGCCGGCCAGCACCCGCTGGTTTTTCCACGCGAGAAAGGAGTAGGCATGCAGGCTGTCGGGATGATTGCGGAGTTTAATCCGTTGCATCACGGCCATGTGTTCGCGCTGGCGCAGGCCCGCAAGCTGAGCGGCGCCGATTGCGTGGTGGTCGCGATGGCGGGCAATTACGTCCAACGCGGCGAACCCGCGCTGGTTGATAAATGGACGCGCGCGCAAATGGCGTTGGCCAGCGGCGCGGACCTGGTGATCGAGTTGCCCCCGGCGCAAGCGGTGCAGGCCGCCCCACAGTTTGCGATGGGCGGGGTCCGGTTGCTTGCTGCATTGGGCGTGTCATCCTTGGCATTCGGTACGGAAAACGCGGCGCTGGATCATGCGGCTGTCGCGGCGAAGCTGGCTGACTTGCAGGCGGCGCCCCCTGATTTTGTTGATCACACGCAGACGTATGCGACGCAGGTCAACGCGTTTTATGAAAAAACAGTCGGCGTCAGCTTGACCAGTCCAAATCTCTTGCTTGGCATCAGTTATGCCCAGGCGATTCACGCACTCGGCGCTCGGATGCAGTTGGTGCCATTTGAGCGGCGCGGCGCCGGCCACGACGAGGCGGCGACAGACGGCGACTTGGCCAGCGGCAGTCAGATCCGAGCAAAACTGGCGGCTGGTGAAGATATCAGTGCGATGGTGCCACCGGCCACATTGGCGGGGCTGAAAACGGCGCGGCAGGTGACCTGGGATGTTTTTTTCCCATGGTTGCGCTACCGGCTGGAGACAGCCAGCTTGGATGAGCTGCGCGGCATCTTGGGCATGACCGAGGGACTTGAATTCCGGCTGACGCAACAGATCGCAGGGGCGGCGGATTTTACGACCTTCATGGCGCGCATCAAATCTAAGCGCTACACATACGCGCGGTTGCGCCGCTTGTGTCTCGCCGTGGTGCTCAACTTGCGGGCGGTCGACGTGGCCGCGGCCCCATTACTCGTCCACGTGCTCGGCTTTACGCCGGCCGGCCAAGCCTACCTCCATCAGGTGAAAAAAACAGCCAGTCTGCCGATCATCTCGCGCCCAAGCCTGCCGATGCTGGCCCCAGGCGGCGAAATGGCGCTGACCGCGCAATGCGACCACCTGATTGAAACGCTGACAGGGACGCAGCAGAATTTTGCGCGCAGGCCGATTCAACAAGGTGCGTCGCCGAGCGTTTAGGGTCATGCAGGTAGGTCCAGCAGACGCGTGAGGCGCTTTTCGCCTCGCGTGGGTGATGTCCTAGATGTCATGACCCTGCTTGGCGAAGCCCAATTACCAGGTGCGTAGGTTCGCAGAAAATAAATCGATGCGTTTTTTGCATCACTCATGAAAGGAGCTCGCCATGCTTAAATGGTCTATCAGTGAACTGGTCAAATATCGGGATCAGCCACTGCATTTTACAACCACACTCGACTTGAAAAAAGAATTGATGGCCCGCGATCCCGAGATCTTGGATATGACGCCACTGACGGTGGACGGCTACATTTCCTATGATAAGGGCGACTTGCTGGTTTCCGTCACGCTTGGCGGCAAGATGGTCATTCCATCGACACGGAGTTTGACACCGGTGGATTGGCCGCTGGATTTCACCTTTACTGAGATCTATTTGCTGAACCCGGCAGATAAGGACAAATACGACGACGGCCAACTCCTGATCGACTTGGACGGCAGTGAGCTGGATCTGCATCCGGCGATCGCGGATCATGTGCTGTTGTCGATCCCGATGCAGGTACTGACACCGGAGGAAGAAGCCGGTGAGGCGATGCCGGAGGGGGATGACTGGTCCGTGGTCGGCGAGGCGGACTATGAAGCCGGTAAAGCCGAGCAGCAAACGGCGAACCCGGCATTTGCGAAACTCAAGCAGCTTTTTCCAGAAGATGACGACGAATCAAAAAAGTGATGAGCTTTCATTAGTGCTTTCATTCTGCTAGGATGAACATGAGTATAAATTAGGAGGCAATTGATCATGGACAAACCAACCATCGGCGTTATCGGCATGGCGGTCATGGGCAAGAACTTGGCCCTGAACATCGAAAGTCGTGGATACACCGTTGCAATTTATAACCGGACTGGTAGCAAGACTGAGGCGGTCGTTGCGGATCACCCAGACAAGCATTTGGTACCAAGCTATACGATCCAGGATTTTGTGGCGTCACTGGAAAAGCCGCGCCGCATTTTGATGATGGTCAAAGCCGGGGCTGGGACGGACGCCGTGATCGCCGAACTCCTGCCACTTCTGGACAAGGGCGACGTCTTGATCGACGGTGGGAACACTTTCTTTGAAGACACCGTTCGCCGCAATCAGGAGCTGGACAAGTCCGGCATCAACTTCATCGGCATGGGTGTTTCAGGTGGCGAGCTCGGCGCATTGCAGGGTCCATCCATCATGCCTGGTGGCCAAAAAGAAGCCTATGACCTCGTTGCCCCAATTTTGGAGCAGATTGCGGCCAAGGCTCCTGAAGACGGCGCGCCATGCGTGGCTTACATCGGCCCCAACGGCGCAGGCCATTACGTCAAGATGGTCCACAACGGCATCGAATACGGCGATATGGAGCTGATCGCGGAAAGCTATTCCGTGATGCGCAACATGTTGAATATGTCGGTCGACGAGATTGCCGGCGTCTTCAAAGAATGGAGCGAAGGCGAACTGAGCTCCTATCTGATCGACATCACCGCCGAGATTCTCACGCGCAAAGACGACCTGGGCTCCGACACACCGATCGTGGATCTGATCTTGGATGCTGCGGGTAACAAAGGCACCGGCAAGTGGAGCTCACAAAGCGCCCTTGAGCTCGGTGTGCCGCAAAGTGTCATCACCGAATCCGTTTACGCTCGTTATATCTCCGCGATGAAGGATGAGCGTGTGGCCGCCAGCAAAGTGCTGCCAAAGCCAGTTGGCAACGTCACCATCGCCGATAAGAAGCAGGCCATCGAGACGATTCGCAAGGCCCTATACTTCAGCAAGCTCATGAGCTATGCGCAAGGCTTCGAGCAGATGCGTGTGGCGTCTGAAAAATACAGCTGGAATCTTCAATACGGCGAACTTGCCCGCATCTGGCGCGCCGGCTGCATCATCCGCGCGAAGTTCCTGCAAAACATCACGGATGCATACAACAAGGATCCTGAACTGAAGAACCTGTTGCTGGACGACTACTTCAAGGATATCGCCAAGAACTACCAGGAAGATGTCCGTGATCTAGTTGGCCTGGCCGTCAAAGCTGGCGTCCCAGTCCCAGGCTTTGAAGCGGCAATCAGCTACTACGATTCCTACCGGAGCGAAGTGCTTCCCGCAAACCTGATTCAGGCTCAGCGCGATTACTTTGGCGCACATACGTATCAGCGCACCGATAAGGAAGGCACCTACCACTACACCTGGTACGAGGAACAATAACAGTTTTTGCCAAAAAATTGACGACGACCTCTGTCAGCCCGGCATTCATGCGGGCAGCGGGGGTCGTCTTTTTTTAACAGAACGCCTGTTTTTGCGATTTAGGCGGTACAAAAGGCGGTACAAGTGATTCTGTACCGTCTTCGCACACGCCGATCAAAAATTGGGAAAGAGCAAGCGTAGAAAATTGCGAGGCGGGGTCACATGCAGAGGACTATGCCAATTGAAACAAGTCAATCTTTATTTAAATTTTGTAATTATCCGGAATAGACCAATGTGAAGGACCTCTTTTATCTCTCATTTCATCTTATTTTTCAGAATGTGAGACACGTGTGATAGGCAAAATTTGGTCCCTGTGCTACAATAAGCGCAGTATCGATTTGATGAGAAAATATGCGGTGAGAACCGCGGGGTATGAGAATCGAACACCGTCGGCAAATGATAAATCACCTTGATAAGGAGTATTCAGATGAGTCGTATTTTAATTATTGAAGATGAGAAAAACCTCGCTCGCTTCGTTGAACTCGAATTGAAGCATGAGGGCTACGAGACCGCCGTGCATTTCAACGGGCGCACAGGGCTTGAAGCCGCTTTGGCCGAGGACTGGGACGCCATTTTGCTCGATCTGATGTTACCTGAGCTCAACGGGCTGGAAGTCTGCCGGCGCGTGCGTCAGGTGAAGAACACGCCAATCATCATGATGACGGCGCGCGATTCCGTGATCGACCGGGTCTCCGGACTGGATCACGGCGCCGATGATTATATCGTCAAGCCGTTTGCCATCGAGGAGCTGCTGGCCCGCCTGCGTGCCTTGCTTCGTCGCATCAGCATCGAAGGCGAGCACAATGCCGCCAAGCAGACGACCATCACGTATCGCGACCTGACCATTGAAAAGGAAAACCGGGTCGTTCGGCGCGGCGATGACATCATCGAACTGACGAAGCGTGAATATGAATTACTGTTGACGCTGATGGAGAACATCAATGTTGTGCTCGCCCGCGACGTTCTTTTGTCAAAGGTCTGGGGCTACAACTCGGATGTTGAGACGAATGTCGTGGATGTGTATGTCCGCTACATCCGCAACAAGATCGATCGCCCAGGCGAGCCGAGCTACATTCAAACGGTGCGGGGAACCGGCTACGTGATGCGCTCCTGATGAAAAAACAGGCGCAGAAGCGGCCGCGTCGCTTTTCGCTCAGTGTCAAATGGACCGCAGTCGTCACGACCGGGGTGTTCACCACCTTTATCGTGCTGGCGCTCATCCTCGTCGCGTTCATGCGGGCCATTTTGATTCAAGAAGAACAAAATAATGTGCAGGACACGCTCAATGCAGTCGAGCAGCGATTATCCCCAGTTGCCAGCAATTTGACCATCGCGAGCGTGGTCCCGCGCATCGATGTGTCTGCCACCACGGCGCCGGCAGTCGGTGGCACCAAGGCCGTGCAGCCGAGTACGTCGATCTTCTCCGATTCCGTGGTCACCAAGATCTCGCGTGAGGATATCAGTCTGGCGATTTACAACAAGCAAGGCGAGGTGATCTTTTCCTCCCGGGCAAATGATCAGCCGCTGAATCGAACCTCTGAGATGAAAATTTACGAGCAGCGCGGCGATGGCTTTTCCGGGTTGATCGGTGGTGGGCCGATCACCTCTAGCCGGACTGGTGAGGTGATCGGCTATGTCCAGATCACCGACCAAATGGATGCCTTTCACAGCACCATGCACCAGGTCTATCTCATCATCACCGTGTTGGCGGCGGCGGCCCTTGTGATTGCGTTTGCGCTGGCGTTTTTCATGACGCGGCGGTTTATGCAGCCAATCAAGTTGATCACGAATACGATCGACATTGTCAATGAAGAGCCGCAAAGCAGTGTGCGGATTCCGGAACTTCGGCGCAATGATGAGCTGGGCGATCTCGTCAACGAATTCAACGGCATGCTGGATCGCATTCAGCAATTCATCGATCAACAGGGCGAATTTGTCCAGGATGTCTCGCATGAGTTGCGGACCCCAGTTGCGGTGCTGGAAGGGCATCTGCAGTTGCTCAACCGGTGGGGCAAGGACGATCCACAGGTGCTCGATGAGTCGCTGACGGCTTCGCTGCAGGAGATCTCCCGCATGAAGCGTTTGATTCAGGAGATGCTGGATCTGACTCGGGCGGATCAGGTCGATGTACAATTTCCAAATGCGGTCTGCGATATTCACCAGGCCATCGATCAGGTCGTCAACGACTTCAAGATGATTCACCCCGAATTTACGTTTTTGCTGGACAACGAACTGGATGGGCCAGTTTGGGTGCGGATGTATCGCAACCACTTGGAGCAAGTTCTGATCATTTTGCTGGACAACGCGGTGAAATATTCCAAGGACCGCAAAGAGATCCAGGTCTCAGCTGGGGCCGAAGAAGGGGCGATTGCAATCGCCGTGCAGGATTTTGGCGAAGGTATCAGTCCCAAAGACCGCGACCGCGTCTTCAACCGCTTCTATCGTGTCGATAAAGCGCGCAGTCGCGAGGCAGGTGGGAATGGCTTGGGCCTCGCGATCGCCCAGCGGCTGGTCGAAAGTTATCACGGCCACATTTCAGTGGATTCTGCCCTGGGGCATGGCTCGATCTTCCGCATTACCTTGCCGACGATCACCGCTGCCAAAGCCGTTGCGCTGCAAGCAAGCGCGCCGGCCAAACCGGAATTACATGACTGAGTTTCACTGACGCCGCTGACCTCGTGTCGGCGGTTTTTTGATTCCGCGAGAAAAAATTGTTGACACCCTTAACAAAAACGAGCAAACTATGAGACTGTTAATGGCATTGACAACTAATGCCGTGACAAATAACTCGTATTTTGGGGGTCATACAATGCACGCAAGCAAGCAACTTGTTCGACGAGGGAGCCTCATCGCGCTCATCGTCGCCATTCCGCTACTTCTTTTGTTCATCGCACTGAAGTTTGTCAGCTATGAACAGCAGACGAGCACCAAACACATCGACGTGGCGGTGGTCGATCTCGACCAACCAGCGCAGTTCCAGGGCCAAGCCGTTGCCCTGGGCGAAGGCGTTGAAAGTCAGCTCAAGCGCAGCAAGGAAGTGACCTGGCACCTGGTCTCTGCCAAACAGGCGGACGCCGGCTTGAAAAATGGGGCGTACCTGATGAAGGTGACGCTGCCGGAAGATTTTTCACAAAACGCAACCACCGCGCTGAGCAAGGCGCCGAAGCAAAGCACCATCGGCCTTGATATGTCGGCGCACAACAATTTCACCTCGCACATGATCACTGGCATCGTGGCGGATAAGCTGCAGGCCCAGGTCGCAGCCAAAGTCCAAGAGGCGTACAACAAGTCACTGCTGGACAGTTTCAGTCAGTTGGCCAGTGGCATCGGCGAGGCGGCAGCTGGGACGGACCAACTGAAGGCCGGCGCCGACCAGCTGGAAGACGGTAGCGGTCAGGTCAGCGATGGCCTCACCACGCTGGCAGGCAAATCCGGCACGTTGCAAGACGGTGTGACGAAACTCGCAGATGGCGGCCAGCAACTCAATGATGGGCTTCAGACCATCGTCGCAAACAACGCGACGCTGACCGGCGGCGTGGCCAAGCTGCAAGGCGCCATCCAACAGATGATTCCGGGCAACGACTACCTCCATGAACAGCTTCAACTTGCTTCGACCAAGATCGAAAAGCAATTGGCAAGTGGGGCGCCAAAACTGAAGGAACTCGACGAAGGGTTGACCGCGCTTCAAAGTGGGGTCTCCCAGATCACGGCGGGCATCAATGCCAAGAGCAACGATGACCTGTCCGCGGCGATCACAGCCGACATGACCGCGACCGGCACCAGCCTGCAAGCCGCCGGGGCGAATTTCCTCAAGGCCGGGGATGACCTGACGCAACTCAAATCTATCATGAATGAATTGATGGCGGACAAAGATGTGATGGCAGTCATTTTGAAAAATCACATGGCGTCTGGCTTGAAGCTGTTGACCTTACAGCCGGATATTGAAAAGAATATGAATGCAGGGAAGACCAATCTCGAAGCTGCCGGCGCAAAGCTCCAAAAAACTGGCGGCGAGTTGACCACACTGAGCGCTTCGACCGCGAAACTGAAAGCCGCGTTGAACCAGCTCAACGACCAAGTGCCGACCCTGACCGCTGGCACTCGGCAGGCGATCACGCAGCTCAAGGCTGGCCTTGAAGATGTCGATGATGGGCTGACCAAAAAGGGCACCACGATCGAGACGAAGGGCGCCATTCAAGGAAGTGGCGAGATCTCGGATGGCTTGAAACAGATTCTGGCTGGGCTCAAGGGCACCGATACGAACGCCGGGCTGATTGATGGCTTGGCGCAGTACACGGATGGCGTCGCCCAAGCCGCAAGTGGCGCGACGCAGCTCGATACCGGCCTCGGTCAGTTGAACGGCCAAGTGCCGGCGCTGGTCGATGGCGTTGCGAAGTTGAATGACGGGGCGGGGCAAGTGGCCTCTGGGACCAGTCAATTGGCCGCTGGCGTCACGCAGCTAAATGTAAAGTTAGGCGATGGCGCCAAACAGACATCCGGCCTTTACACTGGCAAAGCCAACGTGGCGCATTTCGTCACCCCAATCGCGAATAAGACACAGTCCGATCCACTGGCCAAACCGCTGCTGGATGTGCTGTCGCCGATGGTCCTGCTGCTGGTCGCCTTTGTGGCCGCGTTGCTCACCGAATTGGGCTTCAACCGCTACAGCGCCAGCTTTAAAAAGGCAAACCTGCTGCAACGCAGTCTGTGGATCGCCGGCACCTTGGTGGTCTCCGCGCTGGGCATCACGCTGGTTGTGCTGGGCATGGGCATCAGTGTGGCCAGTGCAGTCGGGTTGTTCCTGCTTTTGCTGATCGCCGAAGCCCTGTTCACGTTGATCATTTTTGCCTTGGACGTATGGCTTGGTACTGTGGGCGTCCTCTTGTCCCTGGCAATCTTGTTCCTGCAACTGATCGTCTCGGGTGGGCTGTTGCCGAACGCGATGCTGTCAGGCTTCTACCAGTTCTTGGGTAAACTGATGCCTGGGACTTATCTACTTGATGGCCTCAATGCCGCCGTGAATGGGCTCAACACGATGTCTGTTGTCACCATCGTGGTCTTGGCGGTGATGGCCGCGATTTTTGCCGGCTTGCTGGCGCTTCACCAAAAACGCACCCAAGTGACTGAATAATGTGGTACGCTTAAAACAGCAGTGGGAGAAAGGTCGGACTTTTGACCCACGACACCGAGACAACGATTTGACCTGAGGAGGCGCCATCATGGCCGACGACAATCTGCTTGAAGATTATATTGAAGTGTACCTGAGTGCGTTCAAGTACGTCGGCGAGCTCGTGTCGGCTCCGATGCGAGACGATGACATTTCGTTTGAACAGTTTCTCATTCTGCGCGACATCGCTGCTGGTCATGATCTGAGCTTGTCTGAGATTGCCAAGGCGCGGCATGTGACGCGGGCGGCAATCTCCCGCCAGATCAAAACGCTGATGGAACATCACTACATGATCCAGGTGCGCGACCCCAACGACGGGCGGCGCCAGGAACTGCAGCTGACGACCAGCGGCCAGGCGCTTGTCAGCCGGGTCAATCAGGCAATCAGCACGCGTTTTGCCGGCTGGATCGATGTGATCGGCGAACCGGATGCCCAGGACCTGCTTCGCATCATGCGGCGGGTCGGGCAGGAGATCATTGCCAAGGAGCAGAAATAAGCGCAAAAAAAGTGCCTCAGCGGTTTTTCGCTGGGGCATTTTTTGTGCTGCGCCTGGTCAAATGACTTAGCGGTGATTTTGCCGGCCGGCGTTTCGGCCGTGGCCAGTTGGGCGCGGCTTGCCGCTCGTGTGCTCGCCGGTGCTTGTCTCAGTTTCATAAAGCGGTTGTGCGGGTTTTGCAAAAGTATTTTCATCGACGACGATGACTGGTGGGTTCTCTGCCAAGTCGGCGTCCATCTTCTTGCGGATGTTCGGGGTGATGATGTAGGTGACGATGATCTGCTGAATGACGATGATGACACCGCCGGCCAGGAAGTACAGGCCAAGCCCGGCGTTATACATCAAGCAGAAGAAGAAGGTCATCGCAGGTGACAAGAGGGCGGACACGCGCATTGCTTGGCGCTGTTCGGCCGGGACGCTTTGCATCATCAGCCAGCTTTGCACCAGGTACAACAGGGTCGCAGCAATCGTGATAATGATGTTGGTGTGGCCCAGCGGAATGCCGAAGAAGGTACTCTTGGAGATCTCTGGGGAATAGGCGACAGCCTGATACAGACCGGAGAAAATTGGCAGCTGAATCAACAAGGTCAAGCAACCCATTGATGGAATCATGCTGGTGTTGTTTTTCCGGTAGACTTCCTGCATCGTGGTGTTCAGCTGTAACGTGGCCTGCTGATCGCCTTGGTGCTTTTTCATCTCGGCCTGCAAAATGTCGATCTGCGGCTTGAGCACTTTCATTTTTTCCTGCGAGATCGTCATCTTGCGCTGCTGGTTGAGCATCAGTGGCAACAAGACGAGCCGCACGACCAGCGTGATGACGAGAATCGCGATGCCGTATGCGCTGGGGCCGCCAACGATGCCGGCCAGCCATTCCATCAGGTGCGCGATCGGCAGGCCGAACACTTTGTACATCCAGCCGTAGATCCCGCTTGTCGGCGCCTTCAGCTGCGTCGCCCGTTGTATCGTCTGGTTACCGCAAGCGGTCAAAAACAGCGCCAGACTGCCCAGCCCGCCGAACGTGAGCCAGCGTTTCATTTTGTGCATATGTTTTATCCCCTTAATAAGTTTGATACTGGAAATAACTATACTTGAAGGGCGCACCGCTTTCAACCGCTCAGCCGGCGTACAGACACGACAATTGGAAAAAATCAGACTAAAGTTGGAGGGCCACGGGCCAAAAAAATGGCGCTAAGACAAAAGTCCTAGTGCCATTTTTGGTGGTGGCCGGTCGTGCGTGCGGCAATGCGCAACACGGTCAGCCAGTCACCCGAAATCTGTCATACGCAGGAATCGGGTCGATCACCTTTTCCTCATAGTGGTCAACGCGGCCGCTTGGCGTTGGGCTGGCCTTGATTGCTGCCGCAAATTTGGCCATGTTGACGGGCTCGCCGACCGCTTCGATATAAACAGACCCGTCATCGCGATTTTCGACCTTCCCAGTGATCTGGAGTTTATCTGCGACCATTTTGGCCATCCAACGGAATCCGACGCCTTGCACGCGGCCCGAGACTAGCATGGATCTTGCGATTTTTGACATCTGGCGCCTCCTTTCGACAGTGCTCTGCTGTCGATTTCTTCTCTAGTTTAGCATAATCCGGCGTGCCATATGGTAGACTGAACCAGACAAGTCAAGGAGGCTATTATGGAATATATTGCGTCAGCGAAAAACGAGCATATCAAAAGTGCGAAAAAATTAACGGTCAAAAAGTACCAAAAGGAGACCGGTTTCTATCTATTGGAAGGATGGCACCTGGTTCAGGAAGCCCTGACAGCTGGCCAGACGCCGCGCCGCATTTATGCGACCCAAAAGTTTCTTGATAAAATCGAACTGCGCCCATTTTATGAACAGACCAGCGAGATCTCGGAGGCGGTGGCCAAGCATCTGAGCGAGACTGAGACGCCTCAGGGAATCTTTGCCGTGATGCCACTGGTGCTTGGCAGTCTGCCGAAGACCTTGGCTGGCCAGTTTCTTTTGCTGGATCAGATTCAGGATCCGGGTAACGTTGGGACATTGGTGCGGACGGCGGATGCGGCCGGGGTCAAAACGATCGTGTTTGGCGCGGGCACCGCGGATCCATACAATCCGAAAGTGCTGCGGGCGATGCAGGGAAGCCAGTTCCACGTCAACATTGTTTCGGCGCCACTGCCGCCGCTGGTCGCACAGCTTCAGGCGGCCAAGATTCCTGTTTATGGCACAGAGTTGAACGTCAACGCGAAACCGTATCTGGCGGTCGAGCCTGCGCCGCAGTTTGCGCTGATCGTGGGTAATGAAGGTAATGGGATGAGCCAGGAACTCTTGGCGGCCACGGACACCAATCTGTACATCCCGATCAAGGGCCAGGCGGAGTCGCTGAATGTGGCGGTCGCCGCTGCAGTCGTGCTCTTTCACCTGACCGCTTAAGAAAATCTTGCGAGGATGCACGAAGTCGGGCGAACCTGATATAATAAAGGTGTGTTGAACGACAGTTGAAAAGGAGCGATTGCATGCAGAAGTCTCATGGATGGGAAACCGATACCGAGTACATGAGTTATGTCTCTGACCTGCTGGCCCAGCCAGCGGTGCAAAAGCTCGCGAACTTCCCGCAGCACCATTATTCGGATCGGCTTTCACATTCGATCAGTGTCTCGTATCAGAGCTACCTGCTTGGGAAAAAGTGGCACCTCAACGTGCGCGCTTTGGCCCGCGCAGGCCTCTTGCACGACCTATTCTATTACGACTGGCGGGTCACCAAGTTCTCACTTGGGACACATGCGTATATCCATCCGCGCATTGCCCTGCGTAACGCCGAAAAGATCACCGACCTGTCGCCAATGGAAAAAGACATTATTGTCAAGCATATGTGGGGTGCGACCTTGGGGGTTCCCAAGTACCGCGAAAGCGTGGTCGTGTCCCTCGTCGATGACTGGGAAGCAGTCGACGAAGTGCTCATTCCTTGGTTGCAAAAGGTGCGCCATCCGTTCCGGACTCGTCTTAGTTAGGTCAAGCGCCGACGCTTTTATAGGTCGGCGTTTTTTGTGTGGGCAGCGCGCGTTCAGGCCAACCTAGCTGTTCCGTCATCCCGCGCCCCTGCGCACCCTTTTTTCAGTCGGGCTCCGCGGGCCAGGTCTGAGACGTCTAGTTGACCTGTGCACTCGATGGCCAAGTGCGCCATCAAGCACCCAGGCCAAACTATTCGCTCAGACCAAAGCGGCCCGCTCCGCACCCTTTTTTCCACTACTTGTTTTCCTTTGAAAATGAGTTATACTTATGCTATCTAAATGTAAGTAACGATTTGATGGGGTGAATAAGATGGCTAACGCCGTAGTAGGTACCGAAACTTGTACAGGGGATACGTTGTCGCTGTGTCCAAAGTTTACAAAAACATTTGTCATTCTTGGTAAGAAATGGATGGGCCTGATTCTTGAGGTCCTCATGCAAAATGGGGCGTCTCGCTTTAAGGATATTGCGAGCACTGTCACCAAATGCTCCGATCGTGTGTTGGTTGAACGGCTCAAGGAACTTGAGGCGGAAGGGCTGGTCGACCGCGAGACGCATGCGGATAGCTCCTTGATCGAATATCGCCTGACGGACAAAGGGGCGGCTTTGGCGCCTGTCCTTGAAGCCGCACATGTCTGGGGCGATACCTGGCTGTCAGACGAGGAATGCGAGTAATTTTCAGCAAAAATGCGGCGGGGGCTTGACGCGCCCGCCATTTTTGCTATGCTGAAAGTAATCGAACAACCAAATACAAAGACGGAAGCTCAAGCTGGCGGCCCAGCCAGGGAACGATGGTCATGACTGCAAACCATCGATGGGACCAAAGCTTGTTTTCACTTCTCGAGTAGACTTTTCGCTTGCGGAAAGCTCCGGCATCGCCGTTATCAAGTTGAGTGCACGTTTTTTGCGTGAACAAGGGTGGTACCGCGACGCTTCGTCCCTTCTTGGGCGAGGCGTTTTTATTTTGGTCAAAAACACAAAGGAGGCCACCGGCATGGATCTGAAAACCAAGCTGGAGCAACTGGATCAGGAGAATCAGAAACGAATCAAGAGTGTCAAAGAACTCGATGAATTAAACAAGATCAGGGTGGAGCTGCTGGGCAAAAAAGGGCCGATCACCGAGGCCTTGCGCGGCATGCGCGACCTTGCGCCAGAAGAGCGGCCAAAGATCGGCGAGTTCGCCAACCAAGTTAAAGCCAACTTGCAAGAATCCATCGCGGAGCGCAAGGCATTGCTCGAGCAGCTGGCGATTCACGCCCAACTGGCCAAAGAAACGATCGATGTGACGCTGCCGGGCGATCAAAAACAAGTCGGCACGCCGCATATTCTCGCTCAGATCATGGATGACATTGAAGACTTTTTCATTGGCCAAGGCTATCAAGTCGTCGACGGGCCGGAAGTGGAAGAGGATCACTACAACTTTGAGATGCTCAACATTCCAAAGGACCACCCAGCGCGGGACATGCAGGATACTTTTTACCTGGATGACCAACTGCTGATGCGCTCCCAGACGAGTCCAGTGCAGGCGCGGACGCTGGAGAAGCACGATTTTGCGAAGGGTCCGCTGAAAATGATCTCCCCAGGTCGCGTGTATCGCCGCGATAATGACGACGCGACACACAGTCATCAGTTCCACCAGGTCGAAGGGCTTGTGATCGACAAGCACATCACCATGGCGGATCTGAAGGGGACGCTGTTGGCTTTGGCTCAGCATGTGTTTGGTGCGGACCGCCAGATTCGCCTGCGCCCAAGCTTCTTCCCGTTCACGGAGCCTTCTGTGGAAGTCGATGTGTCCTGTTTCCGCTGCGGCGGGAAGGGCTGCGCAATCTGCAAATACAGCGGCTGGATCGAGGTGCTCGGCGCGGGGATGGTGCATCCCAACGTTTTGACCAACGCAGGTGTCGATGCCGATGTTTACGGTGGGTTTGCGTTTGGGCTTGGCCCGGATCGGTTTGCGATGCTCAAATATGGCATCGATGATATTCGGAGTTTTTACCAAGGCGACATTCGCTTCTTGAGTCAATTCCAGCAGGAGGGTTAAGCACATGGATGTGTCATATGAATGGTTGAAAGAGTTAGTCGATGTGCCGGTCTCGCCGGAAGAATTGGCGGACAAGGTCTCACGCACCGGCATCGAAGTGGATAGTGTCACACACCCGGATGAGGGGTTGAAAAAGATCGTGGTGGGCAAAGTCTTGAGCCTGGCCGACCATCCAGATTCTGATCACCTGCATGTCGCGCAGGTCGATGTTGGCGAGGACGTGCCGCTTCAGATCGTTTGCGGGGCGCCAAACATCGCGGCAGGCCAAACCGTGATCGTGGCGCTGCCCAATTCCTGGGTCGGCGGCCACACGAAGATCAAAAAGAGCAAGATGCGCGGCGTGGAAAGCAACGGGATGATCTGTGCCTTGCAGGAACTCGGTTTCAGCGACTCGGTCTCCCCGAAGGCTTATTCCGCTGGGATCTATGTCTTCAATGAAACAATCGCGCCCGGCACGGATGCCCTCGAAGCGCTGGGGATGACCGATGCGATTCTCGATTTTGAGATCACGCCGAACCGCGCGGATGCGCTGGGCATGCGCGGTGTCGCATGGGAAGTCGGTGCCACCTATGATGAAAAGCCGCACTTCAAGGATATTCCTGTTGAAGAAACGGGCAAGCCGATCACCGAGCTTCTGAACGCCACCGTGACGGATGAAAATGATGCACCGGCGTATCAGATGCGGGTGGTCAGCGACGTCACGATCGAAGATAGCCCGCTGTGGCTGAAGCGCCGCCTCTGGAATGCCGGTGTGCGCCCGGTCAATAACATTGTCGATGTGACCAATTTGATCATGCTCGAATATGGCCAGCCGCTCCATGCGTTTGATTACGACAAGCTCGCGAGCCACCAGATTCTGGTGCGCCGCGCGACGAATGGCGAGCATCTGACCACCCTCGATGGCAATGACCACGAGCTGATCGACGACGACATCGTGATCACCGATGGCACACGCCCCGTTGCGCTGGCCGGCGTGATGGGGGGCTTGGACACCGAGATCACGGCCAGTACCAAGACCGTCGTGATCGAGGCGGCCAAATTCGCGCCCGTCAACATTCGGCGCACGGCCCTGCGCTACAACCTGCGTTCAGAAGCCTCGTCCCGTTTTGAAAAAGGGGTTGATGTTGGCAGCATCAATCTCGCCTTGGATGAGGCGGCGCGGCAAATGGCCACGCTGGGTCACGGCGTCGTTGCAACGGGGACCTTATCTGCTTCGGCAATCAAACCTGAGCCCGTCATCGTTAACATTTCTCTAGCGCGGATCAACCATGTGCTTGGCGCTGAGCTGACCGCGGAAACGGTGACCACGATCTTCAAGCGGCTGGGCTTTGGCGTGACCGAAGCGGATGGTCTTTTCACCGTGTCGATTCCAACGCGGCGCTGGGACATCAGCATCGAAGCCGATCTGATCGAGGAGATCGCCCGCATCTATGGCTACGATGAGTTGCCGAGCACCTTGCCGACGACCACGATGACGATCGGTCAATTCACCCCGAGTCAGACGCGCCGCCGCCGGACCCGCAAATTGCTGGAGGGTCTGGGCCTGAGTCAGGCAATCACCTACAGTTTGGTGGCCGAAGCGGAAGCCCCTGCGTTTGCGCTTGAAGCCAGCGAACCAACTCAGGTGGCCTGGCCGATGACCAATGACCACAGCACATTGCGGCAAAATCTGGTGACGGGCCTGCTCAACGCGATCGCCTATAACGTGGCGCGTTCGCAAAACGACCTGGCGCTTTACGAACAAGGTCGTGTCTTCCTGCGCAGCAAGGATGAGACGCGCCCTGTTGAAAAAGAGTATGTTGCCGGTGCCATTACTGGGCTCACGCGGCAAAAGAGCTGGCACGAAGCCGCGCAAGCTGTCGATTTTTATAATGTCAAAGGCATTGTGGAGACGCTGCTGGGCGATTATCGGTTGAATGAACCGGTGCGCTATGTGGCCTTGACCGACGAGCCGACCCTGCATCCTGGGCAAAGCGCCAGCATTCTCTTGGGCGACAAACGGATCGGCTTGATCGGCCGGATTCATCCGGGCTACGCCAAAGCGCACAGCCTGCCGGATACGTTCGTGTTCGAACTGGACCTGGATGCCTTGTTGGCCGCGGATCGCAGCGACATGACTGCGGCCCCGGCGCCGAAGTACCCAAGCGTGACCCGCGATATCGCTATTCAGGTCGGCATCGAAGTCGAGCATGCGGCGATCGAGGCCGTCATTTGGCAAAATGGTGGGAAGTATCTGCAGGATAGCCATCTGTTTGACGTCTATCACGGCAAGAACCTGCCGTTTGGGCAAAAGAGCATGGCGTACACCCTGACGTATCGGCGCGATGATCAGACGTTGACGGAAGATGAGGTCAACGCGGCCTTCGCCAAAATTCAGACGGCGCTTGAGACCGAGCTGCACGCGGTGATTCGCTAAATCACGGGAGCCTGTCGCTTTTTGCGGCAGGTTTTTGTATAATATCAGCAGTATGTTTGCAATGAGGAGGGCGACTCGTGGATAATCAGACGCCAAATGATCAAGGATCTCGAAAAAAATCGCTGCATCAGGCGGAATCGCGGGTCGTCAACCGCATTGTGCTGTGGGTCGTGGGCATTGTGGTCGTGTTGCTCGTGATCGTCGGGCTCATGGGCTATCGGTATGTGAAATCCTCGCTGGAGCCGGTCAACGAGAAAGCCACCGACCGCATCACCGTGCACATTCCGATCGGCTCGAGCACCAAAGAGATCGGGGCCACGCTGCAAAACAAAAAGATCATCAAGTCGGCCACTGTGTTCAACTACTATGTGAAATTTCATAGTTATACGAATTTTAAAGCGGGTGACTATACCTTTACCCAGGCGAACACCTTGCAGCAGATCGTCGGTGAGCTTCGTGCAGGGAGCACAGGCGATAACCAGATCGGCACCGTGTTGGTCAAAGAAGGCGTCACAGTCGAGCAGATCGGCGATGTGATCGAGAAGCTTAAGTCCAAGAACGCCAACATGTCCAAGGAGAAATTCCTCGACTTGATGAAAAACGAGACATTTTTCGCCAAGCTGGCCAAGGATTATCCAAAGCTGTTGACGTCGGCGGCGCAAGCCAAGGATGTGCGGTACCGGCTGGAAGGCTATCTGTTCCCGGCGACCTACACGATCACCAAGAAAGAGACCTTGAAGACGCTTGTCGCGCAAATGGTGCAAAAGACTGACAGCATCTTGCAGCAGTACTACACCAGCATCAACAAGCAGGGCTACAAGGTCCAAGAAGTGATGACGCTGGCCAGTTTGGTCGAACGCGAAGGTAGCACGGCCAATGATCGGCGCACGATCGCAGGCGTCTTCCTGAACCGGCTTGCGGTCAAGATGCCGCTTCAATCCGATATTTCGGTCATGTACGCGTTGAATACGCATAAAACACATCTGACCAACACCGATACCGCGGTGGACAGCCCATATAACCTGTACGTCAATACTGGCTACGGGCCGGGGCCGTTCGACTCGCCAAGTGAAGCGTCGATCTCCGCGGTGCTGTCGCCGCTTGATCGTGACAAAAATTATCTGTACTTCGTCGCGAACCTCAAGACCGGTGAGATCTTGTACGCGACAACGCGTGAAGCACATGATGCCAACGTGGCAAAATTTGCGGCGGATAACGGTCAGTGACCGAGCAAAACTGGATCAGCTGGGCTGGTCCAGTTTTTGTTGGCAGTGGGCTAAATCGCGGGTTTGGCAGTTCCAAACCCGTCTCAGATTTTTGATAGTGGAGGCTTTTAAGTGGATGCACAAAAACCGATCGTGATCGGGGTGACAGGCGGCTCGGCCAGTGGGAAGACGTCGGTCGCTCGGGCGATCTTCGATAATTTTTCCGGGCACTCGCTCCTGCTGCTTGAGCAGGATTCGTATTACAAACATAGCGACTTGCCCTTTGAGGAGCGGCGGAAGATCAACTATGATCACCCCCTTGCCTTCGACACGCCGCTGCTTCACCAGCAGCTCACTGATCTGATCGCACGGCGGCCGATCGAAAAGCCGGTCTATGACTACACGATTCATAACCGGGCAAGCGAGGTGGTCCATGTCGCGCCTCGGGATGTGATCATTGTCGAGGGAATTCTGATCTTGGCAGACGAGACCCTGCGCGACCTGATGGACATCAAAGTTTATGTCGACACCGACGACGACATTCGGGTGATTCGGCGCATCAAGCGCGACATGGCCGAACGTGGGCGCAGTCTGGATGATGTGATTCAGCAGTATCTCACCACGGTCAAGCCGTCCTATCATCAGTTCATCGAGCCGACCAAGCGCTACGCCGACATCATCGTGCCAGAGGGCGGGCGGAACACGGTCGCAATCGATCTGCTGGTCACCAAGATCCGGGCAATCTTGGCCGAGCGTGGCCTGCGCGAGTGAATTTTCATTGACATTGCGCACGTCAGCACGTAGCATCGTTGTTTAGATACACAAAAAATGGAATTGAGGGATCGTTATGGCGGATAAAGTCTATCCGATGACAGCTGACGGCAAAGTCAAGCTGGAACAAGAACTAGAAAACTTAAAAACTGTGAAGCGGCCGGAAGTGATCGAGCGAATCAAGGTCGCACGTGGATTCGGCGATCTGTCCGAAAACTCTGAATACGAAAGTGCCAAGGACGAACAAAGCACGCTTGAGACGCGCATCATTACCATCGAAACGCAGCTGCGTTATGCGCAGATCATCGACGCCAATTCCGTGGCCGCCGATGAAGTGTCGATCGGCAAGAAGATCACCTTTGTTGAAGAAGGCGATGATGAGCCTGAAACATACGAGATCGTGGGTTCGGCGGAAGCGGATGCGTTCAACGGCAAGATCTCCAATGATTCACCGATCGCAGCGGGCTTGATTGGCAAAAAGGTCGGGGATGTGGTCACCATTAACACTCCTGGCGGCGACATGACCGTTAAGATCACCAAAGTCGAAGGCTAAAGCATTTCGGGGAAAAACACGCGGCGGCGTGTTTTTTTTATGAGGTGGCGCGTGGGGCCCGGCTGAGAATTCACGGGGCCATCCCGCGCGAAATCAGTCGCAAGCCGTAAGCTCAACGTGGTGGTGTTCGGTATAATAGATGGTAAAAAGGGGAGGTGTCGAGAGATGTCACATTGGCGCGTGTTTGGGCTACTTGAAGGCGGGCTCTTACTTTGGCTCGGTTTTCAGATCGTGACGAACCCACCGGCACTGATCGGCGTCGTGCTTGGCGCCTTATTGCTTGCGATCGGCGTGAAGCGCCATCGCTCGGCGGGGGTGTGGTGCACGATTGGCGGCATCACGCTGGCCGTTTCGGTCATGATCAATCCGGCGTTTTGGCTGGTGCTATTTGCGGCCCTGGTCGCGATCATCGCCTTGTCCAGCAAGCCAAGTGGCGAAACGACCGTCAAGAAGCCTTGGCAACAAAAACGCTTTGTCTCTGTTGAGACCAGGAATCCGTCCGCCAAAGCCGGTCAGGTGAAGCGGCACCCTTGGTTTGGCAATGAAACGATCGGCGCCGAGGTTTTTGAGTGGGATGACATCAATCTCACTGTTGGCATGGGTGACACCATCATCGACCTTGGCAACACGTTTTTGCCGGCCGGCGACAATGTGGTGGTCGTTCGCAAGGGGTTTGGGAAAACGCGTGTGCTCGTGCCAATCGGTGTCGGCGTGATGGTCGACCACTCTGCGATGCTGGGCACCCTGACAATCGATGACCAGGAGTTCCATATGCAAAACGAAACGGTCAAGCATTTCAGCAGCGATTATGATGACGCCACCCGCCGTGTTCATTTGATTCTCAACGTCTTGGTTGGGGATGTGGAGGTGTTGCGCGTATGAATTGGATCCGATTGGCTTGGCAATTTTTCATCGCGCTTATCTCGATCTTGCTACTGGAACTGTTTTTGATGCTGGCGGTTGCCAGTGGCCATCTCGATAAGATGTGGGCGCTACTTCAACAAACCACTTTTGGTGCGCCGCTTTTGACCTATGTGATCGCAGGCGCCCTGTTGATCGCGGTCTTGGTAGCGGCGACCAGTTATGGCCTGGCGCGTTACCAACACAATCAGTTGACCAAACGACTTTCCCAACTGGCGGCTGGCCAACTTGAGGCTCCTGTTTTTGCCCGGCAAGGTGAGGCCGAAACGGCGCTTGGCGGCGATGTTGCAAAGATGCTTGAAGCGTTGCGGCAAAAAATGATACGCTTACAGCGCGAGGTCGCTCGTTATTCGGCGTCGCCTGTTGTGATCGCCGGCGAAACGAAGGAAGAGATTCTGACTCAGGAACGCCATCGCTTAGCCCGTGAGCTGCATGATTCCGTTTCTCAACAGCTTTTTGCCGCGATGATGATGCTGTCGGCGTTGCGCTCGGTCGTGAATCAGAATACGCCGGAAGCGCCGGAGCTCAAACAGATCACGACCATTGAAGGCGTGATCAACGAGGCTCAAGCCGAGATGCGCGCGCTGCTTTTGCATTTGCGGCCGACGACGCTTGAGGGCAAGTCCCTGAAGCAGGGCATCATTGCACTTTTGCAGGAACTGCAGACGAAGATCCGCATTCAGATCAAATGGGAGCTCGCGGATGTCCATCTCTCCGCGGCCAGCGAGGACAATCTTTTTCGGATCGTGCAGGAGCTACTCAGTAACACCCTGCGCCACGCCAAGGCCAAAACACTGGAGGTCTATCTCAAGGACCTCGACACTAGCGTCGTGTTGCGTGTGGTCGATGACGGGGTGGGCTTTGATCCGGCCACCGAAAATACGACCGGCAGCTATGGCTTGTCGAATATCAAGGAACGTGCTGAAAGCCTCGGCGGAACGGCAAAGGTGATCAGTTTTCCAGACCAAGGGACCAGCGTGGAAGTGCGCGTCCCATTATCAAAGGAAGTAAGCAATGATTAAAGTATTGATCGTGGACGACCACGAAATGGTGCGCTTGGGCATCTCGACCTATCTCGGTGTGCAGCCAGACCTCACCGTGGCTGGCGAAGCCAAAGACGGACAAGAAGGCCTCGACATGGCCTTGGCATTGCGGCCCGATGTGATCTTGATGGACCTTGTGATGCCCAACATGGACGGCATCGAGGCCACCAAGCGTATTTTGGCGACATGGCCCGAGGCACGTATCATCATCCTCACCAGTTTTATCGATGATGAAAAAGTTTATCCCGCCCTTGAAGCCGGGGCGGCGAGCTACATATTGAAGACCGCAACGGCCGAAGAGATCGCCAGTGCGATCAGGCAGACCGCCAAAGGGGAATCGGTGCTCGAACCCCAGGTCACGACGAAAATGATGAACCGGCTGACGCAAAAACCAAAGCAGGAACTTTACGACGACCTGACCAACCGTGAGCGAGAAGTGCTGCAACTGATCGCCAAGGGCCGCTCCAACCAGGAGATCGCGGACGAGTTGTTCATCACGCTCAAAACCGTCAAGACCCATGTCTCAAACATCCTGGCCAAACTAGAAGTAGAAGACCGCACCCAAGCCGCGATCTACGCCTTCCAGCACGGAATAGTGGAAAAAGAATAGGGTGCGTAGGCCCGCGGGATGGCGGGGCAGGTAACTTGGCTCGGGTGCTTGAGGCGCACTTCGCCTCGAGCGCACGAGCCAGTTAGATGTCCCCGCCATGCGGGCCGAAGCCCAACTGAAATAGGGTGCTTCGGTGCGCGATTATGGGTGGGCAGTTAGCTTGGCCCTGGCGCTGGATGGCGCAGTTGGCCATCGAGTGCCGGGGCCAGCTAAATGTCCCACCCATGCGCACCGAAGCCCAACTGCAGGGTGCGCAAGCCCGTGATTTTGACGTCCCCGCTCTCCGCAACTTACAAGGAGGAATTCAAATGGCCATCACAATGACAGACGCCGCAAGCAAGTGGTTTCGCGACGAGCTCGCGTTGCCAGCTGGTGCAGGCATTCGCTTTTTTGGAAAAGTGTACGGCAAGACAAATGTGCATGATGGCTTTTCCGTTGGCATGACCCGAGACGACACGCCTGCAGAGGTCGTTGAAGACTTTCTTAAAGACGGGATCCATTATTATGTGACTGCCGGGGATGCCTGGTTTTTCAATGGTCTCGATATGGCGGTCGATTATGATGCGCACCGAGACGAGCCTGTCTATACGTTTACTGAGCAGGGATAAAAAAGAATCCTGTAAGCTCAGACACAAAAAGCGCTAAGCTATGAGGCCACCGAAATACTCGGAGGCGCGTGACCTAGCGCTTTTTTGATTCTCAATGAGAGGGCCGCACATGAGTCGGCCCGAGGTTGAGGCGTGGTGGGTCGCTCGAATCGTTTCGGATGATGTTGACAGTATTCGTCAACAACGGTATATTTTTGACGAGGTGATCGTTGATGGATCCATTGACACTGACAACAGAAGCGTTGGCGCAAGGGTACCACCAAGTTGGGGACCTCTGGGTGTGCCTTTATTGTTCGTACACCACGCCTTCTCGTGAGTCGATCACCGCGCATGTTCAGCAAGCCCACGGAGGAGCGGATCACGCGATATTAGCGACCACGGACAAATATAACACGCTCACAGCCACGCAGCAGACCTTGTTAGCCGCGTTTGCCGCAGGGGAGAGCGATGCACAGATCGCCGCAAAACTGCAGGTGAGCTTGGCGACGGTCCGGCACCAGCGCTTCACATTTCGGGAAAAGGCGAAACAAGCGCGGTTGTATCTCGCGCAATATCAGGCCGGGTTTGGCCAAGTCAAGCCGCAGCCGTGGTTGCCGATGCCACCGGGCGTTGAACGCCAAGATGCGCGCTTCAAGATCACGGCTGCTGAGTATCAGACCATCGTCGACAAATTCTTTGATGAAGAAAATGGTCGCTTGACGCTCACCCGGTTGCCGAAAGGACAGAAAAAAATCATTGCCGTGCTGTATCGGCTCAGGCAGGAATTTATTTTTGACCGGCAGTATTCGCGGACCGAAGTCGATCAGCTGCTTAACGCAATTTTTCCTGACCATACCACACTCAAACGCTACCTCGTCGACTATCAGTTTTTAGCACGGACGGCCGATGAGCGGACCTATTGGCGGATCTTTTAAGGAGACAAACATGAACGAAGACCGGAAAACAAAAATTCGCGACTATAAGCTGCAGCCGACCTATTATGGCGTGATTCAGCTCACGAATACCGTGACTCATAAGATCTATATCGATGCGGTGCCGAACACTAAAAATCGGTGGGGCTATTATCAGACAAACCTCAACAACCACGCCTATGGACAGACTGCCTTGCAGCGTGATTGGGATGAATATGGCGCGGATGCCTTTACTTATAAGGTATTGTGGGAAGAAAAGACTGACGATGTTGCCAATCTGCGCCATGCGGTCAAGCTGCTGAAAGAGGAATGGCTTGAGCGCCTGCAGCCTTTTGATGACCGCGGGTATAACACCCGGCCCAAAAGCCACTGAGGACAGCTTGCTGCACCGGCGCCGTGTTTGGTGCAGTTGCCAAATCTCCTGTGGCAGACGCGAAAAAAGCCAAGATACGCTGCACTCGGAAAACTCCGAGCGCAACGGTCTTGGCTTTTTTTAATTGACGCGATTTTATTCTGGGCGTATCGCGCCGCGGCTGTGGCGACCGCGCGGGGTCAGCCACCACCATAGCAGAATCAGCAGCAAGGCAACCAGTGTGACAATGAGGCCTACCCACAAATAAGGCGGGGTGTAGGTCATCGAGATGCGGTGCGTCCCGCGACTCAACTCGAGGGCCATGAACAGGCCAAGGACCTTGTGTGGCGTGACGGCCTGGCCATCGACCGTTACGTGCCAGCCTGGGCTCGTCGGAATGGTGGTCATCAGGACCTGATCTTTCTTAGTGATGGAAACGGTGCCCGAAAGATGGCGGGCGCCTGAGTCATCGATGCGCCACGGCGATTGTTTCAAAGTGGCAAGATCGGCCGTGACCTTACTTTGATTGAGGCGATAAAGGACGACACTACTGAAATTGGCGGTATCCTTATTCAGCGTGAAGACCAGCGTCTGTTTTTTGCCGATCTCGCCGGGGGTGATATTTAACAGCTCGCTATCGCGGAAGGTGTCATAAATTGGTACCGCCACCCCATTTTGCGTGAGCGAGACGAGGTTATCGGTAAAATCGGACCCGATCTTCAGGTAATACGGGTCGCTGCTGGTCGCCTCGAAGGTATAAGTCACGGTTGTTGTGCTGGCGATCTTCTTCTTGGAAACGATGCCAGCGCTCCAGGTGCCGCCCTTGATTGCCGGTTTCGCCAGATCGATCTTATCAAACAGCGTCTGGTAATCGCGGCCGGTCAGCGCGGCCATGATCATTTCCTGGTTTGTGACCGGCATGCCGTCGATCAATTTTGTTTTCAAGATCTTGTCGCTGGCCGCAAAGCCCAGTCCAAGCGCGTTGTCGTTTTCGTAGCCCGTCAGCCAGCGTGTCTGCCCGCGGCGCGTCTCGCGTTGAAGGTCCGGACGCGGGGACAGCGGCGGCAGGAAAGGACTTTCGCTGGTGGCGATCACATCGGTCCGGGGCGTCAGCCAGTAGCGGATGTCGAGCAACGCATCGGTGATCACGGTACCGTTGGTGTAGGCGGCAAAATTGTCCCCCGCGGATTGGCCTATGTTGCCAAAAAACTGCGGCACGCTGGGCTCAAACAGCGAGCTGAATTGGTCCGTGCCCCAGTAGCCGACCTGCATCGCATCGTTTTTTGTCCGTAAAACCGTCTTGCCGATGCGATCCGGGGTGGTGACGTTTAACTTGTCGACACCTTCGCGCAGGGCCTCGGTGTAGGTGTGATAGTCGCTGTGCGACACATAACTGATCTGGTTTAGGGAAAGCGCCATGTTACTGGTGCTTTCGCCCAGGATCAGTATCATGAATAAGAGCGGTGTCCATTTTCGCTGGTCGGCGCGCACCGACAGCAGGACGATGGCCGCGACGCTGAAAAGGAAAGTTGTTAGGACTTGTTGATCGGAGAGGTACGGGAATTGATCGACATTCAGCCAGACCACGCCGCACAGGGCAAGCACGACGGCCAGGCTGAGGGCCAGCTGCCACACATTGATGCCATCCGGTAAAAAGCGTAGCGCCCGCGCCGCCAGCAGGATCAGCCAGGCACAAACGACGAAGGAAAAGCGGTAGTTGTACCAAACGGGAAACTGCATGCCATGCCACAGGAGATCCAGCGGCTCAAACATCAACGACAGCGTCAGAATGCCTGTCCAAACCAGGGCTGTGAGCCGCTCCTGCCAGCGATTTTTGCCTAGGACAAAATACAAGACAAAGGCGATCACCACGAGGCTGCCGACGAACACATTCGGCTGGCCATTGGGCATTTGGTCAAAGTTGAAGCTGCCGGCGAAAAATTTGCCCAGCATTTTCCACGGCTGATACTCGAATTTCCAGTGAATGGTCTTGATCGTGTAGGTGCCCTTGCTTTGCGTCAGCTGAAACAGCGTCGGCAAAAGCAGCACCGCACTCGCCACGCCGGCCAGCAAACTTGCCCCAGCGAATCGCAGAAACTCCTTGACGCGCAATTGCCAGGCGCGTTTGCGGGCGCTGGCCGCCCAAAAGAAGTAACCGACGACGAATAGGCAGATCATGTAACCCATATAATAGTTGGCAACGATCGCGACGGTCAGCCAGAAAATGAACCGAAACGGGCGCCGCTCTTCGATGAGCCGCTCGACGCCATCCAGCACCAGCGGCAAGAAGACTGCACCGTCGAACCACATCAGGTTCAGTTGATTGGCGACCATCCAGCCGGACAGGGCATAGGCGAAGCCGAATGTGGCTGGCCACAGACTGCGCCAGCCGCGGCGGCGCAAGTAATAGGCCATGGTGAGGCCGGCCGCCCCATATTTGAGCAGGGTCATCACCGCGACGGCGAGATCCAGCATGGTTTTTGGAAAAAGCAATAGCACCAGATTGAACGGACTGGCGAGATAATATGCCCATGTGCCGAACATGTCGCCGCCAAGCGCGTTGTTGAAGGCGTAAAACAGCTGGCCGGGATGCCCGAGCAGTGTCTGGCGATAATAGCTGTAAAAATCAATATACTGCTGGCCCATATCCACGGTGAGGACGGAGCTATTGCCAAATGGCCACACCCCGCGCACGATGAAATACACGCCCATCACGAGGCATGGCAATAAAAAGGCAAGCAGTAAGATATGTCGTTCCCAGAAACGCTTCAGTCGCATGTTTTTCTCCCAACCTAAAGAAACCTTAAAAATGCCGCGACGTCGCGGCACAAAAACACCTTTTACTATACCATAGATGGCGAGCGCCTCGCTTTCGGGCGGGGTTTTTGCTACACTCGTGTTTAGAAACTGACCGTGACGCTGAGTAGGGGAGATCGCTTTTGAAATACATTCGGACACAAAAACCAAAACGCGTGAAGTCGCAGATTCCGCTGCGGCTGAACCTGCTCTTCTTTTTCGTCTTTTTGCTGTTGGCCGCCTTGGTCGCCCAGCTCGCCTACCTGCAGATCTTCAATGGCGAAAAATTCCGGACCGAAGTCGATCGCACCGACCAGACCCTGGTCACCGGCGCCGTGCCCCGCGGCTTGATTTTTGACAGCCAGGGCCGGCCGCTGGTCACCAATCAGGCCAACAATGCGATCACTTACACCAAGAGTATGGGCGTGACGGCCGCGTCGATGCGCGCCGTTGCCGATAAGCTGGTCACCTACATCACCGTCGACACCGATAACCTTCAGCCGCGCGACTACGCGGATTATTATCTGTCCGACAGCGATGCCTCAGACGCGGTCATTCAGAAGATTCCGGATGCGGCGACCAAATATAAAAATGATACAGGCAAGCTTTACACTGCCCAGACCGAGTATGTCGAAAAGCACATGCCGAACTTCACCGCCAAGCAAAAGCAAAGCGTGGCGCTGTACAAGATCATGAACGGGGCGACCTCGCTGACCACGGTTTATCTGAAAAATACGGGGTTGACCGAAAAGGAATTAGCGCTGGTCGGCGAGCATTTGACCGAAATGCCAGGCGTGAACTTGGGCACTGACTGGGAGCGTCATTATCCAAATGGGGCGTCCATGACCAGTATCATCGGGACTGTTTCCAGCGAAAAATCCGGCCTGCCATCCGATGGCCTGACCGGTTACCTCGCCAATGGCTATGCCCGCAATGATCGCGTTGGCATCAGCTACCTGGAAAAAGCCTACGAAAATGTCCTCAAAGGCGCCAAGAGCCGCACCCAAGTCGAGATCGGCAGCGACAATGAGATCATCAACTCGGTCCAGAAGTTCAAAGGCCAACAAGGCGCGAACCTCACCTTGACCATCGATTCGGCCTATCAACAAAAAGTCGAAGCAATTTTGAAAAAGACATTCGCCAGCGCCGTTTCCGACGGGGAAGCCGCGAATGCGGATGGTGCCTATGCCGTGGCGATGAACCCGAGCACCGGCGCGGTGTTGGCCATTGCCGGCGAAGCGCAAAACACGAAGTCGCACAAAGTTTCTGATGATGCCCTTGGCGTGTTGAACCGCGCGTTTGCGATGGGGTCGGCCGTCAAGCCCGCGATGATCCTCGGCGCGTTGCAGGATGGCGTCATTACCACCTCGGAAAATACGATCGCCGATACGCCGATCTATCTGCCGGCCACCCCAGTCAAAAAGTCCGTCTATCCAGTCGGCACCTTCAGCTCCCTGAATGCCGCCTCGGCACTGGAAGTCTCCTCCAACATCTACATGATGCATTTGGCAATGCGTGAAGCCAACGCGAAATATACCCCAAAGGTCTCCATGACCATGGACTCCGATATTTTTGACAAAATGCGACGGTATTTTGCCGAGTTCGGACTCGGCTTGACCACCGGCATCGACCTGCCTGGGGAGATCTCAGGGCTGCAAGGCGCCACCACTTTGAATGGTCAGCTGGCAGTCGGCTCGGCGCTGGACTTGTCTTACGGGAACTACGATACGTACACCCTGATGCAAATGGCGCAATACGTCTCGGCTGTGGCCAACAACGGCTACCGCATGAAACCCTACATCGTTCAGTCGATCAGCCAGACCGCCAACAACGGCAAAGCCACCGCGACGACAAATGTGACCACGCCGACGATCTTGGGCAAGATCCCCAATACCCAGGCCCAGATCGACCTCGTCAAGCAGGGAATGTGGCAGGTCGTCCACGGGACCAACGGTTGGACCACCGCGACCAGCTTGAACACCCTCAACCCAGGCGTGGCTGGCAAAACAGGGACCGCCCAGACCTTTACGCGGGCGGATCCGGAAGACAACACGTCCAAGCTGCTTGAGACCACGACCCTAAGCTTCGTCGGCTTTGCCCCGGCAACGGACCCACAGATCGCGATCGCCGTCGTCTTCCCTAACCTAGAAGCGGACACGGACGGCAACTACGCCCAAGTCGTCGCCAAGCAAATGTTCAGTGACTACTACAAAATGAACGACGTCAAGGAAGACAAAAATTACACCCCGCACCAAGTCAAATTGAAGAACTAACCAAAAAGGTCGCCAAAGCGGCCTTTTTGCGTGGAAGGGGGGGCGAACGTGAGGCAGAGGGGAAAGGCCAAATCGTGAGCTCTAAATGAAGGGTCAGAATAAGCAGCTGTTTCAGGATTCGGAGAGTGCGATTGAGAAACAGACTTACCAGCTTCGTCTATTACTTAATGGCAGCTGATGGAAGGCTGCATTGTATTGTGTGGTACATGACGGCGCACGCGTTATACTAGGCAGCCCTTCCAAAAAATGCTAAACTATTCTGTGAATGTCAGGCGTCAGCTTGGCAAGGGATACTATTTTTCTCGGTTTGAGTTTGCGGCGAGCAGCAGGTTCGCGCCTGTTGCTTTTTTGTCGAGATGCTGAAAGGAGCGGCTATGCAAAATACCCCACGGTGGGTCAGACGCCTTGATGGCACCCCATTTATCACATATGCGTTGCTTGCGGTCACGATCAGCGTGTTCGCGCTTGAGACACTGGCAGGTGGCAGCGAGTCGGTCACGGTTCTGATTCGATTCGGGGCCCGCTACAACACGGCGATCTGGATGGGGGAATGGTGGCGGTTCATCACGCCGATCTTTCTTCATATTGGCCTGACCCATATTTTGATGAATGGGCTCACACTGTATTTTCTGGGGGTCCTGTGCGAGCAAGTCTTCGGCCATTGGCGCTTCCTCACGATCTACCTGGTTTCCGGCATTGCGGGGAACGTGGCGAGCTTCGTGTTTAACCCTGATGTGGTCTCAGCCGGGGCCAGCACGGCATTGTTCGGGTTGATGGGTGCCTTTTTGCTACTGGGCGATACATTTCGCCATCAGCCGCAAGTTGGCGCCGTCGCCCGGCAGTTTGCGGTGTTCGCTGCGATCAACTTGATCTTCAACCTGTTTTCTTCCTCGGTTGATATTTATGGACATATTGGTGGGTTGATCGGCGGGTTTTTGATCGCTGGCTTGCTCGGGGCCCCTAACATTGGGGAAATGCCACGCTGGCGTCAAGTGATCTCCGGTGTTTTTCTCATCGGCGTGCTTGGCTTCCTGCTTCACTTCGGCTACACGCAGGCGCTGCTATGAGGACCTACTATGACGTGCTCCAGCTACTGAAACGCTACGGGACCTATATCCACGTGGGCGAGCGGCTGTGGGACATTGAGCTGGCTGCGGTGGAAGTGGACCGTTTGCATAAGCTCCAGCTGATCGACGATAAGACGTACGCGACTGCGAAGATCGTGTTGCGCCACGAACATGAACAAGAAGAAAAACATCCCTTAAATACAACCACACGGAGGCAAGAGAATGACTGACAAGAAGCTGATCGGTGTCGATCTTGGGGGCACCACCGCTAAATTTGCGATCTTGACGGCGGATGGTGAGATCCAGCAGCGCTGGAGCATCGATACCAACATTCTGGATGATGGCAGCCACATCATCCCGGATATCATCGACTCACTGAAGGACCACATGAAACTGTACAACATGGATGCATCCGATTTTCTGGGCATCGGCATGGGGTCTCCTGGCACGGTCGATCTCGAACAGGGCACGGTCATTGGCGCCTATAACCTGAACTGGAAAACGCTGCAGTTTCCGAAGCGCGACATTGAAGCCGCAACGGGCATTCCATTTGCCATCGACAACGACGTCAATGTGGCGGCGCTTGGCGAGCAGTGGAAGGGTGCCGGCGACAAGTCGAAAAACGTGACCCTGGTCGCCCTGGGTACCGGGATCGGCGGCGGCATTGTCGCAGATGGCCTCTTGCTTCACGGCACCGCTGGCTCGGCTGGTGAGATCGGCCATGTGACCGTCGATCCAAATGGCTATCTGTGCACCTGCGGGAAAAAAGGCTGCCTTGAGACCGTGGCCAGTGCCACTGGTGTCGTTCGTGTGGCGCGTGACATGGCGGAAGAATTTGCCGGCGATTCCCAGCTGAAGCAGATTCTCGACAATGGCGACGAGATCTCCAGCAAGATCGTGTTCGATTGCGCGAAGACCGGCGACAAGCTGGCCCTGATGATCGTCGACAAAGTGTGCTATTACCTCGGCCTCGCGCTCGGCAACCTGGGCAACATGCTCAACCCTGAGTACATTTTAATTGGCGGCGGCGTCTCTGCGGCTGGCGACTTCCTGTTGACGCGTGTGCAGAGCTACTTTGAACAGTTCACCTTCCCGAATGTCCGTAACACGACGCACATTCGCCTGGCGACCTTGGGTAACACAGCTGGCGTGATCGGCGCGGCCAGCCTGGCATTGAAGTAAGGGGCGATCATTTGAACGACATCACTGGATTTTTACTCACCCTGGTCGGCGTTTTCCTGATCGTTTGGGCCGCCAACTGGTTTTATATCCGCATTCGCAAAAATCGCTTGAAGTCCGTCGGCGGTGAGCTCACCCCGGAAGAATTCGAAGCGGGCATGCGCAAGGCGACGATCGCCGACCTGCGTGAAAAAAAGGACTTCGACGCCGGTCATATTCTCGGCGCCCGGAGCCTGCCTGCCAGCACGATCAAGCAGTGGATGAGCGAGTTGCGCAAGGACCTGCCAGTTTATCTCTATGATCTGACCGGCACCGGTTCCGTCAGTGCGGCTTACCGCTTGAAAAAAGCTGGATTCACCCAGATCTATCTGCTCAAGGGCGGCTACAACGCCTGGTCGGGCAAGACCAAGAAGAAAAAAGGGCTCGAAGACAAGAAATAGGTCTGCGGCCATATCGACAAAAATCCGGGTCGTCGCACGAGTTTACTGTGCCGGCCCGGATTTTTTATGCTTGACCGGGTGGGGGCCGAGCTTCAATTTAGCTTCGATGACGAGACAAAAAAAGCCAGCATCGCGGCTGGCATGAATAGGTTAGCCTTGGTGAGCAGCGTGCTGCTTGCGGTTGGCTTTTTTGCGGTTAGTGTTGATCTCGTCGACTTTATCTTCCACAGGTTCGATATAAGACTTCTTGAAGGCGATCAAACTGCCTGCAACGGCGCTGGCCGTCATCAAAGTGCCAAGAAGAAAACCACCAAAAAATTTGTGCTTCATGAAAATCCCTCCATTCTGCTGAACTTTATCGCTAGGTTCATTATACTAGAAGCTGGTGATGAAATGAATAAAACTGCCTTAAAACCCAAGATCATTCTCATCGGCGGTCCGACTGCCGTGGGAAAAAGCGCGCTGGCGGTGAAACTCGCGCAACAGTTCAACGGCGAAGTGATCAATGGCGACGCCTATCAGATCTATCGCGGCATGGATATTGGCACCGCCAAAGTGACCCCGGCGGAAATGGATGGCGTGCCCCATCATCTCATCGATATCATCGATCCGGGGACGCCATTCACCGCGGCTCAGTTTCAGACACGTGCCGGCGCGGTGATCCAGGCGCTGGTGGCCCGGGGGAAACTGCCGATCGTGGTCGGCGGCACCGGGTTTTACCTGAATGCTTTGGCGAAGGGGCTCCCTTTAGGTGTCGCGGCGACGACTCCGGCCCGGCAGCGGTGGGAAGCCCAACTGGCGGTGCATGGTCAAGACTGGCTCCACGACCAGCTTACGGCTCGGGATCCTGATGCAGCCGCCAAGATTCCGGCTGCCAACTCCCGACGCGTGGTGCGGGCGCTGGAGGTGATCGAGCAGACCGGCCAACTATTTTCCGCCCAATCGCCGCCAACAGAGCCTTACCAGAGTCTGGTGATCGGCCTGACCACCGACCGGGCGCTGCTTTATCAGCGCATTGATCAGCGCGTGGATCAGATGATGCAGGAGGGCCTTCTTCAGGAAGTGGCCGGCTTGCTTGCAATGGTGTCGCCGGATGCGCAGGCATTTAAGGCAATCGGCTACAAGGAGCTTGTGCCGGTGCTTCAGGCGCAGGCGCCACTTGCGCCGGCTGTTGCGCTGATCAAGCAGCATTCGCGCAATTATGCAAAACGGCAATTGACGTATTTTCGCAATCAGATGCCGACCAACTGGTTTGACCTGCTTCAAACGCCAACTGCGCTTGAGGCGATCGATCAGCTTGTCGCGTCGTTTATCAAAGGAGAACAAAATGGCTTGGCAAGATAAGTATGACCCAAAGTTAATGGCGCTGGTCGATGCGGTCGATGAAAAGATCGCGCCGCAATTGGCAACGATCGATGCCCAGATCTTGACCAATCAGGCGAAGGTCTTGGCCAGTTTTCAGGCGCATCACGTGGCCGAAAGTGACCTGTCCGGCACCACTGGCTATGGCAACAATGATGAGGGTCGCGATAAGCTCGAGGCGATTTTTGCCGATGTCTTGGGCGGCGAGGATGCCTTAGTGCGGCCGCAATTCGTGTCGGGGACGCATGCGATTGGGACTGCGCTCCTTGGCCTGACCCGCCCTGGCGATGAGATTCTCTACATCACGGGCGAGCCGTATGATACCTTGCAGGAAGTGCTGGGCATGGCTGGCAACGGTATCGGAAGCGCCAAGGAATACGGCATCACCAGCGATTTTGTCCCATTGCTGGAAAATGGCGAGGCAGATCTTGATGCGATCAAGGCGCGCATTCGCCCTGAGACGAAGGTCGTTGCGATTCAGCGCTCGCGCGGGTATGCGACGCGACCATCCTTCACCATCGCGAAGATCGCCGAAATGATCAAGGCGGTGCGCGGTGTGGCCCCGGATGTGTGGATCTTCACGGATAACGCGTACGGCGAATTTTCCGAGACTCAGGAGCCGCTGGATGTCGGCGCGGATCTGATGGCAGGCTCTTTGATCAAAAATGGTGGCGGCGGCATGGCCAAAACAGGTGGCTATATCGTTGGCCGCAAAAATCTGGTCGAGCGCGTTTCGTATCGCTTCACGGTGCCGGGCATCGGCGCGGATGAAGGGGCGACGCTCGATATTTTGCGCGACATGTATCAGGGCTTCTTCATCGCACCGCAGACCACGGGCAATGCGATCAAAGGGGCGATTTTTGAAGCCGCGTTGCTTGAGGCGCTGGGCCTTGATGTCAGTCCAAAATGGAACGAGCCCCGCACGGATCTGATTCAGACTGTCAACTTCGGCAATCCAGACGACATGGTGGCATTCGCTGAGGCCCTGCAGGCAAATTCGCCGATCGATTCGTTTGTGACGCCGATTCCTGAAGTGATGGCCGGGTACGAAGATGAGGTCATCATGGCAGGGGGCTCGTTTGTCTCCGGCGCAACGATCGAATTTTCAGGCGATGGGCCGCTCCGTGAGCCGTACACCCTGTATCTGCAAGGTGGGCTCACTTATGCGCATGTCAAGCTTGGCATCATTGGCGCGGCGCAGGCGACATTTTTCAACTAGCATCGGGAAAGTGTCGGCTGCGGCCGGCCTTTTTTCGTGGCGTCATTTTTTGCCCGAATGTCAGATAAGCTGACATCATTGGTTGACACGCGGCGGGCTCGTTTGTTAGTCTGACACCATACAGGAGGCGAGCCCATGGCAGAGGTGGTCGATCTGCGCAGTCGCGCGGTGCTTCCGATCGGCACCGTCATGACGTTGACGGCACTGTCGGCGCGCCAAATCAGGTATTATGAAAAACAGGGCCTGGTTCATCCCCAGCGCACCGCCGGCAATCACCGGATGTATGCGCTCAATGATGTCGATGCGCTTATCGATATCAAGGACCAGTTGGCAAGTGGGCTCAGTCTAGACGACATCAAACGGCTGCGCAAGCCGCGCCAGCCTGTCAACGAGACCAGCGACGCCGCGGTGCGGCAGGCGTTGCGGGCAGAGCTACTTAATCAAAGTCGCATGAACCAAAATCCCAGTGGCCCTAGTGTCAGTCAGGGATTTGGGTTTCGGCCGTAGTCGACGTACGCATGGCGCGAGTCGCCTTGCGGAAAGGAAACAATCCATGGCAAGAAAAACGATCACCGCAGATGATATTCGGACCAGCGTCAAAGAGGAGAACGTTCAGTTTTTGCGCCTGATGTTCACCGATATCAATGGCATCATCAAAAACGTTGAAGTGCCTGTTTCCCAGCTGGAAAAAGTGCTGGCGAACAAGATGGCCTTCGACGGTTCCTCGATCGACGGATTTGTCCGCATCGAGGAAAGTGATATGTTGCTGTTTCCGGATTTCAACACCTGGCTGCTTTTCCCGTGGGAGAATGATCACGGCAAGGTCGCACGGCTGATCTGCAGTGTTCACCGCATGGACGGCACGCCATTTGAAGGCGATCCGCGTAACAATTTGGTCCGCGTGATTCAGGACATGAAAGATGACGGCTATTCGGCCTTCAACATCGGCCCAGAGCCAGAGTTTTTCTTGTTCAAGCTGGACGAAAACGGCGAGCCATCGATGCAGCTGAATGACAAGGGGTCCTATTTTGATTTTGCCCCGCTTGACATGGGTGAAAATTGCCGGCGTGATATTGTCCTTGAGCTGGAAAAAATGGGCTTTGAGGTCGAGGCTTCACATCACGAAGTTGCGCCTGGCCAGCATGAGATCGATTTTCGCTACACCGATGCGCTCGATGCCGCCGATCACATTCAAACCTTTAAGTTGGTCGTGAAAACGATCGCCCGCAAGCATGGGCTGTACGCGACCTTCATGCCAAAGCCGCTGCACGGCATCAACGGGTCGGGGATGCATATCAACATGTCGCTCTTCAAAGGGGAGAAGAACTTCTTCTACGATCCAGAGACGGACACCCAATTGTCTGACAGCGCGATGCATTTCCTCGCTGGCCTGCTGGCTCACGCACGGGCACTCACCGCAATCAACAATCCCACGGTCAACTCGTATAAGCGCTTGGTCCCAGGCTTCGAGGCACCCGTTTACATCGCTTGGTCCGGCACCAATCGCAGCCCGCTGATTCGGGTGCCACTTGCCCGCGGGTTAGGGACGCGCCTTGAATTGCGCAGCGTCGATCCGACCGCCAATCCGTATCTTGCCATCGCCGCGATTCTCGAGGCAGGACTTGACGGTATTGAAAATAAGTTGACGCCGGAAGAGGCCGTCGATCGCAACATTTACCGGATGCAAGACTCCGAGCGGAAAGCCAACCACATCCAGGATCTGCCATCGACCTTGCACAACGCGATCAAGGCGCTGGAAGATGATCCGGTGGTCAAGGCCGCACTTGGCCCGCATTTGTATCAGAGCTTCAAGGACTCCAAAGACTTGGAGTGGGCCGCATACCGGCAAAGTGTTTCGGAATGGGAACGCGATCAGTATCTGGAATTGTATTGATCACACCGGTCACGCGCGGACTGTGAAGTGCCTCATGCCTTCCCAAAAGCCGCAGTCACGCGGACTAATAGTTAGGTAGATAAAAATCGGGTCAGAACTTCGTCGTGAAGTTTTGACCCGATTTTTGATTCCGGTTCGTCAATGTGCCCAAAAAGCGGGCGATTTTTTGGGCATGTTTAGATTTTTTGCCGATTCTCACTTTTTTGAAAAAAGATCAGAATCGAAAATGAATATTTTGAGGCCATGTACGACAAACACACCGGTCGAAGTGCCTTTTGGGGCATTGCCAGTGTGTTTGCGTGATTTTAGATTAGGATACTGGAGGCGCCTTGCTTGTGGGGCTTGGCGCGATCAGATTTCAACGGCGACAGCGTGATCAAGGCTCGATGCTTGCTGCCGGACAACGGTGATACTGGTAAAGCTGGTAGAACGATGGAACTGTGGAACTGACCCACTCCCCTAATTTATGACACCACTGACTCGGATGCCCTTCATAGCAGCCACTCTAGGTTTGCGTACGGTATCCCCCGCACTGGGTCCGCCTGCCTCGGGGGAAACCGTTCCGTGTGGCCACACCAGAAGCCCCTTCTGCTGTCGATTAATATAGCACCTTGTAAACGATGCTGTCAACTTTTTTATTACACAATAAAAACGCTCGCATCGCTATGATGTGGGCGTTTTGAACGTGTCCTGTCAGGATCTGAAAAAATTATTTTAAATAACTTTTCAACCGCTCGATTTGGACCGTGATATCACGCTGAGGTGCGTGCTACTTTCAGAGAAGATGGGTGTCTCACTCGTGAAGGCAGGGGCAATCAATTTTCGTCAGACCGTAACGGGAGGCGAAGAGTGCTGGCCTCCAGATCGAGGTGGTAATTCGTGATCGTGGTTGGGCGCTGCGTCTGTGCCATGTCGGCGCCGTGAATGATCAGCGCGAGGTGCCGGTCTTTTGGCAGGCGATAATGGGTCGGCTGAAGCTCGAACTCGACAGTGAACGGTTTGCCCGGCTCGATCTGCTGAATCTCATACGCGTTCGTCGGATTTTGCGCGTTGACGTGGCCAAACGTGATCAGCTTGCTGGCGGTCTCGGTGCCTTCGCCAAATTCGACGATTCGATCGGCTTTGAAATCGTAGCCGAGCTGGTAACCGCTGGCCTCAATGACGCTGGCATTTGGGGTGAACCGTTTGGCGTCGCCGACATCGACTAACCGGGCAGAAATAATTGCCGTTGGTTGGTCGATCCAAAGTCGAAGCGATAATGTTGGAATGCCTTCCAAGGTGACCTCGTCGGCGAAAGCAGGCAGATCCAGCCACAACCGAACATCGTCGTACAGACTGTTTTTCCCTGGGCGAACGATCTCCGCTTCAAAATCATCGGAGGTCTGATGATGGGCGGTGAAGATCGCAGTTGCGTTATCGACGAAGCTGGCACCCCGGCCCGTTGCCTGATCGAGGGTCAGCGACTGGACTGAATGGTCGGTCGCAGGCGCCCCAAAATTGCTGTAATGATGCCAGGTCTGCGGGGTCACATTATCCTGCACGGTCACATCGGGAATCACATCTTTGGCTCCATTTTGCACACCGAGCAGTTCATAGGACAGCCAGAGGTTCATCTGGTCGGTGAAATCCAGTGACAAGACATTGTTGAGGTAGACATGCTGGCCTTGATGCAAAAATAGTTTGTGGGCGATCGGCAGATCCTGCAGTCCTTGCCATAACTTGATCACATTTTTCGGCTTGACGTTCCAGTCGTTGAGACCATGAACGGACACAACATCGCAGGTGATGTTGGCTAAGTTGTTGCGGTAGTTGCGGGCATCCCACCAGGCGTTGTAATCACCCGTGGTGCGGTCCTGGCCGGCTGCAATCTCGGCCAGTGCCTGGTCCCACTGCGGCTTGACGCGGAGAAAATCGCCGGTGCGTTTTTGCCGGGAATAGGTGTCAACGGCTAAAACGTCGGCATCTTCGCCTTGGAAGCCGCCTGGGGCAACGACCAACCCGTTTTCCCGATAGTAATCGTACCAGCTCGAGATCGCCGATTCGGAGATGATCGTCTTCAGTCCTTTGACGCCACTGGTGGCCGCCGCAATGGACAAGGTGCCCAAGTACGATTTCCCGGTCATGGCGACGTTGCCGTTGCACCACCAAGCTTTGATCGCGGTGTGGCCATCGCGGGTGGTGAAGGCAGGGCGCTTGCCAGTCAACCATTCGATCACCGCGACGGCACTGGCTGTCTCTGCCGGGTCGCCCGTCGTCCGCAATCCATCAGAGCCGCGAGTCCCGACGCCGGCCGAATACACGGTGGCAAAGCCGCGACTGAGGAAAAAGTCGTTGAGCGAATAGATTCCTTGCTCATCGGCATAGACTTCGGCGGTCGTGCTGGTCTGCTCGATCGCTTTATGGGGCAGTGCCATCGGTTCGGCAGGCGTTGCGGTCACCTCGGCTTTGGTGTGGCTGACGGTTTTCACGGCCAAATGCGGATCCGGCACATGGGTAATTGCCTTGACCGCTTCATCGTTGGTGCCATGGAAGTAGGGATTGGCGGTGAACAGCACCGGCATTTTCACCCCTTGATCTGTCGCGGCTGGCCGGAAGATCGTGGTCTCCAGCAGGTCACGTTGACCATCGTGATCCGTGTCGAGGTCCGATTCGACCCAGACGACTTCGCGCACCAGTTTGCGCGGATCGAAAACAGCCTGCGCCTTGCCATTGAAGAAGAGATAGGTCGGCGTTTCCTTACCATCTTGGTAATGGGCAAAAAAGCCGCGGTTGGCGAGGTCATCCAGATAATTGACCAAATGCTTCGTGCGTGTCGTCAGCAGGAGATACAGCGCCTGCAAAAAATCGGCGCTTGTGGCGATCGATGCAACTGCCGGCAATTGGGTCGCAGTCATGAAGCTGGCTGGATCGCTCAGCTGATAGTCGGTGAATGGTTCAAACCCAAGCAGCTGCAGGGCCGCGGCATAAAAAGTCGTGACGTTCAGCCATTGCATCGGAGCCTCGACCAGGTCGCGCAGCGTGTGCGTGTCGTCGATCGCAATATTGGCGAGCGCTTCTTGTTTTGCGGCATCGCTGTAAGCTTCGGGGAAAAGAAGTGGCAGGTCTGCCTGAACCAGTGTGGTCAGGTCTTCAGCTGGATCTGCAATAAAGCCCAGCGCTTTAAGTTCGGTGTATTGAGTCGTCGCGTCTGGCGTCAGCCGGGCGATTTGATTGAGTTTCACATTGAGGCCTCATTTCATTTTTAGTCTAATGCCAGTGTAGCCATCCGGCAGGCGAGTCGCAAGGCGCTTCATTGACACGTTTGGCCCGCTTTCCTATAATAAACAGGTTCAACACGTGCCAGTAGCTCAGTTGGATAGAGCAATGGTCTTCTAAACCATCGGTCCCGGGTTCGAATCCCGGCTGGCGCATTTTTACCGGAAACAGCGAAAAGCAGCGATAGTAAAAGCCCGGTTTAACGGGCTTTTTGTATGCGCGAAAAGCGGCGAAAAGAAGCGAAAAGAAGCTCGTCTGGTTACCGTCTGGTTACGGATGTTGTTTTTCCAGAGTGGTAACCGGACGCAGACCGGACGGCCAGCTGGGCGAACAAAACCCGGCAAAACGGGTTTTCAATTTTCTTTAACAAATTTCACTTGCATTTAGTTAGAAGAAAGCCTATCATCATTTTCAACACCAAATAAACAAACGACATGATTATCGTTCCAATTAGCTTAATAGAACTTGGGTTATTTAACAAAAATTGTTTTTGCTTCTGACCATTCTTAACCAAATTGAAAGGGATACCAATTGACACGACGCTGTTGAACGCGTAGAATCATGGTATCGCTACCGAACGACCATTCATGTGTTATCGAATGGAGGTAATATTTATGAAATACCGTATTCAACTTGATACGAAGACACAGCTGTTCATCGCGATCGATCCCGCAGACCAGAACCACAAGGGGACCGGTGCAACCATCGAACAGGCTGTTGCACAGCTGCAACGCTGATCAAAGACGCTGGCCTCGAGCTGGCGTTTTTTGATTCTCGCTCAATTGATACAATCAGTCCCGGTGCTGTGCTATACTTAAGGCCTTGGCAGGGGCGGGGTCCGAAGTTGTTTTCGGGCCTTTTCTTGACTACAACGAACGTAGGTGACACACATGGATAAGCGACTGGCAAAAAAATTATTGAAGCAACAGGCATCAAAGGTTCAATATTTCTATGGGACTTTTACCGATGGCAGCACAGTCGAGCTACCAGTGCGGACGAAGCCTGGTAACACAAAGGCTTACGACGACCTGATGACGAAGATTCGCACGAAGACTGGGTCATTGACCGCCGGCGAAGGCCATAAGTTTGAATTTCGCGACCTCGTGCATTATGAATTCAGTGATACTCGCCGATAAACGGTTCGAAAAAAGGGCACCGAGGAATTTTTCCTCGGTGCCCTTGCTTATTAACGGTGATGAAGCCAGTAGCGCAGGCCATACATGACAGCCACAAGTGCGGCCTGCCATGCTAGCAGGAGCCATGCCAGATCATCGGCGTCAAACAATTTACGACTGATGGTGGCCAGCGTGATCATCACCAGGGCCGTTAAGATCAGATTGAGTGGGAATTTCAGGCGGGCAACGATCGCCACAACGAGGCCTCCCGCCAGGATAAAGATCAAACTATCGACAAGCATGCGGCCACCTCCGCGTTTCAGTATACTTGACCACTTTGTGCGGGACAAGCCGCGAGACGCCGCAGACGTCATTTTCGCGAGACTTATTTTACCGCTTTTGCGCAAAGATGCGCTATACTCCAAACGGAGGGCGATTATGGGAGTCGAACGAAATGATACGCGCTACAGAAAATCGCGCGAAAAGCTGGTCAACGCGCTGTTTGAGTTGCTTGAAAAAGGCGCTGACGTGAATACGTTATCCGTGGCCGAGTTGGTTGCCCAGGCGCATGTCACCCGGACAACTTTTTACCTGCATTACGAAGACCGCGCCGACTTTTATGATAGCGTGCTTCACATGATGGTCGACGACCTATATCGCGCGGCGATCACGGAGGGCTATTCCGTCAACGGCAATTCCTTCCCGGTGCTTGATCTGACGGCCGCATTCGGGTTTGTCGCGGCGCATGCCAAAGAATATCACTACCTATTAAAAGACGGCCAGCGTCTTTTTGACCGCAAGTTGTTGTCAAATCTGTATGCGGCGGTCGAGCGCTACTGCGAAGTCACCGGCGTGCCGCCCCGCATCAGTGAGGTGCCGATCGACCTGATTATCGAATATGAGGTCATGGCGATCGTGGGCACGGCGGCGCATTGGCTGGAGGAAGGGATGATCTACTCCCCGCGCTACGTGGCCAAGACGCTGGCGATGTTGTGCCAAGGCGGTGCCCAAACGGCGACCTTGGCTGATTTTTTCGTTGCGCGCTAAAGACTGGGCTAAATCGAGAATCTTGGGAAGGGTGTAGGCAAAAATTGGTTCAAGCACCCAAGCCAAACTAGCTACTCGACCATCCCGCGGGCCTCCACACCCGACAGTTGGGTTCCGACCCGTATAGTTGGGTTCCGGCGAGCGGGGGTGGGGCATCTAATTGGCTCATGCGCTCGAGGCAAGGGGCGCCTCAAGCACCCGAGCCAAATTAGCTACCCACCCCTAGACGCTCGCCTCCACACCCTTTTTCTTTTCCTATGTCTTGCACGGGGCCCTGTGCTCTGGTACAATTGCAACGTTGTATTTGTCACCCCTCATCTGCAACCGCACGCAGACAGGTATCAAAGCCTAGCACCTGTTGCGGCGAGTATTCAGGGGATTAGCCTAAGGGCATATAGGAGGTGCACAAGATGTACGCAATCATCAAAACTGGCGGCAAGCAGTACAAAGCCGAAGTTGGCCAAGCCATCTATGTTGAAAAACTGGATGTCGCAGAGGGTGAAACGGTCACGTTTGACCAAGTCATTCTGGTCGGCGGCGAAGGCTCAGCTAAGATCGGCACACCAACGATCGATGGCGCGACGGTAACTGGCAAGGTGGACAAGCAAGGGCGTGAAAAGAAGGTCGTGACCTTCAAATACAAGCCTAAGAAGCATAGCCATCAGAAAAAAGGTCATCGTCAACCCTACACGAAAGTGACGATCGACGCGATCAATGCCTGATTTCAACTAGGAGGGCGCCATGATCAAAGCACGTTTTGACCGCGATGCAAGCGGTGATATCGCGCATTTTCTCATCACTGGCCATGCCGATTCTGGCGACTACGGACACGACATTGTTTGTGCCGCAGTTTCCGCAGTAAGCATTGGCGCAGTGAACGGCATCGAATCCTTAGCTGGGTTTGAACCGGATGTACAGGCGGATGAAGTCAACGGCGGACATCTCGACGTGGCTTTTGCCAAAACTGTCTCCGGGGAGCAGCACCATATCGCGCAGCTCTTGCTTGAGAATCTGCTCTTGTCACTGCAAAGCATTGCCGAACAGTACGGCGATTATGTCACGATCACGACAAGAAATTCGTAATCTGAATTCGGAGGTGTACTGATATGTTAAAGATGAACTTGCAATTCTTCTCCCATCATAAGGGGGGCGGCTCGACCTCTAACGGCCGTAACTCAGCCGGTCGGCGTCTTGGTAGCAAGCGCGCAGATGGTCAGTTCGTGAAAGCCGGAAACATCTTGTACCGCCAGCGCGGCACGAAGATCCATCCGGGTACGAACGTCGGCCGCGGCGGCGATGATACCTTGTTTGCAACGGCAGATGGCGTCGTTAAATTCGAACGCCTTGGCCGCGACAAAAAGCAGGTATCTGTTTATCCAGTTGCAAAAGCTGAATAATCGCGATGCGCTCCGGAGACGGAGCGTTTTTTTTATTCAGAGTGGCCGGTCCTCGTCGCGGGTGTGCGGCGGCAGGCCACTGGGCTGAAAAGAGGCAATCGTCATGACAAGATTGGAAAAATTGCAGACAAAATTGGCCGCGACGCAGATCGATGCGCTGCTGGTCACAGATCCGGTGAATGTGTCCTACCTGACTGGCTTTACAGGCGACGAAAGCGCCTTGCTGGTCGCCAAAGATCATAGTTGGTTCATCACCGACTCACGGTTCACGGAGCAGGTCAAAGCCCAGGTGACCAACAGTGAGCTGGTCCTGCAGCAGCATGGTCTCGCCGCAAATGCCGGTGAGCTTGCAACCACGCACGGCCTTGGCCAAATCGGTTTTGAAAGTGAGACCATGACTTACGCCGAATTCGCGAAGCTGCCAAAAGCGACTGAGTGGGTTCCGACGACCAATATGGTGGCCGAGTTGCGCGAGGTCAAGGATGATGAGGAGCTGGCGCTGATCAAGCGGGCGATCGCGATCGCCGAAGCCGGCTATGATCATGTGGTGGCGACGATTCAGCCGGGCATGACCGAACTTGAAGTGGCGACGGACCTCGACTTTTTCATGCGGCAACAAAACGCAAGCGGCACGTCATTTGAGACCATTGTGGCCAGTGGGGCGCGCTCCGCAATGCCACATGGGGCCGCAACGACGAAAATGATCGAGCAGGGCGATGTCGTGACGCTGGACTGGGGTGCGGTGTATCATGGTTATGTGTCAGATATCACCCGCACGTTTGCAGTCGGTGAACCCGATCCGAAAATTCGTGAGATCTATCGGGTCGTTAATGCGGCCAATCAGAAAGTCAAGGCGTTGATGGCACCTGGCGTGACTGGCGCGGCGATCAATGCACTTGCCCACGGTTTCATCGATGAGGCGGGGTACGGTCAGTATTTTGGCCACGGCACCGGCCATGGCATCGGGCTGTCGATTCACGAAGGCCCTGGTGCATGGGGACCGTACCGCGATGTGCCGCAAGCAATTGGCAATGTTGAAACAAACGAACCAGGTATTTATCTGCCGGAAGTCGGCGGGGTGCGCATCGAAGATGATCTGTTGATCACCGCAACAGGCGCCACGCAATTGACCCGTGAGGCGCCGGCAGAAATTCCCGTTGTCGCCGTGCGATAACGCAGGAAAAGGAGGCGTTTTTTGTGCCAGAAACAATGAGACTAGGCAACGCGTTGAGCGGACGGCGACAACTTGCGCCGCCATGGTTGGATTGATATAGTATTATTAAGCTTAGTGACGAAAGTGGAGGATCCGGATGATTTCTGTTAACGATTTTAAAAACGGCTTGACCATTGAGGTCGATGGCGACCTGTGGCGCATTGTCGAGTTCCAGCATGTGAAGCCAGGCAAGGGCTCAGCCTTTGTCCGTTCCACACTGAAGAACTTGCGGACCGGTGCGGTGCAGGAAAAAACGTTCCGTTCGACTGAAAAGGTCGGAAAAGCGCAGATCGACACCAAGACGATGCAGTACCTGTACGCCGATGGGGATTCTTATGTCTTCATGGATACAGACACTTACGAGCAGCTGACCTTGCCAGGCGATGAGATCCGCGATGAGCTGAAGTTCATCAAGGAGAACATGGAGGTCAAGATCATGATGCACGGTAGCGAGACGCTCGGCGTTGACCTGCCGAATGTTGTGGATCTTGAAGTCGTTGACACGGAACCCGGAATCCGCGGGAATACCTCGTCAGGCGGTTCAAAGCCTGCGACGATGGAGACTGGACTTGTGGTTCAGGTCCCGTTTTTCATCAACAAAGGTGATAAGCTAACGATTAACACGCAAGATGGCAGCTACATCTCGCGGTCAAACAGCTAACTCGCGGCAGTCGCCATGGCTGCCGACAAATAATGGAGGCTTTTCAATGGCTGAAGAGACGAATATCGTACTTGCAAACCGGACCGATGCTCAGGGGACCATTGAGATCGTGCCGGAAGTGCTTGAAGTGATCTTGGGCATCGCAGCGGTCTCGATCGATGGCGTGTACCAAATGCGCGGCTCACTGGCCAGCACGGTCAATGCTTGGTTTGGCCGGACCAATCACGGCAAAGGCGTCGATCTGACCGTTGAAGACGGCCGCCTGACTGCCGATGTCTATGTGTATCTGGACTATGGGGTTTCCGTGCCCAAGGTCGCATTGAAGATGCAGGAGACGCTGCGCGAGCAATTGCTCTACATGACGGATCTCACGCTTGATGAGGTCAACGTACATGTGTTGGGTGTGGTTCCGGAAAAAGCGGAACAGCTTGACCCAACCGAGCTGTTCGCCGACGACGACAATAGTGAGGACAGCGAGGCATGACGACGGAACAAACAATGTCGAGGCACGAGATGCGGGAAGCGGCCTTTCAGGTGCTTTTCGCCGGCGCCGGCACCACGGAAACGGACCGGGCCCTTGTGTATCAAGAAGTCTTGCCGGAAGATGTTCAGCCGCCTGTTTATTTGACCGGGTTGGTCGATGGCGTGCTCGCGAATCAAGACGCACTGGATACGGCAATCACCAGCAAGCTCAAGGCAGGCTGGCAACTCAGCCGGCTGGCAAAAGCCGATCTGATCGCGCTGCGTCTCGGGCTTTACGAGATTCAGTTCGAGCCAGACCTGCCTGACAAAGTTGCGGTCAATGAGGCAATCGAGTTGACGAAGCGCTACAGCGACGAGCAGGCTGCAAAATTCGTGAACGGCATCTTAGGACATTTTGTCGCACACGCGAACGCGTGATCAAGAAGCCGGCTCAAAGTGAGGACTTTGGCCGGCTTTTCGTATGGGCACTTTATTATCATTTGAGTGATTATTGTCTATTGGAGTTTGATATATTAGAGGGGGAACCACGCATGACCACCATCCTAGACGGAAAGAAAACTGCTGATGCCTTGATGACGGCCTTGACCGAAACGGTCACTGAGATGAAAGCCCGCGGCGTGACGCCGGGGCTTGCCGTGATTCTCGTGGGCGAAGACCCGGCCAGCGCGATCTATGTGCGCAACAAGCACCGCCGCGCGGACAAGATCGGGATTCGCTCGTTCACGATCGCCATGCCAGCCACTGTTTCTGAGGCTGATCTTCTGGCGAAGATCGCCGAGCTGAATGACGATCCTGACGTCGACGGCATTTTGGTTCAGCTGCCATTGCCGGCGCAGATCTCTGAAGCCGCGGTGCTCAACGCGATCGCACCTGAAAAAGACGTGGATGGCTTTCATCCGGTCAATGTTGGGCGCCTTTGGACCAATGAACCTGGGGTCGTTGCTTCCACGCCATTTGGCATCATGCAGCTACTCAAGGCCTATCAGATTCCGGTAGCGGGCAAAAACGCGGTGATCGTCGGCCGGTCCAACATTGTCGGGCGGCCGCTAGCGGCGTTGCTCCTCAATGCAAGTGCTACCGTGACGATGACCCACAGTCAAACGGCTGATCTAGCCGCGCACACGCGGCAGGCGGATCTCCTTTTCGTCGCGACCGGGCGGCCTGAAATGATCACGGAGGACATGGTGAAAGCAGGCGCCGTGGTGGTCGATGTCGGCATGGATCGGAACGCGGCTGGCAAACTCGTTGGGGATGTGAATTTTGCCGAGGTGGCGCCACGCGCCAGCGCAATCACCCCTGTGCCTGGGGGCGTTGGGCCCATGACGATCGCGGCATTGATGATGCAAACAGTCGAACTCGCAAAGAGGCGGTTGAATGGTAGCGCAAAGTGAGTACTTGACCGTCAGTTTACTGACGCGATACATTAAACGAAAATACGACCTGGATCCGTATTTGGCCAAGGTCTATTTGAGTGGCGAGATCTCGAATTTTCGCCAGCGACCTGGGCACCAATATTTTTCGCTGAAGGACGATAATGCCAAGATCAATGCGGTGATGTTTGCTGGCAATTTTGCGAAGCTCAAATTCCGGCCCGAAGAGGGGATGAAGGTCCTCGTGGTTGGCCGCATCACGCTGTACGAGCGGTCGGGCGAATATCAGATCGTGATCGAAAAAATGGAACCGGATGGCGTCGGTGCGCTGTATGCCGCGCTTGAACAGCTGAAGCAAAAACTGAGCGCCGAGGGGTTGTTTGATCGTAATCAACGGCCGCTGCCACTTTTTCCCAAACGGGTGGCTGTGATCACCAGTCCGAGCGGGGCGGTGATTCAAGATATCATGACCACGGTCGCGCGGCGGTATCCGATCTTGCAGCTGACGCTGTTTCCGGCCCAGGTTCAGGGTGAACAGGCGGCACCGAGTCTGGTGAAGCAGCTGGCAAAAGTCAAGGCGATGGGCGGCTTTGATGCGCTGATCATCGGGCGCGGCGGCGGCTCCATCGAGGATCTTTGGCCGTTCAATGAAGAAAGCGTCGCTCGCGCATTGATCGACATGCCGATGCCGATCGTCAGTTCAGTCGGCCATGAAACGGACACGACGATCACTGATTTTATCGCCGATCATCGGGCGGCGACCCCAACGGCTGCGGCCGAGCTGGTCACGCCGATTCAGTTGACCGATGCGCTGACACGGCTGGGAGAAGACCGGTTGCGGGTGCAAACGGCGATGAACAAGCAATTGACCGTGTTGCGCGAGCGCCTCACGCGGATTCAAAATGCCGTGGTGCTCACCCAGCCGCAGCGTCTGTATGACCAATATCTGCAGACGGTGGATCAGTTCACGACGCGTCGCGATCGCGCCATGCAGACGCAACTGCAAGAGGCGGATCGGCGCCTACGCCTGGCCCAAGCCAAGTTGCAGGCGTCCCGGCCGGCGGAGCGCGTGGCCAACGCGCAGCAACAGCTAGCCGGCCAGACCCGGCAGTTGCAACTGGCGATCGCCGCGCGCTTGCAGCAGGCGGGCCAGCAGCTCGCTGCCCAGGCAGCGGCGTTGGATCATCTCAGCCCGCTGCGTATTTTGGCCCGCGGCTATGGGTATGTCACGGATGACACCGGGGCCCTCAAGCCGCGCGTCGCCGCGATGCATGTCGGCGACGCGGCGCAGGTCCATTTACAAGATGGGGTGCTTGAGGTGACGGTTGATCAGATCACGCAGTCAGGAAAGGCGGAAGATCAGTAATGGCAGATGAAAATAAGACAACAGCGCAGCCCACATTTGAGCAACAATTGGCGCAGCTTGAGCAGATCGTCAATCAGCTGGAGCAGGGCGATGTCCCACTGGAACAGGCACTGACTGCCTATAAGCAAGGCATCACGTTGAGCCAACAACTGGAAAAAACGTTGAAGGATGCCGAACAAACGGTGACAAATATGGTCACGGATGACGGGCAGGTCAAGCCTTTTGACCCTAAAGCCGATGCTTGACGAAAAGGTGGTGGCGCTGCTTCCGGCGGTTGAGCAAACCTTGCAGAATTATCTCAATCAAGTGGCCAATGGGCATTTACGAGAGGCAATGGCGTATTCTTTGACTGCAGGTGGAAAACGGCTGCGGCCACTGTTGTTGCTGGCGGTCGTGCAGAGTTTTGCAGGCCCTGTTGAAGCGGCGTTGCCCGCCGCGGCCGGCATCGAGTGTCTGCACACGTATTCGCTCATTCACGATGATCTGCCAGCCATGGACAACGATGATCTGCGGCGCGGCCAGCCGACCAGCCACAAGGTCTTTGGCCCGGCGCTGGCAATTTTGGCCGGCGATGCCCTGCAGACGGCGGCCTTTGAGTTGGTCAGCGCAACGCCGGCCGCGCCGGCCACGGTGGTTGCGCTGATGCAGACGCTGGCTAAGGCCAGTGGCGCAAGCGGCATGGTGGCCGGCCAGGTGATGGATATGGATGGGGAGCAGACGCACTATGCGCTCCCGACCCTCCAACAGCTGCATGCCCTCAAAACTGGGGCGTTGCTGTCGGCGGCCGTCCAAATGGGCGCGCAACTGGCGGCTGTCAGTGCAGCTGACCAGGCGGCCTTGACGACTTTTGGCCAGCAATTTGGTGTCGCGTTTCAGATTCAAGACGACATCAATGATGTCACCGAGACCAGTGCGCAATTAGGCAAAACCGCGGGCAAAGATCTGAGCGAGCATAAAAACACGTATCCGGCGCTGCTGGGGCTGGCGGGTGCGAAAGACGCTCTGCAGGCACATGTAGCCGCAGCCGAGGCCGCGCTTCATCGGTTGAGCCGGCCTGTCCCGCAGCTGGAATCGTTTCTGACGTATTTTGAATAAGAGGTTGAAATGACAAAAGAACGCATCGATGTCCTATTGGTCGAGCAGGGATTGTTTTTGTCCCGCGAGCAGGCCAAGCGTGCCGTCATGGCCGGCGAGGTCTATGATCAAAATAATGAGCGGCTGGACAAGCCGGGGGTGAAGATTCCCGCAGAGACGCCGCTTCACGTGAAGGGCAAGACCATGCCGTATGTGAGCCGAGGCGGGTTGAAGCTGGCCAAGGCGCTGACGGTTTTTGGCATTGATCTGACTGGCAAAACGGTGCTGGATATCGGCGCGTCAACTGGTGGGTTCACTGATGTCGCACTGCAAAATGGCGCCATCAAGAGTTATGCGCTGGATGTGGGCTACAATCAGCTGGCTTGGAAGTTGCGGGAAGATCCGCGCGTTGTTGTGATGGAGCGCGTCAATTTTCGCTACAGCAAGCCGGATGACTTCACAGAAGGCCCTGTCGAATTTGCGATGACCGATGTGTCGTTCATTTCGCTGAAACTGATCCTGCCGCCCCTTCACGCGATCTTACAGCCAGGGGCCGATGCGGTCGCGTTGATCAAGCCCCAGTTTGAGGCAGGGCCTGAGCGCGTCGGCAAAAAAGGTATTGTGCGCGATGCGGCGGTGCACCGCGATGTTTTGCAGGAGATCGTGGCTTTTTCCCTGGCCAACGGGTACGACGTGGAAGGCCTTGATTTCAGTCCCATCAAGGGCGGGGAAGGCAACATCGAGTTCTTGATTCATCTGCGGCGCGCAGAGACGACAGGCGTGATGGCCGAGACCGTTTCGATCGAGGCCACCCAGGCGGCGGCGTATGACACATTGCAACCAAGTTGGCTGCGGCAGGCACACTGAGCGCCTGCAAGGAGGGTGCATGATGCAAAAGAATGAGCGGCAGGGACACATTCGGCAGTTGATTCAAGCAGAGATGATCGAGCGGCAAGGCGATCTGGTCGACCGGCTCAATGCGCTTGGCATTCCGGTGACTCAGGCGACGATCTCACGCGATATCAAGGACATGCAGTTGGTCAAAGTCCCAACTGGCACGGGCCACTATCGCTATTCGTTGCCGCCTGAAAAGCAGTTGGCCCCACTTGAAAAATTACGACGGACATTTGGCGCCTCGTATCGTAGCGGGGAGACGATGGCCTATTTTGTCGCGCTGAACATGGATCCCGGCACGGCGCCTGCGATCGGCACGCTGATCGAGCAGTTGCGAGACGCCCGGATCTTCACCGTGATCGCCGGGGACAGCACGATCTTGATCATCTGTCACTCAGCTGCGCAGGCGGTCCAACTGTTAGCATTTTTCGATGAGATCGCGGGGTGACCACATGCTGCAAGAACTTGAGATTCACGATTTTGCGATCATCGATCAACTTCAACTGAGTTTTGCTGACCGCATGACGGCCCTGACCGGCGAAACCGGCGCAGGTAAATCCATCATCATCGATGCCGTCAGTCTGTTGGCGGGCAGCCGCGGCAGCGCCGATTTTGTACGCACCGGGGCGACCAAAGCCACGCTCGAGGGTTTGTTTGATGCGACCTCCAATCCCCGCACAGCCGCGGTGATGAGCAGCTTTGGCCTCCAGCCGGACGAAGGTAGTGTCCTGCTGTCGCGCGAACTCTATGAAAATGGCCGCAATATCTGTCGGGTCAACGGGCATCTGGTCAATACGGCGACGCTCCGGGCAATCGGTGAGACGCTGGTGGATATTCACGGGCAAAATGAGCATCAGCAATTGATGCATGCGGAGACGCATCTCGGGTTGCTGGATGCCTTTGCCGGCGCACCAGTCCTGGATCTCTTGGCCGATTATCAGACCCGCTATGCGGCGTATCAAACGGCGGCCAAGGCACTGCGGAAAAAGCAGGCCAACGAGCAGGAATGGGCCCAGCGGCTGGACATGCTGACGTTCCAAGTCGATGAGATCTCCTCGGCCGACCTCCAGCCGGATGAGGCCACGACCCTGACCCAGGAGCGCGACCGGCTGGCCAATTACCAGCGCATCTCGGATGCCTTGACGGGTAGCTATGACATTTTGAATGGCGAGGAAGCCAACCCGCTGGATCAGATTGCCAGCGCCATGGAACAGATGCAGGGCATCGCGCACCTGGACACCGATTTTGCCAGCATCGCCAGCGACCTTCAGACCGTCTATTACAGCCTGCAGGACACCCAGTCGGCGCTGTCTCGGCAGGTCGATGATCTCGAATGGGATGAAGGGCGTCTCGACGAGGTCGAAAAACGGCTGGATCTGATCAGTCAGCTTGAGCGAAAATACGGCAACAGCGTCCAAGATGTGATCGATTATGGCGAAAAGGCCAAACAAGAACTCGCCAGCATGACCGCAACGGAAGCCGGGGATGAAGGGCTTGAAGGCCGCGTCGCCAGCGAAAAGAAGACCTTGATCACGCTCGGCCACCAGCTGCATGACGCCCGCGAAAAAGCGGCCGAGCGGTTGAGCACCGCGATTCATAAGCAATTGGCCGCCCTTTATATGGCAAAAACCGTGTTCAGCGTGCGGCTGACGGGGCTGGTCGATGAGCTCCGGCCGGATGGCACCGACAGCTGTGAATTTTACATTCAGACCAACCCTGGGGAAGCCGCGAAGCCCCTTGCCAAAATTGCCAGTGGCGGCGAATTATCGCGGATCATGCTGGCACTGAAGACGATCTTTGCGGAAACAGACGGCGTGACCAGCATTATTTTCGATGAGGTCGACACCGGCGTTTCCGGGCGCGTGGCCCAGGCAATCGCCAACAAGATCTCGCAGATCGCCCATCACTCGCAAGTGCTGTGCATCACGCACTTGCCACAAGTCGCCGCCATGAGTGACCACGAATACCTGATCACTAAAAAAGTGACCCATGGCCGCACCATGACGGAGGTCACCAAGTTGTCCGATGAAGCGCGTGTCCACGAGATCGCCCGGATGCTGGCCGGCACCGAAGTCACCCAGCTCGCATTGGACCATGCCCAGGAGATGCTGACGATGGCCGCGCAGACCAAAGCCAAACTACATGCTTCGGCGTGACCACCAAAAAAAGGAACTGGGACAAAACTTTTGTTTTGTCCCAGTTCCTGTATAGTGCACTAATGTTACTGCAGTGTCGTGGGCCAACTGTCCGGGTCCGAGCAGCTAAGGTCCCAATCACCCGGTCCAAAGGTCGGACCTGGCGCTTGGAACACTTACCTGTCGGACCCAAGAGCGACATTTGTCCCACTTCCTTTTGGATTCCCTAGGTTATACTTTTTGAATGTAAGTCAGCTGATCGCTTTGCACGACACGATAGAGATTGCTGCGGTATGCTTGAAAGAGGTAACGGCCGCCTGTGAGCTGACGCGTCAACGTGCCTGCCAACGGGGCCTCTTCGCCACGGAAAAACAGCGCGACGCGATAATGCCGCGCAAATGCCTGCGCCGCAAATTGATCCAGTTGGGTCTGCGGCATTTCAGCGGCCGGCGTTGCCAATGCGAAAAATTGGCGCGTGGCCCGAGCCAGCTCTTGTGTCATTGATTGAAAAGAACGTGCTTTGTTTTCCATTGTCAACGCCTCCGAACGTCTGTTTGCAATTCTTATTATACGAACAAGTGTTCAAAGGCGCAAGTGTTTTCTCGAAAAAAAGAAGTGTGACAAATGTCGCTCATGGGTCCGACGGGTAAGTGTGCCAAGCGCCAGGTCCGAACTGTGGACCAGGAGATTGGTAACTTGGCTGCTTAGACCCAGCCATTTGGCCTACGACACTGCAGTCACATGAATGCACGATGCAGGAACTCGGACAAAAGTTTTGTCTCAGCTTCGAAAAAAAGGAGGACGCAGATGACTTGGGCATTGGTACTTGGCGGCGGTGGGGTCCGCGGCGCCTTTCAAGCCGGCGTTTGGCAGGTGCTGGCGACTGCTGGGCTCACCCCAAGATTTGTGATCGGTAGCTCGATCGGGGCGCTGAATGGTGCTGCAACGGCGCGCTTGGCGCCGGCAGCCTTGGTCGCCTGGTGGCAGGATCCGCGCCTCGATCATTTTCGCGCCTCTCAGCTGAGTGGCACGATCAAAGAATTCGGCGGGGCAATTTTAGAAACGCCGATCCAGCAACCGTGGCCGACGCTGGCCGTGGCGACGGACCTCAAGCGAAGGCGGCCCGTCGTCACTGCACTGACTGATCGCACAACGCTGGACTGGTTATGTGCCAGTTGCAGTTTGCCTGGGGTCATGCGGCCGGTGACGATCAATGGGGCGCGTTTTGCGGATGGCGGGCTGGTCAATGATCTGCCAATCGACATCGCGCGCGACCTGGGTGCAACCAAAGTTTTGGCGATCAGCGCGGCAGGGCTTGGCCCCCAGCCGGCAGCCAAGGCGGATTGGCTGTTGACGCCGCCGGAGCCGGTGGGGCGGATTCTTGATTTCTCGCGGGAAAATCGCCAGCGCCTGCTTCAGGCGGGGCAGGAAGCTGGGCGTCGCTTGTGCCATGAGCCCGATTTTCTTGCGGGAATCCGCGCTTCCTATTGAAAAAGTGGCGCATCAACGGCATAATGGACAGTAAACTATGACGAAAGAGGTGCGCCATGCAGGAGAGAGGAATGCTGATCGTGCTTTCCGGCCCCAGCGGTGTTGGGAAAGGGACCGTTCGGCAAGCCATGCTCGCAGGCAACTACCGCGACTTCAAGTATTCGATTTCAATGACGACACGGCAGATGCGGCCCGGTGAACAAGACGGGGTGGATTATTATTTTCGCACCAAGGCGCAATTTGAGCAGGAGATCGCAGAAGGCGGGATGCTCGAATACGCGAAATATGTCGGCAATTACTACGGGACGCCGTTGAAGTATGTGAACAAGATGCTTGATGACGGCCAGGATGTGCTGCTTGAGATCGAGGTCAAAGGCGCGATGCAAGTTCGGGAAAAATGTCCGGATGGGGTCTTCATCTTTTTGACCCCGCCCGATCTGATCGAGCTGAAGCACCGGCTGACCGCTCGCGGCACCGATGCGCCAGATGTCATCGAACGGCGTATCGCCCAGGCCGCCGACGAGATCGCCATGATGGAAAATTACGATTATGCCGTTGTGAACGATCAAGTTGAGCTGGCAGTGCGGCGCATTGAGCGTATCATTGAAGCGGAGCATCTGCGGGTGCCGCGCGTGATCGACCGTTACAAAGGAATGCTGGCGCACACACAGGCGCAGCAGGGATAAGGAGCAGACAATATGATCATCTATCCATCTATCGATAAGCTGTTGAGCAAGGTACCGTCCCGCTATTCTTTGGCGGTGTTGGCTGCTAAGCGCGCGCATGAATTGGAAAGCAACGAAGTCCCAATGCTCGCCGAATACCGTTCCCTGAAGACGGTCGGCAAAGCGCTCGAAGAAGTGGCTGCCGGTGACGTGATCATCGACCCGGCTTCCAAAATGCTTGAACGCGACGCCGAACGCCTGGATCACGGCGGCGAGGATGTCGACTAAAAGGAAATGGACCGGTGCCCAGCAAATGAGGCGCCGGTTTTTTTGACGCCTGTGGTTCTGTGGGCGTCTCTCAAAATATCCAGCGAGCGCTCCCTTAAGTGAGTCAGAGCAAGAAAACCTTAACGGATACGAGCCGCCCGCCAGCCCCCGCCTATGCGACAACTCTGGTATAATGAATCCAGACATAAAGAAGGTGCAACGATGACGGGAAAACAGATCGGCTTATTTGTCACAGGTGGAATCGCAGCATACAAAGTGCCGCTTTTGGTGCGCGCGTTGATCAGGCGCGGCCATTCAGTGCGCGTGGCGATGACGCAGGCCGCCACGCGCTTTGTGACGCCTGAAACGCTGGCCACCGTCAGCAAGCAGCCTGTTTTAACGGATAACGGTGCGTTTGCGGATGCCAGTCACGTAGCCCATGTCGAATTCGCTAATTCGCTCGACATGGCGGTGGTGGTGCCGGCCACGGCCAACACGATCGCAAAAATGGCCATGGGCATCGCCGACAATGAGGCGCTGAGTGCGTTGCTCGCATTTGCCGGCCCGAAGTTGGTTGTGCCCGCGATGAATGACCACATGTGGGAAAATGCCCAGACCCAGGCCAACGTGCACCATCTGCAGGAATTGGGGATGGCCGTGTTGCCGCCTGCGACCGGATTTTTGGCGGAAGGCTATGCTGGCGTTGGGCGGATGCCGGATCTTCCAGTGATCGAGGCTTTCATTCAAAGCTACCAGGCCACGCCATTATTGGCTGGGAAAAAGATTCTGATCTCGTCCGGCGGCACCAAGGAACGCATCGACCCGGTGCGCTACATTGGCAACGATTCCTCAGGCAAAATGGGGGCGGCGCTGGCCAATGTCGCGGCCGCGGCTGGGGCCGAGGTCATCCTGGTCACGACGGCCACCCAGCCCGTGTTGACCCAGGTCCAGGTGGTGCCCGTCAGTTCGGCCCGCGAAATGGGCGCGGCACTGACCGCGCAATTTGAGCAGACTGATGCGCTGATCATGGCGGCTGCGGTCGCCGATTTTCGGCCGGATCAAGTGGCCGCAAACAAGATCAAGAAACAGGGCGATGCGGCCCTGACGCTGCAGCTGGCGCAAAATCCGGACCTGCTGGCTGGCTTTGGCGCGGCCAAGACGCATCAGGTGGTGGTCGGTTTTGCGGCCGAGACGACGGCGCTACTGGCAAACGCGACCGCTAAATTGGCGCGCAAACACGCCGATCTGCTGGTCGCCAATCAGGTGGGTGCCCACCAAGGCTTTAACCAGGAGACCGATGCGGTGACGCTCCTTTGGCCGGACCGGGCGCCACGGCCCATCGCCGAAGCGTCAAAGACTGAGATCGCCGCGGCGATCTTGGCGGAAGTGGCGACGTTGATCGATCGCCGCAGCTGACCCATTGCCGCAATTAGAGAGGAGGGTGTCATTTGCCAACGGTAGCAAAAGTGATCGTCGATGTGCCGACGATGCAGACCGATCGGCCATTCGACTATTTGATTCCCTCTGTTTTGGACGGCGAGATTCGCCCCGGCATGCGGGTGTGGGTCCAGTTTGGCAGTGGCAAGCGCCAAGTGAGCGGCATGGTCGTTGGCTTGGCGGAGGCCCCAGCGTTTGACGGCGAGCTAAAGCCGATCTTGGCGGTGCTGGATCCGGAGCCCGTGATGGATCAGGAACGTTTGGACCTCGCACATTGGTTGGCGCAGACTACCTATGCGTTTTGGATCACCTGCATCCAGACGATGCTGCCGACCATGCTGAAAGTCGATACGGTTCGGTATGTGACCGCGGGGCCGGCCGCAAACGAGGCGACGGCTGCGCTGCTGGCCGGACGCGACCAACTCGAACTCACACCTGACCTGGATCCGGCCACGATGGCACAGATTCTGACGATGCTGGGGCATGACGCGCTGACCTTGCATTATCAAAGCAAGGATCGCGCGAAGGTCAAAACAGTGGATCATGTGGTGCCACTGCTGACGCCTGATGCTTATGCAGAGTTGCAGGCCAAAGTGCGCGCCAATGCGGCCAAGCAGCAATTGTTGCTCACCTCATTGGCGACCTGGGCGCAAACTGCCCAAACGCCTGCCGTGAAGACGATCGAGGCGACAATCGGCCTCACGCGCAGTCAGCTCACTGCTGCCGCAGGGAAGGGCTGGCTGCGCCTTGAGCCGCGCGAGGTCTACCGGAATCCGTACCCGCAATACACCGGGGAAAAATTGACCACGCCACTGCCGCTCACTGCCGATCAGCAAGCGGTCGTCTCAAAGCTCAATGATGCGACCGGCGCCCAGCGTGCCGAGACGTTTTTGCTGGAAGGGGTCACAGGCTCTGGCAAAACAGAGGTCTACCTGCAGGCCATTGCCAAGGCTCTAGCGATGGGGCGCACCGCATTGATGTTAGTGCCGGAGATCGCACTGACCCCGCAAATGGTGCAACGCGTCAAAGGCCGCTTTGGCAATGCCGTCGCGGTGCTTCATTCCGGCTTATCCGATGGCGAGAAATTCGACGAGTGGCGCCGCATCGCGCGCGGCGAGGCCGCAGTGGTGGTCGGGGCTCGCTCCGCCGCTTTTGCTCCGCTGACCAATATCGGCCTATTTATCATCGATGAAGAGCATGAAAGTAGTTATAAACAGGATGACGCGCCGCGCTATCACGCACGCGATGTGATTCGGCACCGGGCGGCCCTGCATCACGCCCCGGTCGTCTTGGGTTCGGCCACGCCATCCCTTGAATCCCGCGCCCGCGCGGAAAAAGGGGTGTACACGCTGCTGCGGTTGCCCAACCGCATCAACCATCAGGCGCTGCCGACCGTTTCTGTGATCGACATGCGCGAGGCGTATCAAAACGGCGCGCAGGGCGATTTTTCCAAGGAGTTGTTGACGGCGCTTCAACTCCGGCTTAAGCGGCATGAACAGAGTGTCTTGTTGCTTAACCGGCGCGGGTATTCGTCGTTTGTCATGTGCCGCGAGTGCGGATATGTCGTGCAGTGTCCCAACTGCGATATCAGCTTGACGCTGCACATGGACACCCACACCTTGAAGTGTCATTATTGCGGGCATGAGGAAGCAATCCCGCACACGTGCCCCAACTGTGGGTCCAATAAGATTCGCTACTATGGTACCGGCACGCAGAAAGTGGAAAGTGCGTTGCATGAGCTGTTGCCGGCTGCGCGGGTGTTGCGCATGGATGTCGACACCACGCGAAAAAAAGGTGGGCACGAAAAGATTCTGCGCGCCTTTGGCAACCACGAGGCGGATATTTTGCTCGGCACGCAAATGATCGCCAAGGGACTTGATTATCCCGATGTCACATTGGTCGGGGTGATCAATGCCGATACGAGTCTGGGTCTGCCGGATTTTCGCGCCAGCGAGCGGACGTTTCAGCTGCTTACTCAGGTCAGCGGGCGCGCGGGGCGAGCAGACAAGCCAGGCGAGGTGATCGTGCAGAGCTTTAACCCGGATCATTACGCCATTCGCTATGCCCAAAAACAGGATTATGAAGGCTTTTTCCGGCAGGAGATGGCCATTCGCCACCGCGGGGATTATCCGCCGTATTTTTTCACGGTGAAGGTGACCGTCAGTCATCAAGATGAGCAACAGGCGGCCAAGGCAATCTATTCGCTGGCCAATGAGCTCAAACAGGCGCTCAGCGACCAGGCCCTGGTGCTCGGCCCAACGCCGGGGGCCATTGCCCGGTTGAAGAATCGGTATTACTATCAGATCGTGATCAAATATAAAAAAGAGCCGCAGCTTGGCCCGACGTTGGCGCGCATTTTGGACGAGACGCAGCAAAGTACCCGGCGTGGGTTCCAGATCGGCATCGACCGTGAGCCCGTCAACTTTATTTAGTCAGTACTGAACTAGGCTGCTGACTTTGACCGTTCAGTGATGACTTTATAGTTAATTTGATATGTTTTGCCGGCT
>NZ_RHOG01000019.1 GCF_003946405.1 Lacticaseibacillus yichunensis | reverse complement strand
AGTGACCAGCCTGGCCTCCGAGGCTCCAGAGACTTTGTTCAAGACCTATAGACAGCGGGGCAATGCTGAGAACCAAATTAAGGAGCTGAAATGCGGGTTTGGCTTTGACAAAACAGACAGCTCAACTTTTGCACGGAACACTGCACGAGCCTTGATCACCGGTATTGCCTATAACCTGGTTCAGCTCTTTAAACAGCTCTTTGTCTCGGAAGACCGTCGTTCAACCATCTCCTCGCTACGGTTCAGTCTCTTTCACATCGCCGGTAGGATTACTTGGCACGCCCGTCGTGTGGTGATTCATCTTGCTTCTAACTATGTTTACAAGAACTGGTTTAGTCGGCTCATGGACGAAGTCCATCAGTTGGCGACCTGAACTGAATAACTGAATAGGTCGTGCGTCGAGCCGAAAACTGGGTCGGTCTGTTCGTGGTGCATCGATCACCAACTTCTCCGCTCAGTCAGTATTCGCAACGCTCCAAACGTTGCTTTCAGACCGGCCAGATGCGATTTCATGTCCCAAATACCGAGGTGAATAATCCAGGTACATCGATGCGGCTGGCGGCAAGTTGAACTATTATCTTTTTGCTGGCCCGACGATGACGGATGTGGCCGAGGCCTACACGACGCTCACGGGCACCACCCCGCTGCCGCAGAAGTGGACGCTGGGCTACCAGCAGTCCCGCTTCAGTTACGCCAGTGAAAAGGTGGTGCGGGACTTGGCGGCGAAAATGCGCGCGCTGAACATTCCGTGTGACGCGATTCATTTGGATATCGACTACATGGATGGCTTCCGGGTGTTCACGGCCGATCCCGAGCGTTTTCCCCAGATGAAGGGGATGATCGCCGACCTCAAGCAACAGGGCATCAAGGTGGTCACGATCATCGATCCTGGGGTCAAGGTCGACAAGCAGTATGCGATCTATGAAGACGGGCTGGCCAAGCACGCGTTTGCGACCAACCCCGATGGCACGCCCTATGTGAACACGGTGTGGCCGGGCAAGGCGGTGTACCCCGATTTTGGAAATCCGGCTGTGCGCACGTGGTGGGGGCAGAATCAGCAGTTTTTGACTGACCTCGGTGTGGCCGGGGTGTGGAACGATATGAACGAACCGGCCGGCTTTGACGGGCCGATTCCGGATGACACGGTCTTTTCCGATAATGGCCAACCATCCACGGCGCTGGCGATGCACAACGTCTTTGGCCAAAATATGGCGCATGCGACCTACGACGGCCTGAAAAAATTGACCGGGAAGCGGCCATTCGTGATCAGTCGCGCCGTTTATGCCGGGGCACAGCGCTACACGACCGTTTGGACCGGCGATAATCGCTCGACCTGGGCGCATTTGCGACTGGCCTTGCCGCAACTGTGCAGCCTGGGCCTGTCCGGCATCCCATTTGCCGGAACTGACATTGGTGGGTTCACCAGTGACACAACGGCGGAGCTCATGACGCGGTGGCTGGAGGCGGCCCTATTTTCCCCATTGCTGCGAAATCACAGCACGGCACGCTCGCGGCTGCAGGAACCCTGGGCGTTCGGCGAGCCAACGCTGAGCATCTACCGAAAATTCGTGGAATTGCGCTACCATCTGCTGGATCTGTTGTACGACTTGTTTGCGCTACAACCGAGCCTGCCGATCATGCGGCCGCTGGTACTGCATTACCAAGATGATGCGCGAGTCCAGACGCTGAATGATGAGTACCTGGTGGGCGAGTCGCTGCTGGTGGCGCCAGTCGTCGAGCAGGGCGCGACCCAGCGCCTGGTGTATCTGCCGACTGGGGACTGGATCGATTTTTGGACCGGCAAGACAGTCGCCGGCGGGCAAAGCATCGTGGTGGACGCCCCACTGGATCACTTGCCGCTGTTCGTTAAGGCGGGGAGCCTGTTGCCATGGCGGCCGCTGACCCAATCAGTGGATGTGGCGACGGAAACGACGCTGACGTTCCGCTGCTACGGCAAGGCCGGCGTGTACACGCATTATCAGGATGACGGGGAAGATCTCGCGTATCAAAACGGGGCTTACAATCTGTATGAGGTCCGTTTTGATGGCGACCAGGCCAGCGTCGAGTTGACGCGCCAGGGTTACCCGCACCCGTATCGGAAGATCACCGTGGAGACTGCGGGGCAGGATCATGTGTTCTACTATGTGCCAGAAGCGCGGGCGTATCGGGAATAGAGATGCTAGCAGCGAATCATGAAATACATAACGGTAGTGCTAAGAAGGAACTGTACGCGTTGACGTACGCAATTGAGAACAGTATAATGGGCGTATCGAATAAAGGGGGACACGATGATGGAAACCTATACGCCGACAAATCTTAGAAAGAATCTCTTTGAGATATTAAGTCAGGTATCCGAAGAGAACAAGAGCTATGAGATCACCCTTAAGCAACCTAGTGGTCCAAATAAAGGTGTCATCATGATCAGTAAAGAGCGATATGAGCAACTAGAAGAACTGGACTTTCTTGAGAAAACTGGGACTCTAGACATGGTCCTTGAGCGTATGGCCAAAGAGAAGCCGGATGATTTTACAGACTCGGATGCTTATTAATGAAAGAGGCCTGGAAGGTAGTTCCTTACCGCGATGTCAAACGTAAAGAAGAAGACCTTTTGAAGCGGGCAGGCTTGTTTGAGAGGTATTTAGAGGTGATTAATACCTTGAAAGAGAATCCTTTTAGTTCTGATCACCAGCGCGAGCTTCTTACGCCTCATGCTAAACAAATCTACTCGATGCGAATCAATGCGCAGCATAGGGTTGTTTATACGGTTGATAAAAAAACTTCATGTCGTCAAGGTGTGGGCGGCTTGGTCACATTATGAAAAGCATAGACGAGTTGATTAGCCTATCCGCGAGTATACGAAGATCAACATGTCTCGTGTCAGAACTATCAAGAAACTCGTCGGAACGCAAAAAAGGTCGGTGCACTGGTAAATGCACCGACCTTTTGGCTATTTCTGGGGTTAATAGAATTGCCTGCCAGACCAAAATTGTTATGACTGTACGCTACTTTTTGGTGTGGCTGGCACCTCGGCGGTTTGGGATTCAGACTTGAAAAATCGTGTGCTATTGTCTCTTTGTATCTTACAACGTCAGCCGATTCAACCGTTCAGTTGGCACCAGGACCAGCAAACCGAAGACTAGCAGGAAGACGGGATAGCTGGCCAGTCCGATCGCGCCAGCCGCAAAGCCGAACAGCGGCGGCATGAAGGTCGTGCCGATGTACGCAAAGGCCATTTCGATGCCGATGACGGCCTGGCTGTGCGCGGCTCCGAAATTCATTGGGGTCTCGTGAATGATGGTCGGGTAGATCGGCCCGCTACCCAGCCCGCAGATCACGAGGCCGGCCAGGGCAGGCAAGGCGGAAGACACCGGCAGGAGAATCAAGACGATGCCTGCCAACATGATGCCGGTGCCCAGGCGCAACATGTTTTGATCGCCCAGACGATCGGCGATCAGGCCGGATAATAGACGCCCTACCGTGATGCCGATGTAGTAAAGGGCGGCAAAGCGCGCGGCAGCGGCCGGCGAGACGTCGCGGACTTTCACCAAGTAGCTCGCGGCCCACAACGCGGCGGTCTGTTCCGTGGCGCAATAGGCAAAAAAGGCGAGCAGCACCTCTTTGACCCCGCGCAGGCCGAATAATTCGCGCCAGGTAAGGGGCTGGCTGTCACTGGCATGGGCGCGGGCCGCCTGTTCTTTTTGCCGCCACAACGGCAGTGTCGCGAAAAGCAGTATCGTCAGGGCGACTTGAATCACGCCGATGATGCGGTAGCCGCTGTGCCACCCGAGTGAATGCGTCAGGGCAAAGCCCATCACATAGGGGCTGATGGCGGCGCCGATGCCCCAACAGGCATGCAGCCAGTTCATGGTGCGACTCGGGTAATGCAGGGCGACAAAATTGTTCAGTGCCGCATCCACCGCGCCCGCGCCTAACCCATATGGAATGGCCAAGAGGCAGAGCTGCCAAAATTGGGTGGCAACGGAAAAGCCTAACAGTGCCAGCGCGGTGGTCAGCACGGATACGGCGGTGACTTTACCGGCGCCGAACCGACGCGTCAGGCGGTCGGACAGGAGGCTGGAAATGATCGTGTCGGCCGAGATGATCATCGTGACGATGCCGGCGTAGGCCACCGGGACATGAAGCGCGGTGTGCATGACCGGCCAGCCGGCGCCGATCAAAGAATCCGGCAGACCCAGGCTGATAAAGGCGAGATAAATAATGGCAAGCAGCGCAGAAAACATTTCGGGACCCTCCTGAAAGTCAATGGCTTTAGTGTAGCGGAAAGGGCTGTGATGTCAACGCTTGCAGGCATATAATAAAAAGATATTGAGACGCAGATGGGTAAACTGGCGAGGCTGGAAATGCAGCGACGCGGTGGGCAACGGCTGACCGGCTTGGCTGCAGGCCTCAGTGCTGTTTGAGGAGGAGTCTTATGAGAGCGCAACAACATCACCAAAACCACCGGATGATCTGGGTGATCATCGCGGCCATCCTGATCATTGCGGGCGTCGGCACCGCATTTTTCGTGCATCAACAACAGGCTGTCAAAGCCCGCGAGACGTCGCTGTCCCGTGCGTCGTCCCAGGCGGCGAGTCGGGCGAAGGCCAGTTCCATTGCCGAGTCCAAAAAGGCCAGTTCCATCGCGGCGTCATCAAGCAAGGCCAAACTTGCTTCAGAAATGGCAGCGGACCCGCTTTATAAGGAATACAAGAATTACGGCTTGACCTATGAGATGATCCAAGGCGCAAAGACTTTGCAGATCTCGGCGGTCGGGGACTCTGTGATGCTGGGGTCCGATTACGGGTTGAAGGAACTGTTCCCGCAGATTCAGCTCGACGCCTCGGTCTCACGCCAGGTCAGCGAAGGGCCGGCCTTACTGCAGAAATTGCAGGTGGCAGGGCGGCTCGCGGATGTCGTCGTGGTTGGCCTGGGCACCAATGGCCCGGTGGATGCCGATGCGATCAAAGCGGTGATGGACGTCGTGGGCACCAGCCGCCAAGTCTTTTGGGTGACGAATTATGCGCCTGAAACGAGCTGGATGACGGCCAATAATCAGGAGATCGAAAAAGCCGCCAGCACGTATGACAACTTCACGGTGATCGACTGGGCAAAGTTGGTCGCACCACACAAGGACTGGCTGACGGCGGACGGGGTGCATCCTGAGGTCAATGGCCAGGTGTGGTACTACACCTTGATTGTCAAAACGGTCATGGCGAAGGTGTTGAAGTAAGTTTTTGCGGTGAGAAATAGGTTACGGTCAACTTGCGGCCAAGGCCTTGCAGTCAACGTTTCGCCCAGAAAGTCATGCAGTCAGAGAAAAGGGGCAGTGGTCAATGAAAGAATCCGCTTCAGCGGACACCAGTGAGCAACCCACCAGTTTGCCTGAGATGTTCAGTTTTGTTTTCAGCAAGGTCCTGAACAACAAGTGGCTGCTGATCGTCAACGTGCTTGCCCTGACGCTGATCACGGCGCTGCAGTTCGTGATGCCGCAGATCGAGCAGAATATTATTGATAAGGTGATTCCGGAGAAAAATCTCGCGCATCTGGCGGCGGTGATCGGCCTGCTTTTATTGACGGCGCTGGCGCTGGGCCTGCTAAATTATTTTTCCATGTATTACATGACGGTGATGAGCCAAAATGCGATCACGGATCTGCGCAACGACTTGTTCCAGTACATTCTGGGGCAGGACACCGCGTTTTTTGAGGAAAGTCGCACCGGCGATCTGATGACGCGGCTGACGTCGGATATCTCCAATTTGCAGGGGTTGATTTCCAGCAACATGCTCAGCATGATCGGCAATTTATTCACGTTTGTCGGCGTGCTTGCGATGATTTTTTGGATCAACTGGCAAATGGCGCTGGCCGTCTTTTTGACCTTCCCGCTGGAATTTCTCGTGTACCGCGTTTTCCGAGTGCGGATCCGCAACGCGTTTCGGCGCGCCCGGGCGCAACAGGCGCGGATGTCCAACCAGATGCAACAGACGCTCACGCAGATCGACCTGATCAAGTCCTACACAAGCGAGCAACTTGAGGCGGATCGCTTCGACGCCATCGCCCAGGAAAATAAGGCCGACATGATCGACGCAGGGCGCAATCAGGCGCTATTTTCCCCGCTGATCGACGGGGTCAACGCGCTGGGCACGGCGATCGTACTGTCGCTGGGGGCGTTTTTCATCATGCGCGGGGACCTGACGATTGGCGCGCTGGTGGCGTATCTGACCTATGTCGGGATGGTACAGGCCCCGATTCAATCGCTGACGCGGATGCTCAATCAGCTGCAACAGGCCCTTGTTTCCTATGGCCGCATCAAGTCGATCATGGTGGCAACGCCCAAGGTGATCGACGCGCCAGCCGCCCAGCCGCTCGCGGATCTGCATGACGGCATTCACCTGCAAGACGTGACCTTCACGTATGACCGCGCCCGCGACAAGTCGCATCCGACGCTCGATCAGGTCAGCTTCGATATTCCGGTCGGCCAGACCACCGCGCTGGTTGGCCATTCGGGTTCGGGAAAAACGACAATCACGAAACTGTTGACGCGCCTGTATGACATCGATAGCGGCCATATTTTGCTCGACGGCCAGGAGATTCGAGACGTGACGCTGGCAAGCCTGCGCCAGCACATCGCGGTGGTGTCGCAGGATGTCTACGTGATCGACGGGACGATCGCGGATAATATCTTGTATGGGCGGCCCGGGGCAACCACGGCCGAAGTTGAAAATGTGGTGCGACTGGCGGATCTGGATGGGTTCATCCAGACACTGCCGCAGGGGCTGGCCACGCCGGTTGGTGAGCGCGGGGTCAAACTATCCGGCGGGCAAAAACAACGGCTGGCCATTGCCCGGGCGCTATTGAAGGATGCGCCAGTGATCATTTTGGATGAAGCCACCGCGGCGCTGGACAATGAATCGGAAAAAGCGATTCAGCATGCCCTCGACAATCTGCTGGTCGCGCGGACCTCGCTGGTGATCGCACACCGTTTGTCGACGGTCCATAACGCCGATCAGATCGTGGTGCTGGAGGACGGCCAGGTCCAGGAGATCGGCACCCACGATGGCCTGATGGCGCAAAATGGCGTCTACGCACGGCTTTACAACGCGCAATTTGAATAGATGAAACGGCGGCGTGTCAGCGATGGCGCGCCTTTTTTGATTCAAGGTGCGTAGGCTCGCGGGATGACGGGGCAGCTAGTTCGGCCTGGGTGCTTGGGGGCGCTCCTTGCCCACGAGTACCCAGGTCGACTAGAGGTACCCGCCATGCGAGCCGAAACCCGATTATGACAAGGTGCGTAGGCTCGCGGGATGGCCGGGTAGACGCCTGAATTTGATGGACAGATTAGATTTCTTTAGGAAGTACTATTCTCAACAAAGTAATTATGCTATAGTTGCCTCATCAAAAGGAGGGAGCAACGTGGAAGTATCCAAAGATATGGTGCGCGGGTATCTCAGTGCGATCGTTTTGAACGTGCTGGCGCAAGGCGAAAGTTACGGCTACCAGGTGACCAAAGACATCGCTGCGCTCAGTGGTGGGGCCTATGAGATCAATGAAGCGACCCTGTACACTGTTTTCAAACGATTGGAAAAAGCCGGGCTGATCGCCAGTCACTGGGGCGATGAAAGCCAAGGCGGCCGGCGCAAATATTATCAGATCACAAAAACGGGCAAGATCGAGCTGACGGACGAGCGGGCCAATTGGCAACTGGCGGCCAAGACGATCGACACGTTGATCAACGGGAGGCTGTAAAAAATGAATGAGATGTATGCAGCAATTGATGAGCAGCTAGATGCGGCATTTGCAAAATATCCGGCGAGTCAGGCGATGGTCGATCTGCGCGATGAGATTCGCGATGACCTGGCCGCGGCTGCTCAGGAAAAACGGGAGCACGGTATTGCCCCGCGCGATGCCGCGATGCAGGCCTGGCAGGAATTCGGCGACATCAGCGACCTTCTGCAGGAAACGGCGGCTGAAGCGGATTCTGGTCGTGGGGCGGCTGATGCGGAAGAGACGACGGCCACTTCGGATGATGCCAGTGCGGCTGAGCTGGAGGTGACCGCGGAGGGACCGGATGTCGACGTGCCTGATGCGCCCAAGCCAGCGCCCGATTTTGACGATCAGCTCGATGCAGCGATCGATAAGCAGATCGCGGACATCAACGCGATGGTCGAGGCGCAGGTCAACGGCGCATTTGGGGTCGACGACGACCAAGACCTCGATGATAAGATCGATGCGGCGATCGACGCCCGGTTCGCGGACTTTGGAGATGAGGCGGACGAGGGTACAGATCAAGACGGCCGCGATACAGACGCTGATCAGGGCAGCACGAAAGCAGGCGCGGGCGATGCGGCGAAGGATGAGCAAGCCCAGGATGCAGACGACCAGAATTCGTTTGCCGCAATTGCCCGGGCGGCGCGGCGTCAGGCCCAGGCCGCGATGGCGCAGGCCCAAGACCAGATTCGGCGGGCATTGGGGCAAAGCAAAGGCGAGCTAAAAAAAGCGGCGCGTGAGGCGGCTCAAGACATCCAGCAGGAAGCCTATGATCAGGCGCAAGCAGCGCGCGATGCCGGCAGGGAACAGGCGGCGCAGGCACGGGCACTGGCTGAGGCCAGCCGCCACTATGCCAAGCAGGCCAAGGCGGCAGCCGCTGCCCAGACAGGTGAAGATAAAGATGCGAGCGCAGACGCAGACCTTGCCGTTGACAACACCATGACGGCGGGGCTGGCAGGGGTGTCGGACATCACCATCAACTACCCGGTGGATGACGTCACCCTGGTTGCCGGAGACACGGATGAGTTGGTGGTCGAGGAAGCATTTTCCACGGCGAAACGAACGTATTATGGTCACCTGGTCAATGAGGGCGGAACGGTGATCGTTGAAGGTGGCGATCATCCGGTGTCGTCACTGCGCGTTACGATCAACGGCCATCGCTTCGGTTTCTGGGCGCACATCACGGTGAAAATTCCGACCAGCTATCATGGGAGTCTGACCATCACCACGGAATCCGGGGATGTGGCCGCCAGCCAGCTCAATTTAGCGGCACCGCTCACCATTGGTAGTGAAGACGGCGACATTCGGCTACACCAGCTTCAGGTGGGTGATCTGACCGCGACTTCCGAGGATGGCGACATCTCAGGCGATGGGCTGACTGTATCAGGGGAGGTCACCCTGACGACGGAAGATGGCGACCTTCAGCTGGCGCAAAGCACGATCGCTGGGGAGCTGACCGCGACGACTGAAAGCGGAGACCTGACGCTGATCGGCATCAAGGCTGGCCAACTGACGGCGAATAGCGATGACGGCGATGTGCACAGCGAGCGGGTCAAAGTTGAGGCCGATGCGATGCTGACCAGTGCAAACGGGGATCTGGCTGTTTTTCAGCTGGCCAGCGAAACCGGGGCGCTCACCCTCAGTAGCGACGATGGAAATGTGCATGCAAGTTTGTTGAAGGCTGTTACCACGGTCGTTGCGTCCGCCGAAAGTGGCGACGTGACTCTGAGTCAAGCGGCGGCGCCAACAATTGTGGCCAGTGCCAGCGACGGCGATGTGCGCGGCGATCAGCTCAGCGGGGAGGTCACGCTGTCTTCGGAAAGCGGGAATGTGATGTTCACTCAGCCAGCGCTGGCCGCAGATGCCTCGCTGTCTGCGGAAGACGGGGATGTGCGCGCCAAGCTTGGGCCGACTGCGACCTTTGCCTTCGATTTGAGCTCGGATGATGGCGAGTTGACCGAACGGACGCGCCAGCCGCTGCGCTTCACGACCCGGGAGGCGCATCACCATATCGGCACCGTGGGCATCGGCGGATCGGCCACGTTGACTGCAACAAGCGCCAGCGGAGATGTGTCGATTCAGGCTTGATTGATTACGACAAGATTGGTCTGGAAAATAAGCAGTGTCAACAAAAAGGACCCGGCAATTTGCCAGGTCCTTTTTGCGTCTTCGTATGCTATTTTCGCGCCGCCCATAAAAATTCATCGACAGTGCGGGCGACTTTGGGATTGGTGCGCAGCTGGCTGTGCTGGGCCCGTGCGCCGGTGAACTTGGCCTCGCGATAACTGCGGGCGCGGCCGGCAACCAGCCAGCCGAGGGCGCGAGATGAGGCGTTGAAGATCCGGCCATCACTGCCGGTGTCATCCCAGTCGCCGTAAACGTTGAGAAAATCGATCTGGCCGGCCGGAATGCTGTCGCGATCCAGCATCGCGCGGCGAAAATCGGGCGCCAGGAACCGCGGCTGGCCGCTTCGCTGAATACGATTGTTGCGCGGCTGCATATGCATGCCGGGAATCCCGTCAAAATTGCCGGCAATCGCCGCATACCGTTGTAGTTGGGGAAGCTTGTGGTCTTTTCCGTAGCGTAATTCATAATAGAGGACAGCGGCGTTGCCCAGCGAATGGGCGACGATGTTGAATTTTTTCACCCCATAACGCGCACGCAAGCCCACCAGGACGTTATGGAGCCAGTCGGAGATGAGGTCGTAGTTGAGCGTGCGGTTGTCCTGAAACACCACCTTGACCAGCGGCCGGCGCACCCGCGCGAGCCAATGCCCGGTGAAGGTGACCTGGCCGTGCGAATCGACGGTTGCGGTGAGGACTTGCTGGGCATTGTCGACTTGTTCTGCGCGTGTCATCAGCGCCTGCATCGAATGCGCGTTGCCGAAGTGGCCGTGCAGATACAACGTGACCGGCGCCTGTTCGTGGGCGGCGGTGGTTTGGCGCGGTGTCGCCGCGAAGATCACGATGGCGGCCGCAGCGAGGATGCCCACCACGAGAAACCAGAGATGCTTTTTCATTTGTCGGGCCTCCTCATCCTTGTTTGACGTCAGTATACCGGAAAATCGTTAAGAAAATAGTCGTCTTACGCAAATGTTCGTTCGCATAAATGGTACGACAGGTGGTGAGGGAAGCAGCTGAGACGGAAACACGCCATTCACGATGATGATCGCGAGTGGCGTGTGCGTGGGAAGCGCGAAGATGCGGATGACTTGTGCGTGAAAACACGGTGAACAGGCGGTGTGACAAGGCTGAGAGGTGGTAGACAGAAATTCGCGTGACCCTGTAAACTGGATTCGCAGCATTGTGATGACGGTTGGCTAATCCAAGATGCGAGGAGTTGGTGCCTATGCAGGCTCTCATAACTCTGAACAGAAGGGAGGTGCCCGTGTGTCGTTCGCCGAGGTGATCGTACTACTTAAGTTGCTGGTTGACTTAGTGGCCGCGATCGTCGAGCTCGTAAAGGCGTGCAAGGACAACAAAAAAAGACCGTCAGTAACTTTTTAGCCGAAGTCTGACGATCTTTGTCTACTAAAGCCAACTGTTACGCAGGCTGTGGGGTCGCTTTTGGGCGGCCTTTTTACTTATTCATTATATCATGGAATGCGCTCACTTGAAAAGCCTAGCAAAGGTCGCAATGCAGCTGTTTATGCCTATTTTGTAGCTTTGGCCAGCGCCTGTTTGATGTCGCCGAGCAGATCCTCGATGTCCTCGAGTCCAACGGCCAGCCGCACCAGCTGTGGGGTGATGCCAACGGCCAAGCGGTCCGCCACTGGCAATTCCGCGTGGGTCATGGTGTACGGCAATTCGGCAAGACTGGACACGGAGCCCAGCGAAACGGCTAACCGGAACAATTTCAGCTCGTCGACGAAGCGGCTGGCATCGATGCTCGGCGCCAGCTCCACGGACAGCACCGCGCCGTAGCCATTGGTCTCGCTTGCCGCGACCGCGTGATCCGGATCATCCGGCAGGCCAGGATAGTGGACAACCGTCGCCGTCTCCGAGTCGTGGAAAAATTCGGCGATGGCTTGGGCATTGGCGTCTTCGCGATCCATCCGGACGGCCAGGGTCTCAATGCCGCGCCGAACCAGCTCCGCGTCACGCGGTGAGAGCACCCCACCGAGGCCATTTTGGGCAAAATAGATCTGCGCGCCCAATTCAGCTGTCTTGGTGACGACGATGCCTGCCACCAGATCCGAATGGCCACCCAGATATTTGGTGGCGGAGTGCAGCACAATGTCGGCGCCCAGCGTCAGTGGCTGCTGGAGATACGGGGTCAGGAAGGTGTTATCGACGATCGTGAGCAGGTCGTGTTTTTTCGCTAAGGCCGCGATCTTGCGCACATCCGTCACATGAAGCAACGGGTTGGTGAAGGTCTCAAAATAGATGGCCTTCGTGTTGGGCTGAATCGCGGCTTCGACGGCGGCGAGGTCGCGAGTGTCAACGGCGGTGAAGCTGAGGCCGTGCTTGGCAAAATACCCGTTGATCAGGCGCCAGGTGCCGCCGTAGACCGTGTCGCCGACGATGATGTGGTCGCCGGGGGCAAAAATCGTCAGCGTCCCATGGATGGCGGCCAGCCCTGAGGAAAATGCGAACGCCGCCGCGCCTTCCTCGAGATCGGCGACCTGTTTTTCCAAAAACTCGCGGGTCGGGTTACCAGAGCGGCTGTAATCCCAGCGAACGTCGCTTTCCGCATTGGGAAACTCGAAGGTCGAGGTCGTGTAAACGGGCGGATTGATCGCGCCGGTATTGTTGTCATTGAGTGGGGTGCCATGAACGAGGCGCGTATTGAATTTTGTCATGCAGCAGACTTCTTTCTATTAACGGTTACTTGTCTTCCGTGATGTCGGCGTTGAAGTATTGCTTGGAGAGCTTGGTCAGCGTGCCATCTTCGCGGAGTTCCTTGATCGCCTTGTTGACGGCCTTGGTCAGCGCAGTGCTCTTCTTGTTCAACAGCGCAGCGATCTTGGCAGCAGGGACGTCGCTGGATGGAATCTCAGTTGCGGTCCATGCCGAGGTGTCCTCGGTCTTGGCGTAGGTGCTCCAAGCCGAAACGGCGTTGATCGTCGCATCCGCGCGCCCATCCTTCACGAGCTGCAGGGACGTGGTGAATTCCTGACTCGGCACAACGGTCGCGCCGAATTTCTTGGCCAGCGCCTCGTTATCGGAGCCGGTTGCATCGGCGGTCTTCTTTCCCTTGATGTCGGCAATCTTGGTGATATCCTTATTGCCCTTCTTGGTGATCAGGATATAGCGCGAGTAAACGTAAGGGGTACTGAACGAATAGGCTTTCGCCCGTTCCGGGGTCTCGGTAATGTTGTTCAGCGAGATATCAAACCGGCCGGAGCCAACGCCCTGAATCAGGCTGTCCCACTTGGTCGGCTTGAAATCGGCGGTCAGGCCCAACTTCTTCGCAATAGCCTTGGACAGATCGACTTCAAAGCCGGTCAGTTTGCCATTGGCGCGATAGGAATAAGGGGCGTAGGTGCCTTCAAGGCCGACTGTCAGCTTGCCTTTGGAGACCAGTTCGGAATCCACGGTGTCGCCCTTTGAGCTGGAACTGGAGGTACTGCCGCAAGCGGCAAGACCCAGGGCAATGACAGCGAGGCCGGCAACAGAGGCGAGGGTACGGATAATTGTTTTCTTCATATTGAAACGCTCCTTAAATTGAGAAAGTCATTGAATCGATGAAACTCTTGATACGATCGTTCGTCGAATGGAAAAAGCCATCCGTGGGGCCGTCATACAGCGCATCGCCATTTTCGATGAACAGGATCTTATTGGCGACGCGCTGGGCAAAGGCCATGTTGTGCGTGACGATGATCATTGATTGGTTCTGATCATGAATCGCCAGCAGCACCTTCAACACCTCAAGCTCGAGCTCGGGGTCCAGCGCGGACGTGGGCTCATCGAGCAAAATGTATTGCGGATGCATGGCCAAACTGCGGGCAATCGCCACGCGCTGGGACTGGCCGCCGGAAAGCTCGACCGGATAGGCGTCCGCCTTGTCGAGCAGGCCAACAGAATCCAGCAAGGTCAAGGCTTCTTTGGTGGCCGCATCTTTTGATTGATGCAGCACATGGACGGGTCCCTCGATCACATTTTGTAGAACAGAGAAATGGGGAAACAGGTTGAAGCTCTGGAACACCATTTCGGTGCGCTGGCGCACTTCAAGCGTGGTCTTGCTCGTAATGGGCTTGGCAAAATCGATCTGCAGGTCGTCGCAGTCGTAGATGCCCGACTCCGGGCGTTCCAGCAGATTGAGACTGCGCAACATGGTGGATTTCCCCGAACCGCTGGGGCCGAGGACCACGGTGGTCTGTTGCTCAGGGAATTCCGTGGACAGATCCTTCAACACCGGCGTTTCGCCGAATGTCTTATTAACGTGACTGAGCTTGAGCATCAGTTTGCACCTCCTTCACCGGCTGTGATGTGCTTGGATGTCACTTTTTCAAGGTAACTCTGTAGCCATGTCAAGATTGTACAGATCACGGCGTACAGCAGGGCGACCAGGCTGTACATCATCAGCGGTTGGTAATTTTCCCCCGCGTATTGCTGGGAGACTTGGAACATTTCCACCAGGGTGATCGACGCGGCCAGGCTCGTGTCCTTCACCAGGCCGATGAAGGAATTGGAGAGCGGTGGCACGGCGGTTCGGAGTGCTTGTGGCAAAATAATGCGGCGCAGGACCAAACTGCGCTTCATCCCGATCGCAAAGGCGGCTTCCCATTGGCCAGTCGGAATGGATAAAATGGCGGCGCGAATGGTCTCCGAACAGTACGCCCCGGTGTTCAGCGAAAAGGTGATGATTCCGGCCACCACGGGGTCAAGCTTGATGCCGTCAGGAAAGATCCCGGCAATTTTCAGATATGGCAGGCCGAAGTACACAATGAACAACTGCACGAGCAGCGGGGTGCTGCGAAACAGCCAGACATAAAAACTCGAGATGCCTTTGACTATCTTGAACGCGCCGCCGAGCTGGGAAATGCGGGCCAGCGCGACCAGCAGGGCCAAGATGAGTCCGAGAATAAAGGACACGACCGCAATGGGAATGGTGTACTGAAGACCGGCTTTGATCATATTGGGAAGATATTCGTTGAAGATCTGTTGGACCATGTTTTTTCCTCCTGACGATTGAGACAAAGAAAAACGATCTCGTGCTTGCCCGAAAAACTGGACAAGGACGAAATCGCTTCGTGGTACCACCTTGGTTCAGAGTGCAAAATGCGCTCCCTTAAGCATACAAACATATGCCGACTCGATAACGGGAGTGCCCGCTGACAGCTGACCGAAGCTCACCGCCAAAACTCTTGAGAACCATATTCGCTACGCCGCAACCACTTGCTTCCACCAACCGCAAGTTCTCTGAACGCGCTAGCCGTACCTACTCATCCTCATGTCGTACTTATTGTATGTAAGCGTAGCGGCTTTTATCGGCTTTGTCAACAGCGCCCCTCAAAATTTTTTTGTTGTCAGTTTGGGAGCGGGTCAAACGCCCGGGTGGGCTGCCGCCGGAAATGGCTGGAACGCTCCCAAGTGACTTTAAGCCCGCACAGACCGCGGTCTTAAAGCTCACTTTCGGTGTAAGCGGCACAGCCGCTAACACCGACGAGGGGGCTTGCTCTTGGCGTTAGGCATTTATGCCTTACGCCAAGACATGCGAAGCGAGCCATTTCTGGCGGCAGACCACCCTCACATCCAGCAACAAAAAATTTTGGGGAAGAGGCGGCTAACAAAGCCGATACGCTTGGTAATGAGGACAAGGATTGAGCATTGAGGCTACGGCGGATGGCTGGTCTTTCTGTGCGTGACTGCCCGTGATGCAAGCCTTGAAATCTGTGATTGTCTAATGGCCGCGTCGTGTTTTGGCTTGCGAATAATTCTAGCGTCGATCTGCGGCTGACTGCAATCACTTCTACTAAACCTGCCTGGTTCATCGCCTCTTTCCGTCGGGCCTCATCTTCGAGGACGCGGCTACCTTCACACGTGAAGTTATTTCGGTGAGGGGTTACGCAAAAGGCTCAGCAAATCGTCAGGGTTCTACTGACTTTTCGGAGAAAATGCCAATCATTATTAGGCCCTCAAGAACTACCTGTCGATTTGCTAAGCGTCTTGGTGAGTCAACAGAGTGCTGGAGCACACCCGAATCTTTTCACTGACCACTACACTAAAAAACAAACGCTTGACAGCCCGCAGGTTAGTGAGTAAGATGGGCCTCAACATGATAAAGCGATTAAAAAGATGAGTAGTGCGTGGCCTTTTTCTTAGCGAGCTGCAGATGGTGCAAGGCAGCAAAAAGGTGCGCATGAAGATGGTCTTGGTCAGCGCTTGATCGGCGAGCTTCGGCAAGCCGGTCATGGGGACGCCCATTACAGCGTGCAGGTCTCGCCAATTGGCCGGACCGGTAGAGGCAACACGTGCAAGCGTGTTGTAAACCAAGGTGGTACCACAGCTGAGCTGTCCTTGCTGCATACATTTGTATGCGGCGAGGACAGCTTTTTCTTTTTATCGCGCAAAGGAGAAGACACATTATGACAAAAACGATCATCGGCTACCCACGCATCGGCGAGCACCGCGAGTTGAAGTTTGCCACCCAGAAATTTTTCAAGCATCAATTGACTGAAGACGAGTTGTTGAAGACGGCAAAGGGCCTGCGCGACAAAAATTGGGCGACGCTGAAGGCCGCTGGGTTGAATCAGATTCCAACGGGCGATTTTTCCTTCTTCGACACCACGCTGGACACTGCGTTTTTGCTGAATATCGTGCCGAAGCGCTACCAGGCGTTGGGCTTGTCGCCGCTTGCGGAATACTTTGCACTGGCCCGCGGCTATCAGGGGCCGGCCGGGGATGTGAAGGCGCTGTCGATGAAGAAGTGGTTCAACACGAATTATCATTATCTGGTGCCCGAATTTGATGCGGATACGCAGATCAAGGTCGGCGACTGGCAGCTGTTTGCGCAGTTCAAGGATGCGAAGGAACAGGGCCTCAATGCCCGGCCAGCGCTCGTGGGCTCGTACACGCTGCTTCAGTTGAGCCGCTTTTTGGATGGCAAGCAGGCCGAAGACTTTGTGCCGGCCTTGATCGATGCGTACAGCGAGATCATCGCCAAGCTTGCGTCGCTTGGCGCGGAGTGGATCCAGCTGGATGAACCGGCGCTTGTCTATGATCAGACGATCGCGGACAAGGCGTTGTTCACGAGCCTGTATCAGCCGTTGCTTTCGCACAAGCACGGCGCGAAGATCTTGGCGCAGACGTATTTTGGCGATGTGACGGATGCGCTGAGCGTGCTTGCGTCGCTGCCATTTGATGGGCTCGGCCTTGATTTCATCGAAGGTAAGGCCAATCTGGATCTGGTCACCTCTGCTGGTTTTCCAGAAGACAAGGTGCTGTTTGCCGGCATCGTGAATGGGAAAAACATTTGGCGGACGAATTACGATCAGGCGCTGGCCACGCTGGCGCAGCTCGATCAGGTGGCGCCGCAGCTGGTGCTGTCGACATCTTGCTCGCTCTTGCATGTGCCATACACCACGCGCAACGAGGATCAGATCGCGCCGGAAGAACTCCAGTACCTCGCGTTCGCCGAGGAAAAATTGACTGAGCTGGCTGATCTGGATGCGGCCCGCAATGGCGATAACGCTGCGCTGCAAGCCAACGAAACGCTGTTTTCCAAGCCGCGCTATCAGGAAAATGCGGCGATCAATGCGAAGATCGCGGCACTCAAGCCAGAAGACTACAAGCGGCAACCGGCACGCAAAGAGCGGCTGGCCCTCCAGGCAAAAGAGTTCCACTTGCCTGTTTTGCCAACCACAACGATCGGCTCGTTCCCGCAGACCCCGGCGGTGCGCAAAAACCGGGCGAAGTTCCGCAAAGGCGAGATCTCCGAGGAAGAGTACACGGCGTTCAACCGCGCGGAGACCAAGCGCTGGATCGACATTCAGGAAGAGCTTGGGCTGGATGTGCTCGTGCACGGCGAATTCGAGCGTAACGACATGGTCGAATACTTTGGCGATGAGCTCGAGGGCTTCCGCTTCACCGCAAACGGCTGGGTCCAAAGCTATGGCACGCGCGGGGTCAAGCCGCCGATCATCTGGGGCGACGTGGCCCGCACGCATCCGATCACGGTGGCGGAGACCGTGTACGCACAGAGTCTGACCGACAAGCCGGTGAAGGGGATGCTGACGGGGCCGGTGACGATTCTCAACTGGTCGTTCCCACGCGAGGACGTGTCGCCGAAGCTGTCCACCGAACAGATCGCGCTGGCGCTGGCCGATGAGACCCTTGATCTGGAAAAACACGGGATCAAGATCATTCAGATCGACGAGCCCGCGCTGCGCGAAAATCTGCCACTGCGCAAAAAAGACTGGTTCAGCAAGTATCTCGACTGGGCGGTGCCGGCATTCCGGCTAGTTTCCTCAAAGGTCCAGCCGACCACGCAGATCCACACCCATATGTGCTACTCGGAATTCGGCGATATCATCGAGGCAATCGATGCCTTGGATGCCGATGTGATCTCGTTTGAGGCTGCTCGGGCGGATCTGACGCTACTGGATATTTTGCACGACACGCATTTTGAAACGGAAGTCGGCCCTGGCGTTTACGATATTCACTCGCCACGGGTGCCATCTGAAGACGAGATCGTCACCATCATTCATAAGATCTTGGCGCGTCTGCCAAAGGAACAAGTCTGGATCAATCCGGATTGCGGGCTGAAGACGCGCGAGGAGCCAGAAGTCTTGGCCAGCTTGAAGAATCTGGTGGCGGCCACGAAGCAAGTACGGAAGGAACTCGCCCATGAAAGTCAACCGACTGTTTGAGCAACATCAGGTCATCTCATTTGAATTATTCCCGCCGCGCCGCAAAACGCCGGATGAGGATTTTGACCGGATCGCCGGCACGATGGATGCAATCAGTGCGCTTGGCCCCGATTTTGTCTCGGTGACCTTTGGCGCTGGTGGCTCGCGCCGGCAAAATGGGACGCTTGAGTTGGCTTCGTTGATCAAAAAACGTTACGGAATCGAAAGTGTTGCGCATTTACCGGCGGCGCAACTGGATGCCCAGGCGGTGGATACGCTACTGGGTGAATTCAAGGCGGCTGGGGTGGAAAATATTCTGGCACTGCGCGGAGACATCCCAAAGAACGGCCGGCTCAGCGACGATTTTCCCCATGCCAGTGACTTGGTCCGCCACATTCATGCGGTGGGGGATTTCAATGTGATCGGCGCGTGTTACCCGGAGTGTCATCCGGAGTCGCCTGATCTGGCGACTGATATCCATTTTCTCAAGCAGAAGGTCGATGCCGGCTGCAGTCAGCTGATCTCCCAGCTGTTTTTCGACAATGAGTGTTTCTATGAGTTTGTCGCGCAGTGCCGGGAAGCGGGCATCACAGTGCCAATCGAGGCGGGCATCATGCCCGTCCTCAATCAGCATCAGATCGAGCGGATGGCCACAATGAGCGGGGTGACGTTGCCGAAAAAATTCACCAGCATGATGGCGCGGTATGCGGACAATCCGGTTGCGATGCGCGATGCCGGAATCGCGTATGCAATCGACCAGATCGTCGACTTGCTGGTGCATGGCGTCGACGGGATCCACATTTACACGATGGACAACCCGACTGTCGCAAGCCGCATCGTCCAGGCGACGAAAACGTTGGTGCGGGCATAAACTAATAGCTATCAAAACGCACCTCATTCTGCAGATTGGAATGGGTGCGTTTTTGATTTATTCGACTTCTTTAGATGGTTTGAGCGTCCGGGTGAGCTCCGGCCAGAAATCGGCTGGAACGCTCCCAGGCAACTTTGAGCCCGCAAAGTGCGCGGTCTCAAAGCTTGCCTTCGGTGTAAGCGGCAAGCCGCTAACACCGACGAGGGGGCTTGCTCTTGGCGTTAGGCATTTATGCCTTACGCCAAGACATGCGAAGTGAGCCGTTTCTGGCCGGAGCCTACCCTCATATCCAGCATTCAATGAACACATCGAAATGTGGACCTGTGGAAATGGTAAAAATTTCGTTTCATTCCACTATTTATTTGACCGGCTAGATTGTCACACTTGTTGTGTCTATGCCATTATTCTTGCTCTAGTTAGCTTTTGTCTGTACGCTCAGATTTTGTCCGCTGATTATTGGTCTTTTCGCCATCTTTTGCCGAAGCCTTGCCTTCCTATTTTTCCGCCACTTCTGGTAGGCGCCTGGTCAGGGTGATGAGGACGATGAAGCCGATGACCAGCAGCGCGCCCAGCACGAGGTAGGTGTGGGCGCCCCAGCTGTGGATAAATGCGCCGAAGAAGAAGTTGCCGAGGGGCTGGACGCCGTCGTAGACCAGGAAGATCAGGCCGAACACGCGGCCGAGCATGTCGCGCGGGGTGGCGGCCTGCATCAGGGTGGCGAGGCTGGCGAACATGCGGCCGTTGACGAAGCCGTTGATCAGGGCGCAGATCAGCCAAAAGGGACGCTGGAGCCAGAGGCCGAGGATGATCAACAGCAGGCCGTACAGCACTTGTTCGCCATAGACTTGAACGGCCGAGACGGCGCGGCGCTGGAGGGCGAGGAGTGAGCCACCGATCATGCCGCCAATCGCCGACATCATCAGGAATTCGCTGTAGGCTGTGGCGCGTCCTTGGAAAACGGTGTCTGCGATGAACGGGGCGGTGAGGAGAAATCCGGCTGCACAGAAATTGAAGGCGCCCAGTGCAATCATCATCAGGCGCAAATGGGCCTCGCCCAGCACAAATCGTAAGCCGGTGATGGTGTCGCGAAGCATGTTACTGTTTCCGTTAGCGGGCTGAAATCGTGGGGCGCGGATACTCCAAGAAAGTAATCCCGCGACGATGAAGGACAAGGCGTTGATAATCAAAAAGCCTTTGAAGTCTAATGCCTGATTCGCCAGCAACAAGCCGCCGACCAGCGGGGCCACGATGCTCGCGAGGCTGAACACGGAATTGGCGATGGCATTGAAGCGCTGCAGGGCGGTCGGCGCGATGATGTCTGGCGTGATCGCTTTGGCGGCAGGATAGCTGATCGAAAGCAGGAGGTCCAAAACGGCGGTGATCATGATCAACAGCCACGTCTGGGGATGGGCGGGGTCGATCAGCCAGGCGCCGATCAAACAGGCGGCCGCTGAGAGCGCATCGGCGCCCACCATCACCATTTTTCGGTCATGGTGATCGACCAGGGTGGCCGCCACGAGATCGCCGACGACAAAGAAGATGCCGCCTAATCCCGTGATGAGGCCGATCAATTTGGTGTCGCCGGTCGCGTGCACGATCAGCCAGTTGAGGCCAAGTAGATAGATGGCGCTGCCGAGTTGTGAGATAAATGGACTGAAAATTAGTTGTAGGCTCATTTGATTCTTTTGCATAACGTCTATTATATCATTGCGAGACAACAGGCCGATGAGCTGGTCCATACAGATCATTTCTATCCATTGACGGGTGATTAGATGGACACTCAGTTCCCATCGGCAAGCCCTATCAGCCGCCATATCCTAAATGGCAATGCGCCAGTCCAATGAGGACTTTTTGTGGCGACTGAACGGATACGAATGGCCTCGTTATAACGCTGGATATTAGGGTGGCGGCGGCCAGAAATGGCTCAGCCCCCTCGTCGTTGTTAGCGGCTGTGCCGCTTACAACGAAAGTAAGCTTTACGACCGCGATTTTTGCGGGCATAAAGTTACTTGGGAGCGTTCCAGCTATTTCTGGCCGGAGTCACCCGGGGGTTACAAGAAACCCAAAAAAATTGGCACACGGCCGATGCCGCCAACTTGCTTGCATGCGGCCTTCTTTTCTGGCATGGTGGGTGATAGACTATTGGACGTTTGGAGGCACGAGATGGAGCGGCGAATCGCAGTATTTTCAGATACGCATGGGAACGTGACGGCGACGAAGGCCGTGTTGGCGGATGCGATGGCGCACCAGGCGACCGATTATTGGTTTCTGGGGGACCTGCTGCTGCCGGGGCCAGGCGCTGGGGACTTGTACGCGCTGGTGGAAACGGTGGCGCCGACTGTCTGGCTGAATGGCAACTGGGAACAGGCGCTTTTCGCGATGGCGGATAAGCATATCGATCTTGATAATCCGGGCAGCGTTTATATCGCGGCGTTATCGGCGTATGTCTTGCAAAAATTAACACCGACGCAATTGCTATTGATGCGCAATCATCCGTATGCGCTGACGGAAACGGTGAATGGCGTGACGATCGGGCTCACGCATAATTCACGCTTTTCCACAGAAGGGCGAATGTTGTATCCGGCGGGGCATCAGGCGGATTTTGATAGGATGTTTGCCGGCGACCAGGATATCGCGATCTATGGACACACGCACCAACAACTGATGCGCACGTCGCGGAAGGGTCAACTGGTGCTGAATCCCGGGGCGGCGGGGCAGCCGTACAGCCCGTGGCCGAAGTTGTTTGCGGATCAGCGCGCGCATTATTTGATGCTGACGATCTCACCGAGTGGGCTGGTCGATGTTGATTTTCGCAAGATCGCCTACGACATTGAGGCCGAGCTTGCCTTGGCCAAAACGCGGGGCCTGCCATATCTGGATCTATACGCGTATCTGCGGCACACGGGCAAAACGGTGACGCATGATCTCGAGCGGCTGGCGCAGGTCAACGCGGCCGGGAATTATCGGGCGCTGGTCAAGGATTATTACGAATTGTGAGGACAAAAGGGTGAAAGAGGAAACGGTCACGGTTCATGAAGCCGTGATGGATGTGGTGTGGGTGATCATCGGCAATGCCGTGTCCGCATTTGCGTATTCGTGGATCATGGTCAAATTAAATATCATTTCCGGCGGGGTCACCGCTTCGGGGATGATCATGGGCAAGTTGACGCCGTTATCGGTCACGTTTTGGACCAACGCGATCACGGTGGCGTGTCTGCTGGCGGCACTGATCTTTTTGGGCGTGCGGACGTTCATGAACTCGATCGTCTCGAGCCTCGCCTACATGGGCTGGTTCACGCTGGCGCAGGCGCTTGCCCCGACGCACACGTTGCCGGTTTGGCTGGGGCTGCCGATCGCTGGCCTCGGGGTGGGCGTTGGGTACTACCTGTGCATCGCCCATCACTCCTCAACGGCGGGGCTGGATGTGTTTGCGCTCGTCATCAACAAGCATCAGCCAAAATTCTCCGTGGGTCTTGGACTGCGGCTGATCAACTTGATCGTCCTTGGCATCGGCGCGATCTCGTTTGGCCTCAAGTCGTTTTTGCTGGGGCTGATTTTTATCCTGATCTACACCGAGACGTTGACGCTCCTTCAAAAACGGTTCGGCACAGCTGAAGCGTGACTACCGCAAAAGAATTCGGAATATTTTTATTCTGAGTTCTTTTTGTTTACTCGGTTGTACACGGTATTTTTTCGCCAAGTCGGGTATAATTAAGTCGTAGTCAATCTGAGTAAAGTGGGCGATAGAATGAGTAAAGCAGCGAATATCATCCTGATCGGCGATGGCGCGATCGGGTCTAGCTATGCGTTCAACTGTTTGACCACCGGCGTCGGCAAGAGCCTCGGCATTATCGACGTCAATCGCAAGCGTGTGCAAGGCGACGTCGAAGATCTGATGGATGCCTTGCCGTATGTCTCGCAGAAAAATATTTATGCGGCGAATTACGAAGACTGCCGCTACGCCGACATCATTGTGATCACGGCTGGCGTGGCGCAAAAACCCGGTGAGACGCGGCTTCAATTGCTGCAAAAAAACGCCGCGATCATCACCGATGTTACAAAAAACATTATGGCGTCTGGGTTTGATGGGATTATCTTGGTGGCCTCAAATCCAGTTGATATTTTGACCGAATTAGTCCTGAAATTGTCCGGCTTGCCGCGCAATCGCGTGCTGGGTTCTGGCACCGCGCTGGACTCCGCGCGTCTGCGTTCGGCGATCGGCCAGCGCTACAACGTCGATGTCCGCGCTGTGCACGGCTACATCATGGGGGAGCATGGCGACTCCGAATTTCCGGTGTGGGATTACACAACGATCGGTGGCCAGCCGATTCGCGATTTTGTCCCGGCCAATCGTCTCGACCAAGACCTCGCTGCGATCAGTGAGCAGGTGAAAACGGCGGCGTATTCGATCATTGAGCAAAAGGGCGCGACGTTCTACGGCATCGCGGCCAGCTTGACCCGCCTCACAGCGGCGATCTTAAACGATGACCACGCGGCCTTTGCAATGTCCGTTCATTTGACCGGGGAGTACGGCCTCGACGATGTATCGATTGGCGTGCCGGTCATCTTGAGTGGACGCGGCCTCGACCGCATCATCGAGCTGGACCTCAATCCGGATGATTTAAAAAAATTGACGGACTCCGCCGAGATATTGAAGCAAAATCTGCAGTCGGTTTACCCGGGATAATTGGTTGGAAGAGCAAGGCATCTCGCAGCTGTATGCGGGGTGCCTTTTTTGAACGCCGCGTTCCACACCCTCAGTTGGGTTCCGGCTCGCATGGTCGAGGTATCTAGCTGTCTCGTGTACTCGAGGCTAAGGACGCCTCAAGCACCCGAGCCAAGCTAGCTACTCGACCATCCCGCGAGCCTCCACACCCTCTAGTTGGGTTCCGGCTCGCAGGGGTGGGACATTTAGCTGACCTAGGCACTCGGTGGCAAGGACCGCCACCAAGCACCTAGGCCAAGCTAACTGCCAACCCCTAAGCGCGAGCCTCCACACCCTTATCCAGTTGGGTTCCGGCTCGCAGGGGTGGGACATTTAGCTGACCTAGGCACTCGGTGGCAAGAAGCGCCACCAAGCACCCAGGCCAAGCTAACTGCCCACCCCTAAACGCGAGCCTCCACACCCTATCCTTTTGCTTGACACGCACCTCTTGTCTTCGTACAGTCAAGGAAGAAATCTCTCAGGAGGCAATGATGACAACACAAGACGAATTGAAGCAGCAGGCGGCCGCGCAAGCCGCTGAGATGGTGCAGCCCGGCAGTATTCTTGGCGTCGGTACTGGATCGACGGTCGCTTTTTTCATTGATGCGCTGGCCGCGCGGAACCAGAAGACCCCGCTGAACTTGGCGGCGATCGTCACGACATCCAGCCGCAGCCAGCGTCAGCTCGAGGACAATGGCTTTCACGTCAGCGAGCTCGCCGAGATCGACCAGGCGGACCTGACGATCGATGGCGCCGACCGGGTCGACCCGCAACTGGATGGCATCAAGGGTGGTGGCGGCGCGTTGACGCTTGAAAAGAACGTCGCAATCAACTCCAAACATAACGTCTGGATCGTCGATGAAAGCAAAGTTGTGGACCGACTCGGCGGGTTTCCGTTGCCGGTCGAGGTGTTGCCGGTCTCATGCGAGCAACTTCTGAAAAAATTCACTCGTGATGGCCTGGCGCCGCAGTTCCGCCTCAACGAAGATGGTAGCCGCTATGTGACCCATTACGGCAATTACATCCTGGATCTGACGGTCTCACCGCTGCCGATTCCGGCGGGGCTGGCCAGTTACCTGGATGGTACGGTCGGCGTGGTCGAACACGGGCTGTTCTTGAACATGACAGATGAAGTCCTGATCGCGAAAAAAGATGGCACCATCGCACATTGGGTCCGCAAGTAACCGCAAAGTCTTCCGCCTGCAATTATTGCAGAGTGGGAGACTTTTTTTGTGGCCAAAAGCGAGAAGTGAAAATGCTTTCAAAACGCCGGTTGACCAAGTAAACTGGAATAAAGGACGCAACGTAATCAAGGAGGTTCTGACATGTTTCGACGTTACCGCAGTATCAGTTTGATTCTCCGAATTTTGATCGGGCTGGTGGTCGGCGCGCTGCTCGGGGTGGCGCTGCCAAGCTGGACCTTCATCGGCGTTTTGGGCGACCTGTTCGTCGGCGCCCTGAAAGGCATCGCCCCGATCCTGGTCTTCTTTTTGATCACCACCGCCATTTCGCGCTACAAGCCGGGAGCGGAAAATCATTTCGGGACGGTGATCAAACTCTATCTGATCGCCACCCTGGTCGCAGCCGTCGCGGCCGTTGCGGCGAGTTACTTTTTCCCGATCAAGCTCATTGTCTCGGATGCCGCGACGAAAGCGGCTAGTGGGACCAGTGCGGCGCCGCAAAGTCTGGGCACGGTGCTCGAGCAGCTGGTGGTCGGCGCGGTGTCCAATCCGTTTGGGGCCATGATCGAAGGCAACTACCTGGCAATTCTGTTTTGGGCGCTGATGATCGGCTCAGCGCTTCGCCTAGCAACGGAGACGACGCGCCAGACGATCAGCGATATTACCGACGCGATACAGCATGTCGCCCAACTGATCATTGAGTTTGCGCCATTTGGCATTGTCGGCCTGCTTTTCCGCAGCATCAGCGAAAATGGGTTGAATGGGGTCGCCAGGTATGGCCAATTGGTCCTGCTGCTGGTCGGCACCATGGCCTTTGTCTACTTGGTGCTATACGCCGGCATGGTGTGGCTTGAGACGCGGCAAAATCCATACCCGTTGATTTTTTGGACCCTGAAGACTTCGGGTATCCCGGCGTTTTTCACCCGGAGCGGGGCCGTCAACATTCCGATCAACCTGCAGGCCAGCGAAGATCTCGGCCTCAGCAAGTCCTCCTATGCGATCTCGATTCCGCTGGGCGGCTCGGCCAATAGTGGCGGGGCGGCGATCACGATCACCATCATGACGCTGGCCGCGGCGCATACCGTGGGCGTGCCGGTGTCCTGGCCGCTCGCGTTTCTGTTGTGCTTCCTGTCGGCGTTGGCGTCGACAGGGGTGTCGGGCATTGCAGGGGGCTCGCTGCTCTTGATTCCGATGGCGGCCAGTTTGTTTGGGATTCACAATGATTTTGCGATGCAGGTCGTCGGCATTGGCTTTATCATCGGCGTCATTCAGGATTCGGTGGAAACGGCGGTGAACTCCGCTTCGGACCTGTTGTTCACGGCGGCGGCCGAATTCGGGGATGCCCGCCGCGATGGTAAGCCGATCGATGTGAACGCGCGGGTGCGCCAAGCCCGTAAGCTCGAATGATATAATGGGGAAAATGGAAAGAAGGCAACGCACATGGAACAAAAACAATATGTCTGTCCGAAGTGTGGCAGCAATCACTACATTTCCGACCAATTTCAGGCCACTGGCGGCACCTTTGCCAAGTTGACCAACGTCCAAAACAAGAAGTTCATCACGATCAGTTGCGCAAATTGCGGCTACACCGAGTTGTACCGCAAGGAATCCAGCGCCGGAATGAATATTCTTGATTTCCTGATCGACGGCTGAAAATTTTTGAATCAGCGCAAAGCGAGTCGTGGCCAGCGGTGCCGCGACTTTTTTTGTCCGCGGCAGGTGACCGGATGTGTTTATATACTGGACAACTGTTTTTAAAACGTGTACGATACGACTCATAATCTGAACACGGAGGAGGCACGACGATGTTTGAAAAATATCGTTCCGTATCGTTGATCTTGCGCATCATTATCGGTTTGGCAGTGGGGGTCTTGCTGGGGGTCACCGTGCCGACTTTGACCGGCATCGGGCTGATGGGCGACCTGTTCGTCGGCGCGCTCAAGGGCATCGCGCCTGTGTTGGTCTTCTTTTTGATCATGGCGGCGGTGTCCCATTATCAAAAGGGAAGCGAGACACATTTTGGCTCCGTGATCGTCTTGTACCTGACCGCCACGTTGCTGTCGGCGTTTGCGGCGGTCGGGGCGAGCTACGCCTTTCCGGTGCGGTTGGATCTGACCAAGGTGGCCAAAACGGCGGCAAGTGGGCCGAAAGACTTGGGCACGGTGCTCACTGATCTGTTCAACAATGCGGTCACCAATCCGTTTCAGGCCGTGGCCTCGGGCAATTACCTCGCGATCTTGTTTTGGGCGCTGATGATCGGCTTTGCGTTGCGCCTCACATCTGTGCAGACTCGGCAGGTGATCACAGATCTCTCTGAGGCGATCACAAATGTGGCTCAGACCGTGATTCAATTTGCCCCATTTGGCATCGCGGGGCTTGTCTTCAAGACTGTCAGCACCAAAGGCCTCGCCGGCATCGCGCGGTACGGCCAGTTGGTGGCGCTTTTGGTCGGCACGATGGCGTTCGTTTACCTAGTGCTTTACCCGCTGATGGTGTGGGTGATGACGCGCCAAAATCCGTATCCGTTGACCTTGTGGACGCTGCGTGTGTCGGGTTTGCCCGCATTTTTCACCCGCAGCTCGGCCGTCAACATTCCCATCAACCTGCAGGCCTGCGAAGACCTCGGCTTGAATAAGAAATCGTATGCGGTCTCCATTCCACTGGGCGGCTCTGCCAATAGTGGTGGCGCGGCGATCACGGTGTCGGTGATGACCCTGGCCGCCTGTGCGACGCTGAATATCCCGGTCTCGTTTCCGCTGGCGATCATTCTCTGCTTCTTGACCGCCTTGGCCGCGACTGGGGCATCTGGTATCGCAGGGGGCTCGCTGCTGATCATTCCGATGGCCGCCAGTATTTTCGGCATCTCTAATGACATCGCCATGGAAGTGGTCGGTGTTGGCTTTGTCATCGGGGTGATTCAGGATTCCGTCGAGACCGCCGTCAACTCGGCCTCTGATCTCCTTTTCACCGCCACGGCCGAATACCGCGACCGGCGCCGAGCCGGGGAAAAAGTGGACATCTCCGCCGCCGTGCGCGGGGCGATCGCCAAGGAGCGCGGCGGGGCGCCAGCGAAGGATACGGTGCCACGCGCGGCCGTCAAACCAGCCGAATAAAACGACGAGGTGGCCTTCGATATTCGCGGGCACCGCATTGCCATCGATTTGCCACAATAGGCGCAAAAGCAGGACCGCACGCCTCAAGCAGTCCTGCTTTTTTCGTCCCGAACATTGACATTGGCCTCTGAACATGGAAAACTAGTTAAAGCGATTCTCATTTTTTCTTCATTAAAGACGCGGAGGCTGGCGAATGAACGTATTCAAACGAATGATCAAAAAAGAAGATCCGGCGGTGTATCAGGATAAGGATGCGAAATTGCCGCGCGTGCTGACGGTGAAGGACTTTCTTGCCCTTGGCGTCGGCACCATCGTTTCGACGACGATCTTCACCTTGCCCGGCGTTGTCGCTGCGCAACATGCCGGCCCGGCCGTCGCCTTGTCCTGTTTGCTGGCGGCGATCGTGGCGGGGCTGGTCGCCTTCGCGTATGCGGAAATGGCGGCGGCGATGCCGTTTGCCGGCTCTGCCTATTCCTGGATCAACGTGGTCTTCGGTGAGGTCTTCGGCTGGATCGCGGGGTGGGCACTGCTGGCGGAGTATTTCATCGCCGTCGCCTTTGTCGCGTCGGGCTTATCCGCCAACTTGCGCGGGTTGCTTGGGTCGTTTGGCCTCAACGTCCCATTTTTCCTCGCCAATCCACTGGGCACAAAGGGCGGATTCGTCGACTTGATCGCCGTTGTGGTCATCATCCTGGTCGCCTTGCTCTTGTCGCGCGGGGTGTCCGACGCGGCCCGGGTGGAAAATATTCTGGTGGTGCTCAAGGTGCTGGCGATCTTAGCCTTCATCGCAGTCGGCTTGACGGCGGTGCACTGGCAAAATTATGTGCCGTTCATTCCGCAGTATCACGTCAATGCGGATGGCACCGCGTTTGGCGGCTGGCAGGGCGTTTATGCTGGGGTCTCGATGATCTTTTTGGCTTATATCGGCTTTGACTCCATCGCCGCCAATTCCGCGGAAGCCAAGGACCCGGAGCACACGATGCCGCGGGGGATCATCGGCAGTTTGATCATCGCGGTGATTCTTTTCATGGCCGTGGCCTTGGTGCTGGTGGGCATGTTCCCGTATCAAAAATATGCGGGCAACGCGGAACCGGTGGGCTGGGCGCTACGCGAGATCAACCAGCCTGTTTTCGCCACGGTGATTCAATCCATCGCGGTCATCGGCATGTTCACCGCCTTGATCGGCATGATGATGGCCGGCAGCCGCCTGCTTTACAGCTTCGGACGCGATGGCATGCTGCCGCGCTGGCTGGGCAAACTCACCGCCGAAAAGGGTCATGGGGAACGTGGCTTACCCAATCACGCGCTGCTCTTCTTGACGGTGATCGGTGTGCTCATCGGGGCGTTTTTCCCGTTTGCCTTTTTGGCCCAGCTGATCTCGGCCGGGACGCTGATCGCCTTCATGTTCGTCTCGCTCGGAATCTACCGGCTGCGGCCGCGCGAAGGCAAGGACATCGCCGACCCCGCGTTCAAGATGCCGTTTTATCCGGTGATGCCGGCGCTGGGCTTTCTTGGCTCGCTGATCGTCTTCATGGGGCTGGATGTTCAGGCAAAACTCTATTCTGGTATCTGGTTCGTGGTGGGGCTCGCCGTTTACTTTGTGTATGGGATCCGCCATTCGAGTTTGAACGATTCGAAATAGTACTGTCGGGAATCAAAAAAGGACGCAGCCGTTGCGAAGAGGTTGCGTCTTTTTTAGATGGGCCCAACCATCCCGCGGGCCTGCACACCCTTTTCAGTTGGGTTCCGGCCCGCATGGTGGGGTCATCTAATTGTCTCGAGCACTCGATAGCCAAGTACGCTATCAAGCGCTCAAGCCAAATTAGCTGCCCCACCATCCCGCGGGCCTGCACACCCTTCTATAAGTCTTTAATGTACCAAGTGTCGCAGCCGTCATGCGGTTCGCCGGGCAGCGCATGCGGCAGGGCGGTGAAGCCTTGGTGCTGATAAAGGACATTGGCCACCGGCAATTTGGTGTCGGTCACCACATATAGTTGGCGGTACCCATCTGCCTTGGCCGCGCCTTCCGTCAGATGTAGCAACGCTTTGGCCAGGCCCTGTCCACGCGCGGCCGGCGCGAGGTAGAGCTTTTGCAATTCCGCGACGGAGGGGTCCGCACTAACGGAGCCATATCCGCACCCGCCGACAATTTTACCGGCGTTATTTTCCGCGACCCAGTAAGCGCTTTTAGGTGACCGTTGGTAATACTCAGCCAACGTGTCGAGCTGTGGGTCGAAAAAAGCGGTGCCGGGGATGGCTAGACCTGCGTCCTGAAGGCATTGCTGAAGAATTTGTTTGATCGCCTGGTTATCGGCGGGGCGCATGGACCGAATGGTGAAGGTTTGGGACATGGCGGCACTTCCTTTGAAATTTCTTTTATCGTAGCACTTTACCGCCTTGGCCAAGCAAAATAATTAGGTTTCTCGCCGGGGCTGTGTTAAACTAGCCATAGTAATTGATGAACTGAAACAAGTTGTGTATAAGCATGATGGATTTCCTTTCAGCGATTACCGGTTGATTTGTCACTTTAGTTTTCAATGAAGGAGATTCATTCAATATGCAACAGGGTACTGTTAAGTGGTTCAACGCTGATAAAGGTTATGGCTTCATCACTGGTGAAGACGGCAAAGATGTATTCGTACATTTCTCCGCAATCCAGGGCGACGGTTACAAGACGCTTGACGAAGGTCAGGCTGTAACCTTCGACGTAGAGCAAAGCGATCGCGGCCCTCAGGCTGCCAACGTTAACAAGCTGTAATTCTTTACAGTGAGTGGGGCCCCGCACATTTCGATGTGTGGGGCTCTTTTTTTAGGGTGCGGAGGTGCGCGGGATGGGTGGGCAGTTAGCCTGACCCTGGCGCTTGATGGCGCACTTGGCCATCGAGCGGTAGGGCCAGCTAAATGTCCCACCCATGCGGGCCGGAGCCCAACTGTTATTGGGACAAATCTTTATCCCAGGCTGTTTCCGTCAATAAAGCCGGCGACTCGCATTTTGCGTGAGTGGCCGGCCTTCGAAATTGCTTCAGTTTGGGGTGCTATAGGGACGCGTGATCGATGACTCCGGAAAATGTTTTTGGGCCATCCGCTGTTGCAAAGGTCACCCCCTTGCCGCAGTCGACGTTCTCCAAGATCACGGTTGCACTGGCGTCTGTGGTCAAAAACGGGGTCGGGGCATCGGTGATCGTCACGTTTTTGAAGGTCACCGTCAGCGGTTCGCCTTCGCCCATTGCGATGGCGGTCTGGTGCATGGCGGTGATGGTCGTGTCCTCAAAGCGAATGTCGCGCAGTGGGTAATGCGTCTGAAGGGCCCATTGCTGGCCGAAGTGGACATACATGAGCCGGTCGAGCCCCATCAAGGTGCAATGCGAGAAGGACACATTTTGCCCATCTTCGCCGGTGTCCTTGTCCAGCGAATAATACATGAAGGCGTTGAGCGTGTCGTGGCGGCCGGATGAACGGTGCGGGTAGACAGCCGGGGCGAGGAAAGTGTCGTTGATGAAATTCAGATCGACCCCGCCGAGGCGCATGTTGTTGCAGGCCGAATTCATGAACGTGTTGGTGACGGTCAGATCATGGACATCGTAGCCGGCGAGGCAGTCGTCGCCGGTGCGCAGGGTGCAATCGCTCAGCTCGATGTGATGCGAGTGATGCAGGTTGAAGCCGTCATGGCCGCCGCGGACCTCGATGTTTGTGATCTGGACGTTTTCACAGGAATCGATGACATGCGCCCAGTTGGCACTGCGAACGACTGTGTAGCCGCGCAACGTCAGATTTTTCACCGCGGAAAACACCAGCGTCATCGGGCCACGGAAGCCTTCTTCGCCGTCATCGTCGCGCAGGTCGCAGCCGTCGATCGTGGCACCGGGCGCACCAATCACGGCGATATCCTCGGCGTCGTACGCGCAGATCAGCGCATGAAAATAGTCGGCGGGCAGGTGCCAGTCCTTGATGTAAAAGGGCTCCTGGGCATAGGCAAGGTGGGTGCGCTGGCCAAACGAGGTGAAATCTGCGATGCGCGGACTCGCTTCCAGATGGGTGCCAGCGCTGAGGCGCAGCGTCGTGTGGCTGTAAAGGCGAATGCTGCCGATGACAAAATGCCCGGCCGGTACGAGAACTTCGCCGCCACCGGCCTCGCGCGCGGCGTCCAAGGCTTGCTGGAAGCTCTCGGTTTGAATGGCGACGGTGTCGGGCTTGGCGCCGAAATCGGTGAGTGAAAATAGTTGGGACATGATGGCCTCCTGTGGGTTTTCCAAAATGATTCCAGAATGTTTGTAAAAAGCTTTCCGGAAAGCTTTCGAAATGTTTCCGCGATGTGTTCACGCTAACTGTAGCACGCGGCGAAAACGCAAACAGGGCCTCACGCACATCCGGCGCAAAAGTTGTCGGTTGCGGTAGGCCAAGTTTGTTATATCAATCGTTTCGGCGCCATATCAAACCGCCCAGTCATATGTGTGAAGCGACTGGGCGGTCTGCGTGTGGCGACTAGTTTTCTGCTTGTGGTTTGACCACGATCAGCAGCATTTGGAATCCCTCCAGCGCATACAGCGAATGGCGGGCGCCGGCAGGAATCAGAATCGATTGGCCGGCCGGCACGCGGTGGGCCTTTTTGCGAATGGTCACTTCGGCTTCTCCGCTGAGGATGTTGACAAGCGCATCGCCTTCCGCGGTATGCCCGCCGATCTCTTCATCGGTGGCGACGGAAAAAAGGGTCATGCTCATGTCGTCGCGTTGAACCAAGGTGCGGCTGTTGACCTGGCCGTCATCCAACGGAATCAGTGAGGTGAGCGACAACGTGGTGGCGGGGTCGATCTTATCAATAAATGGCATTAGGCATTTCCTTTCTGAGCGGGACTTTCGAGTTGTAGATACCGGCAATCTGTCTCAGCATGCAGGCGGTGCGGCACGTCGGCGGGGACAGACGCCAAGTGGCCGGCCGCAACTGTGGTGGTCTCCTGCCCGACATCGATGAGTAGCGTGCCGTCCAGCACGAGAAACAACCGCGAGAGAGCCGACGTTTCCTCTGTGATGCTTTCCCCAGCGGCCATGGTGAATTCGGCAAGCGGCAAAGTGATCCCCAGCTTGCGGCTGAACGTCTTGCTACCGATCTGGTGCGGATGAAGCGCCAGCGCAGTGAGGTCAATTGTTTGTAATGACATAAGCTCATCTCCTGAGACAACCATACCATTTTTTAGGCAAAAAGGGTGTGGAGGTGCGCGTTTAGGGGTGGGCAGTTAGCTTGGCCTAGGCGCTTGGTGGCGCTCCTTGCCACCGAGTGCCTAGGTCAGCTAAATGTCCCACCCCTGCGCACCGGAACCCAACTATGAAAGGGTGTGGAGCGGGGCGTTTAGGTCTGAGCGGCTAACAGGGCCTGGTGCTTGGGGCTGCACTTAGCCCCGAGTGCCGGGCCCTGTTAGATGCCTCAGACCTGCCCCGCGGAACCCAACTATGAAAGGGTGTGAAGGCTCGCGGGAGGGCAGATGCAAAAAAGCGCCCGCCACCAATTTTCGCAGTGGCAGGCGCCCGGAATTCTTGCGACGACTTATTTCTTCAACTGGCGATAGAAGTCCGCATACTTCTCGATGATCAGGGCAAAATAGTCCTGGGTGCCCTGGACAATGCCGTCTTCGGTCAACAGTTTGGAGATGCCACCGATGTAGGCTTCTGGCTGCTGCAAGACCGGCATGTCGAGGAAGGTCAGGCTCTGCCGCAGCTGCATGTTTGCCCCAAAACCGCCGATCGCACCAGGGGAGACGCTGACCACCAAGGCAGGCTTGCCCGCCCACACATTTTTCCCATACGGCCGAGACGCGACATCAAGCGCGTTCTTCAGAGCTGCAGGCAGGCCGCGATTGTATTCGGGCGTGAAAAACCAGACGCCGTCCACTTCCGCAACGGCCTCACGAAACGCGGTCCAGCTGGCCGGCGGGGTTGGCACTTCCGCGTCCTCGTTGTACAGCGGCAGGTCGCCGATCGGAATGAGTACGGGGTCGAGATCCGCCGGGGCGAGCTTAGCAAAGGTCTGCGCCACTTTCTTCGTGAAGCTGGCGTGGCGCAAACTGCCGACAATGATACCGATATGAGCCATCAGAATTCCTCCTATCTTGTTACGTTTATTATAACGAAAGCGCTCTCAATTATGCGAGCGTTCAGTCTTGCGCCAGCACTTGTTGGGTGATATTGGCGAGAATGTCGGCGATGGCGGCCGGGGATTCCACCGCACCATTTTTGAGCCAAGACGTGATGACGCGCACAGAGCCGTTGAGGAAAAATTGGAAGTAGTAAGTCAGCTTCTGCGGATCACTTTCATTGAAGCGGGCGCGATAGGTCGCCATGGTCTGCTCGCGAATCGGGTCGAGGATCAGCTGGAGCACCGGACTTTCCTCGAGGTTGCGAATGATCAAGACCGTGGCGGCGCGCTGTTGGCGAAGCAGTTCGAGTATCGGAGGCAGCCATTCGCGCAAGTCGCCTTGCGCGGGGCCGAGCATCGGGGCGATGCGGGCGGCCAGTTCCGTTTCCATCGCCTTGAACAGCGCGGCGGGGTCGCTATAATGCGCGTAAAAGGTGCCGCGATTGACATCGGCCTGCGCGCACAGCGCCGAGACCGTGATCTTCTCGAGCGGTTTGTCTGCCAGCAGGGAAAGTAATGCCTCCTGCAATTTGGCCTTGGTGTAGGCGGTGCGCCGATTATTTTTCGTGCCGACCATGGCGTCGTTCCTTCTTTCCAACAAAAATTGGGTGAACTGTCTATTTCATAACATGCTGGCCAGATCTGCTGGTTGAGAACTGAGGGCCAGTTGCGTCATAATCATTATATCAGTTAGACAGTGTGTCTAGTTCATGGAGGCAAAAAGCGTGGCTTATATCGAGGTCCGTAACGAATTTAAACGGTATCAAATGGGCGAAACAGAGATCATCGCCAACAACGACATTTCCTTTGATTGCGAGCAGGGGCAGCTGACGGTGATCCTGGGCCCCAGCGGCGCCGGCAAATCCACCGTGCTCAACATTTTGGGCGGAATGGACAGCCCCAGCTCCGGCCAGGTGATCATTGATGGTATCGACATCGCCACTTTTTCCGAGCGCCAGCTGACCGCGTTTCGCCGCAACGATGTCGGCTTCGTGTTTCAGTTTTACAATCTGATTCCGAATCTGACGACCAAGGAAAATGTCGAAATGGCGAACTCCATCGTGAAGGACGCCCTAGACGCCGAGGAGACCCTGCGGAAGGTGGGGCTGGGCGCGCGCCTCAACAATTTTCCCTCGCAATTATCCGGCGGGGAGCAGCAGCGTGTGGCCATCGCCCGCGCCTTGGCGAAAAATCCCAAGCTCCTCTTGTGCGACGAGCCGACCGGGGCGCTGGATTACGAGACCGGCAAGCAGGTCCTGCAGCTGCTGCAGGACGCCAGCCGCAAAGACAATAAGACCGTTCTGGTGATCACGCATAACGCCGCGCTGGCGAAAATGGCGGATCGGGTGATTCGCATCAACGACGCCAAGGTGCGCTCGGTCGTGGACAATCCGCAGCCGACGCCGGTTGAAGAGATCGAGTGGTGAGCGCATGCGGCCAATGACAAAAAATATGTGGCGCGAGATCGGCGCCAACAAGGGACGCTTCATTGCACTCATCTTGATCATTTTGCTGGGGTGCCTCAGCTTCGTCGGCATTCGCGCGGCGGGGCCGGGTCTGAACGACTCGCTCGATCACACGGTCAAGGCCAGCCACCTCGCGGATGTGCAGCTGATGAGCACGACCGGCTTCATCGCCAAAGACAAGGACGCCGCCGAAACGGTCGCAGGCGCCAAGGCCGAACTGATGCGGTTCAAGTATGTGGTCGGCGGCAAAAGCGACATGGCGATCGCTCTGTACGGCTATCGCAAGGGGCTCACGCAAAATCAGTTGACGCTTGAAAGTGGTCGCTTGCCGAAAAATGCCGACGAGATCGTGCTCGATCAACGCGCAAAGGACGAATACGACTACAAGCTCGGCCAGTCGTTCACCTTTGCCAAAAGCGCTGGGCTCAAGCAGCGCACCTACAAGATCGTCGGGTTTGGCGATCTGCCAACGTACATCGACAATTCCGCGCGCGGCTCCGCCAATGTGGGGGATGGCACGGTCCGCTTTTTCGCCTACATTCCCGAAAAACAGATGGCGCTGGACGTGGCAACGCTGTTGACGGTACGCTTTGCCGGCCTTCAGCACGAGAATACTTATTCGGACGCCTACAAGGATGCGGTCGATAAGAAAGTGACCGCGTTGAAAAAAGCGTTCAACACCCGGCGGCCAGCGCGCATCGCCGAATTGCAAAAAACGCCGCTGGCCGAGCTGACCAAGCAGCAAGCCACCCTCGACAAGGCAAGCAAGCAGCTCACCGCCGCCAAAGCTCAGGTGGCCGTGCAAAGTGGCGGCCAGCTCACCACCACCGATGAGATCACGGCGCAGGAAAAACAACTTGCGGCCAGTCAGACGAAACTGGATCAGGCGCGCAAGAATCTGGTCGCCCAAACCAAGACGACCTACACCTGGCAGACGCGCGACGATTTCCCCGGTTTTTCCGATTACGGGGATTCCTCGGACCGTATCGCGGCGATCGCCAATGTTTTTCCCGTCTTCTTCTTCCTGATCGCGGCCCTGATCACCTTCACCACGGTCACGCGCATGGTGGAAGAGGCGCGGATGCAGATCGGCACATTCAAGGCGCTGGGCTACGGTAAAGGCGCGATTGCGCGGAACTATGTGGTCTATGCCTTGATGGCCGGGCTGATCGGTGCGGTGATCGGTGGGGTGCTGGGCAATTTCAGCCTGCCGCGCATTATTTTGTGGCTCTATCGCATGTACATCCCAATGATCGCCAGCATTCCGTTCAGCTGGGTGGACTTCCTGATGGCCCTGGGCTTTTCCCTGCTGGCAACCGTGGGCGCCGCGGCATTCGTGACCGTTCGCGAACTGCAGGAAAAACCGGCCGAATTGATGCGGCCCCAGGCGCCGAAAACTGCCAAGCGGATCTTGCTTGAACGAATCACCCCTCTCTGGCGGCGGTTGTCCTTCAACCAAAAAGTCAGCTACCGCAATCTTTTTCGCTACAAGAGCCGCATGATCATGACGATCATTGGCATTGCGGGCGGGACGGGACTGCTGCTGACCGGATTTGGCCTGCGCGATTCGATCTTGAACACCGCCACCCAGCAATTCGGCGAGGTCTTCCACTATGACGCCACGGTCCGCTTGAAAAAAGCGGGCGAGGCGACCAAGGCGAAGGCGGTCCTAGCCGATGCGAGCACGTATCAAAGCAACACGCCGGTGGCCGCCGACATCATCAAGATCCAGCAAGGTGGCCAGCAGGTCAACGATGTCAATCTGTTCACCCCGCAAAACGCGACGACTTTCCGCAAGTATGTCACGCTGCGATCGGGCAAGACCGAGTTGACCCTGCCGAAAACAGGCCTGGTGATCAGCCAAAAGATCGCCGATGACCTGGGCGTGGGCAAGGGCGCCAAGGTGCGTGTGACGCTGGGTAGCCGCGACCCCGTTTCCGTGAAAGTCGCCGCGGTCACCGTCAATTACGTCGGCGTGATGGCCTACATGAGCAAGGCCGCCTATCAAACGGCCTTCGCCAAAACGGCCAGCGCGAACACCCTGATGGTCAAACTCGATTCGCCAACCGCCGACCAGCGCACCACCTTGGCCAAAAACCTGCTGGAACACGGCGAGACCCTGGGCACCAGTTTCACCGCTGACTCGGAGGACACCATCACCACCATGTCCTCGACCCTCAATCCAGTGGTCGCGATCTTCGTGCTTTTGTCCGGCGTGTTGTCCTTCGTTGTCTTGTACAATTTGACCAACATCAACGTTTCGGAGCGAATGCGCGAACTGTCGACGATCAAAGTGCTCGGCTTCTTCGACGGCGAAGTCACCATGTACATCGTCCGTGAAAATATTGTGATGACACTGATGGGCATCATCGCCGGCATCGCAGTCGGCTGGGGCCTGCTACTCTATATTTTGCGGCAAGCCGCGACCCCAATGATCATCTTCCCGCCAATCATGCATCCAATCAGTTACATCGCCTCCATCGCCTTGATGCTGGTCTTCACCTTCATCGTCATGTGGGTCACCCACAACCGCCTCAAGCACATCGACATGGTCGAAGCGCTCAAGGGTAACGAATAATCAAACAGTCGGCGCCTTTCTGGTGGAGAGGTGCCGATTTTTTTATGGGAAAATGAGGGGAAATCGCGGCGCGCTGGCAGGACGGACGCGATGCGGGATGGCGGCCTGCGCAGGTTATAGTTGAGTTGGTGAGCAGGGGAGCCACTTGAAAGGGGCGGTCCTCTTCAAAAAACTGAAGATTCTCGGATGCTCCCCTGACTGGGTTGTGTTTGCTGAGTTGGTAATTGATGGGCAACTTGGTCTGAAAAGAGAGTCAATTCTGACGTCAAGATAATAAGCAATGCTGGATGTGAGGGTGTCTGGAGGCCAGAAATGGCTCAGCCCCCTCGTCGGTGTTAGCGGCTTGCCGCTAACACCGAAGGTAAGCTTTGAGACCGCGTCTTTCGCGGGCTCAAAGTTGCCTGGGAGCGTTCCAGCCATTTCTGGCCGGAGGACACCCGGAGTTTCACACGAGAAAGAAGCTTGGAATTTGCCGGAATGTTAAGAAACCGTCACCCCTCTCGACAGCCAAGCCAGCGCCTGCCATAATAGCAGAAAACAACCCGCAGAAAGACAAGGAGGTGAACGCGGTGAAGGCAAGAAAAGCACTCGGCTGGACCATCCTGCTTGGCGGCGCGTTCGCCCTGTACAACGGCTGGATCGTGATCCCCCAGACCTGGCAGGACGCTGCCGCCTCGCGCCTCGCCGCACTGAGCCAGGATATCTTGAAGGGCGTGCCCGCCCTGATCACCGACACTACCAGCACGGCTGCGACTGCGGCCAAAACAGAAAACAGTAACGCCGATTTTGCTCAGGACCAGGCCGACAGCGCGCTGACCCCGACTTTTTCCATTATGCATCAAGGTAAGTTGAAGGCGACCTACTATTATCAATTTGATGACTCGGTGGATGCGCGGACCAAGGCCATGTTTGAAAAGGCGGTGGCGGTCTACAACGCGACGGGCATCGTGAAATTGATCGCCGGCGAAGGCCAGTGGCAGGATAGCGCGATCACTTTTTCCACCTATCAAAAGGCAGGGCAGGTCGCGGCGAATTCGGTCGAGCTCGGGGTCGGCGGGCCGCGCATCACGCGCATCGGCTCGGTGATGATCAATCACGCGATGGCCAAGCTCAACGTCTCCCACACCGGCCAGCTCAGCGCGTCGGTCGCCATTCACGAGCTCGGTCATGCGCTCGGCCTCGATCACAGCACGGATGCGCGGTCGGTGATGTACCCGACGGATGAGGGCCTGACGCAACTGTCCGCCGCGGATCTCGCCGCCTTGAAGTCGCTGTATCAATAGGAACGCTGGTGGGCCTTGCAAGGAGCCCTATTAATAGAAGAAAAAAACCGTGTCGCCTCCCATTTTTCAGCTGAAAATGGCGAAGTGACACGGTTTTTTTAACTTAAATTGTGTGCAACATCAGTACGCTGTCATGTTGCTTATTCGCCGAGCACGGGTTCCGCGTTCAGGTCATCGACCAGCCGGAAGACCACATTCTCGTTGTCTTTGAGCAGCTTGGCAACCGGGCATTCGTCCAGCGCAACGGCGATGATGTGTTCAGCGTCTTGGCGCTCGTGTTCCGTCATCGCAATCAGGGCCGTGACCAAAAATTTGTAGCCGGGGTCGTCCTTGACGATATCCACCCGCACCCGAAGCGCGGAATCCTCGGCCGTTTTTTCACGCGCTTCGACTAGGCGAATCGTGGCGTTGAAACAGGTCGCCAGGGCAAAGCCGATGAATTGTTCCGGATTGGTGCCGGGCGCCTTGATCAGGGAACTCGACACGCCAAGCGCCAGGCCTTCGTCGCCTTCAACGAAGCTGGTGCCGGTGAGCCCGTTATGGTTTTGAACATACGTATGATACAAAGAGACTTCTGACATGTGATCACTCCTTTCAGAGCAAGTGTATCACGCGCCTCGCCAAATGTCTGGGTTAAGCACTCGGGCCCAGGCCGGGTGGAAAAATCAGATCTCGTGCAACGGCATTTTGCGGGTCGGCCCGGGAAAAAGCTGGTCGATGCGGGCCAGGTCGGTGGGCGAAAGCGTCAGAGCGATCGCGGCCAAATTGGCGGTCATATGCGCGACTGTGCTGGCCTTGGGAATGCTCAAGACATCATCACGCATCGTCCAGGCCAACAAAAGCTGGTGGACTGTGACGCCCTTTTCCGCGGCGAGGGCTTTGAGGGAGTCTGGGATGGGAATGCTGTCGCCGTTTCCAGAATTGAATGGGGAGTAGCCGATGGTGGTGATGCCGTGCTGGCGGTGGCGGGGCAGAAGGTCAAACTCGATGCCACGTTCGGCGACGTTGTAGAGGACCTCGTTGGCGGTCAGGGTCGCATCTGGTACGGCCTGCCATTTTTGAACATCGGCGACATCAAAATTGGAGACCCCATATGCTCGGATCAGGCCTTCTTTTTTCAGTGCGTTGAGTCCTTGCACCGTGGCGGCCAGCGGGCTGTCGCCTGGCCAATGCAGGAGGTAGAGGTCCAGATAGTCTGTTTTCAGTCGGCGCAAACTATTGAGCAGGGCGCATCGCATTGCGGTGGGAGTCGCGTGCCAAGGGTAAAATTTCGAGATCAAAAAAACGCGATCGCGCGGCACCGTTTGCCAAAGCCGCCCCACCAGCGTTTCGGCGGCCCCGTCGCCATACATTTCCGCGGTATCGATGACCGTCGCCCCGGCAGAAATGCCTGCCTGCAACGCGGCGAGGGCGGGGCCCGAGGTAGCGGTGTTTTCGCCGAGGCCCCATGTGCCGAGGCCGAGTTGCGGAACTTGCTGGCCGGCCAGTGTGATCATTTTAATTATATGTTCATTGCCTCCTCATGCGAATACGCTTGCACGAAATGGATGTTCCGCTAGAATAAAGAGCGGAGGAAATATTTTTATGACATCAATTATTGGCACCCGCCTGCCCCTGATTCAAGGGGCATTGGCGCAAATATCCACACCGGCCCTTGTCGCCGCGGTCAGCCGCGCAGGCGGATTGGGCGTGTTGACCACCGTTGGCCAAACGCCAGAAACGCTCGCGGCGGCGATTGCCGAGGTGCGCTCGGCCACGGATCAGCCGTTTGCGGTGAACTTGATGTTGCAACAAGGCAACATCGCGGAGCTGGTGCCGTACCTGATCGCCCATCCTGTGCCAGTTGTGACCACGAGCGCAGGCACGCCCAAGCTGTTCGCCGAGGCGCTGCATGAGGCCGGCACCAAGATAGTGGCCGTGATTCCGTCGGTCAAGGTGGCAAAAAAAATGGCCGCGCTTGGCGTCGATGCGCTGGTTGCCGAGGGGATGGAATCCGGCGGCCACATCGGCACCGAAACGACCTTTAGTCTGGTGCGCCAAGTCGCCGCCGCGGTGGACTTGCCTGTTTTTGCGGCAGGCGGTATCGCGGATGCGGAAGGGGTCGGGGCCGCGTTTGCCTTGGGCGCAAGTGGCGTGCAAGTCGGCACCGCATTTTTGGCGGCCGATGAGACGCCAATCAGCGATGCTTACAAAGACGCCGTTATTGCGGCAACAGATACCGATACCGTCGTGACGGGCCGCACCACAGGCGATGCAGTTCGAAGTTTGAAAAATGCGTTGACGACGGCTTATCTGGCGAAGGAAGCCGCCGGGGCAACGCCAGCCGAATTGCAGGTGCTGACGGACGGCAGCTTGACCCGCGCAATCAATGGGGATGTCGATCATGGCACCTTGATGGCTGGCCAGGTCGCAGGGCTGATCACCAAGCGGGAATCCGCTGCGGCGATCGTCGCCCGATTATTTCCAGAAGTGATATAAGCGATTTATACAAATGGGTGGTCCGCATCGATATTGATGACGGGCCACCCATTTTTTTGTATCAGTATCAGATATAGGGGCGCTTGGCGGCTTCGAGCACGCGCTTGAAGGAGCTGTTGACCAAGCCGACATAGACGATGAAGTACACGCCAATCGCAACGAACAGGAAGAACAGACCGGCTCCGGCGTCGGAGCCATCCATGGCCGGTGCCGCGATGGACAAAATGCACATGACGATGCCGCCAGTCAAACCGGTCGTGTAGGCGTTGTGGTAACTGTCGCGCCGCGCAAGAGCAGCCTTGAATGTGGCGTTTGCAATCGGCCAATGTTCATATAGCCATTCGTTATCACCGCGGCGGTTGAGGCCGGCGCGGACGATCAGCGCCACGCCCACCGCCCAGCCGCCGAGCAGGACCATCGCCACCAGACCATCCGGATCGATGCCGAGCATGTTGAAAAACCAATTGCTGCGGGTATAGTCAGCCATGATCGCCAGGCCCATGGCAGCGATCGTCAAGGCGATGCCGATCGACAACATCCGGGCGAACCGCTCACTTTTTGCCCAATAAGCCTCGGCGTCTTCGGGATTGAACGCGCCGTTGGAGGTGTCGGAATCGATTTTTGAATCGGTGCTCGTCGTGTTGGTGAAATCGCCCGTTTCTTCGTCGAAGTCACTGGTCGGCGATGCGCTAGCTTGGGATTGGTCGTTGCCAAGCGTATCGAGCGTGGCGCGCAACTCGTCGACACTGCCCAGAGAGGCGATGGCCGACGCAACCGCGTCCGTTTCACTTTTTCCCTTTGCAAGCTCTTCATGATAATGGTCGGTCATCATGTCCAGTAGGTCCTGTTTGGCGCGCGCGGCGGCGTCGGACTGCGGGATGCTGCTGAAAACATAATCTAAGTATGATTTGAGTGAATCCATGGCTACTCCTCCATTAAAAAGCGGTCAACGACGGTCTTTAACTCCTGCCACTCAGCCTTTTTGTCCGCTAAGTACTGATGGCCGCTGGCGGTCATGTGGTAATAGGTGCGCGGGCGGCCGTAACTGATCTCGCCTGGGTAAGCTTCGATCAAGCCGTCCTTGACCAGACGCGTCAGGACAGAATACAGGGTGGTCTCGCGCATCGAATAGGCGTCTTGACTGTTGGCCGCGATCTGCTTGGCGATCTGATAGCCATACGAATCGCCGCGCGCCAAAACGGTCAGGATCATCGCATCATTATACCCGCGAATGCTGTCGCTGGAAAGCATGGCGCCGCCTCCTTTACTTTACCTGATGCAGTTATCATACCCCGGCTACTCTATCAGGTAAAGTAGTTCTTTGGACTGATTTTTTTGGCGCGATCTTGGGAGCGTGAAGGGGCCGATTTGCTTTGCGTTTTGGAGTTTCACGTTTCTCGAAATGGTTGCATTTTTGCCAGTACGTCGATTGAAGTATTTCCCGGGAACAATGACACATCTCGTGCTTGCCCCGCGGTATCAACGTTTCTAGCACCACCGATTTTACGGCGGCACAATTTTGACCCTTTTCAAATTATTTTGGCTCATCGGGCGCCTCCTCAGAGAAGATCCCGTTGAGCTTTTTTGCGACTTCAAAGTTACTGTTGGGGTAGAGATGACCGTAAGTGCCGAGCGTCGTTTCGATGTCCTCATGTCCCAGACGTTCTTTAATCTGGAGTGGATTCTCACCGAGACTGATCAACAGTGACACATGCGAGTGGCGGAGGCCGTGCACGGTAATCCGCTCAACTTCTGCGAGTGTGCTATAGGCACTCACGATGCCCAAGAAACGTCGGTCAGCGCAGGGAATCCCATTAAGCGAGAACACCCACTCAGATTTCACCATCGCCGCTTGTGCGACCTGCCACGCGCTTAGACACGCAACTGTGGCATCATCAAGCGCAACGGTTCGGCGACTAGCCGCAGTCTTTGGCTCTGGTGTCTCAAACCAGTTGCGGTTGTGATAGTCCATGGTCTTATTGATGTTCACCGTCTTGCCAACGAGCTCAACGTCTGTCCACTTTAATGCCCGCGCTTCACCGCTTCGTAAGCCTGACATGAACATAAACCACAACATCGTGCGTTCAAAGTGTTTCTCGTAGGTGTCAGTGCCAGTTTTGGCAATCACCTTTTGGAAGTCTTCGCGTGTCCAGAACTTGATTTTCGCTTTCTTCTTAGGAATCAGACCGACGATGCGAACTGCATTTTCGGAGATGATGCCTAAGGTTTTGGCACGCTCTAACACTTGGCCAATTAGAATATTGACGGTTCGCGCATAAGATTGTTCGCAGACTTTTAGTATCTGTACCTGCCACCTTTGAATATCGATCGGTCGAATTTGGTCAATCGCGATCTCGGTAAACATCTTGAGATGCTGGCCGCCCATCATGGTTACGCGTTGCCGGTAAGTCCGTGGTTTCACTTGGGTTTTGTACCAAGGTTTGAACACGTCTTCCATGAATGGCCCAAAGCGGGTCTGCTTAATGTCTTGGTCATCAGTAACGCCGGTCGCCAACATGGCTAGTCTTGCTTTTTTCGCCTCCGTTTTCGTTTTGAAGCCGCTGGCACGTTTTTGAATTCGCTTGCCAGTCCGTTTGTCAGTTCCTAAGCTTACGCGGAAGCTAAAAGTGCCGTCCGCTTGTTTGGTAATATGGTCTTTCGTAGTCAAGATAGTTCCTCCTTAACTGCGGAAAGGCCACTTGGTGCACCCTCAAGTCGGCTTAGTTTCAAGCCTAATACTGCGTCTACTGCTTCCACTGGAACACGGTCTACGCCTTTCTTACCGTACCATCCAAAGCCTTGTTTGAGCAACTGTTCTTTGGTTAACTTAACGATGCGGCTTGCTTGCGATGGACTGTATCCTAGTTTGACCTGGATTATTCATAGAATTTCAAAAAAGCAGCGCAATCCCATGATTCACACGGGACTGCGCTGCTTTGGTGTTTCA
>NZ_RHOG01000018.1 GCF_003946405.1 Lacticaseibacillus yichunensis | reverse complement strand
CCTCTGCATTCATTATACGACAGTAACGGAACGGTTCCCATGAAAACAAGGCACTTACAAATATTCAGTATCCACTACATAGCACATGGCAGAATTGAACTTGACTCAGATTACAGAGGCGTTGAACGGGATGTTCACACCTAGTAACCACTTTGTCTTTTGGTATGACGACGAAGGTGCGTTTGCTGACAATATTGTGGAATTGCGCGAGAACCTGAATGTGCCAATCATCGAGATGGCCGCTAGTCAACAATTTCACACCAAACTCCAGCTACTTGAGATCCAGGAAGCGGGGGGGAGTGCGCTGGTCTATTCCCCGGTGCCCAAGCCTGCCTTGAATGAGGACTTCTTGGCTGATTTTGAGCGCTTCTCTCGTTCATACTCTGCTGATGCGGTCACCATGTTGCGAGAGGAATTGCAGTTGCCTGCCGATCAGCAAGGCTTCGTTTCCGACCAGCAAGCCTTCTTTGCAAGTAAGGAACGCAAGACGCGTTTTCAGAAGCTATATGGGCCGAAGAAAAACCCGACGCTCACACTCTTGGCCGTTCTATCAAAAGCGGATGAAGTCACTCTTTCTGGTGTGCTTCGGGCGGTCATTCACGAGTCCACCGATGCTGACAATTCCATTCTTTCAAGCTTTGCGAAATACGGTGTGCTGACTCAATTCTGGGACTTCATTGCGAAAGGGTATGGCTATGTACCGGCTGAGCCAACGTTGCTTGGTTTGATGTCTGCGATCTTCCTGAATTTTGCCTTTGACCAGGGCCAAGTGGAACTGCCGGATTACTACCACACGTATAAGATCACGCAGGTCAACAATGCCATTTCGTTTATCCAGAATTCGCGTAATCTCTTTACAGCACAGCAAGATATTCAACGTACCGCTGTAGAGGTTTGGCAGGCTGTCGATGCTGCGCAACAATTCCAGAAGCTAGATGTGTCTGTTTTGATGCACATCGATGCCTTCCCGCAACTGGATCGAATGATTGTGAAGTGGCTGACAGGCCGTCTGCTTGATGGGGATGTGGCCACAAAGGTCGGGCGCAATACGTTGGATGAGCTGATTAGCCAGCGACAGAATATGACTTATCACGAGCAATATGATCAGGTCTACGAGATCGAATTGGCGGCGCTTCGTCTGCTGCGCTTCCACAATGCCGGCGACAGTGATGATCTGGGCGGTCTGGTTCAGCGGTATACGACCACTGAATACACGATTGATACCACGTATCGGAAGTTTATTCAGGGAATGCAAAAGGTCATTCCCGATCAAGAAGACCTCGTTGTGCCGTTGCGTGCCAAAGTTGAAAACACGTATCTCAATGACTATCTGAGTACCTCGATTAATCACTGGAATCAGGTCTATGCGCCCACGAAAGTACCAACACGCAATTTGCAGCGTAAGTTCTACAGCAATTATGTGTCCAATCAGCAGAACCGTACCGTGGTTATCATTTCGGATGCGTTCCGGTTTGAGGCAGCCAAAGAATTACAGGCCCAGCTCGACCAGCAGGACAAATTTGAAACCACCATGGACTGGACGATCACTGGCTTACCATCGGTGACCTATTTTGGAATGCCCGCGCTCTTACCCAATCATCAGTTGGCCTATGCCGAAGAGAAGAAGGTCACGGTTGACGATCAGGATTGCGATAGTCTCGAGAAACGCCGAGCAATTTTGCAACAAGAGGATCCAAATTCGGATGCGATTGGCGTGACCGAGTTTCTGGCAATGAGCACCGATGCCCGCACTGCGTTATTGACTGGTAAGAACACGCTGTACATGTACCATAACGAGATTGACAATACCGGTGAAAGTCCAAGAAGTGAAAATCAGGTCTTCGATGCGGTTTCGCGAACCATTGACCAGTTGTCGCGCGTGATTGAGATTTTGCGCAATCGCTCGATTCGAAACGTCTTGGTGACGGCTGATCACGGCTTTATTTACCGTTGGGCGCCGATCGATGAGGCCAACAAGATTGATATTAGCAGCTTCCCGACTTTCAAAAAGGAACAGCGCTATGCGTTCAGCGAGCAACCGATCGAATTGACCGGTGTTGGCTCACAAAAGATCGGGGAAATTCTTGGTAACTCAGATCAACGCTATGTGAACTACCCGACCAACTTCAACATTTTCAAAGCGCCTGGGGCTGGCCAAAATTATGTGCATGGTGGCGCTTCGCTTCAAGAAATGTTGGTGCCGGTGCTTGAGGTCACAACCAAGCGCGGCCGCTCGCAGGCTGAAAATGCGCGGATCCATGACGTCACCGCAAACTCGCGCATCACGTCTCGGCAGTTGACGGTTCGCTTGATGCAGGACGATCCGATCAGCGAGATGGTCACGCCTGCGCACTATACAATCTATTTCGTGGACGATGCGCATCGCAAGATTTCTGGCGAAACCGCGTTTGTGGCCGATATCAGCGATCCGGATCCAAAGGCGCGCATCAAGCCGGTGCGGGTGACGCTTGCGGAGCAGCCATTCATAAACGGCCACACGTATCATTTGGTGCTGCACAACGATGAAACCGGCGTGGAATACACCTCGGATTATCAAATGGACATTGTGATTCAAGGAGGCTTCGGCTTTGACATCTGATGACGAAATGCAAGAACAACAGCTCAACCAGGACGCGTTGCTGGATAAACTTGAAGCCTATTTTCCCGGCCGCTTTGTGCGTAAGGACCTCACGCAGCGCATCAAGGAAGGTGCCAATGTCCCGACCTATGTGTTGGAATTTTTGCTGGGGCAGTATGCGAGTGGCTCTGATCCGGTGACGATCGAGCGCGGCGTCGAGAATGTGAAGAAGACGCTGGCGAACAACTATGTGCGGCCGGATGAGGCGGAGAAGATTAAGTCAAAAATCCGTGAAGTCGGCTCATACACGGTGATCGATCGGCTCCAGGTCTATCTGAATTCGACGGCTGATCGCTATGAGGCCGCGTTTAGCAATCTCAACCTGATTGGTGTTCCGATCGATGAACGCTATGTCCAAGATTACGAACGGTTTCTGGTCGGCGGTATCTGGTCGATTGTCCGGCTCAGTTACGATCATGAGAGCATCGACCACTTCATCATTGAGCAGTTGACGCCGGTTCAGGTGCCAGCCATCCAGATGAGTGAGGTGTATGAGGCCCGGCCGCATTTCACGACGGATGAATGGGTCGATCTGTTGTTGCGCTCGATTGGCATGGAGCCCAGCGAGTTTGATCAGCGAGTCAAATGGCTATTGATTTCGCGGCTCATTCCGTTTGTCGAAAATAATTACAATTTGGTTGAACTCGGCCCACGTGGCACGGGGAAGTCACACGTCTATAAGGAGCTGTCGCCAAATACCATTTTAGTTTCCGGTGGGCAGACCACGGTGGCCAACCTGTTTTACAATATGGCCCGCCGTGAAGTGGGTTTGGTCGGGATGTGGGATGCGGTGGCGTTCGATGAAGTCGCCGGGATCAATTTCAAAGACCAAGATGGCATTCAGATCATGAAGGACTACATGGCCTCAGGGTCGTTTGTCCGTGGGCGCAACGAGATCCAGGCGGATGCCGGAATGGTGTTTGTTGGGAACATCAATCAAAGCGTCGATGTGATGTTGCGGACATCGAATTTGTTTGAGCCATTTCCACCCGCAATGGGAACGGACACGGCCTTTTTGGATCGCATTCACAACTACCTGCCGGGCTGGGAGATACCAAAGTACAAGCCCGCGTTCTTCACGAATGGGTACGGGCTGATCACGGACTATCTTGCCGAGGTCATGCGCGAATTGCGGAAAACCGGGTACGGGGATGTCATCGAGGACTATTTCGCGCTGGGCAATCAGCTGAATCAGCGAGACACAATCGCGGTACGCAAAACTGTCTCCGGCATGATCAAGCTGCTTTTCCCCGATGGCCAATTCACGAAGGATGAGGTTGCGGAGGTCTTGGCGTTTGCGCTTGAGATGCGGCGCCGGGTGAAGGAACAGTTGAAGAAGATTGGCGGGATGGAATTCTATGACGTCAACTTCTCCTACATCGATCGCGAAACCGGTGAGGAGACCTATGTCACGGTGCCAGAGCAGGGGTCGGCGACGCTGATTCCGGTTGGTATCGAAAAGCCAGGCTTCGTGTACACTGTGCAATACGATGAGGCGGAGCGACTCAGTCTTTTCAAGCTCGAAACGACCAAAGCTCCTGGCAGCGGGAAACTGGATAAGACGGGGATTGGCTCCAATCGAGCTGCCCGTGAAGCGATGGATACGGCAATGCGTTATCTGCTGGCGAATTATAATCAGATCGATCAGCGCATGATGCCGATGAAGCACGCTTATGCAATTCACGTGACCAATCTGAATAGCAATGAGACGAGCGAACATCTCTCGCTTGCGACGTTCATTGCGCTGATCTCTATTTCGGTGGAGCGGCCGACGCTTGACAGCATGGTCGTGCTCGGCGAGATGTCATTGGGCGGGTCCATCGGCAAAGTTGATAACTTGGCGGATGTGTTGCAGGTGGCACAGGACAGCGGGGCGAAGAATGTTCTGCTGCCAGCGAGTGCCATGGCGCAGATGGCGACTGTACCGCCTGAGTTGATGGGCGCATTCACCTGGGTAACGTATAAAGATGTCGAGGATGCGGCATTTAAGGCGTTTGGTCTGAGCTAAAAAAAGTGGGTGTCGGAATTTTGACCGGCACTCACTTTTTTTGATTCTCAGTAGATTGTTTTGTTTGGTGTTTTGAGTCGATATTCGGTGGTGCCAGACTTGCCCAGCCTTGGCTATCCGCTTGTGTGCTGACTTTGACTTCAACGTTATTTTGCATCGCGCCGTTTGCGCCTTGCCCCAAACGCGAGTCCAACAGCCCCCAGGCCCAGCACCAGAACACTAATCCCCTGCATCATCAACCGACTTGAACTCCCGGTAGCCGGAAACTGCGACACCCATTTCTCAATGCGAATGGTCAGGTTATCCGAATTGTCCGCCGTGATAATAATCGATTTAGCAACCGCATCCCCAGCGTTCACGAAATCGTATCCGACTGGCAAAACTGGGGTGTAGCTGACCGTGGTGCCAACAAGGCCGTTTACCGTGACGGGATCGCCGACCTGATCGCCGTTTTCGTCGATGTAGGTGATGGTGGCGGTGCCGGGCAGTGCCTCGTAGTGATAGGCGAGGGTGGTGCTTGCGCCGGTTTTTGCGTTGACGGTCTTGGGCGGCGCGCTGGTGGAACCGTCGCTGCCGACGACTTTGTAGCCCGGGATGGCGGGCGGGGTGAATGCGGGCCAGCTGCCATCGTTGGAGCCATCGCCGGTCGGATGCGCCCCGCCTGCAATTAGGTTGCCGGTGGCGTCGATGCCGGCCGAAACGTGCCAATAGCTGTCGGAATTTTTCACGATGGCGTGAGTGACGAGGTCATATCGCACGTAACAGAAGTAGGTGATCAGCTGGGTGGTGGTCGTGATCGTCCCGTCCGGCGCGGTGACGGTGATCGTGCGCGTGAACTCGCGGTAGATCGTATTTTTCGTCATGTTGTCTGGATAGGTAAAATCGGTTGGTAACCCCGTGATCGTGGTGTTTCCTGAAATGCCATGCTTGAGGTGGATCACTACGTTGTCGTTGTCGTCGCGGGTCAACACAATGTTCCCCGTGAGGTTGCCGCTGGCGAGGACGTAATTGGCCGGCACGGTCACGGTGTAGGGCATGGTGGCGCCGGGGAGGCCTGAGACGGTCGTGGGGGTGCCGACGACCGCACCGCCGCCGTCATCATCGACGAAGGTGATCGTCGCGGTGACGTCGAGGCTGCCCAACACATAAGTATCCGCGTTGGCGCCAGTATACGCTGAGGTGGCGCTGGTACCGGCAACGGTGGTGAGGTCAACGAGGCCTTCCGGAGCGGCGGTGCTGCCTGTGCCGACGGATAGCCAGTGAGTGGTTGTGGTCGCGTTTGGCAGGGCCGGCTGGAGCGTGAATTGTGGGCCGAATGTGATCTGGTTGAGGCTGGTCATGCCATTGAAGATATTGGTGATTTTCCCGGCGGTGAGATTGGCTGTGTTCCATCCACTAAAGTTAAGGAAAGTCAGTTTCGCGGCGTTTTGGAACATCATCTGAGCAGAGGTCAGCTGGCTGGTCTGCCACTGGCCGATATTCCCGATGGTGGTCAGGTTGGCTGTGTCTGCGAACATGGCAATCATGTTGGTCACTTTGCTGGTGTTCCAGTTTCCGAGATTACCCAGGTCCACAAGGCCGCTTCCTTGAAACATGGATTGCATTGTGGTCATCGAGGACACGTTCCAGTTGTCCAGATGGCCGATGTCTTGCAACGCGGTCGCATTTTGAAACATGTAGCCCGGATTGACGACCTTTCCCGTTTGCCACGCGGAGAGGTCGCCGATGTGAGCGAGATTTGGCGCGGCCGAAAACATATAGGTCATAGAGGTCACGTTGCTGACATCCCATGCATCGAGCGCGCCGAGGTCCGTGATGCCGGTGGCGTAAAACATCGACTGCATGTTGGTGACTTTTCCAACGTTCCAGGAGGCGAGGTTGCCGATGGATCGAAGCGCGGAAGTCGAGGTGAACATGTATCCCATGTTGTCGTTTTTGGCCATGTTCCAGCTGCTGAGGTCGCCCACGGAGGTTAACGCGGTGTCGCCATTAAATAGGTTGCTGGCATTCGTCACGTTGCCGGTGTTCCAAGCGGATAGGTCAAGCTGAGTTAGGTTCGGGAGTTTGTTGAACATAAACATCATGCTTGCGACATTAGACACGTTCCATCCGGCCAAGCCACTGATCGTCTGAACCGGGGTCCCGGCAAACATGTAAGCCATGGAGGTCACGTTGCTGGTATCCATATTTTCCAGGCCTGTGATGCTGGTCAGTTTTTGCCAAGCGGTCACGGTCTGGCCGGCTGACACGGGCTGGACGCCAAATAGTGTATTAACGGAGGCCGGTAACACGACTTTACCTTCAACGGAGACCTTGACGATATTGGCATTATAGGCGGCCCAAGGATTGACGGTGGTGTTTGCCGTCACGTAGGTTGCACCAGTACCCGCGCCGAGGTGGAGCGTCCAGTCGGCGTCGATGGTCCAATTGACGGTCCCCCAAGTCCCACTGTACATGGTCGTCGCCGCCTGCACGGTTTGCACGGCAGACGGAGCGGTCGACGATGGCATGGCGATCGCCAATGCGGTGCCGATGCCAAGAACCGCAAGTGCGAGGGCGCCGCGCTTCACTACTTTGAAGTCACGCCTTTGTGTGTGGGGCGGATCTGGTTGATATCGAGTCCCGTGCCTTGTCAAGTCAGCTCACCCTTTCGCCATCCCGCCCCCACAAGGATGGATTCACCCAACATATTTACATGTATCATTGCGCATTTTGGGACAATAGGGAGAAAGTGTAGCATATCTGAACGCTTTTTCGAGGGATGGGGATGCAGGGGTTTTCTTGGCTCGCGAAGATGCCGCTTTGTGCAAACGCCGACCTATTTTCCCGCTTGCAAAATCCCTCAGATAGCCGAAAATGAAGAGCGAAAGCATTTCCCGCACGCGGGCAAGGAAGGAGTCGCTCATGAAAGTTGACTACAAACAGCTTCAGATCGCAAAGGATGGGGTGCCGGCACTGGATGGCATGCTATCTGTTTTGCTGGGAACAGCGCTTGAGAAACCGGAATGGCGCGGCAAGGACCTGATTGCCAAGGCTATCGACGCAATCGGGCTGCCGGATGATCTGCGCAATGCCACGATTGGCAATAACAACACGAATACGATCGAGAATCGCACTTGGTGGGCGCTCTCTGAATTAACGACAGCTGGGATGATGTTGCGGCCACGGCGCGGGTATTATCAGATCTCTGAACTTGGCGAGCAGTTGTACCACGAGTATGGCCTGGACCTGACTCGCAATCTGGTCCGCGAACAGGACGCTTATCAAGCGCATCTAGATGAGATCAAGCAGAACAAGGAGAGCACCGCAGACGACTCGGATGCGCCTAGCGATGCAGGAGTAGAACTACAGGCAGAGGACGAGGCGGATGAAGCGATGAACGCTCCAGTCCCCGGTGGCTCTGAAGCTCCGAAAGACGCGAGAGTTGAGGCACTCCTCCCGATCGCTCAAGAGTTGATCGAGTATGTCAATTGGTCGCTGGCTCACAATGGCGGCGATTACGATGCGGACAAGGCGCAGGACAATCGCTGGATCCGTGGGTTCCGCAAACGCGACAATTTGTCTGAGATCGTGATAGGCGGTAGGCAGATCGGTTGGAATTTTGGCCGGGCATTTGGCGGTAGCCACATCAGCGCGACACCTTATTTGAATATACGGGCGGTTAATTTTACCTACGATATTTCCGACCCGAAGCAGCCGGCCCTGCGCGTAGACTTGCATCACGATGACACAAACGACAAGACTACACTTTTTGCCACGCCGCTCAGTGGCGCGCAGGTGACGGCTGATGAGATTCGCGTGGTCGCGCGCGTTTTCTGGCAGGAAGTCGACAAGCACGCCGTGAATCGGGCTGCAGTGGCAACCATTCCTGCTCGCCCTAAGATCGACGCACCCGAGATCGACAAATACGCTAGGGCGCTGACCACCTCGGCCAACGTGATCTTCCGCGGCGCGCCTGGCACAGGCAAGACGTACCTGGCGAAAATGGTCGCGGCTTACATCATCAGTGGCCACACGACCACCAGTGTGAAGGACCTGACTGCCGAGGAGAAAACGCGGCTGGGGTTCGTGCAGTTCCATCCCAGCTATGATTACACGGATTTTGTCGAAGGCTTGCGGCCCCATGTCAGCAAGAAAGACGAGCAGATGACTTTCCGCCTGGAGCCTGGCACGTTCAAGGCGTTTTTGCAGGATGCGATCGATGAGCAAACGGCAAACGGCGATGCGGCCAAGCCTTATGTGTTCATCATCGACGAGATCAATCGCGGCGAGATCGGCAAAATTTTCGGCGAGTTATTCTACGCCATCGACCCGGGCTACCGTGGCCCGGCTGGCGCGGTGTCGACGCAGTACGCAAACCTCCACGCAAGCGACGACGCGGACGCCGACAAGCTGTATGTACCGGAGAACGTCTACATCCTCGGCACGATGAACGACATCGACCGCTCCGTTGACAGCTTCGACTTCGCGATGCGCCGGCGCTTCCGCTTCATGAACATCACGGCAGACGAGCGCAAGGGCATGCTCAGCGAGCTGAAAAATAAACAGAAGCTGGCCGAGACAATCATGACCGATCTCAACGAGGCAATCGAGCATACGGATGGGCTGAACGAAAACTATGATCTCGGGCCATCGTATTTCCTGAAGCTCAGCGAGATCAGCCCTGCCGAACTGTGGGCGCAATATCTGGAACCGCTACTGGCGGAGTACATTCGCGGGATGGTCAATGAGAAGACCCAACTCGAATCGTTTGAGGCAATCTTCAATGCCGCAGTGAAAGCGGCGGGCGTGGCGCCGGCGCGTGCGGAGGCCCAAGCTGCCGGAGCGGCGTCTGACGGAGAAGATTCGGGCGAGACCCACACAACGAGCACAACCACAACCTTGGACCTGGCTAATTCTGACGAACCGGCCGATTCCGACGACCCGGCTAAGTCCAACGAAACCCCATCTTCACCGGCCACGACCCCAGCGACAGGCGAGCAGGATGAGTAGCGTCGCGCGGGCGTCCATTCGCGATAACAATCCAGTCGCCCCCGCGACATTGGCGCAGTTGCCCGAGCTGGCGGCCGTTTTGACGGATCGCACGCTGGGCCAGCTGAAGGCGGATGATCTGTTTGTTTTTCCTGCCTTCGACGCGGTCGACTCGGGAGATCCCAATGCGGCGGACCAGCAGGATCTCACCGCCGATCAGAAGGTGCTGTTCACAAAGCAGCGCCAGGTGTGGGCCGGCAATGTAATGGGGTTTATTGGCAAAGGTGACGAGCAGCTCATGATCACGTCGCGTTTTGTCCGTCCGGGTCAACGGGATCATTTTTTCCAATACCTGCTGGCGAAGGTGCTGGGGACGCCGAATGTGGTCGATCTGTCCACGACGGGGTCGGCGCAGCGGCCGTTGGTGGATCTGCTGCGGTATTCGTTTCCGCTCTACCTGCGCCGGGCGCTGCGCAAGGGGCTGTACAAGACGTACATTCGCCGCGAGGAAAATGAGGCGGCGGTGCGCGGGCCGATCGATGTCGCGCGTCATCTTCGGCAAAACACGCCGTTTCTCGGGAATGTCGCGTACAGCCGGCGCGAGCTCACGGCGGATAATCACGTGCTCCAATTGGTGCAGGCGACGATCGACATGCTGGTGGGGCAGGCGGGCGGCCGAAAATTGTTGGCCAGTGTCAGCGATGAGGTCGCCCTGGTTCGCGAGGCAGTCGGCGGGCGGCATGGGGATGTGCGGCAGCTGATCCACGTCAACCAGCAGCGGCCTGTCATGCACGCGTATTATCGGGAGTACAGGGACTTGCAGCGGCTGTGTTTGCTGCTGCTTCAGCATCGCCAGATTCAGCTTGGTCTTGGCACCCGGCAGGTCTACGGCATCTTGTTCGATGGCGCGTGGCTGTGGGAGGAGTATCTGAACTCACTGCTTTCGCCGGCGTTCATGCATCCGCGGAACAACTCGGGAAAATTGAAACAGTTTCTATTCTTTGATGAGGAGACCGGTCGCAATAAGGGGTCGATCTTCCCAGACTTCATTCGCGACGCGCCGCGGGTGATCGTCGACGCGAAGTACAAGCCATATGGCAACATCGGCGGCCGCGATTACCAACAGATGCTGGCGTATCTGCTCAGGTTTGAGTCGCGCCACGGCTATTATCTGTATCCGGAGCAGGGCGCCCGGCTTGAGCATCCGCTATTGGTGCGGCAGGGGCTGGATGCGGTGCCGGACGAGTCGGGCCGACCGGATCCGGACGCCATTCAACATGAATGGGACCTGGATCGCATCGGCCTGCACATCCCGCAAGACTGCGATGACTACCCGGCGTTTGAGGCGGCGATGGCGCAAAGCGAGGTCCAGCTGAAAAGACGGCTGGGATTGCCAATCGATTGAGGGTTGAATGCTAAGGACAAAAAAACTGGGACGGCCCATCACTGGGTCGTCTCAGTTTTTAAATGTGCACAAAGATTCGGCCAAATTTTTGTGCATGTTTAGATTTTTTGCCGATTCTCACTTTTTTGAAAAAAGACCAGAATCGAAAATGAATATTTGGGAGCTAGGTACGACAAACACACCGGTCGACGTGTCTTTTCAGGCATGGCCAGTGTGTTTGCGTGATTTTAGATTAGGATACTGCGGGCGCCTTGCTTGTGGGGCTTGGCGCGATCAGATTTCAACGGCGACAGCGTGATCAAAAGTCGATGCTTACTGCCGGACAACGGTGATACTGGTAAAGCGATGGAACTGTGGAACTGACCCACTCCCCTAATTTATGACACCACTGACTCGGATGCCCTTCATAGCAGCCACTCTAGGTTTGCGTACGGTATCCCCCGCACTGGGTCCGCCTGCCTCGGGGGAAACCGTTCCGTGTGGCCACACCAGAAGCCCCTTCTGCTGTGGATTAATATAGCACCCTGGAAACGGTTTTGTCAACTTTATTTGGCGACAATTTAAACGCGATGAACTGCTGATGCTAGGGCGTTTATTCGGCTGTCTTGTCAACGGCAGATATATTTATTTAAAATAACTTTTGCGACGGGCGAGTCTTAGCCGCATCCAACGTATTTTACCAACAATTACCGTACCGCCACCCGCCATTTTCCATTGCGACGCGCCCGCGACCGGTGTCATAATGGCGGTAATAAGAAATGAGGCCTAACAATGATATCGATTTTTTCAACCATGGTGATTGCCGCGGCGAGTCCCGTGATCATGGGTATCGGCGCCGTGATCGTGATCGCGCTGCTGATTCTGCTGGAAGTCAACCGCGCCCGCGCCGTGAACAGCTTCACGCCCAAACCACAGGCGGCCCCCGATCCGACTGTCGACGTGGACATCGACCAGTTTATCCGCGGCGAGGTCGCGAAACTGACCGTGCCAGATCAGCCGCTCACTGTTTTCGACAAGCGCGGCCGGGCCAGCGAAAAGACGTTGGTGCAGGCCGCCACGGATACGGTCCGGGATCAATTTGCCGGCCAGGCCGTGACCCAGCAGACATTAACGCACATGGGGGCGGTGATCCAGCGAACGGTCCCGCTTCTCATGTGGCGCAGTGCGGTGGGGCAGTTGCTGGCGGATCCGCGGCAACTCTCCGGGCTTGCCCAATTGCCCGAATACGCGGCAGTGAAGGATCGGTTGCCGACTGCAGAGCAGGCGCTGGCGCTGGCCGCCGCGCTGACCAAGTAGGGCGCACGCGCACCCAAAGGAGGCCCAAATGTCCCAAGAAATGATCTCGCTGTTGACACTGATCGGGTTCGCCCTGATCTTGAGTTTCGTCGCATTGATCACCCGGCGGCGGAAGCGCTGAATGAGTCGATCAAGTTTCTAGAGGTTTGGAAGACCACCCAGCGCCTTCCCGAGTCTTGTTATATTGTCATCTGGTAATGCCGAAATAGCGGGCAGAGATGCATCGCCCGACAATAAAATGTGAAATTATTTTCCGTGAGGGCTTGACGGCCGGCATTATTCCGTCTAGTCTATGCGGTAACAAAATACTTCGTCCATAAACCGTGGAAGTGGAGATCAAAACTGTTGTGCACGCAAAGAGAGTCGCCGAAGATGAGAGTGCGACCGAACGCAGGCAGTCAAATGGACCACTGAGGGTTCCCCCAAAAGCGATGCGAGTCAGGGGAAACGTAAGGCATACGTCAGTTGTCGGCAGGGTGTTGGCCCTGTGCTAAGTGGGTGACTCGTTTTTTTGAGTCGCTAATTAAGGTGGCACCGCGGAAATCATTCCGTCCTTAAGCAGTTCTATGAAACTGTTTATGGGCGGATTTTTTGTATTCTTCCGAAAGCCGGTGTCGTGATGCACAACTTATTTTTCAAACGATGGCAACGTCCAAATTGTCGACTGTCACTTTTCTCAAGGACTGTCCAAGGAGGACGCAATAATGATCAACGAAACGATTCAAACACTGTTGGCACAGAAAGACCTGACGTTTGCTGAAACGAAGGCCACGCATGACGAACTGATGAGCGGCGAGACGCCGGATGCGCTGATCGCCAGCTATCTGACCGCAATGGCGGCTAAGGGGGCGACGGCCACGGAGATCGCCGGCGCGGCGGATTCGATGCGGCAAAAGGCGTTGGCGTTTGACCCGCAGGCACCGGTGCTCGAGGTGGTCGGCACAGGTGGCGACCATGCGAACACGTTCAATATCTCCACAACCAGCCTGTTTGTCATCGCGGCGGCGGGGGTGAAGATCGCCAAACACGGCAATCGCGCGGCGAGCTCGCGGTCTGGGGCCGCCGATGTGCTGGAGGCGCTGGGGTTTGATATCAACGCCTCGGTTGCAACGAGTGAGGCGCTTCTGGCCAAATACAATCTCTGCTTCCTTTTTGCCCAGAAATATCATCAGGCGATGCGCTTTGTCGGGCCAACGCGCAAGGTGCTCGGCTTCCCGACGATCTTCAATTTGATCGGGCCACTGAGTAATCCGGCGAAACCGACATATGAGCTGCTCGGTGTGTATCGCAAGGACCTGCTCCAACCGATGGCAGAAGCACTGGTGCAACTGGGTGTGGTCAAAGGCATGGTGATCCGCGGCGAGGACGGCTTGGATGAGATCACGGTGGCCGGCAAGACGGATGCCATTTTCATCGATCACGGCCAGCTGACTGACATGACACTCGACCCGCAGGACTACGGCATCGCCATTGCGGACAAGGCGGAGCTGGTCGGTGGGACCCCAGCTGAAAATGCGGTGATCACGCGGCGCATTCTCAGCGGGCAAGATCAAGGCGCCAAACGGGATGCTGTGCGGATGAATGCCGGGGTCGCCATTTACCTCGCGGGTGGGGCACCGTCGATCAAGGCCGGCATCGAAAAGGCGACGGCCATCCTGGCAAACGGCGCGGCGTCGCGGCTATTGGACACGGTACTTGCCGCCAATGGCAAGAAGGTGAGTGCATGATCCTGGACGACTTGGTCGCGGCCACGAGAACGCGGCTGGCCCGCGCGGAAGCGACCAAGCCGCTCGCCCCGCTGCGGGAGGCGGCGTTGGCCACGCCAGTTCCGACTGGCGGCCCCCGCTTTCTTGAGGCGCTCGACGCGCATTTTGGGCTGATCGCCGAACTGAAGCAGGCCTCACCGTCAAAAGGGGTGATCGCGACCGCTTTTCCCGTGGCGCAGATCGCGGCTGATTATGAGGCTGGCGGGGTGGATGCGATGTCCGTTTTGACCGAGCCGACGTATTTTCACGGGAGCCTGGCGACGCTGCGCGAAGTGGCGGGGCAGACGCAGGTGCCACTTTTGCGGAAGGATTTTATCCTAGATGACCGCATGTTGCTCGAGGCCCGGGCGGCCGGGGCGAGTTTGGTGCTTCTGATCGTCGGCATTTTGGCTGACGGCCAGTTGCGCGAGCTATATACGACCGCTTTGAAACTGGGGCTGGTGCCGCTAGTGGAATGCCACAACGAAGACGAGATCCGGCGGGCGCTGGTGCTTCAGCCACAACTGATCGGCGTCAATAACCGCGACCTCCGCGATTTTTCCGTCGATTTTGAAAATAGTATCCGGTTGCGGGCCATGGTGCCGCCAACAATCAAAGTGATCGCGGAAAGTGGTATCACGGAACCCGGTCAGCTGACGGTGCTGCGGCGCGGCGGGTTGGACGGGGCGTTGATTGGCGAAACGTTCATGCGGGCGACGGACCGGCGCGCCACGGTGCAGCGGTACCGGGCTGCGAGTGAGGCGGCGGTATGACGCAGGTCAAAGTGTGCGGCTTAATGACCGAGGCGGATGTCGCGCTGGTGAACGCGCTGCGGCCGGACCTGGTCGGCTTTGTCCTCGCAGTGGGCCGGCATCAGAAAACGACTGCCGAAGTGCTTTCGCTGGCCAAGCAGGTCGCGCCTGGCATTCGCCGCGTTGCGGTGGTGGTGGCGCCCGATTTTGACCAGCTCGCGGTGCTCGCCTCGGCCGGGGCCATCGACACGGTGCAGTTTCACCGGCCCGCGACGCTTGCCCAGGTGCAACAAGCCCGAGCGCTTGGACTGCAGACCATCGCACGCATTGCGGCGGACGCGCCCCGGACCCTGGCAGATGTGGCGTTGGTGGATGCCGGCGATGGCAGTGGCGAGACGCTGGATTGGCGCGCGCTGCCGGTTCTCGCGCAGCCGTTGATGTTAGCTGGTGGGCTGGATGCGACCAATGTGGCGCAGGCGATCGCGCTGGTGCACCCTGCGATTGTGGATGCCTCGAGCCGGCTGGAAACAGGCGGCGCGAAGGATCCGGCGAAGGTCGCGGCGTTTATCGCGGCGGCCCGGAATGCGGAGTGACGTTGAACAGATCGGTGTGACCGAAGCAAAATCGGCGTCATCGAAGCAAGCTCGGTGTTTTCGAAGAAAGAAGTTGGATCAATGACAGAATTGAAAGATATCCCAGAAACAAGTGAGACCCGGTTCGGCGATTTCGGCGGGCAATATGTGCCGGAAACGTTGATGACCGAGCTGGAAAAATTGACGGCGTGCTTCAACGAAGCCGAGGCGGATCCGGATTTTCAAGCCGAATTCCACCGTCTTTTGAATGAGTATGCAAATCGGCCGTCACTGCTCTATTTTGCGAAGCGGATGACCGAGGACCTCGGCGGCGCGAAAATCTATCTCAAGCGCGAGGACCTCAATCATACCGGGGCGCACAAGATCAACAATGTGCTCGGGCAGGTGCTGCTGGCGCGGCGGCTGGGCAAGACCCGGCTGATCGCGGAGACTGGCGCCGGCCAACATGGCGTGGCGACGGCGACGGTGGCGGCGCTGTTCGGGATGGAATGCGAGGTGTTCATGGGCAAGGAGGACACCGAACGGCAAAAACTGAATGTGTACCGGATGGAACTGCTCGGCGCGAAGGTCACGGCGGTCACAAGCGGCCAGGGCCTGTTGAAGGACGCGGTCAACGCGGCGTTGCAGGACTGGGCGGCGCGGCCGGAAGACACGTATTATGTGATCGGCTCGGCGATGGGCCCTGCGCCATATCCGGCGATGGTCCACGCGTTTCAGAGCGTGATCTCAACGGAGGCCAAGCAGCAGCTTCAAACCGTCGAAGGCCGCCTGCCGGATGCAGTCGTCGCCTGCGTGGGCGGTGGCTCCAACGCGATCGGCAGTTTCGCGGCGTTCATCGGCGATCCCAGCGTGCGGCTGATCGGCGTCGAGGCGGCCGGCCAAGGCGTGGACTCTGGCAAAACAGCGGCCACGCTGGAAAAAGGAAGCGCCGGTATTTTTCACGGGATGAAATCGATCTTCCTGCAAAATGGGGACGGCCAGATCGATAAGGTTTACTCGATCTCCGCGGGGCTGGATTATCCCGGCGTCGGCCCAGAGCATGCGGCGCTGCAAGCCAGCGGACGCGCGGATTATGTGGGCATCACCGATGACGAGGCAGTCGCGGCGTTTGAATACATCGCGAAAATGGAAGGCATCGTCGCGGCGATCGAAAGTTGCCACGCGGTCGCCTATGTGCAAAAGCTCGCGCCGACCATGCGCAAGGATCAGATCATTATCTGCACGCTGTCCGGCCGCGGCGACAAAGACGTCGCGCAGATTGCAAGCTACAAGGGGGTGGCCCTATGAACCCATTACGCAAAGCATTTGAAAACGGCCCGGCCTTCATCCCATTCGTCACGGCCGGCGACCCGTCTGCGGAAAAAACGGTCGCGTATGTCGTCGCATTGGCCAACGCCGGGGCGGATATCGTTGAGCTCGGTGTGCCATTTTCCGATCCGATCGCCGATGGTCCCGTGATTCAGGCGGCCGGCCTGCGTGCGTTTGCAGGCGGCATCACGGTTGAGCGGGTGTTTGACATCGTCGCCGCCATTCGCCAGCAGACCCAGGTCCCGTTGGTGTTTTTGACCTACGCAAACATCCCATTTAAATATGGCTACGAGCGGTTCTGCGCGCGGTGCGCAAAATTGAGAGTGGCCGGTTTGGTGATCCCGGATCTGCCCGCGGAGGAGGCGGGCGAATTATTGCCAGCCGCTTCGCAAAATGGGGTGGCGCTCATTCCACTCGTCAGCCCAACCTCTGGCCACCGATTGGCCAAATTGACCGTCCATGCGGATGGCTTTGTCTACATCGTCTCGGCCCTTGGCGTCACAGGCACGCGGGATGGGTTCGCGCAAAATCTCGACGACCTGATCGCCGACTTGCGCAAAGTGACCGATGCGCCGCTTTGCGTGGGTTTTGGCATTCACACGCCCGAGCAGGCCTCTGCGATCGCAGGGCAGGCGGATGGCGTGATCGTCGGCAGTGCGATCGTCAAGTTGATCGCCGATGCGCCGGATGACTTGGCCGGGTTGGCCGAGTATGCTGGGGCGATGGCGAACGCGACACATTCGGGGCGGGGGCAGGCGTAACCGGCTGTCGACTGAACTGTGCGCCTTTATAATAGAAGAAACGGGTTTGCGGTTTGTGTTTTTCCCTGGAAAACGTTGGTACTAATGCTGTCCCACCCTAATTTCGTTTACAAACGTGGTAGAGTCGGGTATCATATCAAGGTATGCAATACGAATAATTAGAATAATGGCGGAGGTACAGCATGGCTGCAAAATGGGAAAAACAAGGCGCAACAACTGGTGCGCTGACCTTTGAAATCGCACAGGATAAGATCAAGGAAGGGCTGGACAAGGCGTTCACCCGGGTAAAGAAGACGCTGAACGTCCCTGGCTTCCGAAAGGGCCACGTTTCCCGCACGATTTTCGACCGGATGTATGGCGAAGCCGCCTTGTATGAAGACGCACTGAACATCGTTTTGCCAGACGCATACGACGCAGCAGTCACTGAAACAGGAATCGATCCTGTTGACCAGCCGTCTGTTGATGTTGAATCGATGGATGAAGACAAGCCATGGGTCATCAAGGCGACGGTCACCGTTAAGCCGGATGTCACACTTGGCGACTACAAGGGCCTGACTGTTGATAAGCCAGACCGCGAAGTTTCCGACGACGAGGTCGCAAGCGAACTCGACAAGCGCCGCGAAGCACAGGCTGAATTGGTTGTCAAAGACGACACCCCAGCTGAAAATGGCGACACCGTGACGATCGATTATGTCGGCACGTCTGACGGTAAGGAATTCGATGGCGGCTCTGCGAAGAACTACTCGCTTGAACTGGGCTCGAACTCCTTCATTCCTGGCTTTGAAGACCAACTCGTTGGTCACAAAGCCGGTGAAGATGTCCTTGTCAAAGTGACCTTCCCTGAAAACTATCAGGCAGAAGAGCTCAAGGGCAAGGATGCCGAATTCCAAGTCACCATCCATGAAGTCAAGGAAAAGCAGCTGCCTGCACTTGATGATGATTTTGCCAAGGATCTCGACGAAGACGTTGATACCTTGGAAGAATTGAAGATCAAGGTCAAGTCCGAACTTCAGCAAAAGAAGGATGACGCCGCCGACGACGCGATCCAGGAACAGGCCATCAGCGAAGCCGTTGATAACGCGACGATCGAAGAGATCCCGCAAGCCATGATCGACACGGAAGTTCACAACCAGCTCGACCAGTACCTGGGCAACATGCAGCGTCAGGGCATCAACCCGCAGATGTACTACCAGCTGACCGGCACCACCGAAGACGATCTGAAGAAGCAGTTCACTGCTGACGCTGAAAGCCGCGTTAAGACTTCCCTTGTTCTGGAAGCCATCGTTGCAAACGAAAAGATCGAAGCAACGGACGAGCAAGTCAACGCCGAGATCAAGGACCTCGCCAGTGAGTACAACATGAGCGAAGATGCCGTTCGCAAGGCGCTGACCGAAGACATGCTCAAGCATGATATCGGCGTCAAGGATGCCATCAAGATCATCACCGACAGCGTCAAGGAAGTTGAACCAAAGGCTGATGACAAAAAAGAAGACGCAGAAGAGAAGTAATTCTTGACGCGCAAGGAACCGTCTCTGTTTTCGGACAGAGGCGGTTTTTTTGTCGGGTGCGAAGCGCGGCATTCAGGTCTGAGCCCAACTGCGCGCGGCACAGAGCTCGTCGATCAATTTAACCGGTTCAAGTAATACCCCCGCATCCGGCCTGAATGCCCGCTCTGACTTGTTTTCACAAGCATTTAGCTTTGATCCGCATTGGTGACACATTAAAAAGTATTTGTTATCATTAATTATAGACATGACACAATTGAATTTTGAGAGGAATGATTCGATGCCAAACCGCCCATCCGATTTGACACAGATGAGCGCAGCCGCCTTGGCGGAAAAGCTCACCACGAACCAAACCACAGGGCTCACGACCGCCCAGCTTCACGCGGCCCGCGTGCAGTATGGCGAGAACGCGCTGGCCGCCGCCCCGAAGATCCCGCTTTGGCGACGCATCATCGGGCATCTCCAAGATATTACCAGTTTAATATTGATTTTTGCTGTCGCGGTCTCGACTTATTTAGCCCTGACGACTGACAGTGACTGGACCAAGGTCTTTATCCTCGCCGCGATCATTGTGCTGAACGTCGGCATCTCGCTTTTCCAGGAGGGCCGCGCGGAAAAAGCGATCGCGAGCCTCCAAGCGATGAGCGACCACACAGTTACTGTTATTCGTGAAGGTCAAACGCAGCCCATTTCGACGACCGATTTGGTGCCCGGCGATCTGATTCAGCTAGTGCCCGGCGATATCGTCCCGGCGGATGCCCGATTGATCGGCGCCGGCGAATTAGTGGTCAACGAATCCATTTTGACTGGCGAAAGCGCGGCCGTCGTGAAATCGGCCACCAGCGAGCCGGTCGAGCGGCTTGAAGAAGCCGGCAACATCGTGTTTTCCGGCACGGCGATCACTCAAGGCCGGATGCAGGCGTTGGTGATCGCGACCGGCATGCAGACGGCGCTGGGCAAAATCGCGGGCATGATCAACCGCACCCAGCGCGGCCAGACGCTGCTCGATCAGCGGCTCAACGTGTTGGTAAAGCGGCTGTCTCTTTTCGCGGTCGCGGGCGGGGTGGTCACGATTCTGCTGTCGACGCTCCTGCACAACGAAACCTTGGTCGACAGCTTAATGGTCGGCGTCAGCCTCGCGATTGCCGCAGTGCCAGAGACCCTGCCGGTGATCGTCACGCTGGCGCTTACGTATGGCGTCCAGCAGATGGCCAAGCGCCACGCGATCATCCGGCGCGTGACCGCCGTGGAGACGATCGGCAACGTGACCGTCATCGCCTCGGACAAAACAGGCACGCTGACGCAAAATCAGATGACCGTGGTTCGCTACTGGGATGGCCACGAGGCGCCGCAAGCAGTCGGTCAGGATGCGCCTTTGACGGAGGAGGCGCTGGCAAATGTGCGGCAGGTGCTGCTTGCGACCAACGCGACCCTGGCCACGGACGGTCAGGCCGCAGTCGGCGATTCCACCGAACAGGCCTTGGTGCGGCTGGCAGCTGACCACGAGGTGACTCGCGATGCGGTCGCGCAAGACGCCCCGCGGCTGGCGGAAGATCCGTTTGACTCCCACAAGAAGACCATGGCGACGCTCCACCGAAATGCGTCCGGGCAGTATTTTGCCATCGTCAAAGGCGCGGTCGATCGCCTGCATTTTCGAGACGTCACGCCCCGCGCCCTGCAGCGAATGAACGACGATTTTGCCCAAGAGGGATTGCGAGTACTAGCGGCCGGCGTCCATCATTTTAAGGAAAAACCGGGCGCGGATTGGGCGACGGCGCTGGCTGACCTCGACTTTCTCGGGTTATTTGGCATCATGGACCCGGCGCGGCCCGAAGTCCCGGCGGCGATCCAGGAAGCACAACGCGCCGGCATTCGGCCCGTGATGATCACTGGCGACCATCCGGCAACGGCCACGGCGATCGCGACACAGATTGGAATCTTACATCCGGGCGACAAGGTGATGACAGGCGGGGAGCTCGCGCAATTAGACGATGACGCCTTCGCCGAGGTGATCGATGACATCCGCGTTTTTGCCCGCACGACCCCTGCGGATAAATTGCGCATCGTGAAGACTTGGCAGACCCGCGGCGAGGTGGTCGCGATGACAGGCGACGGGGTCAACGACGCGCCGGCCTTGCGACAGGCGGATGTCGGCGTCGCAATGGGCATCACGGGTACCGAGGTCGCCAAGCAAGCGGCCGACATGATCTTAACGGATGATAATTTTGCCACGATCATCAGCGCCGTGCGCCAAGGCCGTGTCGTTTATCAAAACATTTTAAAAGCGGTCGAATTCCTGGTCTCCGTCAACTTCGCGCAGATTCTGACGATGGTCGCGGCGGTGCTACTCGGCTGGGGTGCCATCATGTCGCCAGAACAACTATTGATCGTCAACATCATCGCAGACGGAATCCCGGGCCTCTTTCTCAGCCGCGAACCAGGCGAGCGCGGTATCATGGCCTTTCCGCCGCTGGCAAGAGACGCCAGCATCTGGGCATACGGCCTCGGCCAACGCGTCGCAGTGCGGGCCGGCACCTACATGAGCCTGATTCTCGGCACCTATGCCCTGGGCCGCTTCGCCTTGAGTGCCAACGTGCCAGCGGTGGGCATGACGATGCTATTTTTCCTTCTCACCATCGGATCGATGCTGGACGTATACCCAATCAAAGAACGCCAGCCGCTCACTCTGGCCAGCCTCACCGCCAACCCATGGCTGACAAGGACGATCATGATCCTGATTGCGGTCCTCGTGACGATCGGCCTGACCCCAGCATTGGCCAACGTCTTCGGCCTAGTTGCCCTGACTGTCCCGCAATGGCTGATCGTCGGCGCCCTAGTCTGGGTACCGGCAGTGATCGTCGAAACTTTCAAACGCTGGCAACTAAAGAAAACAGCGGGGCCGGCGTGGCAGATGGACGAGAGTGAAATTGGGTAGGGTAACATGGCAATTTTTCACCAGCTGGAAAGAAGTCTATTCCAATAGAAGAAACACGCTGCGAGGAAACGGTGATCGCAGCGTGTTTTTGTGCTCGGGAGGAGTTTCAGCCTGGACATGGAGGCTTCTGGGCTCTTGGCAAAGCGGATCAAAATCGACCAAAGTTGTCAGTGTCCGTATAGCTGACCGAAAAGGGTACCATCAATTTTTCGATGCCAACTCGAGGCTTGAGTGCTGGATGTAGGGTGGGCTTCGGCCGAAAATGGCTCAGCCCCCTCGTCGGTGTTGGCGGCTGTGCCGCCTACACCGAAGGCAAGCTTTAAGACCGCGAACTTGGCGGGCTTAAAGTTGCCTGGGAACGTTCCAGCCAATTTTCGGCCGAAGCCCACCCGGGCGCTTTCGCTTTCTTTTTTTCTAACTCAACCCAATATTGCATCCGAAAATTTGTGTGGTACCATAGTTCGGTCAGCTATGCAGACCTTGACACGTTTGGTATGATTGAAGCATCAAGAAAGGGTTGAAATGACTATGTTTGACAACGTTGAAACCACCGGGCCTGTGACCTGCTCGTTTTGCGGCAAGTCGCAAGATCAGGTGAAGAAGATCGTTGCTGGCCCTGGCGTATATATTTGCAATGAATGCATCGATCTGTGCAAACAGATCATTGATGAAGAATTCAAAGAAGATGCGGCGCAGAACCTGCTCGAAGTGCCAAAGCCGGCTGAGATCTTGAAGGTCTTGAACGACTATGTGATCGGCCAGGACGCCGCGAAAAAAGCGCTGGCCGTTGCCGTGTACAATCATTATAAGCGCGTGAACCAGATGGAAGTGGCAGACGAAGGCGACACTGAGTTGCAAAAGAGTAACATCGCCCTTATTGGCCCGACCGGTTCAGGGAAAACGTTCCTGGCGCAAAGCCTCGCGCGGATCCTGAACGTGCCATTTGCGATCGCGGATGCGACGACCTTGACCGAAGCCGGCTACGTGGGCGAAGACGTGGAAAATATTTTGCTGAAGCTGCTGCAAAATGCGGACTACGATGTTGAGCGCGCCGAAAAAGGCATCGTCTACATCGACGAGATCGACAAGATCGCTAAGAAGTCCGAAAATGTCTCGATCACGCGGGATGTTTCCGGCGAAGGTGTTCAGCAGGCGCTCCTCAAGATCTTGGAAGGCACGATTGCCAATGTTCCGCCGCAGGGAGGCCGCAAGCATCCCCAGCAGGAATTCATCCAGATCGACACCACCAACATCTTGTTCATCGTCGGCGGTGCGTTTGATGGCATCGAAGGCATCGTCAAGAACCGTATCGGCGAAAAGACGATCGGCTTTGGCGCCAACACCAACGCCCATGCCGAAGACAAGGGTAGCCTGATGCAACAGATCATTCCGGAAGACTTAATGAAATTCGGGATCATTCCTGAATTCATCGGTCGGATTCCAATCTTAGCTGCCCTCGAAAAACTGACTGAGGATGACCTGGTCCGTATTTTGACCGAACCGAAGAACGCGTTAGTCAAGCAGTATCAAAAATTGCTCGCGCTGGATGACACTGAGCTGGAATTCACGCCAGAAGCGCTGCACGCCATTGCCCATCAGGCGATCGAGCGTGACACCGGCGCCCGTGGCCTGCGCTCGATCATCGAAGCGGTGATGCAGGACATGATGTTCAACTTGCCGAGCGAACCGGATGTCACCAAAGCCATCGTCACCAAGGCGGCGGTTGACGGCACCGGCGAACCGGAGCTCATCCGCAAGGGCGAACGCAAAGCTTCCTGATCCCGCACACTGGACCCCACATCGAATGACTGATGTGGGGTTTTTTTGATTCGAAAATATTTTCCACCCAAAGTGGGGACCCGCCAACGATTTTTCGCCTTGAACGACGACGCGCGCCCATGTTTTTCCGCGCCGGCGAGTTTCTATGCTAAACTGGTTGAGTACCGACTGGCGCCGAGCGTCAGCCAGAAGGAGGAGTCCCGTGAAAGTTAATCAAGTCTCGCTGACAATCTCAGCCGTTGCGGAAAGTCAGTATCCCGCCACCGGTTATCCCGAAGTGGCATTCGTCGGGCGCAGTAATGTCGGCAAGTCGTCGCTGCTCAACCGCCTCATCGACCGCAAAAGTTTGGCCCGGACCTCCAGTGTGCCGGGCAAAACGCAGACGCTGAATTTTTATAATGTTGAAGAAGAGCTCTATTTTGTCGATGTGCCAGGGTATGGTTACGCAAAAGTGTCCAAGTCTGACCGGGCAAAATTCGCCGCGATGATCGAAGCCTACCTGACTTCCCGCAAGCAGCTGCGTGGCGTGGTCCAAATGGTCGACGCGCGCCACGAACCCTCGGCGGATGATGTCTCGATGTATCAGTATCTCAAGTATTTTCATCTGCCGGTGCTCGTGGTTGCGACGAAGATCGATAAGACCTCGCGCGCGAAGCAAAACGCCGTGATCAAGATGGTGAAGCAGGGGCTCGACCTCAACCAGACGGATCACCTGGTGCTATTTTCCGCCACCACTGGCGAAGGCAAAGATGCGGTGTGGCAGTGGCTTGAGGCCACAGCCGAGATCGGAGGGGAAAAGTAATGGATCTCAATGACTATCAGCAGCAGGCCAACAAGACACTGGCCGGCAATGAGCATGTGCTGACCAATTTATCGCTCGGGCTTGCCAGCGACTCCGGCCAGCTGATCGACCTGGTGCAAAAGTACACGTTCCAGGGGCAAGACCTCGACCGCGATGCCTTGATGGATCGCATGGGGGATGTGCTGTGGTACCTGTCCCAGATCGCGCTGTGGGCCGATATCCCGTTTGACGATGTGGCGAAGGCCAACTTGGCAACTCTCAAAGCGCGCTACCCACAACAAAAACGTTGATCAAGAGTCGTCTACTGAAGTGCGCCATACTTCGGTGGGCGACTTTTTTTGCCAGTTTGCAGATACGCAAGTTGTATGCCGGCCGTTATATTGACGCGCCCAGGGGCCTGCCTCATAATGAACGGGATGTGCCTTATCAATTTCTTAATGATTGGATAGGCAGTCGGAGGGTGTGCGGGTGTGGGTTACACCACGTCGAGAAAGTGATTTGCCCGATACATAGATTGTTGGAGGAAAGATAATGGATAACGCAACACGATTTTGCCCGAACTGTGGGACCAAGATTCCGGCCGATGCCGACTTTTGCTCAAACTGCGGCGCCGACTTGCGCGCTTTAGCCGCAACGATGCCGGCTTCGCCAAAAACAGGGCCGACTTCACCCAAAGAGGACTCAGCTTCATCCGAAACAGACGCAGTTTCGCCAAACATGGGCGCAGCTCAAACTGGGCGTTCTAAGCCGGGCAATCCACAGACGGGCACTGCGGCGCAGGCCACGCAGGCTCAGCATCAAGCTGCCCGTGCAGCGACCAGCGCAAATGGCCAGACACGCAGCGGCCAAACCGCTCGCGTCGGGCAGGTGACGGCCGGGGCCGCCGCGCCGAAGCGGCCGCTGAAAACGGGAACCAAGGTGCTGCTGGGCGCGGCGGCGGTCGTGATCATCGCCGGCGTCGGTTTTGGGCTCTGGGGCAAGAGCTATTACGCACGCGACAAGCAACTCGACCGGGCCATGGCCGCGATGAGCAAAGGCGATGCGGCAACGACCGCAGCTTATCTGACGTCCGATGATCCGGCGCTGAAGCTCACCAAGTCCTCCGTCAAGCCGCTGATGGCTTATCTGAAGGCACACAAGGAGCTGTTGCAACAGATCAAATCGGCGAACTTGCAAACTGCAAGCAGTTCGAATTTTAGCTTCACCCAAAGGGGCAAGCAGCTACTGATTTTCCCAGCCTACAAGTTCAAGATCAAGGCCGCGTACCCGACTGTTGAGACCAATCAAAAGGGGCAGACGGTCACGGTGCAAGGGGTCAAAGGCGTGGGCTTCACGGGCAAGGCTGAAGACGGGAAAAAAGTCGGGCCGCTGGTGCCGGGTGAGTACCACTTCGAGTCAACGGCGACGGTTTCCGGCCAAAAAGCCAGTGCAAGCGCCACGGCGGATCTGGTCAACAACCTGAATTCGGAAGTGGATCTCAGCATTCAGACGGTCAACGTCACGGTCGACGGGTATCCGGGGGCCGAGGTGCATGTCGATGGCAAACCAATTGGCACGATCGGCGATGATGGCTACCTGCGCCTGACTAATTTTCCAGTCACCAGCAGCACGAAGCTGACCGAGCTCTACACGGCAGATGGCAACACGGTCGAATCGCGCGCGATCAACCTCGCCGAAAACGATGGCTACGAGCTTCAGGTCGCGTATCCAGGGGTGATCAGCCACGACAATGCGGCCGATCTGATCTCGACGATCTGGGAATACGACTGCGACTCGCTGGCCAATTATCCCGACGACGCCGACAGCGAGCTAGAAGAGCTGTACGGCTCGTTCACGGATGGCGCCAGCAACAAGTACGCCAAGAGCCTCGTCGCCATGGTGTCTGGTTACGCGACAACCGATGGGCTGGACAGCACCAGTATTGAAACGGACTTCAAGCACATCTACCCGCTGGCGGAAAATAAGGCGCAGGCGATCTTCAACGTCACATATACCTTCTATACGGATGGCCAAACGCACATCCAGGCGTTCCAGTACAAGGGGGAGATCGACAAGACGGATAACGGTGACTTCAAGCTGGTGAGCTATGACCTGGTCAAGAAGCTGGAAGATAAGAAGGAAGATTGATGTTGGTGTGTCTTTTCGTGTGAAAACCGCTCGCTGAAAACTGTTTTCTGGTAGAATTGACCCATAGTTCTGAGAGACGGGCGCTTGCCCAGCCATTATTTTTCCTTATTCGCTCTCAAGGAGGAGACGCATATGCTCACATGTCCTAATTGCGGGAAGTTGATTCCCGCCGATTCAAAGTTCTGTACGTACTGCGGTTATCAATTGACCGAGGCCGATCGCCAGCAGAATGCCGCGCCGGCCGATACGCAGCCAGCCGCATCTGAAACGGCGGCGCAGGCACCGACAGCGGACACGCCAACCAATGCCGCAGCCGAGGAAGCTGGCGCGAGCGCAGATCAGGCGCAAGCGGATGCTGGTCAGGCGGATGCTGCGCAGGCCACGGACCAGACCGCCGCACCAGAGCAGCCTGCCCAAGGCCCAGCTCAGCCGCAGTATCAGCAGGCGCCTGCTCAGCCAAATCCAACCGCTGAAAAAGCCAAGGCGTTCACCAAGGGCTACTGGGCATTTCTGGTCAGCTCCCTGAAGCACCCATACACGCTGAAAGATCAGTTCCATAAATATTTCGGGTTCACCACGTTGATCGTGGAATCGTTGTTCATGGCCTTAGCGGTGTTGGTCGTTGAGCACAGCTACTTGGGCGCGACCACCAGCGCGTTTGATCAGATTGCGGGCACGAACAGCACGTCTTCGCTGTCGTTTGCCGTCTTCTTCCAAGGCTGGATCATGTTCTTGGCGATCTTGTTCGTGATCGCCAGTGTCGCTTATCTGACAAGCTACGCCGTATTGGGCGATCGGCGCCTCGGCTATCTGGACTCGCTGACCCAGTTCGCACATTTCTCCAACCTCGCTGTTTTCGGCGCCGTTTTGTCCTTCTTGGTGGCCCTGATCGCCGGGACCTCCACGAACATGGTCGGCTTTGCAATGACGCTGCTTGTGATCTCGCTTGCGCTGGGCTTCATGGCCTTCACGGTGACGATCTTCAAATCCGAGAACAACACCAATCTGGATCGCGTGTACGCGTATCTGATCGGCACGGTCATCTTGAGCGTCGCACTGTGGATCCTCTTTGCGATCTTCAAGCAGCTGTTCATGTCACAGCTGAGCTCCATGACCTCGAACCTGTTGCATTTCTAAGTCGCATCTAACCGCATTCTAAAATCATGATCGATCACGCCGATTCGGTGAGCTTCTGGCTCACTGGATTGGCGCTTTTTTGGCCAAAAAAACTGCCATCTCGAAAGGGGAGACAGCAGGTTTTGAGCTTGCGGCGTTCAGTTTTTGCGCCGTTTAGATTTTGTTTTCTTCGGTTGGCTGGTCTGTAGGGTCGGTCGGCGTTGGTTTTTGCGCCGCGTTGTCCGCATCGGCTACAGCCTTTAATGCCTTGGCTTTGGCGGCCAGTTCGGCTTGCTTTTTTGGATCGGCGCCAGTCGCAACATCCGGCATGGTGGCAAACTTGTCGAACAAGTTGCCCCAATCAGTTTTATTTTCACGTGTCAGTCCCATGGCGGTGCTCCTTTTCGTTTGGCTTGTTGGCGTTAGTATAGCACGCCAGCCGAGGCGAGGCAAAAAACGCATTAGCGTGAATATTTGTATATTTTTCAAATTTTACGAATGCCTTGATGACAGCGATTGGTCGTCGTTGACGAATTTTATCTGCATAAAATGTCAAAAGTTTGCGAATAAGCGTTGCATATTTATTTTTCCGTGTGTATAGTATGCCTCATAGAACTTCGCCGGTGCATGGCGGATGGGGGCATTAGAATGAAGAAAAAATGGATGCGGTGGTTGACCGCACTGCTCGTCTTGCTCAGTTTCCTGGGCTTTAGCGGCATCAATCACGTACAAGCGGCTGACGACAGCCTGCAAAAAGTGAAAGATAAGGGCGTGCTCGTTATGGGCACGAGCCCGGATTATCCACCATATGAATTTTTGGTGAATGATGGCGGCAAAAATACAACGGTTGGGATCGATATCTCGATCGCCAAGCAGATCGCCAAAGACATGGGCGTCAAGCTCCAGATCAAGTCGATGGACTTTGACTTGCTCTTGGTCGGCCTGCAGACGGGCAAGGTCGACATGGTCATTTCTGCGATGACCCCGACCAGCGAGCGGAAGCAGAGTGTTGATTTTTCCGAGCTCTACTACACCGCGGAGCAAAGCATCATTGTCAATAAGGCGGATGCCAAGCTCTACAAGGACAAGGACAGCTTCGTCGGCAAAAAGATCGGTGTTCAGACCGGTTCCTTGCAGGCGGATCTCGCCAAGGAGCAAATGAGCTCCTCGCCGCAGCTTGGCCTGGCCAAGTACACGGACCTGGTGCTGGCGCTGAAGTCGCATAAGGTCGAAGGCATCGTTGCCGAGGAGCCTGTCGCACTGGCGTATGTCCAGCATGATCCAGACCTCGCGCTGATCAACGGCAAGTTCACCTTGGATCCTTCTGAAAATGGTCAGGCGATCGGCTTTGCCAAAGGGGCCACGAGCCTGGTTGCCGCGGCAAACAAGTCGATCGACAAGATCAAGAAGAAGGGGCTGATCAAGCAGTATATGACCGAAGCCGCCGACAAAATGACCACGAATACCACCGACACCTCGATGATCCATTACTGGAAGTATTTTGCCAAAGGGATCGGCTACACACTGTTGATCACCGCGATCTCCGTCGTCATCGGCGTGATCTTGGGGACATTACTGGCACTGATGCGGCTGGGCAAAAACAAGCTGCTTCACGCCTTGGCTGTGGCCTACATCGAATTCGTGCGTGGGACGCCACTGATGATTCAAGTGATGTTCGTCTACTTCGGCCTTGGCATCTTCCTTGATATTCCGGCGCTGCTGGCAGGCATCATCGCCGTTGCGCTGAACTCCGGCGCGTATGTCGCCGAGATCATCCGGTCTGGGATCGAAAGTATTCCAGTTGGTCAGACCGAAGCCGCACGTTCATTGGGCCTTTCCCAAAAGCAAACGATGCAAAGTGTCGTTTTCCCGCAGGCCCTCAAGAACATCTGGCCAGCGCTTGGCAATGAATTTATTTCCCTGATCAAGGAAAGCTCCATTGTTTCCATCATCGGGGTCACAGACCTGATCTATCAGCTCAAAGTGGTGCAGACCGCGACTTACAAAGGCGTGCAGCCAATCATCGTCGCCATGGTCATCTACTTTGTCCTGACATTCGGCCTGTCGAAGATCTTAGGTTACTTTGAAAAGAGGATGAAGCATGACGAAGCCACTCATTGAAATCGACCACTTGGTCAAAAAATTCGGTGACAACACCGTTTTGAATGATATTTCCGAAACCATCAACCAGGGCGATGTCATTGTTGTGATCGGGGCGTCCGGCGGCGGCAAGTCTACCTTCCTGCGCAGCCTCAACCTGCTGAACAAGCCGACAAGCGGCAAGATCGCGTTTGAAGGCACCGACATCACTGGCCTGTCTGAAAAAGAGCTCGACCAGGTCCGGGAAAAAATGGGCATGGTGTTCCAGCAGTTCAACCTTTTTCCCAACATGACTGTGCTTGAGAACATCAAGCTCGCGCCGATGAAGGTGAAAAACGCGACCGACGCCGAGGCCACTGCGCAGGCGCTTGCGCTGCTCAAGCAGGTCGGCCTCGAAGACAAGGCCGAGGCTTACCCAGCCAGCTTGTCCGGTGGGCAAATGCAGCGTGTCGCCATCGCCCGCGCGCTGGCCATGTCGCCCGATGTGATGCTGTTCGACGAGCCGACCTCCGCCTTGGATCCAGAAATGGTCGGCGAAGTGCTGAAGGTCATGCAAGACCTCGCCAAGTCCGGCATGACGATGATCGTGGTCACGCACGAAATGGGCTTTGCCCACGAAGTCGCCGACCAGGTCTGGTTCATGGACCAAGGTGTGATCGCTGAAAAAGGGACCCCGGAGCAGATCTTCTCCGCACCAAAAGAGGAGCGGACCAAGGACTTCCTGAGTAAGGTGCTCGCACAGTAACGCTGAGTTGTCCGGCATGCACAGAAATGGTTACCCAAGAAAGCCTGACGCAGAGTCCCATCAGTGGGTGGGTCTGCGTCAGACTTTTTTCTGGAGAGTGGCTCAAAAAAATTTTTTTCGCGCAAACAAATAGCCATGCATTCGGAAAATGAATGCGTGGCTATTTTGTTAGCGCAGGTTTATTTTGCATCGACTGATGCGCCAGCGTCGCCGTGGCGATGGGTGCCGCTGGTGAGTAATGGCTCGAAGGCCTTCACTTGATCGGCTTCCGTTACCGCCACCACGATCTCAGTCGCCCGGGCACTGCCGCGGACGCTCACCAGATCCATCGTCGCAAGGAGTGTGTCTGGATCGACCGCATCGCCGATCTGAACGACAACATTGAACGGCCGGCCGCCCAGCGCAGCGGTGTCCAAGCCCATGTGCACCAATACGTCGACGCCGGTCGTCATTTTGAGCGTGAGCGCCTCGCGCTTGTTGGCGATGCTCGTCACGGTGCCGACGACAGGGGAGAAAACTTTATTTGAGGCGGGCCGAACGGCAAATCCGGCGAGAGCCTTGAATGGGTCCGCGGCCAGCTCAGCAAGCGGCGTCACGGGGCCGTCCGCTGGGAGATAGAGATAGTCGAAGGAGCGCGCGGTGTTCGACGTCTCGACGACAGGCGTGACGGGTGCGGCTGGTTCCGGGGCCGCCTGATGATGGCCAAAACCTAATTTCTGCAGAAAGCCGCCAAAACCCCCGCTCGGTTTTTCGGGCTGAGAAAGGGCGGTCTCAAACGCAGCCGCAAATTCTGCGACGTCCTCGCCGATCACGACCTGAAACTGTTTACCAGCAGAAAATAGGGACTGCACCGATGGAATCGCGTTGATGCCGGGACGGCTCGCCTGCAGGTCATCCTTAATGGTAAAGCTCATCCGGGTGGCAAAATGTGTCTGTGACACGAGGTTGCTCGGCCCGCCGAGTTCTTTCAAGAGATCGGCGGCATCCGCATCATACTTGCCCATCATAATTCCTCCTCGCATGAATTGACCACAACTAAATTAATAACAATAATGTAAACTCTTTCGTGGCCAAATGCAAGCATGTTTGCGGATACAAGAACGGGCCGGGTGGTTGGGGTGGGCGCCTCTACCCCAGCACAAATAGCCGTCCAACTGGTGAGAATCGGGGCTGTGGGGTTGCCATTACATAATAGAAGAAAAATTTTCTGCACTCACGCAGACCAGACGTTTCGAAGCGGATGCGCCGAGGGTGGGTGCGCGCGGACCCCGGCAATTCTTTCGCCATGCTGATGCAGGCCGCTCGTTATTTGGCGGTAGCCGCCGCGCCGGTCAGGGTCGATCAAGATCACCACGATATCGGTCGCCCGCCCACTATTTTTCACCTGCGACAGGTCCATTTCCGCGAGCAGGCGCGTGGGGGTGACACTGTCGCCGACCTCGACCGCGATGGCAAACGGGGTGCCGGCGAGTTCGACGGTATCCAGCCCCATGTGTACCATCACCTCAAGACCATTGCTCATGCGCAGGCGTAGCGCGTGCTTGCTTGAAAATACAGACAGGACGGTGCCAATCAGTGGGGCGAAAATGTGGCCGCTGACGGGATGCACGGCGAACCCCTGACCCACGAGCTCCGCCGAAAATACCTGGTCGGCCACCTCACTCAGTGGTACGACGGCGCCATCTGCCGGCGCGTAAAGAAAGTCGAGGTCGGTTGCCCCAGCCGTCGAAAGGGATGGACCAGGCGCAGCGGACCGGCGCTGTGGTAGGCGCCGCGTTCTCGCCTCGCGCCACCACGTCTTAACGCGATCGAGAAGCTGAATCAGTTTGGCGCGTGCATGCGGAAAGAAAGGCAGGTGCGTTCTTGATTCCTTGCGATTGCTCTGAATTCCCGAAACGGCCACCAGATCCTGATAGAAGTCTGCGCACCCATTCTTTATCAGCAGCTGAAATTGCCCGGCATCCGTGATCAAGCCTCGCACGGCAGCGTTTTGTTCGATTGCCTGTTTATCCGCGAGCGCTTCATTTTTCAACACAAAGCGAAGCCGCGTGGCGCAGCGTGTGACGGATGCAACGTTGTCGCGGCCGCCAAGTGCATGTAGCAGTTGTTTAGCGGCAGCCGAAAATGTCCCCATGGTCGCGTTCCCCCTTGATCAAAACCAGGCCACCAAAATTGCGCCTATAGTCTAAACGCACTTTTTCGAATCTGGCAAGTTTTCGGCGATTTATCAGTTTATCGATATTTGTTCGCCTGCAAGTAATATTTCGCGGCGCCTCTGGGTGGCTCACCGCGAGCTTTGCCCCGAGCCGAATGCTTGCAGAAGGGGCATTGCTTGGTTACAATGAGTTGTGAACAATTGTTCGCTGCAGAAAGGGGCATTTCAATGGCATCCGAGCATATCGAACACAAACTGGCGCTGCTGCCTGATGCGCCGGGCAGTTACCAAATGAAGGATATCAATGGCAAGATCATTTATGTCGGCAAGGCCAAGAATCTGAAAAATCGGGTCCGCTCGTATTTCAAGAGTAGTCACGACGGCAAGACGGCCAAGCTGGTCTCCCAGATCGCCGATTTCGATTACATTGTGACCTCAAGTGACAAGGAAGCCTTTTTGCTAGAGATCACGCTGATTCAAAAGTGGCAGCCGTATTACAACATCCGGCTGAAAAAGGGCACCGGTTATCCGTATATTAAGATCACGAATGAACGCGATCCAAAGATGTTGATCACCGGCGATGTCAAAAAAGATGGCGCGTATTATTTTGGCCCGTATCCCAACATCTATGCCGCCGAAGAGACGATGCACTTTTTGCAAAAAGTGTATCCGCTGCGGCGCTGCAATGGGTTCCAAGGGCGGCCGTGTCTGTATTACCACATGGGTCAGTGCCTTGGCGCGTGCTGGCGCACGGTTCCTGAGGAAGAGTACGCCAAACAGATCCGCAAGATTCGCAGTTTTTTGGACGGCAACACCGCGAAAGTGAAAACGATGCTGACGCGGCAGATGAATGAGGCCGCGCATTTGTTGCAATTCAAGCGGGCCGCTGAGATTCGCGATCAACTGCATTACATCGAAGTGACCGTCGAGAAGCAGAAGATCATTTCAAATGATAAGACGCAGCGGGATATTTTTAATTTTTACATGGATAAAGGCTGGCTGAGCATCCAGGTGTTTTTCATTCGTCAAGCGCGGTTGATGAAACGCGAGTCCCGGCTGTTTCCGGTGGCGAGCTCGACCGAGGATGAATTCGAGTCGTTCATTCTGCAGTTCTACGATCGTAAAAACAATGTGAAGCCCAAGGAAGTGCTGGTCCCAGAAGGCATGAACAACGCGGTGCTCGAGCAGGTGCTGGGCATTCCGGTGCGCACCCCTCAGCGCGGCGAAAAACGGGCCTTGATGGAACTCGCGGCGAAAAATGCGCGTATCAAACTCGAGGAAAAATTCCGCCTGCTGGAACTCGACAATCGCACCACGGTCGGCGCGCAAAACGAGATCTTTGAGGCGCTCGGCTTGCCGGATGGGCACGTGATCGAGGCCTTTGACCACAGTCATATCCAAGGCGCAGACCCGGTGTCGGCGATGGTGCAGTTCGTCGACGGCCAGCCGGAAAAGGGCAACTATCGCAAGTACAAATTGGCGCAGGATGACGGCGACCACAGCGCCAACGAAGACGCGAACACGCGGGAAGTCATTCGGCGCCGGTACACGAGGCTGCTCAAGGAACACGCGCCGTTGCCGGATCTGATCTTGATGGATGGTGGCGACATCGAAATGAACGCGGTCAAAGACGTGCTGGAAAACGAGCTGAACCTGTTCATTCCGGTGGCGGGGATGGTGAAAAACGACAAGCACCGAACGGCGGGGCTGCTGTATGGGGAGCATGATGAACCAATTGCCTTGGATCCGCAGTCGCAGGGCTTTTACCTGTTGACACGTATTCAAGATGAGGTGCATCGCTTCGCCATCACGTTCCATCGTCAGCTGCGCAATAAGAATTCGTTGGCGAGTCGCCTGGAGACGATTCAGGGTGTGGGGCCAAAAACGCGGACGAAGCTGTTGCGGCAGTTCAAAACGGTCAATCACATCAAAGAAGCCAGCGTTGAGGACCTCCAGGCGCTGGGCATCAGTAAGCAAGTCGCCCAGGCGATCAAAGTCTCGCTCCAGTAACTTGTTTGCGACTATCAATAGAATACGCGGTGGCTCAGAAAAGTGACTGGGCCGCCGCGTATTTTTGTGCAAAAAAATTGAAAGCGCCTACTTGACAAAAATAAATAGTCGGATCTATACTTCACTTACTAAAAGTTTAGAAGCTCGCACCTGGCGGCAGGCATGTCATTGATCTGCCAGGCAAAAGCGACGAACGGCCGGCTCCTTTGCGGCTCGCAACCATTGATGGTGTTCTAGATCAGACATTAGGGAGCATGGGCTGCCTCCTACCATCAATGCACGTGAGTCGGGAAGTCCGGAGTACTAAGCCAGCGGCCGGGGTACATACCGCGCGATGGTAATTGAATAGTGATGAGACGGGGTTCTTTCCTGTACCCAAGGGGAAGGGGGAGAACCGCGCCGCTCCAGCACCAAACAGGCTGGCGAAAAATTTGGGTCTCGGCGGCCTGTTTGTTGTACTTATTTTCCAAATCAGGCGTGACTCGCCAGCTTTAGGCCCACGATGCCGATCAACAACAGTGCCACAAAGAACCACGTGGCAGGCGTCAGTCGGTCGCCGAACCACAGGACGCCGATGAGCACCGCTCCCACTGCGCCAATGCCCGTCCAGATCGGGTAAGCCAGCGACAGGGGCAGCGTGCGTGTCGCATGGGCGAGCAGCAGAAAACTCGCAATCATCCCGAGCACCGTGAGCACCGAGAAGCGCAACACGGAAAAGCACTGACTGAGCTTGAGCATCGTTGCCCAGAAACATTCGAATAATCCCGCTAAAATCAATGTGAACCAAGCCATTGTATTTCCTCCTCTTGGCATCGCCGAAAACGCCGCCGAGCAGCGATGCACGCCGCGATTTTTCGCAAAAAAATAGCATCAGCACCTTCCCATTTAGCCTAAGGGAAGGCGCTGATGCTGACTATCCGGCGATAGTTTATCTGTGATGCTGTTATCTTATCATGGAAGCGCCGTCAGGACAACCCTGTTTTAGTCGTCGCTTTCCGGCGTGACCGGAACTGGCGGAATATCGAGGGGCACGTCTTGTGGCAAGACTTTGGACAGCAGGACCTCATCGTGAAGCGGAATGTCGTCCATGCCGACTAGCGGAATCTCGGGCTTGCGTTGGCGCGCCATGTCCAGGGAGCCACGCAAGATCTTGGCCATGCGATACCCTTGGCGCTGGAAAAAGCCGAGCGCCTGCATGTTATCATTCATGATCGAGACCATCATCTTCGTTTCGCCGAGTCCGCGGGCCATGTCTTCTGCCAGGGCCAGGAGCTCTTTGCCGATGCCGCGGCCGTTGCGAATTGAGTTCAGTGAGACGACGGCCATCGCATTACCGTGCACGGCGTAGGTGAGGAGGCCGACCACTTGCCCGTCTTCCAGCGCGACCAACCCGTTGAGGTCGTCGAAATGATAGTCGCCTGCCGAGATGATCAGGCTGTCGGACCCCCAGTGCTCAATAAAGTATGCCTTTGCTTCCGCTTCATGGGCGCCCATTGCGTCGTATTCGATCTCTGCCATTTCAGATCCCTTTCCTTAATAAAGTCATAACGATAGTATACCCGTCTGGCTGGGAAGAAAACAGTCAGAAGTCTCGCGTGTCATCGCGAATTGGCCGGCTGGTGAAAATCGTGACGCGGCGCCTGCAGAAATGGCAGGCAAACTGCCTTACGCGACGCTGCCCACTATCGGCAAAACCGCGTCACGCGACGCTGCCAGACGCTGGCAAAACCGCGTCAACTCAGCTTGCAAGCCAAATCGCAACGAGTTTTCACAAACGCTCGTATAATCATAAGAAGAGGGGGGATTCCGATGGATGTACGCACAGATCGGCGCTGGTGGGCGCTGACGGCGCTGGGCTTTTTCGCTTTCATGACGAATCTGGACAGTTCGGTGGTGAATATCGCGGTGCCGGTGATGGCCAAGAGCCTGAACGTGCCGGCCAGCCAAATGGTGTGGGCGACTTCGATCTATCTGATCGTGGTCAGTGCCCTGCTCCTGCCATTTGGAAAAATGGGGGATCTGATCGGCAAACCGCGTATTTTTAAATGGGGGACGGCGGTCTTCATCCTCGGCTCGGTGATGGCGGGCATCAACTTGGGCTTTTATTTCCTGCTGGCGGCGCGCGTGGTCCAGGCAACTGGCGCAGCAATGACGTTGGCGAATACGTATGGCATCGTGACCGCGAGCTTTGAGGCCAAGGAACGCGGGCGGGCGATGGGCTTTGTCGGCACCTTTGTCGCGCTGGGCGCGGTGGCGGGGCCCAGTGTCGGCGGGTTGGTGTTGGCCGTGGCGAGCTGGCCGGTGATCTTCTGGCTGAATGTCCCGTTTGGCCTGATCGCGCTGGCGCTTGCGGTGTGGGCGATGGGCAATGGGGCAGCGGTTGGCGCGGCCGCGGCCAAAGCGCTTGACTGGCTGGGCATTTTGACCCAGGCCATCGCGATCGCCGCGGGATTTTGGGGCCTTAATTTGAGTCAATCGCGCGGGTTTTCGTCGCCGATCGTGCTCACCCTCCTGTTAGTGGCAGGCGCCGCGTTGATTCTTTTCCTGCTGACGGAGCGCGTGCACCCGGGGCCGCTTCTGCCGCTGACGATCTTCAAGAACCGGCTGTTTTCACTCGGAGTGCTGGCGGTTTTTCTAGTATTCATGGTGCAATTTTTCACCACCGTGCTGATGCCATTTTACCTAGAAGATGCGCGCGGACTTGGACCAGGTGGGGCGGGAGCGCTCCTGACGCTGTATCCGTTGATGATGACGCTGGCGGCACCGCTAGGCGGCTGGCTCGCGGATCGGTTCAACGCGGCGGGAGTGGCGCTGATCGGGGCAGCCCTGATCGCTGGCGGCAGCGCCGGGTATCTGCTGGTCGACGCCGCCTCGCCATTATGGCGGTTCGCTGCGGTCGTGATCGTCTTGGGCCTCGGCAGCGGGATCTTCCAATCCCCGATCGGCGACTTAGTGATGTCGGTCGTGCCGAAAAATGAGTTGGGGATTGCCGGCAGTTTCAACGCGCTGGCGCGGAATTTAGGCATGGTGGCAGGAACCAGTGTCGCGTCGACCATTTTGTTTGCGCGCATGTCCGCGGTGGCGGGGCGGCGCATCGTGACGTTTCCGAACGCGCAGCCTGGGTGGTTCATCGCCGGCATGCACACCGCAATGCTGGTCGCAGCCGCATTGGCGCTGATTGCCGTGGTGGTGCTAGCGAAAATGGTGCCGTTGTGGCAGGCACGCGGGGCAGTGCCAGGAGGTGACTCGAACGCCGACTCGGCTCACAAGCTCGCAAATTCTTAATCAAAACAAAGAGGCAGGCTGTCTCGTCGCGCAACTACTGCGAGCGACGAAGCATCCTGCCTCTTTTTTTTGTAACCAAACTTATTTTACGACCAAACTTATGCTTCTTTTGCCACTGGCCGCCAGATGCCAAGAATCAAGCCGGCGATCACGGCGCCGATCACCAGCGCGCCGATGAAGCCCAGTGGGTTGTTCGTCAAAAGCAAGGTGACGATCCCGCCGTGGGGAGCCGGGACATTGACGTGCCAAAGTTGCGTCAGGCCGCCCGCGATGGCGGAGCCGATGACGGAACTGCCGATGATATGCAGCGGATCCGTTGCGGCGAATGGAATCGCGCCTTCAGTGATGAAGGTCAGGCCCAGTACATAATTGGAAAGACCCGCGCTGCGTTCCTGTTCGGTGAATTTTGCCGGGAAGAAGGTGGAGGCCAAGGCGATGGCCAGCGGCGGAATCATGCCGCCAATCATGACCGCGGCCATCCAGCGGCCATCCCCAAGCGTGGTTCCGGTTGAGGAAGACTGGAAAACGCCGATGGCAAAGGTGTAGGCCGCCTTGTTGAAGGGGCCGCCCATGTCGATGCTCATCATTGCCGCCAAGATCACGCCGAGAATGACGGCGTTGCCGGTGCCCATGCTTTCAAGCCAGGAGATCAGCGCGCCGTTGATGGCCGCGAAGATCGGGTTGACGATGAAGTACATGATGGTGCCGATCAAAAACAGGCCGAGGACTGGGTAAAACAGAATCGTTTTGAGGCCATCGAGGGATTTTGGTGTGTTGGCGAGCAGTTTTTTCAGCCCGATGATCAACCAGCCAGCGGTAAAGCCAGCCACCAGGCCCCCAAGGAACCCGGCTGCGTTTTGCCCGTGCAGAATCGAAGCGGTGGCTTGGGTGGCCATCATCCCACCGACGAACCCGGGCATCAACGCCGGCCGGTCGCCGATCGAGACCGCGATGTAAGCCGCCAGCACCGGGACGAGCAGGTTGAAGGCGTAATTGCCGACGCTGTTGGTGAAGGTGAAGGCCAGTGATTTGGCGCCGAGCCAGTTTTCGAAGATGAAGGAAACGGCCATGATGATGCCGCCGCCGACAACGAATGGCAACATGTTGGACACGCCATTCATCAGGTCCTGGTAGATGCGGTTCCAAACGGATTTCTTGGTGCCGTCATCGGCTGGTGCAGCGGCACCGTCGCCGGCCGCCTGATAGATCGCGCCTTTTTCGTCGAGGGTCTCTTGAATGAGTTCCTGCGGCTTCTTGATGCCATCGATCACGGGGCGGTTGATCAGATGCTTGCCCGCGAATCGATCCATGTCGACTTTTTTGTCGGCTGCGATGATGACGCCGACCGCATTTTGGATGTCGGCCTGGCTCAAGTGATGCTTGACGCCTTCTGAGCCGTTGGTCTCGACCTTGATCGCGACGCCCATTTTCTCGGCTGTCTCTTTCAGTGCGGCCTCGGCCATGTAAGTATGCGCGATACCGGTCGGGCAGGCGGTCACCGCGACGATGTATGGCTTAGTGTCGGTCGTTGCGGTTGGCTGAACGATGGTGCCACTGGTGGTTGCCTGGGCCGCGGCTTCTTCCGCCTGCTCTTTGGCTTCCTTGGCGTCTTTGGCGGCCTGGGCCGCGCCGAACAGCTGCTGGACGTCATCCGGCGTCTTGGCCTGTTTCAGCTGGGCGATCAGCGCGGGGTCGATCAACAGGGAGGACAGGGCGGATAGCGCCTGCAGATGCACGTTGTTGGCGCCTTCTGGAGCGGCGATCATGAAAAACAGGTAGACTGGCTGGCCATCCAGCGAGTTGAAGTCGATGCCGGCGTCACTTTTTGCAAAAAGGACCGTGGCGCGGGTGACCGCCTTGTCCTTGGCGTGCGGCATCGCGATGCCATCCCCGATGCCGGTCGTGGATTCGGCTTCACGCTTCAAAATATCACTGCGGTATAGCTCTTTGTCGTTGATCACCCCGACTTCGGCGTAGCGGTCGACCATTTCGTCGATCGCGGCTTCCTTTGTCGTTGCCTTGAGGTCCATGATCATCGCATCTTTTAACAGTAAGTCTCGAATGTCCATTTTCCTTTTACACTTCCTTCACAGTCACAGTTGCTAAAACGTCATCGATTTTTTCCCGGGTGGCTAGGTCCTGGCTGTACGCCGTGGCCGAGCCGCAAGCCAGCGCGGTCTTGAACGCCTCAAGTGGGGTCGCGCCTGCTGTGAGGCGGCCGGTGAAGCCTGCTAGCATTGAATCGCCGGCGCCCACCGAATTGATCACTTGCTGGGGCCTTGTGTTGCCGTGATACGCGCGGTCCGCCTCGATGAGCAGCGCGCCTTTGCCGGCCATGGAGACCAGCACGTGCTGCGCGCCGAGGGTCAAGAGCTTGCGGCCCGCTACCACCGTCGCCTCAATGCTCGGGTAAGGGGCATCGTCAAAGAGCGCGGCCAGTTCGTGATGATTGGGTTTGACCACGAGCGGATGATCGGCCAAGGTATCCAGCAACGCTTGGCCAGTCGTGTCGATCACGAATTCGGCCTGCGCGGCGTGAATGGCGGGAATCAGGTCGCGGTAAAAACTGGCGGGTAGGTCCGGCGGGAGACTGCCTGCCATCACCACGACATCGCCTGGCTGCAGGCGCTCGGTCAACGCAGTGATGAAGGCGCGCTGTTCGTCGTCTGTGATGCGCGGGCCAGGGGCGTTGAGTTCCGTTTCACTTTCCGCCCGCAATTTCACATTGATGCGGGTGTCGGCTGCGATCGGGGTAAAATCGCAGGGCAGGTCATCGGCCTTCAGGGCATTTTTGATAAAGTCGCCGGTGAAGCCACCGAGAAAACCCAGTGCGACTGTGGGCACGGCCAGCGCCTGCAAGATTCGTGAGACGTTGATGCCCTTGCCACCAGGGAGCTTGGTGGTTTCGGTCAACCGGTTCACGCGGCCCAGAAAAAGCTGGTCGCTGGTGACCACATAGTCGATCGAGGGGTTAAGTGTGATCGAGTAGATCAATTTGAGACCTCCTGAATGTTTTTGAATTCTTGATACGATGCGGCAAGCGTCTGCAGTGGCGTCGTCAAGATCGCAACCCGCGTGAGCTTGGCAATTTTTGCAAAGCTCACCTGGCCGAACTTGGTGGGGTCGGCCAGCACATAAGCCGAACGCGCTTGGTCGAGCGCCGTTTGTTTGACGTGCGCCTCCTCTTCGTCCGGGGTGGTGATGCCGTATTTCGGGTGAATGCCATTGGCGCCGATGAACGCGAAGTCAAAATGCATCGACTCCAATGCGATCACGGTCGCGGCGCCCACCGCAGCTTTGGTGGCGGACTTGATGCGCCCGCCCAGCATGATCGCGGTGATGTGATAATCCGCCAGCGCGCTGGCATTGTCGACGCCGGTGGTGACCACCGTGACGTCCTTGCCGGCAAGGAGCGGAATCAGCTGCGCAGTCGTGGTGCCTGCATCGAGAAAAACGGTGCTGTGGGCGGTGACCAGCGCGGCCGCCGCCTTGGCGATCGCCTGTTTTTCGGCCAGAGCCTGGGTGGCTTTTTCCTGCACGCTTGGCTCTGGGGCGCTGGAAGCCACGCGCTCGGCGCCGCCATGGACGCGGCGGAGCTGGCCCGCGGCTTCGAGCTCGGCCAGGTCGCGGCGAATCGTGGATTCGCTGGCGCCCAGTGCCTGAATGAGGTCCTGGGATTTGACGATCGGCTGGCGTTGCAGCAGATCGAGAATATAGCGCTGTCTTTCTTCTGTAAGCATTTTCTTCACCTCACAATTGTCATTATACGCAGGGTTCGTTCAAATGCAATCTATTTCGTTCAAAAACATTCAGAAAATTGGCAAGGCCGTTCAAAACCGGTCAGGGGCCTCCGCAAAATGTGACACCAGGACGCGTTTTTAATGAAAAAAGAGGGAAGCACTTTCATTGGTCTGGTCCAATGTGGTACCCTAGACGATGAAAGGGGAGACATCACATGGGAAAACTCGGCGTATCTGTTTATCCAGAACGTTCTACTTATGACAAAGACGCAGCGTACCTTGAACTCGCTGCAAAATACGGCTTCAAGCGCGTCTTCACCTCGCTGCTTGAGATCAAAGGCAACAAAGACGAGGTCGTGGCCGGCTTCAAAAAAGTGATCGACAAGGCCAACGAGCTTGGCATGGAGGTCATGGTCGACATCAACCCGGCGCTGTTTGAACAGCTCGGCGTCACCTATGACAACCTGAAGTTCTTCAAGGACCTCGGGGCATGGGGCGTGCGGCTTGACCTTGGGTTCACCGGGGCGGAAGAGGCCAAGATGACCCGCAATCCATACGGGATCAAGATCGAAGTGAATATGTCTCAAGGAACGCATTATATCGACAACATCATGGCGTTTTCGCCAAACCGCGAGAACCTGCTGGGGTCCCATAACTTCTATCCGCATCAGTTCTCCGGCTTGGGCCAGACATTTTTCGAACAGGCGACGGCGCTGTTCACCCAGTACAACTTGAACACCGCGGCGTTCATCAATTCGCACAACGCCACGTTTGGCCCGTGGCCGACGCAAGATGGGCTGTGCTCGCTTGAGAGCCATCGCGACTTGCCGATCGCCACGCAGGTCAAGCATTACGTCTTGATGGATACCATCAACGATCTGATTATCGGCAATGCCTATGCCAGCGAGGCGGAATTGAAGGCGGCGCGCGATGCGTTTGTTGCCGACTACCCGGTTGTTCGGGTCGTGCCGGCTGCCGACATTACGCCACTGGAGCATGAAGTCCTCTTCGATAACGATCACAACTATCGCGGGGACCGCAGCGAGTACATCCTGCGTAGCACCCAGACGCGTGTGAAGTATGCCGATCGCGATTTTCCGGCCCACAACACCGTCGACATTCAGCGCGGCGATGTGCTGATCGACAATGTCGGCTTCGGCCAGTACAAGGGCGAGACTCAGATCGCGCTGAAGGCCATGCCAAATAGCGGCCGCGTCAATGTCGTTGGCAAAATTCATCCGGAAGAACTGTTCCTGCTGGACTACCTCAAGCCATGGAGCGGGTTCCGTCTGGCGGATGCCACGAAGGACTAACGCAGCCCGTTTTGATCGGGCACGTAGTTAACTAAATAGATTGCTTTTCGGCCCTGCGTGGATGACAATCAAGTCAAACACGGAGGGCTATTTCTATGGAAGAAAAAAACGGACGCACCTCATTTTTCGATGGCGGGCTCTTGAGCTACATCGGGTGGTCGCTGCTGGGCGGGCTGGTCACGATCGTCACCCTGGGAATCTGTTACCCTTGGGCGCTGTGCATGCTTTACGGCTGGAAGATCAATCACACAGTCGTCGAGGGGCACCGGCTCCATTTTTCCGGCAGCGCGGTCGGCCTGTTTGGCAATTGGATCAAATGGCTGCTCCTGACGATCATCACCCTTGGCATCTACGGTTTCTGGGTGTTCATCAAGCTGGAGGACTGGAAGGTCAGCCACACGAGCTTCATCGACTAACCACGACGCAAACGGTCATTCAAAAAAAGAATGGCCGTTTTTGCTTGCCCTTTTTAGTGTACTATGTATAATAGTACACGTAAGACACGGGGAAGGAGGCCCACCGATGGACGATCAGCAATTCAGTCATCTCGCGTACTACGAGCGACTGGTCCTAGATGTCAAACAACAGATCACCACAGGCATTTTGCGCCCCGGCGACAAATTGCCGTCGGTCCGCGAAATGGCGCAGCAAGTCAAACTCAATCCCAACACGGTCGCCAAGGCGTATAAACAGCTGGAGGCGGATCATGTGGTCGAAATGCGGCCGGGGCTCGGGTCATTTATCGCCGAACCCGACGACGCCGCGCAGCAGGCTGCCGCCAATGTGGTGCGGCCCAAGGTCGAGGCAGCGGTGCTCGAGGCCTGCGCCGCTGGGGTCAGTGAAGGCACGGTGCGGGGGTGGCTCGCACAGATCTATGCACGGCAAGGAGGACAAACAAATGGAATTGACCGTTGATCATTTGGGACTCGCAATCGCAGGCAAAAAGGTGCTGCAAGATGTCAGTTTTCGCTGGCAACAAGGACAAGTGCTTGGTCTGGTCGGGCGCAACGGGGTGGGTAAGACGACGTTGATGCGGACGATGACCGACCAGTATCGCGCGCAACAAGGCGGCGTTTTTCTGGATGATGCGGCGCTTTGCCACCATCCGGCCCTGCGCCAGCAGCTCCTTTACATAGACCCCGCCAACTTATTTTTCAAGCGCAACACGTTGGCGCAGATCAGCCGCTATTTTGCGGAGACATATGAGCAGTTTGATGCCGGCCGGTTTGCCCGGTTGGCTGCCGACCACGATCTAGCGATGGGCAAGCAGTATGGCGAGTTATCCAAGGGGTACCAGGCCCTGGTCGTGATGGCACTGGACCTGGCGAGCAACGTGCCGTTTGTTTGCCTGGACGAGCCGTTTGATGGGCTGGATCTGTTTATCCGCGAGGCAATCGTGAAAAATGTGATCGCAGCCGTCGCCAATGAGGGCCGCAGCTTTTTGATCGCGTCCCATGACTTGCGCGAGCTGGATGGGCTGGCGGACCGCGTGCTGTTTTTACGGAACGGAACGATCAGCCACGATTACGAGTTGGAGTCGCTGCGCGAAAAAGCGGTGAAGTTGCAGCTGGTGTTCAAGGACGCCGAGATTCCGCAGGTGGTGCGGGTCCACGGCCAGATCTTGAACGTGCGCGGGCGGGTGCTGGAGGTCCTGTTCAAGGATTACGACCCGGTCGTCGAGGCGGCGGTCAAGGCGGCCGAACCGGTTCTGGCTGCGCCGCTGCCACTTGAGCTGTCGGATCTGTTCCGCAGCGAATACCAAGACAATGAAGGGGAGCGGGTCCATGGGTAAGATGATGAAAGTGATGTTCCGGCGCCATCGTCCGGTGCTGCTCTTGTTGTTGGGCGTGATGTTGGTGATTTGGGGCGTGTCGTTTGCCGAGGCCGTCAGCAGTTACCATCAGGCTGACCGGTTCACCCCGATCACAGTCGCCGAGTACAAGCGGGACAATCCCGGTGTGACGACGGCCGAGGCGAAACGTGAGATTCCGAAGATGCGCAAAGAAGCCCTGCGCTATTACCCGCAAAGCACCATCGACAAATTGGGCTGGGCGCCTACTGGTAATTTTCTGCAATCCGTCGACCCAGTCTGGCTGATCGCGGTGGTCGTGGTTGGCCTGATCTGCACCGGATGGGACAGCTTGAGTGGGTTTGACCGCTTCCTGTTTGGCCTGGGCCGACGCAAGGACGCGTACTGGAGCCGGCTGACCGTCTATGGCGGCGGGGTCGCCCTGTTCACCTTGGTGCGGTATGCGCTGGACATGGTTGGCATGCCACTGGCCGTCGGCGCGACGTATGATGAAATGACGCTTTTTTCGGGCGTGGCGCTGATCGGGTTAAATGAGTTGTACGCGCTGAGCTGCTTTCTCTTCGCCGCGGTGGTGGCGCAACTGTTTGGAAACTTTGTGGCGATCGTCTGCGCGCCGCCGCTCCTGCTTTTGCTCGGCTTGGGGGCGTTCTCGCGCGTGGATTACTGGTTGGTCCAGCTTGGCCTCGGCGCTGGCGGCGAACGTTTCTTCCTTTATATTGTGCTGTTAGTCGTCTGCGGAATCCTACTGTGGCTGGGACAGCGCCTGTATCGCTCGCAAAGTGCGGAATTTGATGGGCACTTCCTGACGGCGCCGCATCTGTATTGGCCACTGTTTGGCTTGAGCTGGGTCGCGTCTATCTTCGCGCTGCTGGATTCGTTATCTTGGACGCGCTTGGGAGTCTTAGTGCCACTGCTGTTGTTGTTTGCCGGCATTGTGTTCGGCCTGCGCGGACGGTTGCACGGACGATTTGGGCGGTGGCTGGCGCGGCTCTAAATCATAGGGCTGAGGCTGATTGGAAAGCTGGAAGTCCTTGAGACCACGAGACGAAATTGAAGGGAACTAGGCCGTTTTGCTCAGTTCCTTTTTTTGCCGGAACGGTCTAACAGAATTGTTACAAAAATATGACAAACGGCCGCCCACGCCGGCGCTCTGGCTGGTATAATAGACCAAGAAAAGTGGCGAGCAGGTTTGATTGCAATTGCCCGCTGCATCACGTACGATGAGAACATTGTAAATTTGTTGTGCAAAAGAGGTAAAGGAGGCGCCCGATGTTCGTTGATCAAGTAACAGTCGAAGTTCAAGCCGGAAAAGGCGGGGATGGAATGGTGGCATTCCGTCATGAAAAGTTTGTGCCATTTGGTGGCCCGGCCGGCGGTGACGGCGGGCGCGGCGGCAGCATCATTCTTTATGTGGATGAGGGCTTGCGCACGCTGATGGATTTTCGCTACCAGCGGCATTTTCACGCAAAAAATGGGGGTAATGGCCAAGGCAAGCAGATGTATGGCGCGGCGGCGACGGATGTTCGGCTGGCTGTTCCGGGCGGTACCACCGTTTTTGATGCCGACACGCATGAGCAGCTCGGCGACCTCGTGAATCCGGGGGATGAAGTGGTCGTTGCGCGCGGCGGCCGTGGCGGGCGCGGCAATGTCCATTTTGTCTCGCCGAAAAACACGGCCCCTGAGATCGCCGAAAATGGCGAACCCGGCGTGCATCGCTATGTTACGCTGGAGCTCAAGGTGCTGGCCGATGTTGGGCTGGTCGGCTTCCCATCTGTCGGCAAGTCGACCCTGTTGTCCGTGGTGACCTCCGCGAAGCCCAAAATTGCGGCCTATCAGTTCACCACCCTGGTGCCAAACCTGGGCATGGTGCAACTCGACGACGGGTCCGATTTTGTGATGGCCGACTTGCCGGGACTGATCGAAGGGGCGTCCAATGGCGTTGGGCTGGGTTTCCAGTTCCTGCGTCACGTGGAGCGGACCCGCGTGATCTTGCACCTGGTCGAAATGGATCCCGATAACGGGCGTGACCCGTTGACCGATTACCAACAGATCCGCCAAGAATTGAGCACGTATGATGACACGATTCTCGAGCGGCCGCAGCTGGTCGTCGCCACGAAAATGGATCTGCCAGGTGCAGCGGAGCGGTTTGCCGAGTTCAAGGCGGGCCTGCTCAAGGATGGCGTGCCGGAAGATCACATTTACCAGATCTCCAGCATCACCCATGATGGCGTGGCGCAGCTGATGCAAGACACCGCCACGGCGCTGCAGAACGCGCCAGCCCTGCAGCCGAAGTCCAAGGCCGTCCCGGCGGATTACGTGTTCCAGCAAGACGAAGACAAGATCGAGATCACTCGCGACGAATACGGGACCTTCATCTTGTCGGGCAAGAAGCTTGAAAAAATGTACCAAATGGCCAATCTGGATCACGACGATTCGGCGCTGCGTTTCGCACGTCAATTGCGGAACCTTGGCGTTGACGATGCGCTGCGGGAAGCGGGGGCCAAATCCGGCGACCTTGTGGCGATCGATGATTTTACATTTGAATTCGTGGAGTAAGGGCGTTTGTCTTTGTGATTTTTGGAGTTGAGGATGGTGGCGCATGGCAACTAACACAAACGCAATTCGCAACAAGCCCAAGCGGCGTTACATCAGAGGGTTCGACGGCCTGCGCACGCTTGGGGTGATCGGTGTCATTTTGTATCATTTAAGGCCGGATCTTTTTCGCGGCGGCTATCTCGGCGTGCCGATCTTCATGGTGGTCTCCGGGTATCTGATCACGGATGGCCTCCTGATGGAATACGGCCGCACGCATCGCATCGACCTCAAGCTATTTTTCACCAAGCGCATCAAGCGGCTGTATCCGGGGTTGATCGCGGTGCTGTTTGCCACCAGTGCGTATATCGTGTTGTTCCAGCAAAATCTCTTGCACAACTTGCATCTGATGGTGGCCACGAACCTCGCGTATGTGTATAACTGGTGGCAGATCTTGAATGGCCAGTCCTATTTTGCCCGGTACGCAGATGGGGAGTCGCCGTTCACGCATTTGTGGACGCTGTCGATCGAGGGGCAGTTCTACCTCGTCTGGCCGTTTCTGGTGCTGGCGATGCTGTATCTGATCAAGCATCGCGAGCAGATCTTCAATGTCGTGTTCGTGCTGGCGGTGGTGTCCGGCGTCTGGATGTTTGTGCTGTATCACAACACAGCCAGTGGCGCGAACTTTGATCCTAGCCGCTTGTATTACGGCACGGATACGCGCGTGTTCTCCATTTTGCTCGGGGCGGCGCTGGCGTTCTTGTGGCCCAGCGCAAAACTCTCGGAGTCGATGCCCACGACCAGTCGGCTGTTTTTGGACGGGGTGGGCACAGTCTCGCTGGCTGGCATGCTGGTGATGGTGTTTTTCGTCGATTCCCAAAGTGCGTTTTTGTACGAAGGGGGGATGTTCCTGTTTTCCCTTCTGACGATGATGCTGGTCGCGGTGGTCGCGCATCCGGCCGCGCATTTTGACCGGCTGCTGTCCAATCCGGTGTTCAGTTACATCGGCAGTCGCAGTTATGGCATTTATCTCTACCAGTTCCCGGTCATGATCTTCTTTGAGAGCCGCTTCCGCGATGTCGCCGATCATCCGGTGCTGTATCCGGTGATCGAAGTGGCGATCATCCTGGCGCTGACGGAGCTGTCGTATCGCTTCATCGAGCAGCCGATCGCGCATTTTGATTTTCGGCAGACTGGCGCCTACCTCAAGGCCCTGGTCACGCCGTCTGGCAAAATGCGGATCAGCCGTCGGGTCGTGTCCTACCTGGCCTTGATCATCCTGGCAGTCGGCCTCGTCGGTGTCGCCAAGGCGCCTGGGGCAAAAGACACCGCGGACGACTCCCCGCTGGCGCGTCAGCTGAAGAAAAATAAGGCGGACGAAAAACAAAAGGCCAAGGAGCTGGCTGCGGCGCGCTCAAGCATCGCGGCGGCCCGCTCTGAGTCCGAGTCGATCGCCAAGGATAAATCGGCCTCGATCTCGGTTTCTCAGTCGCAAAGTCGCGCGGAGGAATCTAAGGCGGCCGAGCATCCCGTGAACCAGGACCTGCAGGCATATGGCTTGACCCAGGTGCAATTGCAGCGCGCACAGACGATCGGCATCACCGGTATCGGCGATTCGGTCATGCTGGATGGGAAACCGATTCTCCAACGTATTTTTCCAAAAGCCTTCATCGACGCGACAGTTTCGCGGCAAATGGTCGATTCGATCGGTACCGTCAAGCATTACGCGGCAACCGGGGCCCTGGCGAACATCGTGCTGATCGGCCTGGGCACCAACGGCCCATTCTCCACGGCGCAGTTCGACGATATGGTGCAGGCAATCGGTAAGGACCATCAAGTCTTCTGGATCAACGTGCACGTGCCGACGCGGACCTGGCAAAACGACGTCAACTCAACGCTGGCCAGCGAGGCGAAAAAGTACCCGAACCTGACCGTGATCGACTGGTACGACTACGCCAAGAGTCACCGCGACTGGTTCTACGATGATCTAGTCCACATGAATCCAACAGGCAACCCGTACTACGCAAGCTTGATCGCCAAGGCGATACTCGCAAAATAGGAAGCGGGACGCGAAAAGCCGCACCGGCAGAAATGCTGGCGCGGCTTTTTTTGGAAATTTGTCAAATGGTGTTGGTTTTATGTTTTAAGCTTTTATGGGTCTCCTCTTTTGAGGGGGCTTTTTGTTATCTTAAGGGCTTAGAGGGCTTAGAGGGCTTAGAGGGCTTAGAGGGCTTAGAGGGCTTAGAGGGCTTAGAGGGCTTCGGGGCT
>NZ_RHOG01000017.1 GCF_003946405.1 Lacticaseibacillus yichunensis | reverse complement strand
GCTTAAAGCATAGCACCGGGGAAGACCAGGTGCCTTTTTTGTTATTCAAAAAAGGTCCAAAACTTCCGGCGTTGTCACAATCAACACCAAAAATTTTAGACCCGGCGCACGACGCTGTTTTCAATTGAGCGCATGATACAGGAACTGGGACCGCGTGTTGGCTCAGTTCTTTTTCTTTGCCTCGGCGCACTCGGCTTCTGCGGTCGCCCGGGTCGTTTCATCGCTGCCTAAGGGGACCCGCGGCTCTGGGCCCGGGGCAAAATCAACCTTTGGACCTATGCACAAACCGCTGGGACCAGTCATACTATAGTCACAGTGGTAATCGTAAGAAGACCTGGAGGTAATCCCATGAATGAACGTGAACGTATTTTAGACCTCGTCAAGCAAGGCGTTTTGACCAGTGAAGAAGCGCTGGTCTTGCTGGAAAATTTGGCGAAGGCGCAGGCAGCGCCGACCGCCGATCGAACTGAAGAAAAGAAGGCCGCACCAAAGCCGGATCAAGAACCAAAACATGATGCAGAAGAAGCGGCGCTGACGGCCCTCAACACCAAGATCGCCGAAAAGTCCGGCTCCCTTGATGCGGCCATCGCGCAGCACAAGCGCATCGCAGACAAGATCGCAGCCAATGAGGAACAGATCATTGTGCTGGACACGATGGAGGACCTCGACACCTTAACGGAAGATAAGTACAAGGAACGCGGCGCCCTCAAGAACGAAAATGCGACGCTGAAGGTGCAGCTCGACGAACTCGCCGATCAGCAGGACAAGCTCAAGGGCGAATTGGCCGATCTGAGCCGCCAGCGCCGTGAACTCAACCGGCAGCATTTCACTGACAAAGTGTTCCCGGACGATTGGCAGGATCAGGCAAAAGGCGCGATCAACGACATTTCGAAGACAGTCGGCGATGCGACGTCGCAGATCTCCTCGTTGGTCAAGCAGACCTTCAGCACCGTTTTGGATAACGTCGACTGGAAAGATGTCACCGTCAAAGTGCCGGGCATCGCGACTGAGAAATTTACCCATACGTTTGATTTTCCAACTAGCCAAGCGACCATCATCGATGTGAAGGCGGCTAATGGGGATGTGACGTTCCGGCCATGGGACCAAGCTGGGTTCCGCGTAGATGCGACGATCAAGTTGTTCGGTAAAATGGATGCGGAAAGCCCGCTTCAGGCGTTCCTCGATCGCAGCCGCATCGATGTCACCGATGATCACTTTATTTTCCAGGTGCCAAACAAACGCATCCAGGCCGATCTGGTCATCAGTGTGCCAAAACGCGAGTATGACCACTTCAATGCGCGCCTGCTCAATGGCAGTGTGACGGTCGATGGCCTCAGCGGCAAAGACTTTTACGCGAAGAGCACCAATGGCGACCTGATCTTCAATGGACTTGAAGCTGTGATGCTCGAGACCGATGGGGTGAACGGGTCGATCAAGATCGTGGGCGGCAAGCTGCGCGATGTGATCGCGACCACCGTCAATGGCGATCTGAAGCTGCAAGCCAGCCCGCGGACCGTGGAACTGCAAACGGTCAACGGCACGATTCGCGCGACACTTGCCAGTGATTTCACCTCGCTGCAGGGATCCAGTGTGAATGGCACGGTCAAGCTGGCGGTGCCGGCGACGGTTGCTGTGAACGGCGAGCTGCGGACGCATTTTGGCACGATCAAGAGCCGGATGGCCGGTGTTGATGCCAAGGCAAAGACCAAGGCACTGGATCTGGATCGGCCGGGGACTGGTGAGGGTCGCATCAAGTTCACGACCACCAGTGGTAATATTCAATTAAAAGATACCGATTTAGATGATTAAAGGAGTTTGATCGCGATGCCGTTTCTATTGATACCGCTTCTCTTATTTGTCGGCGGCCTGATCTTGATGATGGTGATCATGTTAGGTGTGACCCTTGTACGCGTGCTGTTTTGGCCCGTTGTGCTTGGCTTATTCATCTGGTGGCTGGTCCGCCGCTCAGATCATTCGCCGCGCCACCCCCACGAAGACTGGCAGGACCACCTGCGGCAAAATCAGCATGCGCGTCGTGAAGCCCATCATGTGACGGAAACGACAGTGCACAAGGAAAAACCGGCCGCCAAGCCGGAGCAGCCGACGTCCAGCCAGTCCCATGATGACGACTGGAGTGATTTCTAATGACTTTTCTGCGCAAAGTGGCCTTGACCACGGTTGTCTTTTTAGCCTGGGCCGCCATTTTTCCCCATCAGCTGGTGATTGCTAGCTGGCAGACCGCCGTCCTGGGCGCCTTGGTGCTCGGGGTCTTGAACGGGCTCGTTCGGCCGGTAATCAAGCTGTTGTCATTACCGATCACGATCTTGACGCTGGGCTTATTCCTGCTGGTGATCAACGGCGCGATGCTCGCTTTGATGGCGGGGCTCGTCGATGGCATCTGGTTCAGCAGTTTCGGCGTGCAGATCGTGATGGCCATTGTCATCAGTTTCGTGAACGCCACATTCGGTGAACCACGCGACTAACGTCCATTGAGGTCGAGGCAGCGATGCCGCGGCCTTTTTTGTTGGGGTTGGACGAAGCAAAAAGGCAGGAGAGATTTCCACCTGATTCTCCGAAGTGTAGTCGGGCTCCGGCGAGTAGGGGCGAGACAAAATAGGCTTCCATGTTAGCCGCTCCTTCTCAGCCATTCAGGGGCCGGCTGTGCCGCTTACACCGAAAGTGAGCTTTAAGACCGCGGTTTTTGCAGGCTTAAAGTCACTTGGGAGCGTTCCAGCCAATTCTGGCCGGCGTTCACCCGCAATCCTCCGCAAACTGAAATGAAATTGACAATCATTTGAGTTTCAATTAATAGAAAGAGAAATAGCTAACCGCGGGCCTCCGCACCGTAGTTGGGCTCCGCGGGGCAGGTCTGAGACATCTAGTCGGCCTGGTCGCCCGATGGCCAAGTGCGCCATCAACCGCCCAGGCCAAGCTAGCTGCTCAGACCTAAGCGCCCCGCTCCGCACCGTAGTTGGGCTTCGCGGGGCAGGCCTGAGACATCTAGTTGGCCTGGTCGCCCGATGGCCAAGTGCACCATCAACCGCCCAGGCCAAGCTAGCTGCTCAGACCTAAGCGCCCCGCTCCGCACCCTGCCCCTGTTAACTTCCGCTGAGTGATGATAAACTGGGAGTAACTATGTGAAAGTCGGGTGACATGATGGCAGATAGCATCACTGTACGACAGCTGGTCGAAAAGACCCACCTTGATGTCTTTAGCGGCGGCGACTACCTGGATGAACGGCAGATCGTTGTCAGCGATATTTCGCGGCCAGGCCTCGAGCTGACCGGTTATTTCAATTACTATCCGCATGAACGCATTCAATTATTTGGGCGAACTGAAAGTGCCTTTGCGCGCAACATGACGTCTGCGGAGCGCCTCTTGATCATGAAGCGCATGGCCACGGAAGACACGCCGGCGTTTTTGGTCTCACGCGGCATCGCGCCACTGGATGAAATGGTGGCGGCCGCCGATGCCGCCCATGTGCCAGTGCTGGGGTCAAAATTGCCAACGACTCGCCTGTCCAGTTTGATCACCGAGTATCTGGATGGGCAGTTGGCCGAGCGCCAAAGCATGCACGGCGTCCTGGTCGATCTGTATGGGCTGGGGGTCATGATCACCGGCGATAGCGGTGTCGGCAAGTCCGAAACAGCACTTGAATTGATTCAGCGGGGTCATCGCCTGATCGCCGATGACCGTGTCGACGTTTACCAGCAAGATGAACAGACGATCATCGGTGAGGCGCCGGCGATCTTGTCGCATTTGCTGGAGATTCGCGGGCTGGGCATCATCGATGTCATGAATCTATTTGGCGCCGGGGCGGTTCGTAGCAACGTTCGTGTCGACTTGATCGTGCATCTGGAAAATTGGACGCCGGACAAGCAATTTGATCGCCTGGGCTCCGGTGAACAGAGTCAGATGATCTTTGACGTTGCAGTGCCGAAGATCATTATCCCAGTCAAGGTCGGCCGCAACTTGGCCAGCATCATTGAAGTGGCCGCGATGAATTTCCGCGCCAAGTCGATGGGCTTTGATGCGACAAAGACGTTTGAAGACAACTTGAACAAGTTGATTCAATCCAATTCGAAAGAGGGCTGACAGATGATCGGCGCATTAAATCCTATTGCCCTTCACCTCGGGGGCCTCGAGATCCATTGGTACGGCGTGATCATCGCCATGGCAGTCCTGATCGCGGTGACCTTGGCGATGAAAGAGGCGACCGCGCGTGGCGTCAACGAAGACCATATTTTAAACTTGGTCCTGTGGGCCTTGCCCTTTGCCCTGATCGGGGCGCGCCTTTATTACGTGATGTTTGAATGGGGCTATTACGTCAAGCATCCGGCGGAGATCATTGCCATCTGGAAAGGCGGTATTGCGATCTACGGCGCCCTGATCGCCGCGGTGATCGTTTTTCTGGTGTACTGCCATTATAAGTGGCTCTCGCCGTGGCTGATCTTCGACATCGCCGCGCCGACTGTCATGCTGGCGCAGGCGATTGGCCGCTGGGGCAATTTCATGAACCAGGAAGCATTTGGCGCCAAGACGACCTTGACGTACTTGCGCGGGCTGCATCTGCCGGAATTCATCATCCAACAGATGAACATCAATGGTGCATTTCGCCAGCCAACCTTCTTATATGAATCCATGTGGAATCTCGTCGGGTTTGTTTTGATCATGAGCATCCGGCATCACAAGCACTGGTTCAAGCAAGGCGAGATCTTCTTGAGCTATGTGATGTGGTACAGTTTTGGCCGGTTCTTCGTTGAAGGGATGCGCACTGACAGTCTCTATTTGGCGGCTGGTCTGCGCGTGTCGCAGCTACTTTCCATCGTGTTGTTCGTCGTTGCGCTGGGCATCTTTATCTGGCGGCGCAAGAAACAAGACGACCCATGGTACTTGGAAGGCAATACATTGAAAGCATTGAATAATTAGGAGTGATCTTTTGGGAAAACGAATCGCGGTACTCGGCGCCGGCTCTTGGGGCACCGTCTTAGCCAACTTACTGGTGGAAAATGGGCATGATGTCCGCTTGTGGACGCATGATCCCGCACAGCTGCCAGAAATCAATGACCAGCACACGAATGAGCATTACCTGCCGGGCTTTCATCTGCATGAGGCCCTTCACGCAAGTACCGACCTTGAAGCGTCTCTGAAAGATGTCGACGCGATCTTGTTCGTCGTGCCAACAAATGCGATTCGTTCGGTTGCCACGCAGGTCCTGCCATTGTTGGCTGAGCGGTCCGTCAAGCCGATCATCATCCATGCGGCAAAGGGCCTGGAAAAAGGCTCGAAGAAACGCATCTCCGAGGTCCTCACTGAAGTCTTGCCTGATGACCTGATTCGTGGCATCGTCGTCATTTCCGGACCAAGTCACGCCGAGGATGTGGCGGCGGGAGACATCACGACCTTGACGGCTGCCTCTGTCAGTGTGGAATGCGCCAAAGCCGTGCAGGCAATCTTCATGAATCAATATTTCCGGCTGTACACCAACACCGATGTCATTGGCGTTGAGCTTGGCGCGGCGCTGAAAAATGTGATCGCGATCGGCGCCGGAGCGCTGCATGGTCTCGGCTACGGTGATAACACCAAGGCGGCGTTGATGACGCGCGGCCTCGCCGAGATCACGCGGTTGGGCGTCGTGTTCGGCGCGGAGCCGTTGACCTTCATCGGGCTGTCCGGTGTGGGCGATCTGATCGTGACCTGCACCAGCGTTCACAGCCGCAATTGGCGGGCTGGCGACCAGCTGGGCCAAGGCGCGAAGATCGATGATGTGCTGGCCAACATGGGGATGGTCGTGGAAGGATATTCCACTGCCAAAGTCGCCCATGAACTGGCCAGCGAAGTCGGCGTCGAGATGCCGATCTCTGAGGCGATCTACCAGGTGCTTTACCAGGATGCGCCAATCAAAGAAGTGATCGCGGATCTGATGGGCCGTGAAGGCAAGCCTGAGTTTGATTTTCAGGGCTAGCGCCGGGTGCGTTGAGAAAAAAATGGGGGGGAGCTCAGGTCGCGGCCTGCGTTCCCGTTTTTTTCCAGAAGCCGGCATCGGCAGTTGACATTTGGCCAAGAGCTGGTAGACTAGATTGTAGACAACTTACATTAAGTAAGCATGAGGCAAAGGAGATCCGTGTATGGCGAAAGAATATGATGTGATCGTGATCGGTGCCGGCCCTGGTGGGATGACGGCGGCGCTTTATGCGTCCCGCTCGAACCTCTCTGTTTTGATGCTGGACCGCGGCATTTATGGCGGCCAGATGAACAACACCGCCGCCATCGAAAATTACCCGGGGTTCAAGTCGATTCTTGGCCCAGAACTTGGCCAGAAAATGTATGATGGGGCCACCCAGTTCGGCGCCGAGTACGCGTACGGCAATGTGACCAGCATCACGCTCGACGGCACCACCAAGGTCGTCACCACGGATGAGGATACTTATCGGGCCAAGGCGGTGGTCATCGCGACTGGCGCTGAGCACCGGAAGCTTGGGATTCCCGGCGAGGAAGACTATGGCGGCCGCGGTGTATCCTACTGCGCGGTCTGCGATGGCGCGTTCTTCAAGAACCGGGAAGTGGCCGTGATCGGCGGCGGTGATTCGGCGATCGAAGAAGGCACCTACCTGGCGCAGCTGGCCTCGAAGGTGACGATCATTCACCGGCGCGACCAGCTGCGTGCCCAAAAGATCTTGCAGCAGCGCGCCTTTGCCAACGATAAGATCGACTTTGTGTGGAATGCGCAGGTCGAGGCAGTCGAAGGCGACGAGAACAAGGTCACCGGCGTGCGCTACAAGGATAAGGTCACCGGTGAGGAAAAGGTCGTTCCAGCCTCTGGGGCCTTCATCTATGTTGGCATCACACCACTCACCGAGGGCTTTGACGGCCTCGGCATCTTGGATGAAAATGGTTGGATTCCGACCGACGAAGGCATGCACACCAGCGTTCCTGGCATTTTTGCCATCGGGGATGTGCGCCAAAAGACGCTACGCCAGATCACCACGGCGGTCGGCGAAGGTGGCTTGGCCGGCCAGGGCGTTTTTGACTACATTCAGAGTTTGCAGGATGACAGTTTGTCTGTGAATGCGTAAGAACGTGGGAAGTCAGTTGCGGCTGGCTTCTTTTTTTGCCCTCAAAATCGGCATTTGGCGTATTTCCTTGAGCCGTGAAACTGCTATCATAGAAACGGCACTGTTTGAGTCGATTTTCTTTGCATCCGGCAAAACGCGTGTACAATGAAGACAGATGAATCGACGATCAAATTTGAGGAGCTGAGCTGAATGGGATATCAAGAAAATTATCAGCGGTGGGCGGATGAGCCAACGCTGATTCCTGAACTGAAACAGGAACTGGCCGCAATGGCGACTGATGAGGAGACGAAGGAAGAAGCTTTCGCCGCCCCGATGGCGTTTGGGACCGCCGGCATGCGCGGCATCATCGGCGCCGGTATCGGCCGCATGAACATCTATACGGTGCGCCAAGCGACGGAAGGCCTCGCACGGTTCATGGACACGCTGCCGGCCGAGCAAAAAGCGGCTGGGGTCGCGATCAGTTTTGATTCGCGCTATGAAAGTGAGAATTTTGCCCATCAGGCGGCTGGGGTGCTGGGCGCGCATGGCATTAAGAGTTTTGTTTTCGACAGTTTGCGCCCGACGCCGGAGCTGTCGTTTGCCGTGCGGTACCTGAAGACTTACGCCGGCATCATGATCACCGCCAGCCATAACCCGAAGCAATATAACGGCTACAAGATCTATGGGCCGGATGGGGGCCAGATGCCGCCGGATGAATCCGACCGCATCACTGACTATGTGCGCTCGGTGGATGATGTGTTTGCAATCAAGGTGGTCGCTGAGCACGCGCTGCGCGACCAGCAGCTGGAGACGCTGATCGGCGAGGATGTCGATCAGCCTTACTATCAGGCTGTCGCCACGGTCACCATCGACCCCGATCTGATTCACACGATCGGCAAGGACATGAGCCTGATCTATTCGCCGCTTCATGGCACCGGCCGCATTCCGGCGCAAATGGTGCTGCGCAACGCCGGCTTTGAAAAATATGAGCTGGTGTTGAAGCAGGCCATCGCCGATCCAGAATTTCCGACCACGCCTTTTCCCAATCCGGAATTTGCCCAGACCTTTGACCTTGCGATCGAGATGGGCAAGGCCAGTCACGCGGATGTCCTGATCGCCACCGATCCCGATGCCGACCGCCTTGGTACCGCTGTTTGGACCGGGGAAGGCTACCAGCTTTTGACGGGCAACCAGATCGCGTCGCTTATGCTGCAATATATTTTGCAGGCGCGTAAGATGGCCGGGACCTTGCCGAAAAATGGGGCAGTGGTCAAGTCGATCGTGTCCACGGAGCTCGCCACGGCGATCGCCAAGGATTATGGCGTGACGATGATCAATGTGGAGACTGGCTTCAAGTTCATCGGCGATCAGATCAAGCATTTCGAGGAGACCGGCGAGCACGAATTTCTGTTTGGCTTCGAGGAGAGCTATGGCTACCTCATCAAGCCTTTCGTGCGCGATAAGGATGCGATTCAATCGACCTTGTTGTTGGCGGAAGTCGCGGCTTCCTACAAGCGCGAAGGCCTGACCTTGTGGGATGGCATTCAGGCGCTGTACAACAAGTACGGCCATTTTGCCGAAAAGACGGTCGGTGTCGATTTTGAAGGCGTCGATGGGGCCAAAGAAATGGCGGCGCTCATGACCAAGTTCCGCGAGCACCGGCCAAGTGACTTCGCCGGGGTCAAGGTGGCGTCGGTTGAGGACTACAAGGCCCAACAGATCACCAAGGCGGATGGGTCAACCACGGCGATCGATATGCCGGTCAGCGATGTGCTGAAATACATCCTCGACGACGGCACCTGGATCGCGATTCGCCCCTCTGGCACCGAGCCAAAGGTGAAGTTCTATGTTGGCACCAGCGCCGGCAGTAAGGATGACGCTGCGAAGAAACTCGATGCGTTTGAAGCGGCGCTGACCGCGTTTCGAACGGAAGCATAATTTTGTGAGAACGGCTTGCCATCATTCGGTGGTCGGCCGTTTTTTTGCAGCTGGCAGGCGCTTGGCCTTGCCCCACGCCGGTCTGCGTGGTACGATTGGAAAAATTTTTACACTCACACAAAATAGGAGGGTCTTTGCTCATGGGCATGCACCAGTTCATCCAGGGTTTGAATAATTTGGAAACATTGCGGCGCGCACCGGGATTTTTCAAGTACGCGGAACACAGCGTTGCCGCGCATAGTTTCAAGGTGGCAGAGATCGCCCAGCTGCTCGGGGACATTGAGGAACACGCCGGCAACACGGTCAATTGGCAGCGGCTCTATGAAAAAGCGTTGAACCATGATTACACGGAGCGCTTCATCGGCGACATCAAAACGCCGGTCAAATACGCGACGCCGGCGCTGCGGGCGATGTTGGCAGATGTCGAGGAGTCAATGACGGAAAACTTTATCCAAAATGAGATTCCGGCCGACTATCAAGCTGTTTACCGGCGCCGTTTGGGGGAAGGCAAGGACGACACACTGGAGGGCCAGATTCTGAGCATCTCCGATAAAGTCGATCTGCTTTACGAATCATTTGGCGAGATCGAAAAGGGCAATCCGGAGCGCGTCTTCGTGAACATCTATACGGAAAGCCTGGCCGTGATCATGTCCTTTGACGCTCGGCCATCCGTCCGCTACTTCCTGGACGAGATCTTGCCGGACATGTTGAACGAAGAATTCGCGGACAGGGACATGTTGACAAAATTGACTCGCGCCATCATGGTCAAGGAGCAGGCATAAGCCGCCTCATGCGCCTAATGGACCTAGCTGCCCCGCCATCCCGCGAGCCTTCACACTGTAGTTGGGTTCCGGCTCGCATGGCGGGGGACATCTAACTGTCTCGTGCACTCGAGGCGAAGTGCGCCTCAAGCACCCGAGCCAAGTTAGCAGCCCCGCCATCCCGCGAGCCTTCACACTGTAGTTGGGTTCCGGCTCGCATGGCGGGGACATCTAACTGTCTCGTGCACTCAAGGCGAAGTGCGCCTCAAGCTCCCGAGCCAAGTTAGCTGCCCCGCCATCCCGCGAGCCTTCACACCCTAGTTGGGTTTCGCGCGGCAGGGCCGAGACATCTAGGCCATCAGTCGCACGAGGCAAAGAGCGCCTCATGCGCCTAATGGACCTAGCTGCACGGCCCAAAACGCCGCGCTTCACACCCTAGCGAAAGTATGTTCGCTATGCTATAATAAGTGCAGCAAAAGTTGGAATCTCGGTTCCAATTTTTTTATGTTCGGCTATCAATTGTCTCATCTTGGAGGAATGCCTATGATCGAGCGTCAATCGGATCGCAAATTTGAGTTGGTCTCGCCTTATGGGCCAGCGGGGGATCAGCCGGAAGCCATCGCTCAGCTGACAAAGGGCTTTGAGGACGGGGAAAAAGAACAGGTGCTCCTGGGCGCCACGGGGACCGGGAAGACCTTCACGATGAGCAATGTCATCGCCAATCTGAATCGCCCCACGTTGATCTTGTCCCACAACAAGACCTTGGCGGGCCAGCTGTATGGCGAATTCAAGGAATTTTTCCCGCATAACGCTGTGGAATATTTCGTTTCCTATTATGATTATTACCAGCCGGAAGCCTATGTTCCAAGCTCCGATACCTATATTGAAAAAGACAGTGCAATCAACGATGAGATCGATAAGCTTCGGCACAGTGCGACCAGCGCCTTGCTGGAGCGCAATGATGTGATCGTGGTGGCGTCGGTCTCGTCGATTTTTGGGTTGGGGTCACCGACTGAATATGCGGACCATGTGCTGTCGCTGCGCACTGGCGAAGAGATCGACCGGAACACGCTTTTGCGGCAGCTGGTCGATAACCAATTTGACCGCAATGACATCGATTTTCAGCGCGGGCGTTTTCGTGTGCGCGGGGATGTCGTCGAGATCTTTCCGGCGAGCCGGGATGATCATGCGATCCGGGTCGAATTCTTTGGCGATGAGATCGATCGAATCAGCGAAGTCGATGCGTTGACGGGCGAAGTGGTCGGTGTGCGCGATCATGTCGCGATTTTCCCGGCCACGCATTTCATGACGTCCGATGACGCGCTGGCCAAGGGGATCGACGGCATCTCGGCGGAATTGACGGAGCGTCTGGGCGAGTTGCGGGCGCAAAATAAGTTGCTGGAGGCCCAGCGGCTTGAGCAGCGCACGACGTATGACATCGAGATGCTACGGGAAATGGGCTACACGAACGGCATCGAGAACTATTCCCGCCACATGGAAGGGCGCAAGCCAGGCGAGCCGCCGTTCACGCTCCTCGACTTTTTCCCGAAAGACTTCATGATCATGGTCGATGAAAGTCACGTGACCATGCCTCAGGTGCGGGCGATGTACAACGGGGACCGCGCGCGAAAGCAGACGCTCATCGATTACGGGTTCCGGTTGCCCAGCGCGTTGGACAACCGGCCGCTGATGCTGAATGAATTCGAGCAGCATGTTAATCAGATTCTATATGTGTCCGCGACGCCGGGGCCGTATGAGCTTGACCGGGTGCCGAAGAAGGATGTGGCCGAGCAGATCATTCGGCCGACCGGGCTGCTGGATCCGGAGATCGAGGTGCGGCCGATCATGGGCCAGATCGATGACTTGGTGTCCGAGATCAATGAGCGTGTTGAAAAACATGAGCGTGTCTTCATCACCACCTTGACGAAAAAAATGGCGGAGGATCTCACTGACTATCTCAAGGACATGGGCATCAAGGTGCAATACCTGCATTCCGATGTCAAAACACTTGAGCGGACCGAGATCATCCGTGACCTGCGCCTTGGCAAATACGATGTGCTGATCGGCATCAATTTACTGCGGGAAGGCATCGATGTTCCGGAAGTGTCGCTGATCGCGATTCTGGATGCGGACAAGGAAGGTTTTTTACGCGCCGAGCGCTCATTGATTCAGACGATCGGCCGGGCCAGCCGAAACGAACACGGCAAGGTCATCATGTATGCGGATAAGATCACCGATTCAATGGATGCGGCGATCAAGGAGACCCAGCGCCGCCGGACCATTCAGATGGCGTTCAACGAAAAACACCACATCACGCCCAAGACCATCGTCAAGCCGATTCGCGCGGCAATCACCGCGTTTGATAAGGAAGGCAATGAGAACCCGGATGACAAGCGCAGTTTTGCCGAGGTCGACTTGCATGACTTGAGCAAGGCCGAGCGCAAGCAATTGATCACTAATTTGCAGGGCCAGATGGAAGCGGCCGCTAAGAAGCTCGACTTTGAGCAGGCGGCGACCTTGCGCGATACGATACTCGAACTGGAAGCGGAGAAATAATATGGCAAGTGACAAGATCGTGATTCACGGGGCGCGGGCGCATAATTTAAAAGACGTCGACCTCACCATTCCAAAAAATAAACTCGTCGTGATGACCGGCCTTTCAGGATCAGGGAAATCCAGTCTGGCGTTTGATACCCTCTATGCCGAGGGCCAGCGGCGGTATGTCGAAAGCCTGTCCGCTTACGCCCGCCAATTTTTGGGGCAAATGGACAAGCCGGATGTCGATTCGATCGATGGCCTGTCGCCGGCGATCTCCATCGACCAAAAAACGACGTCGAAGAATCCACGCTCAACGGTTGGCACCGTCACTGAGATCAACGACTACCTGCGCCTGTTGTGGGCGCGTATCGGCCACCCAATCTGTCCCAACGATGGCACGCCGATCACGTCGCAGTCGGTGGAGCAGATGGTCGATCGGGTGCAGAAGTTGCCTGACAAGACGCGCATCCAGATTCTGTCGCCGATCGTGCGCCGCAAGAAGGGTTCGCACAAGAAAGTTTTTGAGAAGATCATTCGCGAAGGGTATGTGCGTATGCGCGTCGATGGCGACATCTACGACGCCACAGAGGCCCCTGAACTGGATAAAAACAAAAATCATGATATCGAGATCGTGATCGACCGCATCGTTGTGAAGGGGGATGCGCGCAGTCGTCTGTTTGATTCGTTTGAGGCGGCGCTGCGCCTGTCCGACGGGTATGCCACGGTAGATGTGATCGGCGGCGAGCCGCTGATCTTCTCCGAGCATTTTGCCTGCCCGATCTGTGGGTTCACGATCGGGGCCATGGAGCCGCGGCTGTTTTCCTTCAACGCCCCATTTGGCGCATGCCCGGAATGTGATGGGCTCGGCCAAAAACTGACGGTCGATCTGGACCTGGTCGTGCCTGACCCGACGAAAACGCTGGCGGGTGGCGCGATCATGCCGTGGAGCTCCGCGACGTCAGTGTATTATCCCAACATGCTCGCGCAGGCGGCCAAGGCCTTCAAGGTGCCGATGGACAAGCCGTTCCAGGACCTGACCAAGCCGCAACAGGATGTCATTCTCTACGGCAGTGGGACGCGCACGTTCCATTTTCACAGCGACAGCGACTTCGGCAATGTGCGGGATGTCACCGCCCCCTTCGAAGGCGTGATGAACAACGTCGAACGCCGGTATCATTCCAATAATTACGCATTCGGCTCGGATCAGATGCGCCAGTACATGACTGCGCTGGAATGCCCGGTGTGCCATGGCAAGCGCCTTAACCGGCAGGCGCTGGCGGTCAAGGTGGATGGTCACGACATCGCCGAGGCCTCTGATCTGTCAATCAAGCAGGCCCTGCCATTTTTCAAGCAGATTCCGCTGACTGAAAACGAAACGGTTATCGCCAAGCCAATCGTCAAGGAAGTCGTCGACCGCCTGACTTTTTTGGAAAATGTCGGGCTGGATTACCTGACCTTGTCGCGTTCGGCAGGCACCCTGTCCGGCGGCGAGGCTCAGCGGATCCGGTTGGCCACGCAGATCGGCTCCAACTTGTCTGGGGTGCTGTACATCTTGGATGAGCCGTCGATCGGGTTGCACCAACGCGACAATGACCGCCTGATTCGTTCGCTGAAAAAAATGCGTGACCTCGGCAATACACTGGTCGTCGTTGAGCATGACGAGGACACGATGATGGCCGCGGATTATTTGGTCGACGTCGGCCCTGGCGCCGGCGAAAACGGGGGCCGCATCATGGCGGCTGGCACGCCGAAACAGGTGATGCGCAGCGCCAAGTCCCTGACCGGCCAGTATCTGGCTGGCAAGAAGTTCATTCCGGTGCCGGCCACGCGGCGCAAGGGCAACGGCAAGGTGATTCGCGTGGAAGGCGCGGCCGACCACAATCTTAAGCATATCGATGTCGATTTTCCGCTGGGCGAGCTGATCTTGGTCACTGGCGTTTCGGGGTCCGGCAAGTCGACGCTGGTCAATTCCGTTCTGAAGCGGGCATTGGCGCAAAAACTCTACCGCAACTCGAACAAGCCAGGCGCGTATGACCAGCTCCTGGGCTGGAAAAATATCGAGAAATTGATCGACATCGACCAAAGCCCGATCGGCCGCACACCGCGGTCGAATCCGGCGACCTATACCGGGGTGTTCAACGACATTCGCCAGTTGTTTGCGCAGACGAATGAAGCCAAGCTGCGCGGTTACCTGGCCGGCCGGTTTTCCTTCAATGCCAAGGGTGGCCGCTGTGAAAACTGCAAGGGCGATGGCATCATCAAGATCGAGATGAATTTTCTGCCGGATGTCTATGTGCCTTGCGAGGTCTGCCATGGCTCCCGCTACAACTCGGAGACCCTGGAAGTGACCTATAAGGGGAAAAATATCGCCGATGTGCTGGCCATGACGGTCAACGAGGCTGTGCAGTTCTTCAGCGCGATTCCAAAGATTGCCCGCAAGCTCCAGACGATCGTCGATGTGGGCCTGGGTTATGTGACGATGGGTCAAAGCGCGACGACCTTGTCCGGTGGGGAAGCCCAGCGGATGAAGCTCGCGTCTGAGCTGCAGAAGATCTCGACCGGGAAGAATTTTTACATTCTGGATGAGCCGACGACGGGGCTGCACACGGACGATATCCGCAAGCTCCTGCAGGTTCTTCAGCGCCTGGTCGACGAAGGCAACACCGTGCTCGTCATTGAACATAACCTTGATGTGATCAAGTGTGCGGACTGGTTGATCGATCTTGGCCCAGAAGGCGGAGACGCTGGTGGTCAGGTGATCGCAACGGGGACCCCAGAACAGGTCGCAGCTGTGCCAGAAAGTTATACGGGGCAGTATCTGGCGCCAATCTTGGCCCGGGACAAGGCACGGATGGCCGCGCTTGAAGAGACGGCAAAAAAATAATTCAGTTTGTATTCTGGCGGGGTCGGGTGCTCACCAACTGCCGGATCAGGAAGAACTGGGCGGGCTTGCTCAGCTCTTTTTTGTTTTCCAAAACGCGCGCCGTAAGCGTGTTGGCGGGGCCTGTGCGTTTTTCGCTGGCACTGTTTTAGTTGTGCTACCGCTTGCAAGCCGGTATCATGGAGATGGATGCGGCACCTGCCGCCATAAAGGAGTGACATCAATGTTCAGACAGACACATTTTGGTTTTGACTGGGGCGAGTTTATCACGGGCATCGCGCTGTTGATTGGCGCGGTCGTGATGTTGCGCAATCCTGGGGCGACGTTGTTGACGTTGACCTTCATCTTCGCAATCATCGCGATCACGCGTGGCATTGCGACCCTGGCGGCATGGTCAAAATTGCGCCAATTCACCGGCAAGCTTTCCTGGCTGTCGCTGCTGGCGGGAATCGCCGACCTTGCGCTGGGCGTGTTGTTCCTGTTCCAGCCAGGCCTGGGCACCGTGACGCTGACGTATTTGTTTGCCGGCTGGTTCCTGATCGACAGCATCGCGAGCTTGGTCAACGCTGGTCACTTGCGGCAAGCCGGCACAGGCTGGGTCGTCATTGAAGTGATCTTGGACTTGCTGGCGGTCTTCGTCGGCGTGATGCTTTTGATGAATCCGGTCACAAGCATGGTCAGCATCGTCACCTTGCTGGCAATGTTCTTTGGAATCTTCGGCGTCAACGCGATCGTTGTGGCGTTTGCTCGGCGGAATATCTAGCGAAAAATTTTGTGAGGCGGCCTGCAGCGGTGCGGTTCGTCTTTTTTTGATTCAGACTACTTTTTCGGCAAGCTAGCTACTCGATCCTCCCGCGAGCCTCCGCACCATGTAAACGGGCTTCGGCTCGCATGGTGGAAACATATAGGCGTCTCATGCACTCGATGGCAAGGAGCGCCATCAAGCACCTGAGCCGACCTATCTGTTCCACCATCCCGCGAGCCTCCGCACCATGCTATTCATGACACGCCCGGCATGTTATACTTGGTGCTAGTGAACTGAACGCAGCGGGATGCTGCAGAAAGTGGGGCCCTCATGACGGATACGTTGGATCTTGTGATCATCACGGGTATGTCCGGCGCGGGTAAGACCGTGGCCATGCAGTCTTTTGAAGATCTCGGGTATTTTTGCGTGGATAATATGCCACCTGCTTTGTTGCCAAAGTTCTGGGAGCTGGTCAAGGAGTCGGGCAAGATCACGAAAGTTGCACTGGTGATCGACCTTCGCAGTTATGCCTTTTATGATCAAATTCATGACATGCTGGCGAAATTGGATGAGACGTCCTTTGTCTCCACCCGGATTCTATTTTTGGACGCGACGGATGCGGAACTTGTCTCGCGCTATAAGGAAACGCGGCGCAGTCATCCGCTGGCGATGGAAGGCCGGCTGATGGATGGCATCAAGCGCGAACGGGCGATGCTGACTGAGCTGCGGAACCGGGCGCAGGTCGTGATCGACACGACGAACTTGAGCCCGCGGCAATTGCGCGAAAAACTCTTTGTTGGGTTCAAGTCCGCGTCGCATCCGACGTTTCATCTTGAGGTCATGTCCTTTGGCTTTAAGTACGGCATTCCGATCGATGCGGATATCGTGATGGATGTGCGCTTTTTGCCTAATCCGTATTACGTGCCGGAATTTCGCAACCGGACGGGGCTGGACAAGCCGGTCTTTGACTATGTGATGAATAATCAGGCCGCCGAGGATTTTTATCAACAATTCTATGGCTTGTTGCGGTCGATCATGCCGCAGTACCAAAAAGAGGGCAAAAGTGCGGTGACCATCGCGATCGGTTGCACCGGCGGCCAGCATCGCAGCGTGGCGTTTGCCAAGCGCATCGGTGAGGCATTTGCGCAGGATTATCCTGTCGACATCACGCATCGCGATATCGATAAGCGGAAAGAGACGGTGAATCGGTCATGAGTGCGGGGGAAAATAAATTCATTCGGGTCATCAAGGGGCGCCGGCCGAAAGTCATCGTGATCGGCGGCGGGACAGGCCTGCCCGTGATCGTCAAAAGTCTCCATGAACAAGGCGCGGATGTGACGGCCATCGTGACCGTGGCGGATGACGGCGGCTCTAGCGGCATCATTCGCAACTATATCAACGTGGTGCCGCCTGGCGATATCCGCAACGTGCTGGTCGCGCTGTCCGATATGCCGGATCTGGAAAAACAGATCTTCCAGTATCGCTTCAATACGCAGGATGCCTTTTTCGCGGGGCACGCGATCGGCAACTTGATCATCGCGGCGCTGTCTGAGATGCACGGCGGAATCTTCGATGCGGTCCAGCAGCTCAGCAAAATGATGTCGGTCGACGGGCATATTTATCCGGCCAGCAACACGCCATTGACGCTGAACGCGACCTTCACGGATGGCACCAGTCTGTCCGGCGAGGCGGAGATCAGCGCCGCCGGTAAACATATTCAGCGCGTCACCGTCAGTCAAAGTGATCCGGAAGACACGCAGCCGCCGCGCGCGGTGGCAGAGGTCATCGACGCGATCATGGCCGCGGATGTGGTGGTGCTTGGCCCTGGGAGTCTTTTCACCAGCATCTTGCCGAACTTGATGATCAAAAATCTCGGCGAGGCAGTGCTCAAAACGTCCGCCGAGGTCATTTACATCGTCAATATCATGACGCAAAAAGGCGAGACCGAGCATTTCTCGGATGCCCAGCATGTGCAGGTGCTGCATGATCATCTGGGGAAGCCATTCGTCGATACGGTGCTGGTCAACATCGCACCGGTGCCGCAACATTATCTGGACCATGCCAAATATAATGAGATCTTAAGCCCGGTCGAGCACGACTACCAGGCGCTGCGGGGCATGAATTGCCGTGTGATCTCCAGTGATTTTTTGAAATTGCGTGACGATGGCGTTTTCCACGATGGCGATAAGGTCGCCTGTGAGATTCTCAATCTCGCGTTCCAGGTCAATACCAAAAAGCAAAAGAGGTGAGCGCATGGCAAGTTTTGCCAGCCAAGTGAAAAAGGAACTGACCCAGCTGGAGGTGCATCCCGAACACGCGCGCGCGGAGCTGTCGGCGCTGATTCGCATGAATGGGACGCTGGCCATTCAAAACCACCAGTTCATCCTTAATGTGCAGACGGAAAACCCGGCGATCGCCCGGCGCATTTACGCGCTGATTCGCCAGGTCTACCATCACGAGGCCAACCTGATCGTTCGCCGCAAGATGAAGCTGAAAAAAAATAATCAGTACATTGTCCGCTTGGCGACCGGCGTCAACGAGGTGCTCGCCGATCTTGAGATTCTTGATCCGGAGAAAATGACCCTGACGACGGCGGTGAGTCGGCGCATCTTGCGGTCTGAACAGCGGATGCGGTCCTATTTGCGCGGCGCATTTTTGGCCGGCGGGTCGGTCAATAATCCCGAGACGTCTCGCTACCACCTGGAGATCTATTCGCTGTATAGTGACCACAACGCCGGCATTTTGAAAATGATGAATCATTTTGGCCTGAACGCACGCACCGTTGAGCGCCGCAGTGGGTACATCGTTTATCTCAAAGAAGCGGAAAAGATCGCCGATTTTCTCCAGGTCATCGGGGCGACCAGCGCGATGCTGAAGTTCGAGGATGTCCGCATTGTTCGGGACATGCGCAACTCGGTGAACCGCCTGGTCAACTGCGAAACGGCCAACATGAATAAAACCGTGGACGCGGCGCAAAAGCAGATCGAAAACATCAATTACATCAAGGATCACGCGGGGCTGGACTCGCTGCCAACGAAATTGCAGGAAGTCGCCGAGGCGCGCCTGGCGCATCCGGACATCTCGCTGACGGAGCTCGGGACCATTTTGCCAAGTGGGCCGATCTCCAAATCTGGCATCAATCACCGGCTGCGCAAACTGAACCAGATCGCAGAAGGCGCGCAGGCGGGAAACTGAACGGGTTGAGTGGACGGTTTTTGACCCGTTGCGTCGGGCTCGCGGCCACAACTGGACCACCGAATCAATTTTCCAAGCAAAATGCTTTTTTTGTGCGAAACAATCGTGTACAATAAGCTCGATAGTTCGATCCGTAGCGAAAATGCAGGACAGAAACTGGAGGCATATCATGGTAGACCCGATTCGGTTAGATGAACAGCTTTGTTTCTCGATCTACAAGGCGCAGAAACAATTCAATCATTTTTACGCACAGGCGCTCTCACAATACAAACTGACGTACCCGCAGTACATCACGTTGCTGTCGCTTTATGAGCATGGCACGATGTCGGTCAAAGAAGTTGGGCAGACGCTCGACCTCGACTCTGGCACCTTGACCCCGCTGATGAAGCGGCTTGAAAAGGAAGGCTGGATCCACCGCAAGCGCGCCAAGGATGACGAGCGCCGCGTCCAGGTCAGCTTGAGCAAAAAAGCCGAGCAGATGCGCGACGAGATTTACACCCATGTTGGCTCGTGCATGCGGCTACTTGACTTGGACAAGGTCAACTACAACGCGATCAAGGATCAAGTGGATACCGTTGATGAAAAACTCAGCGCGATTCCAGATGACGCATTGATGTAAAAAAGGGGAGGCCCTCTCATGTAACTGCTGGTTGGCAGCTACATGAGAGGGCCTCCTTTTTTGGTGGCAGGAAATCGTGCAGTTCGGTTTCTGTTTTGGCCGGGCAACAAAAAAGGCACCCGCCTGCGTGGATGCCCTTGCTGTGAAGCTTACTTCTTATCTTTATCAGCCTTGCTGGTCAAGATGCCATCGATCAAACCGTAATCCTTGGCTTCCTCGGCGGTCAGATAGTGATCGCGGTCGGTGTCTTTTTGAATCTGGGCAACGGTCTTGCCGGTCGCGTCTGCCAAGATCTTGTTCATGCGCTTGCGCGTCTTCATGATCTCTTCAGCGGCGATCTCGATCTCGGTCTGCTGGCCCTGAGCACCGCCCAGTGGCTGATGAATCAGGACTTCGGCGTTTGGCAGGGCAAAACGCTTGCCTTTTTCACCGCCAGCCAACAGAATCGAGGCCATGGATGCGGCCATACCGATGACGATGGTCTGCACGTCGGCGTGGATCAGGTTCATCGTGTCCAAGATCGCAAGGCCAGAGGTGATGACACCACCAGGACTGTTGATATAAAGGTAGATATCTTTATCGGGATCCTGCGCGTCCAGGAAAAGCAGCTGGGCGACGATCGTGTTTGCCATCTGATCATTGATCTCACCGGACAGCATGATGATCCGGTCTTTTAAAAGGCGTGAGTAAATGTCGTAGGCGCGTTCGCCACGGCTGGTCTGTTCAATAACTGTAGGCACTAACATTGCGTTACCTCCTCAATTGAGCTTAGCACTCATTGTAATTCAGTGCTAACTATACGACTAAAGTCAAAGAAGGTCAAACATTTCGCCGAAAAATTGTTGCGGGAGATGCTGACCGCTGACTTCGTAACTTATCATACCGCAATGGCCGGCGGGGCAAAAGAAACAAGTGCGAGTGGGCGGTGCGCGATCGAAGAGACGTGAGCTTTCAGAGACGGCTCCGCTGGCCGCGATACGATGTCGGGTGGGGCCCCACTATTTTGGCGGAAAGCGGTACAATTATTGTGAGAGCGGAGGCGGGAGCGGATGACGAAGAAGCGTTGGGAAGACGAACAGCTTGGCGGGCCGATGCCTCGGCCGTGGTGGTTGGATGATGATGTGGTGTTGAATCATGATTGGAAAAAAGGGGACCCACCTTCAGAACTCATTCTAAAGATCTCCAGCCTCACACGTGAGCAGTTTATTGAAATGCGAAATAAGGGATGGATTCCTAATTACTATATGATTGATGACTGGATCAAATCTGACGACACCCGATCCAACGGGCAAGGTTTCTATTTGTGAGGTGACTCGATACAAATCGTAGAGGTGCGGGTAAGTGATGATGGCGATATCCGGATATGGAAGGGGAAAATCGGAAATGGCCAAGCCTAAAAATGGAATGACTAGGAAAGGCCATAGTTGAAGTTACTTGAATCCGCTATCTATTGCAGCACAATACACGCAGCGTTTCACTTGGCTTTGTTATGGCACTCAAACGACAAAAGTTGAGCCAAAAATGGGAAAATGCAAGTCGACTGCCAATGGAATCTGTTTTCGCTCGTTTTCGGGCAAACAAAAACGCCCATTTCTAGGCGTTTTGCTTTCGCACAGTTGCGTGCTTTCTATTGATTATGCGCAGCCAGGGAGTCGAACCCTGATTTCGAGAACCGGAATCTCACGTGCGATCCATTACACTAACCGCGCAAGTACCTAATAATGATACGGGAAGGTCTCAGAAAAAGCAAGGGCGAACATCCAGAAAATGCCAAGCGGAAACATGAAATTGTCCTGAGAAAAGAGCCGAATGGTTGAACCGGTCAAGCAGGGGAAAAGGCTTACAGTGCGAATGCCTGATGCGACGCGGTTGGCAATATTCTACTATTGAAAAGATGTTCCCGGAACCCGTGCTTGAGGAGGCAAAAACCTTGCAGGCATTTTCATCCATTGCTATAATGAATGCGTTGGTAAGGAAAGCAGTAGACGATGAGTGTGACTGGATTTCCTAATTTTTTTGGCACTGCTGGGTCGTTGAACGACACAGTTGGACGCTAAGCGACCCACTGAGAGGGATTTGGCTGATGCATTCTGACTTCGCCTGGATCGAAGCGATGGCGCCGGATGTGGTCGACGTCATCACCAAACGTTATCAGGTCCTGCAGTTTGTCAACTGGCTTGCCCCTGTTGGCCGCCGCACCCTGGCTGAACAAATGAAGACATCAGAACGCGCGTTGCGGACTGAGACCGATTTTCTTCGCAAGCAAGGGATGCTTGGCTCGTCCAAATCCGGCATGGTGTTGACCAGCAAAGGCCGCGAGTGCTTCCAAGGGCTTCAGCAATTGATGAACCAGTTGCTGGGCTTCAAGGAAGATGAAAAAAAGCTCGCAGCTCAACTCGGCATTGCGCACTGCATGATCGTCAATGGCGATTGTGATCAGAGCAGCCGGGTGCTGGACGAAATGGGCAAGACGCTTGCCCAGACGCTTTCGACGGTGTTGCCGGAGGGGCAGCTGACCATCGCGGTGATGGGTGGCACGACAATGGCACGCATGGCCGATCAGATGTCCTACAAGGTGTCTGCCGGCCGCGAGCTCACCTTCGTGCCAGCACGTGGCGGGGTCGGCGAGGCGGTCGCGATTCAGGCGAACTCTGTGGCTGCGGCCATGGCGGAAGCAACGGATAGCCGCTACCGTGTCCTCTATGTTCCAGAAAACGTCAGCGCCGAATCTTACCAACCATTGTTGAAGGAACCAGCCGTTCAGCAAGTGTTGCAAATGATTGACAATGCCCAGGTTGTGATTCATAGTATAGGGGATGCGTTGGTCATGGCAAAGCGCCGTTCAATGGCGCCGGAAGCGATCAGCCGCCTCACTGCACAACAGGCTGTTTCAGAAACGTTTGGCACGTTCTTTGATGCAGAAGGGCGCGTCATTTACAAGATCCCAAGAATTGGCCTTCAGATTCCGGATCTTGATCACATACCGTATGTTTTCGCCGTCGCCGGTGGCCGTTCAAAGGCAAAAGCGATCGAAGCATACATGCACAACGCGCCGAAGCACACGTGGTTGATCACGGACATCGGCGCTGCAAACTCGATTTTAACTGGGGAGACCCGTTAGAATAAAACTCTTATTTCCTAAAGGAGGAAATTTTAGCATGACTGTTAAAATTGGTATCAATGGTTTCGGCCGTATCGGTCGTTTGGCCTTCCGCCGCATCTTCGAACTTGGCGCAAAGAGCTCTGACATCGAAGTTGTTGCGATCAACGATCTGACGAGCCCGGCTATGCTGGCACACCTGCTCAAGTATGATTCCACTCACGGCACCTTCCCTGGTGAAGTTAGTGCAACCGACAACGGCATCGTTGTGAACGGCAAGGAATACCGTGTTTATGCTGAACCTCAGGCACAAAACATTCCTTGGGTCAAGAACGACGGCGTTCAGTATGTTCTCGAATGCACAGGCTTCTATACCTCTGCTGAAAAGGCTCAGGCTCACTTGGATGCCGGTGCAGAGCGTGTTCTGATCTCTGCTCCTGCTGGCAAGATCAAGACCATCGTTTACAATGTTAACGATGATACCTTGACTGCTGACGACAAGATCGTTTCTGCTGGTTCTTGCACGACCAACTGCTTGGCACCGATGGCTTACTTCCTGAACAAGGACTTCGGCATCGAAGTTGGTACCATGACGACGGTTCATGCTTACACCTCCACTCAGATGCTGCTTGACGGCCCTGTTCGTGGTGGCAACCTGCGTGCTGCACGTTCTGCTGCTGTTAACACGATTCCTCACAGCACTGGTGCTGCTAAGGCTATCGGTCTGGTTATCCCAGAACTTGTTGGCAAGCTGCAGGGCCACGCACAGCGTGTTTCCGTTGTTGACGGCTCCCTGACCGAATTGGTTTCCATCCTGAAGACCAAGAACGTCACTGCTGATCAGATCAACGAAGCCATCAAGAAGCACACCGACGGCAACGAAAGCTTCGGCTGGAACGAAGACCAAGTTGTATCTTCCGATATCATCGGCACAACTTACGGCTCTGTCTTCGACCCGACCCAGACTGAAGTTACCACCGCGGGTGACTATCAGCTGGTTAAGACGGTTGCTTGGTACGATAACGAATATGGCTTCACTTGCCAGATGGTTCGTACCTTGCTGAAGTTTGCTACTCTCTAATCTGGAGTAACACTCTTTATTACCGCATCAAGAAGGCGGAGGGAGAGACTCCCTCCGCCTTTTTTTCAGGAGATGTCAGGCATCTCCTGTGAACATAGCTTTTCTATTTTAGGAGGGTTTTATTCAATGGCAAAACTGATTGTGTCTGACCTTGACGTCAAAGACAAAAAAGTGTTGATCCGCGTTGACTTCAACGTGCCGATCAAAGATGGTGTCATCGGTGATGACAACCGTATCGTTGCAGCCCTGCCGACCATCCAATACGTGATCGACAACGGTGGCAAGGCGATCTTGCTTTCTCACCTTGGCCGTATCAAGACCGAAGAAGATAAGGCAAAATTGTCCCTGCGTCCTGTTGCAGAGCGTCTTTCTGAATTGCTGAAGAAGCCGGTCACCTTTGTTCCGGCGACTCGCGGCAAAGAGCTTGAAGATGCGATCGCCAAGATGAACGACGGCGATGTTCTCGTTATGGAGAACACCCGGTTCGAAGACCTTGACGGCAAAAAGGAATCCGGCAATGATCCTGAACTTGGCAAGTACTGGGCGTCTTTGGGCGACCTGTACGTCAACGATGCATTTGGCACGGCGCACCGTGCCCATGCTTCGAACGTTGGCATTGCCTCCAACATGCCACAGGCAGCTGCTGGCTTCCTGATGGAAAAAGAGATCAAGTTCTTGGGTGAAGCGGTTGAAAACCCGAAGCGCCCATTCATCGCCATTCTTGGTGGTGCAAAAGTTTCCGACAAGATCGGCGTGATCCGCAACCTTGTTCCTAAGGCTGACAAGATCATCGTTGGCGGCGGCATGACCTATACCTTCTGGGCAGCGAAGGGTCTTTCTATCGGCAACTCCCTTGTTGAAGCTGACAAGATCGAATTGGCCAAGCAGATCATGGAAGAAGCTGGCGACAAGCTGCTTTTGCCAGTCGACAACGTGGTCGCAACTGAATTCAACAACGATGCGCCTCACAAAGTTGTTGAAGGCGACATTCCTGATGGCTACATGGCCTTGGATATCGGCCCGAAGTCTGTTGAAGACATCAAGGCTGCGTTGAAGGGTGCCAAGACGGTCGTTTGGAACGGCCCAATGGGTGTCTTTGAAATGCCTAACTATGCCAAGGGGACGCTTGAAGTTGGTCAGGCACTCGGCGATCTGACCGACGCAACGACCATCATCGGCGGCGGCGACTCCACTGCGGCTGCAAAGCAGCTCGGCATCGCACCGAAGATCACGCATATCTCCACTGGCGGTGGCGCAAGCCTCGAATACCTCGAAGGCAAGACCTTGCCAGGTATCGCTGCGATCTCTGACAAGTAATTACCAGAAGCGAAAGGGAGTTTACAATGCGTACACCAATTATTGCCGGCAACTGGAAAATGAACAAGAACCCGGAAGAGACCCAAGCCTTTTTGGATGGGGTCAAGGGCAAACTGCCTGATTCTTCCAAGGTTCAGACCGTTATCGCTGCACCTGCGATCGATCTGTTCACCCTGGTTGAAGGCGCAAAAGATCAGCCGCTTCAGACGGCCGCTGAGAACTGCTACTTCGAAGACGAAGGCGCGTTCACTGGCGAGACCAGCCCGAAAGCCCTCAAGGAAATGGGTCTTGACTACGTTGTGATCGGCCACAGCGAACGTCGCGGCTATTTCCACGAAACTGATCAGGATATCAACAAGAAGGCGAAAGCTATTTTCAAAAATGGCTTGCTTCCAATCATCTGCTGTGGCGAAAGCCTCGAGCAGCGTGAAGCTGGTCAGACCAACGACTGGGTGGCTTCCCAAGTCGATGCTGCCCTGGCCGGTTTGACGGCGGAGCAGGTCAAGGTCAGTGTCATCGCCTACGAACCGATCTGGGCGATTGGCACCGGCAAGACGGCGACTGCGGATCAGGCACAAGAAGTTGTGGCCCATATCCGTAAGACCGTTGCCAAGCTTTACGACGAAGCAACCGCGGATGCCGTTCGCATTCTTTACGGCGGTTCCGTTAAGCCTTCTAATGTGAAGGAACTGATGGGCAAGGAAGACATCGATGGCGGTCTCGTCGGCGGTGCTTCCATGGACCCAGAAAGCTTCATCGCATTGGCAAACTATCAAGACTAACTATTAGCCCATAAGGCAAAAAGGAGATCTCGTATGTCTATTATCACAGATGTTCTTGCCCGCGAAGTCCTCGATTCTCGCGGCAATCCGACTGTTGAAGTTGAACTTTACACGGAAGATGGCGGCTTTGGCCGTGCCCTCGTTCCGTCAGGCGCTTCCACCGGCGAACACGAAGCCGTTGAATTGCGTGACGGCGACAAGTCCCGTTTTGGCGGCAAAGGTGTTCTGAAGGCCGTTGCCAACGTCAATGACGTGATCGCAAAAGCGGTCATCGGCCTTGATGCCACCGAGCAGCGTCTGATCGACCAGACCATGATCGATCTTGATGGCACCCCGAACAAGGGCAAGCTTGGTGCTAACGCGATCTTGGGCGTTTCCCTGGCTGCAGCCCGTGCTGCGGCTTCCGAAGTTGGTCTGCCTCTGTATCAATACCTTGGCGGCCCGAACGCGCATGTGCTCCCGACCCCAATGATGAACGTTATCAACGGTGGCGCACATTCCACCAACACCATCGACTTCCAGGAATTCATGATCATGCCTGTTGGTGCGAAGACCGTCCGCGAAGCGATTCGCATGGGCGCTGAGACCTTCCACGCCCTTCAGGCACTCCTGAAGGAAAAGGGTGACATCACTTCCGTCGGCGACGAAGGCGGTTTTGCCCCGAACTTGAAGGATAACGAAGAGGCTTTTGAATTCCTCGTCCAGGCGATCACCAAGGCTGGCTACAAGCCTGGCGATGATGTTGCGATCGCATTTGACGTTGCTTCCTCTGAGTTCTACGATCCAGAGACCAAGCAGTACACCCTCAAGTGGTCCGATCCTGACACCAGCTACACGACTGATGAATTCATCGACCTGCTTGCGACCTACATTGACAAGTATCCGATCGTTTCCGTCGAAGATCCTATCGACGAAAATGACTGGGAAGGCTGGCAGAAATTCACCGCGAAGATGGGCGACAAAGTCCAGATCGTCGGTGATGACCTGTTCGTGACCAACACCGATTACCTGAAGAAGGGGATCGATATGGGCGTTGCGAACTCCATCCTGATCAAGTTGAACCAGATTGGGACTTTGACCGAGACCTTCGAAGCGATCGAAATGGCGAAGGAAGCCGGCTACACGGCCGTTGTTTCCCACCGTTCCGGTGAAACTGAAGACACGACCATCGCGGACCTCGTTGTTGCAACGAACGCCGGCGAGATCAAGACTGGTTCCATGAGCCGTACCGACCGTATCGCGAAGTACAACCAGCTCATGCGGATCGAAGACGAACTCGGCACCTCTGCTTTGTACAAGGGCCGCAAGTCCTTCTACAACGTTAAGGCGATCGACTAGTCGACTGGCTTTCGAAAAGCGTCTCTCCATTTGGAGGGGCGCTTTTTGTGTCTGCGGAAAAAAACGGTGGCGTGAGGCTTTTTTTCCAGCGCCTGGCTGTGAACCTTGCGCCACCGGGCTACAAGCAGGGGTGTGCGGTGTATAATGGAAGCATTGGACTAAACGAGGAGGCGCGGCGATGAGCGCTGGGCAAAAAAAGCGGCAGTGGGATCTCACCCGTCTGCGATTAGTATTACAAGGCGTTGTTGTCGGCTTGCTGACCGGCGGGGTGATCAGCTTGTTTCGGTTGGGAATCGAAGAAATTCTAGAGTTCATGCAGACACTGTACCGCCACCCCAGCGCCGGGCTTCTGACCTTGATCGCGCTGGGTAGCGTGGTCTTGGCGATCGTGGTGGGCCTGCTGCTGAAAAGTGAGCCGAACATTTCGGGTTCAGGGATTCCGCAGGTCGAGGGCCAACTGAAAGGCGAGCTCGAATTCAACTGGTGGTCGATTCTCTGGAAAAAATTCACCGCCGGGATTCTCGCGATCGGCCCTGGCCTGTTTCTTGGGCGAGAAGGCCCCTCGATTCAACTTGGGGCCGCGGTGGGCCAAGGGGTGGCGGCCGGCTGGAAGCGGCAAGGCAGTGAGCGCCGTATCATGATCGCGGCCGGCGCGGCAGCGGGGCTGTCTGCGGCGTTTGATGCGCCGATCGCCGGCACCCTATTTGTGCTTGAGGAGGTCTACCATAACTTTTCTCCGCTGGTCTGGGTCACGAGCCTGGCCAGCGCACTGGCGGCGGACTTCATTTCGCTGAATGTGTTCGGTGAGGTGCCAGTGCTTCATCTGACCTACTCACGCCCGATGCCGGTTGACCTGTACTGGCATTTGCTTCTGCTCGGGATCTTGCTGGGGCTGCTGGGCTATTTGTATCAAAAAGTGCTCCTCGCGATGCCGCGTCTGTATGCGTTGACCCATATTCCGCGGGCGTTTCAGGGTATCATCCCATTTCTGCTCGTGATTCCCATCGGCGTGTGGCTGCCGACGATCTTGGGCGGCGGCAATCAGATGATCATCGGGTTTGGCAAAAACGTGCCCGGTTTATCGCTACTTCTGCTTCTGTTTGTACTTCGCTTCGTCTTTTCCATGGTGTCGTATGGCTCCGGGCTACCTGGCGGGATCTTTTTACCCATTCTGTCACTGGGCGCCGTGATCGGGGCCATCTACGGGACCTTCATGCACCAGATGGGCTTGCTCCCGGAAAATTACGTGATGAACCTGATCATTTTCTCGATGGCCGCTTATTTTGCCTGCATCGGCAAGGCGCCATTCACCGCTATTCTGTTGATCACGGAAATGGTGGGGAACCTGACGCTATTGATGCCGATGGCGCTGCTCGCGCTGGTCGCGTATCTGGTGGTCGATCTGCTAGGCGGTGCGCCGATCTATGAATCACTGCTCGAGCGGCTGACGGTGGGCAAAAAAGTCGCCGGCATCACCCACATGGACCGGCTGGAGTTGCCTGTGTTTGCGGGAAGCCCGCTGGAGGATCGGCTCGTCCGTGATTTTCAGTGGCCGGAACAGACGCTGCTTTCCGGTATCCAGCGCGGGGAAAAAACGATCCTACCGCATGGCGATACGGTGATTCGCGCCGGGGACACGCTGGTTCTGCTGACGGATAGCTCGCAGCGGGCGGCGGTGGCGGCTGCGATTCATCAAACAGCAGAGGCAATCAAAGATGAACATACTAGTCAATGAGCGCTGGTTGTGGTAGTCTACTATTAGCGACTTTATGCAAGGGAGGCAGCAGCTTGCAAGCCATTTTACTCAATCTATTGATCATCGATTCGATCGTGATCGTGATCGCAACATTGCTTCAGCCAAGTAAGCAACAGGACGCCTTGAGTGCGTTGTCCGGCGGCGCGACGGATCTGTTCGGCAAATCCAAATCACGCGGTTATGAAGCCTTCATGGAGAAAGTGACCGTCGTCTTGGGCGTCATCTTCTTCGGACTTTCGCTTGTTCTGGTGTATCTTGCATCTCACTAGTATGGTCTCCTGGAAGACAGGGGGCTTTTTTTGAAGATGCAAGTCAAAATGCGCGCCCCACAGCCACTGGATCTGCCGGGCGACCGGCCGACCGGGGTCCTGTTGTTGCACGCCTATACCGGCAGTCCAAATGATGTGAATTCACTGGCGCATGCGCTATCGCGTGAGGGGTTTGCGGTGCAGGCGCCGTTGTTTGCGGGCCACGGCACCCCGGATCCGATGGCGGTGCTGACGGCCCGGCCAGCGCAATGGTGGGCGCAGGTGCAAGCGGCCGTTGAAACGCTTGCGGCGACCCATTTGCGGGTGGCTGTGTTTGGCCTGTCGTTGGGCGGTATTTTTGCCATGCAGGCACTTGAACAGCTGGCGGTCGATTGCGGCGGGGTGTTTGCGTCGCCGGTTATGCCAGGGGCGCAGCAGATCGCCCCGAATTTCATGAAATATGCGGCCTATCTGGACCGGCTGGCCGAGCGCCCGGACCGGACGGCGGCGCTTGAAACGGCGCTCAAGCCTGCGCTGGCGGCCAATCAAGCCGCGGCTTCGACGGTTGCGGCAGGGCTCGGCCAGATTCGGCAACCGGTCTTCATTGCCCAAGGCGGGCGCGACGAGATGATCGATCCCGCGCGCAGTCGGGCGTTGGCTCAGGCGTTGCCCAATGCCGCGGTCACGTTTCGATGGTACGCTGAGGCGGGGCATGTGCTGACGGTGAATTCGGCCCGCCAGCAGTTGACCCAAGATGTGATTCAATTTTTAAATGAGAAAGAAAACGAGGAACAATAATGACGACAGTCGGACATATGCGCAATGAACTGCTGGCCCTTTTCCGCCGTAACCCCCAGATCAATTACTCGATGCAGTCGCTGCAGCGTGCGCTCAAACTGAGCGATGCGGCGGATTTTAAGGTGCTTGTTCAGGCATTGACCGGCCTTGAAAATGACAACCTGATTCACCCGACAGATGGGGAAAAGTATCAATTTGGCCCCAAGGCAGTCGCACTGGTCGGTATTTTCCATGGCAACGAAAAGGGCTTCGGCTTTGTCGCAGTGGAAGGCCAGGATAATGACATGTTCATCGCCCCGCCGAGCACCGCGTTTGCATTGGATGGCGATACGGTCGAGGTCAAGATCGCGCGGGCGGCTCGCCCCGGCGATACCCGCGGGCCAGAAGGGGAAGTCGTCAAGATCGTCGAGCGCAAGGTCACCCGACTAGTCGGCGAATATGCCCCGCTTTCAGACGGCGAAGCGCAGCGCACCGGCTTTATCGGCACGGTGACCAGCCACGAGAAGAAGATGAAGAACTTCCCTGTTTTTGTGAAAAACACGGGGCGCCTGCCGCAACTTGGCGATATGATGATGGTCGAGATCACGGATTATCCGGACGCAACTCATCCCAAGGCGATGCGCGGCATTATTTCCCAAGACCTCGGGAATAAAAATGATCCCGGCGTCGACATCATGTCACTGGTCCTGGCCAACGATATCCGCGTCGATTACCCGCAAGACGCGCTCGACCAGGCCAACGCGATTCCGGATCATGTGACGGACGAGGACCGCATCGGCCGCCGCGACATCACGGATCAGCCTGTTGTGACGATCGATGGGGATGACTCCAAAGACTTTGATGATGCGGTCGTCGCGTGGCAGCTGCCAAATGGCAATTACCATCTGGGCGTGCATATCGCGGATGTGTCCTATTATGTGACGGAAGGCTCGCCACTGGATCAGGAGACATACGCCCGCGGGACCAGTACCTATTTGGTCGACCGCGTGGTGCCGATGTTGCCGTTCCGCTTGTCCAACGGGATCTGCTCGATCAATCCGGATGTGGATCGCCTGGCGATGTCCTGTGACATGGAGATCGATCACGAGGGCCATGTCGTCAACCACGAGATCTATCAAAGCGTGATCCGCTCGCATGGGCGGTTGACCTACAACAACGTCAACAAGATCTTGACGGATAAGGATCCGGTTTTGCGCGAGCAGTACAAGGACCTTGTGCCAATGCTCGATCTGATGGGCGAGATGCACACCATTTTGTACAACATGCGGCATGGCCGTGGCGCGATCGATTTTGAAGAAAACGAAGCGCAGATCATTGTCGATGAAAATGGGCACCCGACAGATATCGTTTTGCGGGATCGCGGCTTGTCCGAGCGCATGATCGAAAGCTTCATGCTGGCGGCCAACGAAACAGTTGCGGAGCACTTCAACAAGCTCCATCTGCCATTCCTGTATCGGGTTCACGAAACGCCTGATGATGATCGCATCTCCGATTTCATCGACTTCCTTTCCAGTTTTGGGATTCACGTGCCGATCAAAAAGGGCCAGCCGGTGACGCCAAAAATGCTTCAGGATGTTGTGACCGAGGTGGCAGGCACGCCAGAGGAAATGATGGTCAATGTCAAATTGCTCCGCAGTTTGAAGCAGGCACATTATTCCGATGATCCGCTTGGCCATTTTGGCATCGCCGCGAAATACTACTGTCACTTCACCAGCCCGATTCGCCGCTATCCTGATCTGACGGTGCATCGTCTGATTCGCACCTACGCGACCCAAGGCACCGGTGAGACCGTGCAGGACAAGTGGCATGCAAAATTGCCAGAGATCGCCGTTCAGTGTTCGACGATGGAGCGGCATTCGATCGATGCGGAACGCGCCGTTGATGACCTGAAGAAGGCCGAATTTATGGCCGATAAAGTCGGCGATGAGTTCGATGCCGTGGTCAGTGGTGTGGCCAGCTTCGGGATGTTCGTGGCGCTGCCGAACACGGTAGAAGGTCTCGTTCACATTTCCCGCATGAAGGATGATTATTATTCCTTCATCGACAGTCAAATGGCGCTGGTCGGCTCAAACAGCCACCGCACCTTCCGCATTGGCCAGCCTTGCAAGGTCAAGTTGGATAATGTGGATGTCGAGCAACGCCAAGTCGATTTTTCCCTGATTCCAACGGATGACATTCCAATCTCCGACATCGAGATCCCGCGCGGCAATCCACGGGGCGCACGGCCAAGCAACGGGCCACGGCGCGGGCACAGTCAACCGGATCGCGAACGCGGCAACCGTAAGACTGGCGAAAGTCGCGGGTTCCATCCGACGATCGCCAATCGCGTGAATAAGCCCAACCAGCGCGGACAGCGCGGCGGCAACCAGCACTAACAGAAAGGAGGCCCTCTTGTGGCCAAGATGAAGCCCAAGGCGGATAACTTGTTGGCCCAAAACAAGAAGGCCCGCCATGATTATACGATCGTTGACACGTATGAGGCTGGCATTGCGCTGACCGGCACCGAGATCAAATCGGTCCGCGACGGCAAGATCAACTTGCGCGATGGGTACGCCCGGATTCAAAACGGTGAGGCCTGGCTGGAAAATGTCCACATCAGTCCTTACAAAGAGGGCAACCAGTTCAATGCTGATCCGTTGCGGCGCCGGAAACTCCTGTTGCACAAAAAAGAGATCGCCAAGCTCCAGCAGGCACTTGAGCAACAAGGATTCACCTTGGTGCCGCTGAAAATGTACCTCAAGCATGGCTATGCAAAACTCCTGATCGGCATCGCCCAAGGGAAGCACAACTATGACAAGCGCGAAAGCTTGAAGAAAAAGGACCAACAGCGCGAAGTCGCAAGGGCTCTGCGCGCCGGTCAACGATGAGAACACAAAAGCACGTCTCTGCATGGCTGTCATTACATGCAGAGGCGTGCTTTTTTGAATTAGGGCAAGGAAACACGTTCTTTCAAGGACGTGATGAATTCCCTCGGTGCAGTATTTGCGTCGTCCGTCATGATTACGCGCGCAGGTAAAAATCGGCGCGAATATAGGGCCACTTGCCCCGGGTCTCCCAGTAAGTCACCTTGGCGTAGACGAGAAGGCCCGCGTCCAGCAACCGGGCGAAAATGGTGTTGTCGCCCTTTGGCACATAGCCGATCTTCTTCCCGTCTGCGCTATCGATGCGCGTGGCGAAGGCGTCGTGACTGTTGTGTTCCCGCACCAAGGTCAACTGCGCCCCAAGTGTGAGCGCATCCAGTAGGTGCTCGGGGTCGTCGACATGCATCGTGCCTGCAATGTGGTGATTGGTCAGCAAGATGTCCTGTTGGCCAGGCCGCGGAAAAGGCAAAGGGGCCGGCGTCGGCTTGGTCGGATCGAAATGAAACGGCACAGCCGGTGGGTCAATTGGTTTGGGTGTCCAATCACTGTTCGTCATTTATGCCTCCTAGGTCGCCGATCAGCACACCATAGCGCACATTGTCGGCGGCCACTTGCAAGGGCCACTGTTGCAAGAGCTGCTGATAATGGGCATGCTGCTGCGCCACCCACCGCGGGACGTCAAGCAGACCCGCCACGTTCAGCGGCCATTCTTCATACAGGGCCAATGTCTGCGCTTTTTCGTGCAGGTACCGCTGCGCGAGGTAAAATAGGTCGCGCTTGGCAAAGCGAAATGGATCTGCGCCTGGCGCGGTCATGGTGGCCGGATCAGTCGATGGGGCGGCGGGGACGCTTTCAGTGCCTGCAGTGGCCAACAGCTCGACCAGCGTCGCCATCAAGTCAAGATTACCATCGGCCAGCGCGGTTTGGGCAAGGACAAACAGATTGGCATCGCGCGGGGATTGGTCGGGGTGCAGATCCGGGTGTAGGGCCTTGACCAGGGTCTTGAAATCCGTGTGCAATTTCTCGCTGTCTTCTGGGCTCAACGGCGTGGTGTTCTCGAGGTGATCCGTTGCCCATGTTACGAGATCGCTGGCTTGCTTGATCGCGGCCTGTTTGTCGTGAAAGGCGACCTCGAGTTGCTGGGCCAGGGTGCTGGCGTTGATCGGCTTGCCTTGATTTTTCAATGCTTGGGCCATGCGGACGCGTGCGCTGGCTCGGGCCGCTTGGTAATCGAGGATGGCGAGCTGCAGTTCTTCGTCACCGAATTCGTGCGTATAGCGCGCCTTGAAATAAGGAATACGCTGATGCACCAGCATGTTACGCTCAGTTAAGGTGTCAACGAGCCGATTGCGCAGGACCGCAAAGCGCAGATCCAGCAGTGTTTTTTCTGGTGACAGAATCATGTCGTAGGCCATTTGCAGTCCTCCCTTGCCCTTTATTTTAGCATAGCGGCGGGCGGGCCTGGGCAAAATGTGGAAGCGCTGTCGAATGCTGGCCCGGAAACGGCTATAATAGGAGCTATTATTGACTTGATGAGGTGGCGTTTTGCGTAATTTGATACACCGCTGGTACGCCGGCGAGACGTTTGACGAGCGGTATGTGTTCAGCCTGCTGGGTCCGGTTGTGTTCGACCAGTTTTTCTTGATCAGCTTCAACTTCTTAAATACCGCGCTGATCAGCTCAAGCGGTGCGGCGGCGATCAGTGCCGTCAACATGGTCGGCAGTGTCAACGTGTTTTTGATTCAGATCTTCGTGGCTGTTGGACTAGGCGGCACGGTGCTGACGGCGCAATATTTTGGGCGCGGCGAGCGGCAGATGCTCAGCAAGGTCGTCAACGGCACCATTTTTGGCGCCGTCTTGGTGGCGGCGGTGATCGCGCTGTTTTTCGGCTCGCTCCATAATGGCATCTTGGACTTGCTGTTTGGCAGCGCGTCGCCCGCGGTGATGGCAAACGCGCGGCTGTATATGGTGGGGGTGATGCTGAGTTATCCGTTTGAGGCCACGGTGGAAGGCACGAATGGCTGTCTGCGCGGCATCGGCAAAACGAAGAACTCACTGCAGCTGTCCTTAGCGATGAACCTGTCGTATCTGGTGTTCAACGTGATCTTCATCTACGGCCTGCATTTGGGCGTGCTGGGGATGCTGTTTGCGCTGAATCTGTCGCGCTGGCTGGCTGCGGGGCTGGCAGTGTGGATGCTGCGGAGCCATCGCGACCTCTTTGCCTTGAAAATGGTTACGATGCTGTACCCCAACTGGGCGATGATCAAAAAGGTCTTGATCGTCTGCATCCCATTTGCGGCGGAAGGCGTCTTTTTCAACGGCGGAAAAATTCTCATTCAGATGATGGTGGTGTCGCTGGGCACCAGCTCGATCGTGGTGTACGCGATCGCGACTTCCTGGACGCAAATGAGTGAGATCATTCCATCGGCGCTTGGCACAGCGCTGGTCCCGATCGTCGGCCAGTGTGTCGGCCGCGGTAACATTGCTGATGCGCGCAAGATCACACGTGCGTTCATCCTCACAGGCATCGCCGCCTTCGTGGTGGTGGACGGGGTGATGCTCCTGTCATTCGATCATGCGATCTTGCTGTTTTCGCCGGCCCCGGCGCTGGTTTCGCGCATCTTCAACATGTATTTGATCTTTGTGGGCGGGCACCTGTTGGCCTGGACGATCAGCTTCGTCACGCCGAATGCCCTGCGCGCCGCGGGGGATGGCAACTTCACGACGGTCGTCTCGCTGACGACGATGTGGCTGTTTCGGGTGGCTGGCGCCTATTTCCTGTGCATCAAGTTGGGCTGGGGGCTCAATGGTATCGCGGCAATCATGGGCTTTGAATGGCTCGTCCGTGGCGTGATCTTCCTTTGGCGCTTCCACGGGCAAAAATGGGTCGCAAAAAAATTGATCTGAGACGCAAAAACAGGAATCGCACGTGCGCAGCCTTTGTGGCACGCGCATGCGGTTCCTGTTTTTAAGTGCGATGGTGGTGCCTTTCAGTGCGAAGCTAGCCATGCAAAGCGAGGCGCAGCTCAGTCTTGGTCCGGTTCATCGAGATCATAGTACAAGTCTTTTTCCGGTAGCAGCACCTGGGCCTTGGTCTGTTCATCCAGCGCCTGGGCCTCACGCTCAGGGTGAAAACTGTGCCACGGCACGACGATCTGCGGGGCGATCCAGCGCACTAAGGTGACGAGATCTTGGCGCAGGGCGTGGCCGGAGCAAGACAGAAAGACCAGCGGAATCTCGTGGTCTGCGAGCCAGTCCTGCAGCTGTTTGAACCGCGGATCATAGTCGCCCAGCGGTTCGCCATTGCTATGCAGATAAACGCTGATCGGCAGGTCGGCCAGTTGCGCGAGTTGGTCAAAATCGTTTTGCAACAGGTAGTGGCTGGGGTCAGCCTGAATGGTGCGCAGGTGGATGTCGTCATCGAGCACAAAATCGGGCTCGACCCCGCACATTGTCTTAAGCACGGTGGCGTCATTTTTCCCCCAGACCATTTGGCGGCCGGCGCGATGGGCGGTCGCCTGAATGTTTTCCAGGCGCGCATAGTTGCGAATATACGGGTTGATCACGACCAGCTGCGGGGCGGCCTTGAGCTGTTCCTCAAGCCGCTCCTGCAAGGTGTCCTCCGTCAGCGGCACACTTGGATGGGCGCTATCTTCCACCGGCGCCGGGCTGGCGAAGGAAAAAGTCGTTCCTTCCACCATGAACATCGCGAGCTTCTTGTCACGGAAGGCCGCCGCCCAATTTTTCACGCGGTCAAGATGCGGGCCGTTGAGCCGGACGTCGCCGGAATGGCCGAACCACCGCGTGCCATCGCCGACCAGCAGCGCCATGACGCCCGGTTCGTCGTGGTCGCTGGCAAAGCCTTCCACGGAAAATGCGCCGATCTGAATCGGTGTTTCAAACGGCAGGGGATGGAGGTTTGCGACCGGTTTTTCAACGCCCAGTGCGATCAGCGTCTGATACAGTTGGTAGCTGGGCGCGGAGAGGTAGATCGGAATGTCGCGCTTGAGGTATTGCAGCGCGCCCATGTGATCGATGTGCAGATGCGAGATGAAGATGGCCTCATGCGCGAACGCGTCCGGGCCTTCGCCAAACAGTTCCGGCACCTGCGGCAGCTTGCCCGCCGCCATCGCCGACTCGATCGTTTCGTTGGTCAGATCAGCGGCCACCCCGAAGTCCATGATCACGCGACTGTCCCCGTTGGAAAATTCGACGATATTGCCGCCGATCGTGGTCAACCCATTCAAAAATCGTATCTGTGTCATTTGCGCAACTCCTCCTTCTGTTGTAACACTCCATCATAAGCCATTGGTCGGGTCATTGGAAAGGGGCAACCGCCACCTGACGGACGCTGCCAGTAGTTCCTATCTCGTGCACCAATGTGATCGCAGTGTCGTGGGTCAACTGTCCGGCTCCGAGCATCAGGCGCCAATCACCTGGTCCAAAGGTCGGACCTGGCGCTTGAGACGCTTACCTGTCGGACCCAAGCCCGCCCTTTGTCCCACTTCCGTCAAAAAAAGCCCTGCCGCATTTTCTGTTGCAAGGCTTTCCGTACATTATCGCTTAGTTATTGTCCTTGATGATTTTTTCCGCCTTGGTCTTCAAGTCAGCCAGCGCCTTTTCAGGTTGGGTCTTCTTGGAGATCATGGCGTCAACGGCATCAAGCAAGTCGTTGCGGTATTCGGTGAAGCCGACAAAAGCGGTCGACTGGAAGCCGAAGTCCAGCGAGTTAACAGCAGCCGCATTGGCCGGGTTCTTCTTCAGCCAATCCTGGAAGGTAGGATCTTCAACGGCGGACTTGCGCAGCGGCACATAGCCGGTGCCTTCAGCCCACTTGATTGTTTCCTTCTTGGACAGCAGGAACTTCATGAAGGCCCATGCGCCCTTCTTTTGGGCATCGCTACCAGAGTTGAACATCACAAGGTCATTACCGGCCAGTTCGGTCGCCTTTTGACCATTGTAAGTTGGAAGTGGGGCGGTGTGCCAATCAAGCGACTTTGGAGCAGTCTGATTCATGTTGGTGACACCAGCAGAGGAGCCGACATAGAACAAGGTCTTGCCGGTCTGGAACGCCTTGTCGCCGTAGAAATCTTCGCCGGCGGTCTTGGCGTAACCCTTTTGCAGCATGTCCCAGATGAAGTGGGCCGCAGTCAACGTTTCTTTAGAATCGACGTTGACTTTCAGTGAGTCAGGTTCAACCAGCGCGTTGCCGGCTTGGCGAGCGAGACCCTCGAACTCCATGTCGAAGGACTTATCAAAGCCGATCGCCATGATGCCCTTTTTCTTGAGCTGTGGGCCAAGGGCTGCGATCTCTTCCCAGCTGGTCGGCATCTTGACGCCAAGTTGATCCATCAGCTTCTTGTTGTAGAAGAGGACACGGACGGACTTGGAAAATGGCACAGAATAGTACTTGCCTTGATATTTGGAACTGGACAAGAAGGCCGGATAGATATCATCCATCGATGCGGTGGAGAGTTTGTCGGAACCCTTCAGCATGTATGGATCCAGTGGTGCAAGGAAGTTGTTCTTAACGTAGTCCGGAACGGTCGTGTAAGTTGTCTGTGCGATCGTTGGGAGCTTCTTGGACTTGGCTGCGGCCATGATCTTTTGCTGCAAGGTCGCGTAGTTGCCCTGGGCAGTGCCTTTGACGACGTACTTGTCTTGGGAGTTGTTGAAGTCCTTGATGATACCGTTCAAAGCCTTACCATAAGGGCCCGTCATACCGTGCCAGAAGGTGATCGTGACTTTGCCGCCGTTGCTACTCTTATCTGAGCTATTGTTGCTACCACAAGCGGTTAGGACCAGGCCCAATGCGAGCGCGGAGATCCCCAGTAGTGCTTTACCCCAAAAACTCTTTTTCATGAGAAAGACTCATCCTTTCAAACCAGCTTTGGAAATACCAGCAATAATGTATTTTTGCAAGAACATGTACAAAATGACCATTGGGATGATCACAAAGGTGGAAGCGGCCATCAGCAGTTCGTAGGTGGTCCCAGAGTCAGTCGTGAAGGCTTGCAACCCAACTGGCAGGGTCCGCATGTTTTCGCTGTTCGTTGCGATCAGCGGCCACATGAACGAGTTCCACGAACCGATAACGGCTAAAACGGTGACGGCAGTGATCGTCGACTTGCTCATCGGCACCAGGACGGTCCACAGGTATTTCCAGTCAGAGGCGCCGTCGATCTTGGCGGCGTAGTAGATCTGGTCCGGGGTGGCCTGGAAGGTCTGTCTGAGCGTGAAGACGGTGAAGAAGCTTGCGAGCCACGGCACGATCAAGGCCGCATAATGGTCGATCATGCCGAGCTTAGACAAGGTGACAAAATTAGGAATGATCAGCATTTCGCCTGGAATCATCATCGTGCCAAGGAAGATCATGAAAAGCAGGTTTTTGCCGTAGAACTGAAGCCGAGAAAATGCGAACGCAGCCAAGATGCTGGTGAACAATTGCCCGACCGTGGTGACCACGGTGACGACCACACTATTGATGAAATACTGCGCGAATGGCGCGGCGTTCCAAGCCTTGATGTAGTTGCCCCATTGGAGCACCTTGGGAATCCAGATCGGTGGGACTTTGATCGTTTCAGGGCCGGTCTTCAAAGACGTCGACACCATCCAGATAAACGGCACGAGCATCGTGATGGCCCCGACCGAAAGCAACACGTAAATAATGACTTTACTGAGTTTTTTCGCCATGGGGTCCTCCTAATAATGCACGTGCTTGCGGGAATACCACATCTGCACAAGCGTGACCAGCAAGATCAGGAAGAACAAGAAGACGCCACTGGCGGCAGCCAGCGTGTACTTGTTTTCCGTGTAAAACTTCTCAAAGAGGTAATACACAATGGTCAAGTCCGCTTTGGCGGGGCCTGGCTGGCCGCCGAACAACGCGTAGACCTGGTCGAAGACTTTGAAGCTGCCGATGACACCGTTGACCGAGACCAAGAAGGTGATCGGGGAGAGCAGTGGGATGGTGACGTTCCAGAAACGTTGCCAGGAATTGGCACCATCGATCTCGGCGGCTTGATAGTAGTGCTTGTCGATGTTGTTGAGTCCAACAAGGAACAAGATGATGTTGAAGCCGAGGTTCTTCCAGATACTCATGATGATGAGCGCCAGAAGCGAGTAATTCGGGTCCGTCAACCAATTGATCGGATGAATCCCCACGAGCCCCAGAAAATAATTCATCAGCCCGTAATCAGAATGGTAGATCCAGTTCCAGACCATCGCGATGGCGACGGTACTGGTGACGAACGGCAGGAAGTACACCGTGCGGAAAAAGCCGGACAGCCATTTGATCTGGTTCAAAAGAAGCGCGATGATCAGCGACAAAATGACGGTGATAGGCACCACGCCGACCACGAAGATCAGGGTGTTGCGCACTGCCAAATGGAACTCAGGGTCCTGCCAAAGCGTGACAAAGTTATCAAACCCGATCGCGCTGACCTTGTCGTTATAATAATCGTACTTCGTGTAGAAACTCATCATGAAGGAGCTGATGATCGGCCAGATGCTGAAGGTGATCGTCACCACCAGCATCGGTAGGAGATATAACAGCGCCTTCAGCGTGGATTTAATGGTGGGTTTTTCATTGATCATGAGCTTCACCGCCAAAAATCAACGCACCAGCCTCGTCAAACAGGAAGAAGCCTGCTTTCGTGATGAAGAAGTCGCCTTCCTTTTGATCGGCTGGTAGGCCCGCCATTTCGGTGGACAGCAGCGTTTGGCCGTTATAGTTCAAAGCTGCCGTCGCTTCACGGCCGTATTTTTGCTTGTCGGCCAGGGTCGCATGGAACGTGGTCAAGATGCCCTGACCGTTGTCAAATGGCACCAGCGCTTCCGACCGCAGACCCGCCGTGACGGCCTTGGCAAGAATCTCATCAGGCACATGGCCTTGAAGATCCGCCTTGAGCGTTTCGGCTGGCAGGGTGTTGATCACGGGTTCCCCAATAAACTTGGCGACAAACAGATTGCTTGGGCGTTCATACAGGTCGTCTGGGGCAGAAAACTGCTGAATTTTCCCAAACGACAGGACCATAATGTTGTCCGAGATGTGCAAGGCTTCATCCTGGTCATGGGTCACGAAGATCGTCGTGACGCCTGTCTCGCGCTGAATGCGGCGAATCTCCTGACGCATCTCGATACGCAGGCGCGCATCGAGGTTTGACAGGGGTTCATCGAGAAGCAGCAGCGAAGGCGACTTGGCCAGCGCGCGCGCAATGGCGACACGCTGCTGCTGCCCGCCGGAAAGTTCGCCGGGTTTCTTGTCGAGCTGGTCATCAACATGCACCAACTTGGCCAATTCCTCCGCCTTGGCGTAGCGTTCTTTGCGGCTGACATGCTGCATCTTGAGTGGAAACGCGATGTTGTCGCGCACCGACAGATGGGGATACAGCGAATAGTTCTGGAATACCATCCCTACTTTACGGGCCAATGCATCCTTTTTGGTGACGTCTTCGTCTCCAAAATAGATGTGGCCGCTGGTCGCCGGCAAGAGCCCAGAGATCAGGTTCAATGTGGTCGTCTTGCCACCGCCACTCGGCCCTAGCAAAGAGACCAGCGAGCCGTCAGGAATCTCGAAGTTGAGATGCTTGAGGGTGTCGATCTTTCCGTCGTAGGAGAGGGTGACGTCTTTAAACGTAACTTTCAACCCAGTTCGCTCCTTCAAAATAGTCTGGTGACCCTCATTGCCGTCGAAAAAGTCACCATCATCATGGTAGCAAATGCGCACGCGACTAACAAGATATTGTGTGATATGATTGCTTCTCATCAATATGTCGGTCAATTCTCACCTTTGTTCATTATATTAATTTCTTTTACTGAAAAGGAGACCATCAATCGCACTTTAGCGTACTCAAATAACAGCAGCCTCGCCGCATCCCCTCGTTATAATTTATAAACATTTTTCCTGATCAGCACGTTGGAGAGGGTCTTGATCAGGCGAAGCGGTCCACACGGTGTTTCACCAAAGCCGAACGATGTTGAATAACGATAAAATACTGTTCGCACCTATTAATCGAGTTTGGCCTGGCCTTGTACATTGTTCGGCTTTTGGTATACTTGAGCGTAGATGCGCGCCTGGCGCGCCTCGCGACTGGTTCAATTGGAGGCGATCACCGCACCGCCAGCCGTGGGTCAAGATGGTGCGGTGTTGTATGATACGAGCAAGTCACCCCGATGACGCGGCGCAGGTCGTGCCGTTGATCGATATTGTTTTTGAAGAGATGGAGATTCCGGCGCTTCAGAAAATGGCGAAAAAGGATCTGTATCCTGTGTTTGAGCAAGCCTTTTTGATGAAGGATTATCGCTATGGCTATCCGCAAACGCATGTCCATGTGAATGCAGCGGGCGCGATCGACGGGATCTTGGTCGGCTATCCGCACGTGAAGGAAGCCCACATCGATGACGCGTTTCAGCCGCTGCTCCCAAAAGTCGGGCTACCCGAAGACAAAGAGCTATTTCCCGACACGGAAACATATGCCGGCGAATGGTACATCGACACGCTGGCAGTTGCGGAAAACACGCAAGGACATGGCGTCGGCACCGCGCTGCTTCAGGGCATTGAGCCGTTGCTTGCGGCGCAGGGCCAACGCTGCTTGAGCTTGAATGTCGATCAGACGAACCCGCGGGCGGAAAAGCTGTACACGAAAATGGGCTACCATAAGACCGGTGAACTGATGATCGGGTCGCATCGCTACAATCATATGATCAAGGCACTGGCGTAAAAAATTTAAGTGATCGCGCACAATCGTCCCGCATGTGGCGGCGCAAGTTGGGCGCGACGCGGAGACGCAAAAAAACGGAGCTGGAAGAAAAAATTCCAACTCCGTTTTTGTCTGGTTATAGGCCGTAACTGATGCCCACGTCATGACGGACGAGTGGGTTGGCCAGGTTTGCCTGACGCCAGCGGTCCAGCAAGGCGGCGACCAGCAAGCCAGGCACGACATCACGCGGATTGGCGATGTCGAGTTTCAAGATCGTCTCACTGGCGGTGCCAACCGAGGCGATCGTGGTGACCGTTTTCATGCCATGATAAATGTGATATTGGTTGGCGAGCATGTTGCCGATGACCATCCAGTTAAGCTCGGAGACGAAAATGAACTCGCGCCAGACGCCGAACATCTTCTTGATCGAGGCAACTTTTTCCCCACCGATGAGCAGGTCGAAACGCGGGTTGACGCTGACGGTGCGCTGGCGGATCTCACCAAGTTCGTTGCCGCTGATCGTGTGAAGAAAAAAACCATCATTTGCGATGCCACGGCGGCCGGTGAGAATGTAGACCGGTTGATTTTTCTCATCCTTGATGACGGTCATGTTGGTGTCATGTAATGTCTGGACATCCACGTAGAATTCCATTTAGTGGCCTCGATTCTCATCAAGTGCGTGTTGAATCGCGACGGCGACACCGTTTTCACGGTTCGTTGCCGTGGTCCACCAGGCGATCTTCTTGATCTCGGGGATGGCATTGCCCATCGCCACGCCATATTTTGCCATTTTGATCATGGAGGCGTCGTTGAGATTGTCACCGATCGCCATCACTTCGTCCATGCGAATGCCTTTTTGGCTGGCATAGGCCTCAAGCGCGGTGCCTTTTTGCGCGGCGATGCTGTTGATCTCGAGATTGTTTTCTGCACTTGAGGTGACCGCCAGCTCGCCGGTTGCGTCGAACACTTTTTTCACGCCGGCAAGCTTGGCCTGGCCTTCCCGGGAAAAAGCGACAACCTTGTAGATCTTGACGGCGGGATCCGTTAAAAGCTCGGCATAATTGTCGACGTAAGTGATGTGAATCAGCTCAAGGCGCGCGGCTGACAGTGCGACTGCGATCTTGTATGGCGTGTCTGGATTGAGTTTAACGAGGACATCCGCCACGTTTTGAATCCGCCGGGCGCGGTCATCAGAGGCAATGCCGCGACTGGTGAACAGCTCATAGTAAATATTGGCCTCACTCAGCGTTTGGGTGATCGACAACGCAAGCGGGCGGGGAATCGCAGCTTCGACTTTCAGCGTCTCTTGTTCGTCGTAGACTTTGGCCCCGTTGATGGTGATAAAGGCAGGATGCAGGTCATGATCGGCAAAAAGGGGCTTGGCCTCGCTCAGGCCGCGTCCCGTTGCCACCATGAATTCGATGCCGGCTGCCTGTGCAGCTTTGATCGCGTCTGCGTTTTCCTGTGAGACCTCGTTTTTGTCGTTGAGCAGGGTACCGTCCATGTCAGATGCGATGATGCGTATCATACAATTGCCACCTTTCGTCGAAACGTTACGCGCTAAGTGTAGCATACCCGGCCGATTCTGGCGTCGGATGGGTTCGATGGTGAGGCCCTCCTCATTTCCGCAAGGCATCACGGCAAAGCGAGTCTGGTGCTTGATGTGCGATTCAGAAACTTCCCCCAGCGGCTGGTCGAATGCCTGCTTCCCTTGTAAAATGAGGGGCGGAGGGCACGCAATGAAAACTTTGATACATAATGACTGGCAGACGGTCTTGGCGCCGGTGTTTGATGGGCCGGTGTACGGCAAGCTGCATACCTTTTTAAAAGAAGAATATCGCACGCAGACGATCTATCCGGAGATGCACCATATTTTCCAAGCGTTCGAATGGACACCGTTTGCGGAGGTCAAGGTGGTGATCCTCGGCCAGGATCCGTATCATGGGCCAAATCAGGCGGTCGGGGCGAGCTTTGCTGTGGCGCCGGGGATCCCGCTGCCGCCGTCGCTGAAAAATATCTACAAGGAATTGCAAAGTGACCTCGGCATTGCGCCGGTGACGCACGGGTATCTGAAGGCCTGGGCAAAACAGGGCGTGTTGCTGCTCAATGCGGTGTTGACAGTTCGCGACGGCCAGGCGTATTCCCATCAGCATCAGGGCTGGGAAGAGATGACGGATGCGGCGATCGCGGCGTTGTCCGATCGCGGCGGGGTCGTCTTTATTTTGTGGGGCAATGCGGCGCGGGCGAAAACGGCGCTGATCGATTCGACGAAAAATGCGATCATCGCTTCCCCGCATCCGAGCCCGCTGTCAGCTTCCCGCGGCTTTTTCGGAAGCAAGCCTTTTTCCCGCACCAACGTGGCGCTTACGCAAATGGGGGAGCGCCCGATCGATTGGCAACTGCCAAGTTCACCGCAGGACTAGCGCTCGGCTTTCAAGTCGGCTATGATAGAAAACGAAAACGCTTTTATGGAGGGACCCATCTTGGATTTATTTGACAGCTTAAAGCAAAAAATCAGTGGTAAGAACCTACGCATTGTTTTTCCTGAAGGCACCGATGCGCGCATCATTGGCGCGGCTGTGCGCCTGGCCGCAGACGGCCTGATCGCCCCGACGCTGCTTGGCAACGCCGAAGAGATCGCCAAGGTTGCCGGCGAAAAAGGCTTCGACGTTTCCAAAGTCACTATCCGCGATCCCCAAACGGATGCCTTCCACGCCGAGATGGCCAAGGCTTTCTTTGACCGCCGCAACGGCAAGGCGACTGAAGAACAAGCGGATCAGATCGTTCGCGATCCCAATTATTTTGGTACGATGCTCGTCTTTTTAGGCGAGGCGGATGGCATGGTCTCTGGGGCGGTGCACTCCACGGCTGACACCGTTCGCCCGGCGCTTCAGATCATCAAGACACGGCCGGATGCGTCGCGCATCTCTGGGGCCTTCATTATGCAGCGCGGCCGCGACGAACGCTATCTGTTTGCCGACAACGCGATCAACATCGACCCGAACAGCCAGGAGCTGGCCGAGATCGCCGTTGAATCCGCAAAGACCGCCAAGCTGTTTGACATCGATCCAAAAGTTGCGCTGCTCAGCTTTTCCACCAAGGGCTCTGCAAAGGCGCCGCAAGTGGATAAGGTCGTTGAAGCGACAAAGATCGCCCATGAATTGGCGCCAGAGCTCGCGCTTGATGGTGAATTGCAGTTTGATGCTGCCTTTGTGCCGACCGTTGCGAAGCTCAAGGCCCCAGATTCTGAGGTGGCCGGCAATGCCAATGTCTTTATCTTCCCAGATCTGCAGGCAGGGAACATCGGCTACAAGATCGCCCAGCGCTTTGGCAACTTCGAAGCAATCGGCCCGATCTTGCAGGGGCTGAACAAGCCGGTTTCTGATCTGTCGCGTGGCGCCAACGAAGAGGATGTCTACAAGCTGGCAATCATCACCGCTGCCCAGAATCTGATCGCATGACGACCACCTTTGCCAATGAGGCCGCCCTTCAGACATTCGCGGCCAAGATCGCCCCACTTCTACAGGCGGGGGACGTGTTGCTTCTTGAAGGCGACTTGGGGGCTGGCAAGACCAGTTTCACCAAGGGTCTCGCGAAGGGCTTGGGCATCTCCCAAAATGTGAAGAGTCCGACCTTCACCATCATCCGCGAGTATCCAAGCGGGCGGTTGCCCTTGTATCACATGGACATCTACCGCTTGGAAGATGGCGGGGTGGAAGACCTTGGGCTTGAGGAGTATTTTGACGGCGATGGCGTCAGTGTGGTGGAGTGGCCGCAATTTCTGGGCGTGGCCGCCCCAAGCGACGCATTGACGATTCGCCTTGATAAAGAGCCACTGGTTGACGAACAGCGCCTGCTGACCATCAGTGCCACCGGACCGCGGGCGACCGCGCTGGCTGCGCAGATCAGCGCGCTGAAATAACCAAATAGCGGGGCACGTGCCGAAAATGGCATGCGCCCCGCTATTTGGTTGCGTTCCTTCTATTATATTGTCGTTTCTAATTGTCGTTCCTACGCCTGTTTAAGCATTGCAGACAAGGTGTCCTGCCCAAATGCGGCCGCTTGTGCCAACAAAATGCGGGCGCAAGCATAACTGTCAGCCAGCGCGTTGTGATGGTCGTACAGCGGCACCGCCAGCGCGGCACTGACCGTTTCCAACTTGTGATCGTGTAGGTCCGGCATCAGTTTGCGCGCGGTGCGGGCCGTGTCCAGCACTTGGTAATGGACCGGCGGCAAGTCATAGCGAACCAGTTCTTGGCGTAAGACGGACACATCAAACGGCGCATTATGCGCGGCGACCAGGCCGCTTTCGGCAAAAAGCGGGGCGATATGCGGCCACACTTGGGGAAAGCTCGGCTGCCCTTGCACGGCGCGACTGGTGATGCCGTGGACGCGGATGTTTTGCGGCTCAAACGCTTCCTCGGGATCGATCAGCGTGTAAAAACTGTCGACGATGCGGCTTGCCCGAACCACCACCAACGCCAGCGAGCACGCTGAGGCCCGGGTGCGGTTCGCCGTTTCAAAATCCATCGCGACGAAATCCATCACTTGGCCTCCAGCAGCGCCGAATCGACCGTTAATTCGACTGGGCAGTGGTCGCTGCCCAGAACCTCATTGTGAATCGCCGCGTCTTTCATAAATGGCACAAAGTCGCTGCTGGCCACAAAGTAGTCGATGCGCCACCCGGCATTGCGACTGCGCGCGGAGAAGCGATAGCTCCACCACGAAAAGATGTCTGTTTGATCAGGGTAGAAATGCCGAAACGAATCGACGTAGCCTGCCTCAAGTTGCGTGGTGAAATCCTGTCGCTCCTCATCGGTGAAGCCGGCGTTGTGATGGTTGCTGGCCGGATTTTTCAGATCGATCTCGTGATGGGCGACGTTCAGATCGCCGCAATAGACCAGCGGTTTTTTTTCAGCTAAGGAATTGGTGTAGGCCAGGAAGGCTTGATCCCATGTTTGGCGAAAGGCCAGCCGCTTCAGGTCGCTGCCGGAATTCGGGGTGTACACGGTGATCAAGTAAAAATTCGGGTACTCCAGGGTGATCACGCGGCCCTCGGTGTCCAGCTCAGGCACCCCGATGCCATAGGTCACGGCCAACGGTTCATGCTTGGTGAAGATCGCCGTGCCGGAATAGCCTTTGCGCTCGGCATAATTGAAGTATTGATGATAGCCGGGCAGGTCGAGGCTTGCCTGGCCTTCTTGCATCTTTGTTTCCTGGATGCAGAACCAATCGGCATCCAGTTGGTTGAACGTGGTCATAAAGTCGTGCGTCAAAACGGCGCGCAGCCCGTTGACATTCCATGAGATCAGTTTCATTCTTGCCGCCTCGCTTCTTGTTTGCCTCCATTGTACCCGATGGAAGGCGGGGTCGCTAGGGGCCGTGTTTATGTTAAAATTGAACCAGTTATCCGCAGAAGGGACCTGATCAAATGACAGAAACAGGCAGTTTTGGTGGGCTCAGCGTGCATCTCAATGAGCCGCTCAGCCATTATACTTTCACCCAAACAGGCGGGCCGGCTGATCTGTTGGCTTTGCCGACCAGTGTCGTTGAGGTCCAGCAATTGCTGACCGAAGCGCATGCCCAGGCGCTACCAGTGACGGTGATCGGCAATGCCAGCAATTTGATCGTCAAAGACGGCGGTATTCGCGGGCTGGTCATTTTGCTGACAAAAATGACAGAGGTGACTTGCGACGGTACGCGATTGATTGCTGACGCCGGCGCGCGCTTGATCGATGTCACCGAGGTTGCGTATCAGGCTGGCCTAGGTGGGCTGGCGTTTGCGGCGGGAATTCCCGGCAGTATTGGCGGGGCTGTATTTATGAATGCCGGTGCCTATGGTGGGGAGATCTGCGATGTGCTGGCCAGCGCTGAGGTGTTGACGCGCGATGGCCAATTGACAACCTACTCGAATGAAGATATGCAGTTTGCCTATCGCCATTCGTTGGTTCAAGACACAGGCGATATCGTGTTGCGGGCCACTTTTGAGCTCACCCAGCAGCCGCGGCCACAGATTCGCGCGGCGATGGATCATTTCAATAGTCTGCGGGCGTCCAAGCAACCGCTTGATTATCCGTCCTGTGGTTCCGTGTTCAAACGGCCTGCTGGGCATTTTGTCGGTCCGATGATTCAGCAAAGCGGACTGCAGGGCCACATCATCGGCGGTGCGCAGATCTCGGAAAAACATGCGGGGTTTATCGTCAACCTTGGTGGGGCCACGGCCAGCGATTATCTGGCGATGATTCATTATGTGCAGGAGCATGTCGCCGCGAAGTTTGGGGTGGCCCTGCATCCGGAAGTGCGAATCATTGGCAGTGACGCGGCCAAGGGGTGACGCTGACGTGTCGTCTGTCACACTGAATGGTCGGGGCGTCGTTTAGTTTTGGCAAAATCGTGTGACGTTGGAAGGAGGCCTGTGAATGCAACTTGTGGAAGCGGTCTTATTGCTGATCGTGTTGGTGATCATTTCTAATATCATCAGCCATTATCTAGTGGCGGTGCCCGTGGCGTTGATTCAGGCGGCGCTGGGGCTGGCCGCCGCGCTTGTCTTCAATTTGAAACTGGACATCGCAACAGACTGGTTCATGTTGCTGTTCACCGCGCCGCTTTTGTTCAATGATGGCCGACGGTTTCCCAAGCGCGAGTTATGGGCGCTGCGTTGGCCGATTTTTGGCAATGCGATCTTGCTGGTGTTTGCGACGATGTTCATCGGCGGCTATTTCATTCACTGGTTAGTGCCGGCGATGCCACTTGCCGCCAGCTTTGCACTCGCTGCGATTCTGTCGCCGACCGATCCGATCGCGGTGCAGTCGGTCGCAAAACGCGTCAAACTGCCAAGCAAAATGTTGCACCTGGTGTCCGGCGAAAGCTTGATCAATGATGCCAGCGGGCTGATCGGGTTCAAATACGGAATCGCGGCCGCGGTGTCGGGGAGTTTTTTTCTCGGCCAGGCAATCGGCGACTTTGCCTATGTGGCGGTGATTGGGGCGCTTACCGGGGCGTTTTTGATGCTGCTGATCAATGCGCTGCGCGTTTGGTTGCTGCAGCAAGGAATCAACGATGTCATCTTGCACACCGTGATGCAACTGGTGACGCCGTTTTTGATCTATCTGGTGGTTGATGAGGGACTCCACGCGTCCGGTGTCATTGCTGTCGTGGTGGCTGGCTTGCTGGCCACGGGCAGCTCCGAGCAGCGCTACATTTCGGCGTTGCCCGAACTGCGCATCGTCTCCGAGCGAACTTGGGACATCATTGTTTATTCGCTGAACGGCATCATTTTTCTTATCTTGGGCATTGAGTTGCCCGTGGCGATGCGCACGACGATCGAAAGTCGAGCTGTTTCGACGGGCCGTGCGTTGCTGGATGTGGTACTGGTGTACTTGGCGGTGCTCGCGATTCGGACGCTTTGGTCGTTTGCCAATCTCTGGTTTGAAAAACGCGCCGGGGAGCCTATTCATTTCAGCACTGCGCTTTTATCCGGCTTGTCGGGCGTCCGCGGTGCGATCACGTTGGTGGGGGTGCTGGCCGTCCCCATGACCGTCGCCAATGGCCAGCCGTTTCCCGAGCGCAGTCTGATGCTGTTCATCGCGGCCGGCTTTGTGGTGCTCAGCCTGGTCGTTGCAGTGGTCGGCTTGCCGCTGGTCACAAAAATGCGGACGCCGCTTGAAACCCGTGGCTCCAGTGTCGTCAGTGATGAACCCGAGGCAGAAGACACGGCCGATGTGCGGGTGATCACGCTGGAGCAGGCCAAACGCTTTCTTTATCAAATGGCGGTGCGCCGGCTGGAAAGCGAGCGCCGGGAAACCAACCAGAAGCCCGTGCTCGATCTGATTGCCGAATATCAAGATCTAATTCGGCGGCTGGCCAAGGCTGAGGAGACCGAAGCCCTGCCCAAGCGTGTGCAGGACGAGCTGGAGCTGCGCCAGATCGGTATCGAAGGCGAACTGATGACACTGGATCAGCTGGCCCAGGAAAGCCAAGTCGAGCCGCGGCAATACCGTCGACTGAAAAAGCATTTGACCCACAAGCATGACGCCTTGGCGACGACGCTAAGGCGCAGTGGCCATCCGCCGGTGTATGCGGTGCTCGAGCGAATTTTCGCCCCAGTATTCAAGCTGCGGCAGACGCTGCTGCATCAGCGTGGGCAAACGGCGCAACTGCAGGTCGAAAAAGCGTTGGCCAAGGGCGGGCTAAAGTATCTGTCCAGCTTTTTGAAGCAACCGGAACACCGCGCGCATAATTATGATCGCCAGGTCATCTACTCGCTGATTGTGACGTATCGCAACCGCATCGCCAGCATCAAGGCACTGGGCAAGCAAAAGGCGACCCAGTACGATCGAGAAAGCGACCGGCTACGGGCCGGCGCGCTGGCGGCTGAACGAGCGGCTGTGCATGATCTGCTTGAGCAGGGCTACATCACGACCCCGATGGCACAGAAGCTGAACCAGGAACTGAACTACACGGAAAATGCGGCCGCGATGACACGGCTGGATGAAGCGTAATGGCAAACGAATGGCGCTGAGAGTGCGAGCTCTCAGCGCCATTTTTTCCCCGGTTTGGCATTGTGCCCAAAAATCGGCGCGATTTTTTGTGCACGTTTAGATTTTTTGTCGATTCTCACTTTTTTGAAAAAAGGTCAGAATCGAAAAAAAAGATTCTGGCCCTTATGTACAACAAACACACCGGTCGAGGTGTCGTTTTCAGCATTGCCAGTGTGTTTGCGTGATTATTAGATTAGGATACTGCGGGCGCCTTGCTTGTGGGGCTTGGCGCGATCAGATTTCAACGGCGACAGTGTGATCAAAAGTCGATGCTTACTGCCGGACAACGGTGGTACTGATAAAGCTGGTAAAACGATGGAACTGTAGAACAACCCACTCGCCTAATTTATGACACCACTGACTCGGATGCCCTTCATAGCAGCCACTCTAGGTTTGCGTACGGTATCCCCCGCA